>JAUSDY010000094.1 GCA_030650395.1 Acidobacteriota bacterium | reverse complement strand
TCCGCCGCCGACCCATAGCGGCGCTCTTTGTCTTTTTCCAGGGCCTTGGCGACGATCGTCTCGATGTCGCCTCGATACAGGCGACTGACCGAGCTGAGCGGCATCGGCTCCTCGTCGCGGATCGCCTGTACGGCTTCGTGTAATTTGCGATCGACGTTGTACGGCAGGTGCCCCGCGAGCAGTTGATACATGATGACGCCCAGCGCGTACACGTCGCTGCGCGTGTCGAGCTCGAGCGGGTCGGCCAGGACCTGTTCGGGGCTCATGTAGGCGAGCGTCCCTATCAGCTGACCGACATCGGTCTGGCGCGTCGCGTGCGCGTCCGAGTCGGTCGCGCGCGCGACGCCGAAGTCGAGAATTTTCGGCTGTCCGATTTCGGTGACGAGGATGTTGCCCGGTTTGAGATCGCGGTGGATGATTCCGCGCTGGTGCGCATGGTGCACCGCCTCGGACACCTGCGCCATGAGCTTCAGCCGTTGCCGCGTCTTCAGCTTGTGCGCGTCCGCGTAGTCGAGCAGCGATCTCCCGTCGACGAACTCCATCGCGAAGAACGGCTGGATGCCGAAGGCCGTGCTCGCGGTGCCTGCCTCGTAGATCTGGGCGATGCCGGGATGCTGCAAGCGTCCCAGCGCTTGCGATTCGCGCTCGAATCGATGAAGCATTTCCGGACCGGCCAGGCCCGGCTTGATCACCTTGAGCGCGACCCGGCGGTGGGGGTGCTCCTGCTCGGCTTCGTACACCGCGCCCATCCCGCCTTCGCCGAGCAACCGCAGAATCCCATAACGGCCGATGGTCTTCGGCAACCACCGCACATCGCCCGCACGCGCCTGGGGCGCGTCGACCGGCATCGTCGGCTGGTCATCTCCCGAGGGGAGCGCCGTCAACGATTCGAAATCACTGCCCATGGCTAAGCGTGGCTAAGTCGGGAAATGGGTGTGCCGAAGGCGAGCGAGCTCCCGCTCGCAGCCGTCGAAGGCGTCGACGGCCGCCGGGTCGAACTGCTTGCCGGCCTCGGCCCGGATCCGCCACCCCGCTTCTTCAGCCGGGAGCGCGAGGCGATAGGGACGATCCGAGGTGATGGCATCATACATGTCCGCCACGGCCAGCAGCCGGGCGTGCAGGTGAATCTCGTCGCCGGCCAGTTCGTCCGGATATCCTCCTCCGTCCCACCGCTCATGGTGGCTGCGGACGAGGGGCAGAGCATCGCGGAGAAAAGCGACTCCTGAAAGCATCTGGTACCCAATGGTGACGTGGCTCTCGATGAGCGCCCGCTCGTTGGGATCGAGCGGACCCGGCTTCCGTAGCAGGCCGTCGGGAATGCCGACCTTGCCGATGTCGTGCAGCCTTGCGCCGCGCCTCACCGCCTCGCGCGCCGCCGGATCCACGCCACTCACCGACGCGAGCGCCAACGTATAGGCGGTCACGCGCTCCGAGTGGCCGCTGGTGTAACGGTCTCTGGCATCAATCGTCTTGGCGAACGCTTCGAGCGTCGATCGAAAATCGGACTCGCGATCCGCGTAGAGCTTCGCGGTTTCAAGCGCGGCGGCCGCATGGGCCGCGAAGCCGCGCGCGTAGTCGATGGCGTCCAGAACGAATCCGGGTGCTCCGAGCCGATCGGCGTAGAGCGCGCCGATGGGACCGGTGCGCCCGAGCAGCGGGACGCAGATGACCCCGCGTGCCCCGGCCCGCATGACGCTGCGGGCATCCTGGAACCGCCGGTCGGCGGTCACGTCCACCAGCACCAACGCTTCCTGCGCGGCGATCGCTTCGCGCACCACCGTCGCACTGGCAAACTCCGACACCGACGCATACTCCCGGGCCGGTCGCACCGCGCGAGGGCTGAGGGCCCCCGTGGCCGCGTCGTAGAACAGGATGGCCGAGCGATCCGGCGTGAGGATCTCGCCGAGGCGGTCGAGGACGTGCTCCAGGAGCACACTGAGATCGGTGAACGCCATCAGCTCCCGGCTCGTGGCGAGCAGCCCCTCGAGCGCGCGCCGGTCGAAGTGCTTGGGAACCTCCGACGCAATCGCGACCCGCGTCATCGATTCCCAGGCCGGGGGCGCAGGCAGCCGCGGATCGGCCGGGTGCTCCTCGTCGTCGACCAGGAAGTCGAGGGCGCCGATGGTCACCCGATCGCCCGCTGCCAGGTGGGGCATCTGGCATTTTTCGCCGTTGACGAAGATCCCGTTCGTGCTGCCGAGATCTTCCGCCGTGACGTCGCGGTCGCCGCTCATCGCCAGCCGCAGATGCCGGCGTGACAGGCTGATGTCGTCGATCTGCACGTCCGCGTCCGACGCGCGTCCGATGACTTTTGATTCTCCAGGGCTCAGCGTGAGCGTCGGGAGGTGCGCGCCGGCGTTCTGAGGTATCAGGCGCATCGGACCCATCTCGACCGGTTCGTATCGAGCGCGCCGGTCACCCAAAGCACCCAAAGCACCCAAAGCGCCCAGAGCGCGATCTGCTCGGCACGGCGCGGCCGTTCGGCAGACGTGGACAACGACTCATCAAGTTTCACGGCTGAGATCTCAGCCTAACGCGGCACGTTCCGAGCCAACGCGATCATATACCTAAGCGCTTTGTTCGCAGCGCTTTATGTGGCGCCACATGAGCACCAGTCAGACCAAGTGCCTTGACTTTGCGGGGAGCCACCGTGTTTTGTGGCTGCGGGGCCTGTGGCCCCCCCGAAAAGGCACACGGGGCGTCATGCGCCATAGCACATACGCCTGCCAACAGCTCTACCACGGAGGAGACGGAAACGAACGGAGCTCACCGGTCGATATTCCTAGAGTCCGTGACCTCCGGTAGCCACTGTGACCTCCGTGGTGGCGCTTTTTGATCGGCCGTCCATGTATGAGTTTCTCCAGAGAGTTTTCTTCGTGTTCTTTGTGTCCTTGGTGGTTCACGTCTTCTGCCGCTACGTCATCGCGAAAAGCGCTTTAAACTAGCGAACATGGCGAGCGACACGATATGGGCCCTCGCGCTTGCCGCGGCTGCCGGCGGCATCGTCGGCCGTGTCTTGTACAGCTGCGCGGACCGGCTCGCGCACTCAGCCGCCGACGACGCCCCCGACGACGGCGCCCTCGACGGTGCGTCGGCCGCCGCAGCGCCACGGCGCGCAGTCGCCGCCCGGCTCTTCGAGGTGGGCACCGCCGCGCTGTTCGCGCTCGCCTGGTGGTCGTATGGGCCCACTCCACTACTCGTGTCACGGGTGCTGTTTGGCTGCGCGCTCGTCCTGCTGTTCACGGTCGACTTCGAACGCCATGAATTGCCGAACGCCGTGACGCTCCCGGGCATCGCGATTGGTATCGGACTCAGCTTCGTCACCGAACCGGGCTGGTTCGCGTCGTTGGCGGGGGCCGCGGCCGGCGGCGGCATCCTCTGGATCATGTCCGAGATCTCACGCCGATTGCGGGGCGAGGAAGGCGTTGGAATGGGCGACGTCAAGATGCTCGCGATGATCGGCGCGTTCATCGGGTGGAGACTGATGCTGGTCGCGCTGATGTTGGCGCTGCTGTCGTCCTCGACGATCAGCATCGGGCTGATCGCGACGCGCCGCGAGGCCGCACCGCGCATGCTGCCGTTCGGCACCTTTCTGGCGGCCGGGGCCGCCGTCGCCGTGGCCGTCGGGCCGACGCTGATCGACTGGTACTGGCGGCTCTGGTAGCGGCGGAAGCAGTCCTTTGATGTCCTTCTCGAACGTCTCTTTCGACGCCGGCCCGATGTGCGTGGTGCAGATGGTGCCGTCGCGCGTGACGATCGTCGTCCAGGGAACGACGACCATCGGACCGTACGCGTCGAGAATGCCGTCGTTCTTGAACGCGGTGAGCGTCGGGTAGTTGATCTTCAAGACTTCAGATACGGAATCGTTTGCGGACCCTGCGGCAGCACGCAGAGCGTCGCGTCGGGACCGGCGGCCCGCAGCAAGGCGCCGACGGCGCCGGCCACATCGTCGATCGGTTCGAAGTGCGCGGCGCGCACCGCGTCGGCCGTCAGGCCTCCGGTTTTCACGAGCACCTTCGCCTTGATCTGCAGTTGCGCCTGGATCTGCACCTGCCACTGATCGGGCATCGAGTAGCCGGGCGCGGTAATCATGGCGAGCAGCTTCTCCGGCGACGGTTGAGAGGCGAGCAGCTGGCCGTAGGATCCATGCGACGGCAGGCCGTCGCGGCACTCGGCGGCGCAGACAATAGTGCCGCCCGCCTTCACGACCTTCCCTGCGGCCGACATCCCCTTCACCGCCTGATAGAGATTCTGATCGAGCGGAAACCCGGAATTGGTCGTGAGGACGACGTCGAACGGCGCGTCGACCGGCCGCATCGCGCTGGCCTTGGCCGCTACGCAGGCGGCGCGATGCTCGAGGAAGAGATCGCCCGCGAACACCGCGGTGATGTGCTGCTCGCGGTTCAGCGTCACGTCCACGGAGAAGTGGACGCCCACCATTCGCGCGATCTCGCGGACATCGTCGTGAATCGGATTGCCCTCCGTCAC
>JAUSDY010000064.1 GCA_030650395.1 Acidobacteriota bacterium | reverse complement strand
GGCCGGCAGGACGCTGCTCGGTGCCGACGTGGATCAGGCCGTTGAGAAAAGTGCCCGTCGTCACAACGAGGGAGCGGCAACGGTAGACGGCCCCGTCTTCGAGCGCGAGCCCGGTGACCTTGCCGCTGTCGACCAGGATCTGGCCGGCGCGGCCGATGATCCAGTGGATATTCGGCTCGGACTCGAGCGCCGCGCGGACCCATTTTCCGTAGCGCGCCTTGTCGGCTTGCGCGCGCGGCGACCAGACCGCGGGGCCGCGGCTGCGGTTGAGCAGCTTGAACTGGATGCCGGTGGCGTCGATGGCGCGGCCCATCAGGCCATCCAGCGCATCAATTTCTCGAACCAGATGACCCTTGGCAGTGCCGCCTACAGCCGGGTTACACGGCATGTGAGCCACGGTTTCGCGGGAAAGCGTGCACAAACCCACGCTGCAGCCCAACTTCGCCGCTGCCCACGCGGCTTCGACTCCCGCATGCCCGGAGCCGACGACAATCACATCTATATCGCTAATCATTGTCTACTTATTCATAATCAACGCTTATGCAACTTTTATCGATTCCATTGTCGCATGGCGACAGTAGAAGTAGCGGCGGGCGAACGCGGAGAGGTGTCTCCCAGCGTTCGCTCTCGCTCGGCGGTCAAATCTTCCTCGCCGCATTAATCGCCCCAGCGATGGACGCGCCAAAGACGGCAAGACGCCTGCATGGGCTCCGGTCGATTTGACGACGGGATTCTTGTCAACGCCTCGCTCGAACGCTCACGCCGGGAGACACCTCTCCGCGTCACGCCCGCGCACCGTCACCAGACTCGCCGCCGGAGGGCGCGTCGACGCGACGAGAGGGTGCTTTGAGAAAAAGCGGTGAGCTTACGTGGCGCTTCATGAGCTGGGCCCAACGCTTTTTGCTCAAAGCAACCTCTCGTCGCGTAGCGGGGCCGGCTGCCGTCGTGCTGTGGGCTATTTTCCGATGCAGAAGTTCTTGAAAATATGTTGAAGCAGATCGTCGGTCGTGCGGCGGCCGGTGATCTCCTGCAGCGCGTGGCCGGCTTCCTGCAGATCGAGCAGCGGAAACTCCTCTGAGATCGATCCCTCGAGCGCGGTGGTCGCTTGCAGCAGCGCGGCGCGCGCGCGTTCGAGCAGTACCTTGTGGCGCAAGTTCGTGATGGCAGGCCGATCGCGCAGCGTCTCTTCCGTACTCAGCGTCCGCGCGATGGCGGCGATCAAATCGTCTAGTCCGGCGCCGGTCACGACGCTGATCGCCACGATGGGGTGAGACCCCTCGCTGCCATCACCCCTCGGGGTCAGACCGGGGTCCCCGCCACGCGGACTGTGCGTGGTGGGGTGGAGACCGGGGTCCCCGCCACGCGGACTGTGCGTGGTGGGGTGGAGACCCCTGGCGTCCCACGCCGCCGGCAAGTCGCATTTGTTCACCACGATCACGCGAGGCTGCGCAGCGGTTTCCTCGAGCAGGGCGCGATCGTCGTCTTCGAGTGCGCGCGACCGATCCAGCACCACCAGGATCAAGTCCGCGACGCGAAGCGTGTCTCGCGCGCGGCTGACGCCTTCCTGTTCGACGATGTCAGTAGTCTCGCGCACGCCGGCCGTGTCGATCAAGGCCAGCGACAATCCGCCGATGTCGGCGCGCTCGGTCAGCAGATCGCGCGTCGTGCCGGGTACCGCGGTGACGATCGCGCGGTTGGCATTCAGCAGCGCGTTGAACAGGCTCGACTTGCCCACGTTGGGCGCGCCGACGATTGCCACCTGCGCGCCCTCGCGGATCAGGCGGCCGCGCGCCGCTTGTGCCAGCAGCGCGTCGATGCCTGCAATCACACCCGCGAGTGATTCGCGCGCTTCCTGCGGCGCCACGAAGTGATAGCCCTCGTCCGGAAAATCCAGCGATGCTTCGAGCCGCGCCACGACGTCGAAGAGCTCCTTCTCGATCGCGCCGATCGCCGCGGTCAGCGTGCCCTCGAGCTGATCGAAGGCGGCCCGCGCCTGGAGCGGCGTTACCGCATCGATCAGGTCGCCGACCGCTTCGGCCTGGATCAGATCGAGCTTGCCGTTGAGAAACGCGCGCAGCGTGAACTCGCCCGGCTCGGCCAGCCGCGCGCCGGCCTCGATGGCACGGCGAACAATTCCGGACAGCACCACCGGGCTCCCGTGCGCCGACACTTCGACAACGTGCTCGCCCGTATATGAGCTCGGTGCCGGGAACAGAGTCACGACCACGTGATCCCCGGTCGTGACCGGTCGGGAGGGCATTCCCTGTCGGGAGGGTGTTGCTTGTCGGGATTCGGAAAAGCGCGCGAAGGTCGCGTGCCGGGGCTTGAGGGGTTTGTCGCGCGCGATCAACTCGCACGCAATGCGCGCCGCATCGGGACCGCTGATGCGAATGACGCCGAGGCCTCCGCGGCCGCTCGGCGTCGCGATGGCCACAATCGTGTCGGACGTCGAAAACATTCCGTGCCGCCAGTGCAGAGTTGAGAGTTAAGAGTTAAGAAACGAATCGCCCAAGTCGAAACCGCGGCCTCTAAACTCCGAACTCTTAACTCTGAACTGACTGGTCACTTGACAGAAATAATGACGGTTTTCTCGAACGCGTCGCCGATGCTCTCGGACGTCACCTTGTCCACTTCCGCGACCGCGATGTGGACGATGCGGCGTTCGTAGGGATTGAGCGGACCGATCTCCTGCGCAAGGCCGCTGTCTTTCGCCTTGCCCGCCAGAAACAGCGCCATCTGTCGCAACTCGTCGTCTTTGCCCTTGCGGTAACCCATGCAATCGACGACCAGCCGGCGACCCTCGGCGGATTCGTGCCGGTAGATCGCGGCGACGATGTGCTGCAGCGCGGCGAGCGCCTCGCCCTGCCGGCGAATCAGGACGTTGCCGTCTTCGCCATTCAGGTTGATGCGGACGCCGTCGGGCATCTCTTCGGCCGTCGCCTCGAGATCCAGGTCCATCGCGTCGACCACCTTCTGAACAAACGCCGTGATATCAGCCGTTGCCATCGCTGCCTACTTTGCCGCCGGCTTCGCCGGTGAGCCAATCAGATAGTTCGTGAAGTATTGCTGGCCGATGCCCCAGATGTTACTGACCGTCCAGTAAATCACAAGACCGCTCGGGAAAGACAGCGACATGAACGTGAACATCACGGGCATGAACATCATGATCTTCGCCTGCGCCGGATCCATAGTGGCGGGCGTCATGCGCTGCTGCAGAAACATGGTCGCGCCCATGACGAGCGGCGAGATGAAGTACGGGTCCGGCGCCGACAGGTTGGTGATCCACCCGGCGAAGTGGGCGCCGCGAATCTCGATCGACTGCGACAGCATCGAGTAGAACGCAAACAGGAACGGCATGGTGAGCAGCATCGGCACGCAGCCGCTGGCCGGATTGACGCCCCTCGCTTTATAGAGCGCCATCACCTCGGTGTTCATCTTCTGCCGCTCGGGGTCGGTGACCTTGTACTTCGCGTAGCGATCCTGGATCGCCTTCATCTGCGGCTGGATCTCCTGCATTTTCCTCATGGAGACCACGCTCTTGTGCCGCAGCGGGAACATCGCCAGGTTGATCAGGATCGTGAGCACGACGATCGACCAGCCCCAGTTGCCGATGAAGCCGTAGACCCATTTGAGGGCGCCGAGCAGCGGGACGGCCAGCCACGCAAATATGCCGTAGTTGATCGCGCGCGTGAGCTCGGTATCAACCGCCTTCAGATCGTCAAAGGTCTTCGGGCCGAAGAAGATCCGCGTCTGGTCTTGCGGCGACTGGTACTTCACCGCGTACGCGGTGTACTTCCCGATGATGGCCGGGTCGTTGGCCTGCGGCACGTGGACCGGCGCGTAGTCGATGCGAAGCGGGGCCGGCGGCTCGTTGATCACCGCCGCAAGAAAATAGTGATCGTCGATCCCGGCGTAGCGAAACGCGCCCTCCTGCGAGCCCGAGTCAGTGGGCGCAATGCGTTCGACCGAGCCGTCCTTGTAGACGATCGGCTGCGACGGCGTGTTGTAGCTGGGCGAGAAGAATGACGCAGGCGGCGAGCGCGCGATGTCGTCGCCAAGGCCCGGCCCCCAGTGGATGGTCGGGTTGAGCCGCGCCTGGCCGAGCTGCACCACCGTGCTGAACGCGATCAGGTATCCGCCCGGCTCGACGGAAAACGTCTTCTTCACCGTGAGGCCGTCGGCGCCCGCCATTTCGAAGACCACCGATTGGGGCGTTGCCGTGGCGTCCACCTTCGCGCCAGGTTTGTCACCACCCGTGCCGCCACTGCTCACGCGATAGATCGCGTTGTTCAGACGCGCAGACACAGCCGGGTCGTCGACGACCAGCGAAAACGGTTTCACGGCATCCGGCCCGGCGCCTTCGGGAACGAGATCGAGCGGCACGCCCTGGTCGCTCCTGAATGCTTTCAGCGTCCAGTGCAGCAACCGCGCACCGCGATTGGTAAACACCGCGCGCACCGTCGTCGTCTCGACGACGATCTCGCGTTCGGAGGTTTCTCCAACAGTGACCTCCGGAGCTACCGGAGCCTGTCCCGCCGAAGCTCCACTCTGGGCCACAGGTGGAGCGGAGGCGGACGGCACAGTCGCGGGGGACTGAACTGAGAGCCCGGACGCGTTTCCCGGCACGCTCGATGGAACAGGGGGTTTATCCCCCGTAGCACCGCTCTGTGATGCAGGCGGCGCGGAGGGGGGCATTACAAAGCGCTGGAACAGAAACAGCACCAGGAATGACAACGTGATTGCTAGGAGAACTCTACGTTCCATTTTTTGAAATAGGGTCAGCGATCGGGGACTGGATCGAATCCATGTCCGCCAAGGGGGTGGCACTTGCAGAGGCGCTTGGTGCCAAGCCAGCCGCCGCGGAGGAATCCAAATCGTGAAATCGATTCGCTCATGTAATCCGCGCAGCCGGGTGTGTAACGGCAGCTGCCGGCGAACAACGGCGAGAGCACGATCTTGTATACGCGAATGAAGGCGAGGGCGATGCGCGAGGCCGGGCTCATGACTTTTTTCTCAGGAGCGCGCAGAACTCAGCCTCGAGTCGGGCATAGGGGGCATCGAGCATTTCGCGACGCGGCACGACGACGACGTCAATCCCGCCGGCCGGCTTGTGATGGCGAAAAAGCTCGCGGACGAGCCGTTTGGCGCGGTTTCGTTCCACCGCCGGCCCCATCTTGCGGGTGGCGGCGATGCCGAGACGGGGTGTCGCGGCCTCCCTGTCTCTCGTAAACATGGTCATGAGCCGGCCCGAGCGCTTGTAGCCAGTCTTATAGATGAGCTCGTAATCAGCTCGCTTTCGGACGTGTTCGGACGGGTGAAACTCCATGGGCTTGGGGGCCCTCAGGTCACTTCTCGTCTGAAACGGTGAGCTTTTTACGACCCTTGGCGCGGCGGCGCTTCAGGACCTGCCGGCCGTCCTTGGTTTCCATGCGGACCAGGAAGCCGTGCGTCTTGGCGCGGCGCCGGGTATTTGGTTGAAACGTTCGCTTGCCCTTCTTGGATCTGGCCATTTTCTCCTCGGTCGAACCTACGATTATGTACCGCTAACTTGCAGGCTGTAAAGAGCCTTTGGCCATGCTAGAGTGGGCGTTCGCTTCTCCAGGAGATTTCCACACCTGTGGAAAACATTGTGGAAAAGCGGGCAATTCTATCCAGCTAACTCCTTTACCTACCTCGACTTGCACCCATGTCAGGCTCGACCATTTGGGACCTCGTCCTCAGCCGCATCGAAGATCAGGTCGGCCGGCACAGTTTCTCGACCTGGTTCAAGCCAACGACGCTCCTGGCCGACAACGGGCAGTCGCTCTCGATACGGGTGCCTAATACCTTGTTCGTCGAGTGGCTGCCGAAACACTACTCGGTGGTGCTGGCTGAGGCCCTGAGAGACGCGGGCAGGCCAGGCGCCACCATCGTGTTCGTGCCTGATGCGGCGGCCGGCGCCGCCAAGAGCGCGCCTCTGCCCGGTCGCGTCGCGATCACGCGCGGCGACGCCCAGGGACAACCTCTCGGTACCGTCTCTCAGGGCAGGCCGGTAGAAGTAGCGCCGCCACCTGCCGAAGAAGGCTCACGCGTCGGCAGCCTGATTCCGCGTTATACCTTCGACTCCTTCATCGTCGGTCCATCAAATCAGTTCGCGAACGCGGCGTGCCGCGCGGTGGCGGAAACACCGTCGCGATCGTACAACCCGTTGTTCATCCACGGCGGTGTCGGCCTTGGCAAGACGCACTTGATGCACGCGATCGGCCATTACGTGGTGCAGCATCATCCGAGCCTGGTGTTGACCTACATCTCGTCAGAGCGGTTCATGAACGAGATGATCAACGCCGTGAGGTTCGACCGCATCCTGGACTTCCGGTCGCGGTATCGAAGCGTCGACGTGCTGCTGGTCGACGACATCCAGTTTGTCTCGGGTAAGGAAGGCACACAGAACGAGTTTTTTCATACCTTCAATGCCCTGCACGATGCGCAGAAGCAAATTGTGATCAGCAGCGACCGTCCGCCCCATGAAATTCCCGCCCTGGAAGAGCGGTTGCGCTCACGTTTTGAGTGGGGATTGATCGCCGACATCCAGTCGCCGGATCTCGAAACCAAGGTGGCTATTCTCAAGAAGAAGGCGGAAGGCGAAGCGGTACCGTTGCCGGATCACGTGGCGATGTACATGGCGAGCCGCATCAAGTCGAACATCCGCGAGCTCGAGGGATCGCTAATTCGCTTGATTGCGTACGCATCGCTCACCGGCAAGCAACTGACGATTGAGCTCGCACACGACGTGCTGCGTAATGTCCTCGATCACGAAGAACGAGCCGTCACGATCGAGCAAATTCAGAAGTTCGTGGCGGAGTATTACCAACTCAAACTCACCGAGCTGAAATCACGCAATAACTCGAAGTCGGTCGCCATGCCGCGCCAAGTCGCGATGTATCTCTGCAAGGCGCTGACACGTGCGTCGCTGCCTGAAATTGGCCGCAGTTTTGGCGGAAAGCATCACTCGACGGTGATTCATTCGATCAAGAAGGTCGAGGAAATGCGCAAGAAAACCGCCGAATTCGACAACCAGATCAAAAATCTGCTCGACCAATTCAAATAATTTTCACAGCCCTGGCTGTGCACGTTTTGTGGACCCCTGCGGATGGGGCGAAAGACCCCTTGGATCACGTCCGGCGACCCGCACTATACCCACAGGAAAATGCACAGTTTAAATATTTGATTCTTAAGGGTTTACGGGCGGTGGAAATTTCGTAAACAGGACCTATTTCCTGTATACTTTAATGTCTTCGCTTTTACTTACTATCTAAGAGGTTAGCTGCGCTATGGAACTGGTCGCCAGGAAAGCCGATCTTGTGCGGGAACTGCAATTTTTCCAGCAGATCGTCGAGCGCAAGAACACCATTCCAATTCTGGCAAACGTGCTCCTCGAAGCCACGGGCAACGAGGTCACGTTACTGGCCACCGATCTCGAAGTGGCACTGCGCAGCCGATGCGAAGCCGCGGTTGGCAAGCCGGGGTCGGCCACCATACCGGCAAAAAAATTCTACGAAGTTGTTCGCGCGCTGCCTGACGGTGATGTGACCATCGAAACCGACAAGGGTGGCACGACGGTGCGGGTATCGGGCGGCCAGTTCAACTCGAAGATGCCGATGCTGCCGCGCGAAGATTTTCCCAGCCTTCCGGAAGCCGGCGGTGGAGCGAAGGCGACGATCAAGGGCAAGTCGCTCGCACAGATGGTTGCGAAGACGCAGTTTGCGATCACCGGTGAAGACACGCGCTACTACTTGAACGGCGCCCAGTTTGTCCTCAAACCCGACACGATGACGTTTGTCGCCACCGACGGCCATCGCCTGGCCCTCGTCAATGTCAAGCACGACGGCGCCAAGGGCGACGACATCAAGGCCATTCTGCCGAGGAAAACTTTGGCGGAGCTTGGCCGCCTGCTCGCCGACGGCGACGTGGATGTGCAGTATGAGCGCGGCGAGAACCACCTGTTCTTCGAGATTGGCCAGCGGCTGCTGATCTCGCGGATGATCGACGGGCAGTTTCCCGCCTACGAAAAAGTCATTCCGCGCGGCAACGACAAACACGTCGAGTTCGAGCGCGATCGGTTGACGCAGGCGGTGCGACGCGTCGCCATTCTTTCGAACGAGCGCTCGCGTGCCGTCAAGATGATTCTCGACAAGGGCAAGGTCGAGGTCACGTCGAGCAGTCCCGAGTTTGGCGAAGCGCGTGAGCCGATCGCCATCGAATACAGCGGGCCGTCGCTCACGATTTGTTTCAACGCCCAATACGTCCTCGACTTCCTCGGCGTCGTCGAAACTGAAGTGGTGGCGCTCGAGCTCAAAGACGAAGTGAGCCAAGCCGTGATGAAGCCGGTGGCGCCTGACGGCTACGACTACACCTACGTCATCATGCCGATGCGCGTGTGAGTTTCGGCATTTTAAATGTCCCAAACGGATCAACCAGAAAACCAGGCCGGCCTCGGCGGCGCGAACGGCAACGCCAGTAACGGCAATGCGGATTACGGCGCCGACAGCATCAAGGTCCTCGAAGGCCTCGAAGCCGTCCGTAAGCGCCCGGCGATGTACATCGGCTCGACCGGGCCGTCGGGCCTGCATCACCTTGTCTACGAGGTCGTCGACAACTCGATCGACGAAGCGCTCGCGGGCTATTGCACCGAGGTCAACGTCACGATTCACCTCGACAACTCGGTCACGGTGATCGACAACGGCCGCGGCATTCCGACCGACATGCACGAGAGCGGCCGGCCGGCCGCCGAAGTGGCGCTGACGGTGCTGCACGCCGGCGGCAAGTTCGACAACAGCTCGTACAAGGTGTCAGGCGGGTTGCACGGTGTCGGCGTGTCGGTGGTGAACGCGCTGTCGGAACGGCTCGAGCTCGAGATCTGGCGCAACCAGCAGACCTACCAACAGAGCTACGAGCGCGGCAAGCCGCAGACCGATCTCACGATCACCGGCACCACCAAGCGGCGCGGCACCAAGGTCACCTTCAAGCCCGACACGCAGATTTTCGAGGTCGCCGACTTCAGCTTCGACACGCTGGCCCAGCGCCTGCGCGAGCTGGCGTTCCTCAACGCCGGCGTCACCGTCACGCTGGACGACGAGCGCGAAGACGGCAAGAACCATCGGTTCCACTACGACGGCGGCATCGTGTCGTTTGTCGAGCATCTCAACAAGAACAAGGGCCTGATCCACGACAAGGCCGTGTTCATGCACGGCAACCGCGACGGCATCGACGTCGAAATCGCGATGCAGTGGAACGACGGCTACAACCCGGTCGAGTTTTCGTTCGCCAACAACATCAACACGCACGAAGGCGGCACGCACCTGTCGGGCTTCCGCTCGGCGCTGACGCGCACCATCAACGCCTACGCGAACAACAGCAACCTGGCGAAAGACCTGAAAGACGCGACCATCAGCGGAGACGACATCCGCGAGGGCATGACCGCGGTGATCAGCGTCAAGATCCCGAATCCGCAGTTCGAAGGCCAGACCAAGACCAAGCTTGGCAACACCGAAGTCAAGGGCATCGTCGAAGCGATCGTCAACGACAAGCTTGGCGCGTTTCTCGAAGAGAACCCGGCCATCGCGCGAAAGGTCGTCCAGAAGACCGTGGACGCCGCCAGGGCGCGCGATGCGGCGCGCAAGGCCCGCGACCTGGTCCGCCGCAAAGGCGCGCTCGACGGGCTCTCGCTGCCCGGCAAGCTGGCCGACTGCCAGGAGCGCGACCCGGCTCAGGCCGAAATCTACATTGTCGAAGGCGAATCGGCCGGCGGCTCGGCGAAGCAGGGCCGCGACCGGCGCTTCCAGGCGATTCTACCGATCAAGGGCAAGATCCTGAACGTCGAGCGCGCGCGGCTCGATCGCATGCTCAGCTCCGACGAAATCAAGACGATGATCGCGGCGCTGGGCTGCGGCATCGGCGTCGACGACTTCGACATCGACAAGCTGCGCTACCACCGCGTGATCATCATGACCGACGCGGATGTCGACGGCTCTCACATCCGCACGCTGCTCCTGACGTTCTTCTATCGGCAGATGCCGATGCTGGTGGAGCGCGGGCACATCTACATCGCGCAGCCGCCCCTATTCAGGGCGAAGCGCGGCAAGTCTGAAACGTTTATCAAGGACGAGCGCGCGCTCGAGAACTTCCTGGTGCACCGGGCCGTCGAGTCCCGCGCCGTGCGAACGGCCGACGGGGTCGACTACGCCGGCGCCGAGCTCGAAAAGCTCCTGCACGGCATCATCACCTACCGCAACGTCCTGACCACGATTGAACGCCGCGGCCACGCGCGCGATGTGGTCGAGGCGCTGCTCGATCGCGACGTGCGCGATCGCAGCTTCTTCCAGCAGCAAGCCCCGCTGCAGGGCCTTGCCGATCAGGTGACAACGCCGATTCGCGACGTCACGCTCGAGCGCGACGAAGAGCACAACACCTGGTCGCTGCGCATCGACGACCGCGCGACCGGCTACTCGCGAATCGACAAGATCGGCGACGATTTTGTGACCTCGGGCGAATACCGCACGCTCGCCGCGAGCTACGCCGAAATCAAGGACGTGGTGCGCGCGATGCGCAAGGCACCGGTCGAAGTGCGCGTCTCGGACGGCACCAAGGCCGCTGCTGAAGAGGCCGAGGAAGCGGAAGACGCCGCGGCGCTGACGGCCGAGGAAAAAGACGCGCTTGCGACGATTGGCGTCGCGCCCTTCGACTCCGGCACTTCGGGAGTCGCTCAGGGCAGGCCCGCGGCCAGGACCGCCGGACCGGTGTCCATCCGCACCATCGATGAGTTCATCGATCACTTCATCACGCTCGGCCGCAAGGGCGTGGCCATCAACCGCTACAAGGGCCTCGGCGAGATGAATCCCGAGACGCTGTGGTCGACGACGATGAATCCGGAGATCAGGACGTTGCTGCAGGTGCGGGCTGAAGACCACACCGAGGCCGACTCGATGTTCACCACGCTGATGGGCGACCAGGTCGAGCCCCGTCGCAAGTTCATCGAAGACAACGCTCTCGACGTAAAGAACCTGGATATCTAGCGCCGCATGCCTCAGACCGAGCAAAGCAAGACGCCCGTTAACATCGAAGACGAGATGAAGCGCTCGTACCTGGATTACGCGATGAGCGTGATCATCGGGCGCGCGCTGCCCGACGTGCGCGACGGCCTCAAGCCGGCGCACCGCCGCGTGCTGTTTGCGATGCGGCAGATGGGGCTGGCGTCGAACCGGGCCTATCGCAAGTGTGCCAAGGTGATCGGCGAGGTCATCGGCAACTACCATCCGCATGGCGACCAGCCGGCGTACGACACGCTGGTGCGCCTCGCGCAGGATTTCAACATGCGCAAAACCCTGGTCGACGGCCAGGGCAACTTTGGTTCGGTCGACGGCGATCCGCCGGCCGCGTATCGATACACCGAGGCCAGGCTCGAGGCGCTCGCCGAAAGCCTGATGGAAGACCTCGACAAGGACACGGTCGACTACGTCCCGAACTTCGACGAGACTACGACCGAGCCCACGGTGCTTCCCGCGACCTACCCGAACCTGCTGGTCAACGGCTCGACCGGCATCGCGGTCGGCATGGCCACCAACATCCCGCCGCACAATTTGGGTGAAGTGATCGACGGTGTGATCTGGATTATTGAAAATACGCTGTTGGCGGGTGGGGCCGGTGAGGCGGGTGCGGATCTCTCAAGCCCTCAAGCCCTCAAGCCCTCAAGCCCTGCCACCTACACCCGTGAACAGAAGCTCAAAGAACTCATTCGACTGATTCCGGGGCCCGACTTCCCCACCGGCGGCAGCATCGTCGGCAAGCGCGGCATCCACGAGGCGTTCCTGACCGGGCGCGGCTCGATTCAGGTCCGCTCCAAGACCGAGATCGAAACCACGAAGAAGGGCGATCGGCAGCAGATCATCGTCACCGAGATTCCGTATCAGCTGAACAAGACGCGGCTGCTCGAGCGGATCGCCGAGCTGGTGCGCGACAAGGCGCTCGAGGGTATTTCTGACCTGCGCGACGAGTCCGACCGCGACGGCATGCGCATCGTGATCGAGCTCAAGCGCGGCGAGGTCGGCGAGGTCGTGCTGAACAACCTGTTCAAGCAGACGCAGCTGCAGCAGTCATTCGGCATCATCACCCTGGCGATCGTCTCGGGCCGGCCGAAGGTGCTGAGCCTGCTCGAGGTGATCGAGCACTTCATCGACTTCCGCCGCGACGTCGTCCGCCGCCGGATCGAGTTCGAGCTGCGCAAGGCCGAGGCGCGCGCGCACATTCTCGAGGGCCTGAAGATCGCGCTCGACAACCTCGATGCGGTCATTAAGCTGATTCGCGGCTCGAAGAACCCGCCTGAAGCCAAGGCGGGATTGGTCACCAGCTTCGGCCTGTCCGAGATCCAGTCGCAAGCGATCCTCGACATGCAGCTGCAGCGGCTGACCGGCCTCGAACGCGACAAGATCCTCAACGAGCTGGCCGACCTGGTTTCGCTCATCACCAAGCTGAAGAACATCCTCGCCAATCAGCCGCTGCTCTTGAAGATCATCCTGGACGAGCTGCGCGCCATCAAGGCGAAGTTCGCGGATCCGCGGCGCACGCTGTTGATCGAGGACGAAGGCGAGCTGAGCATCGAGGACCTGATCGCCGAAGAAGACGTGGCGATCTCGGTGACCGACACCGGCTACATCAAGCGCACGCCGATCACGACGTATCGGACGCAGAACCGCGGCGGCAAGGGCCGCATCGGCATGCGCACCCGCGACGAAGACGTCGTCAATCACCTCTTCGTGGCCTCGACGCACTCGTTCCTGCTGGTGTTCTCGGATCGCGGCCGCGCCTACTGGCTCAAGGTCCACGAAATCCCGGACGTGGGCGCCGATGGCAAGGGCAAGTCGGTCGCCAACCTGGTGCAGATGGCAGAGGGCGAGAAGATCGCGGCGATGCTCGCGGTGCAGGAATTCGACGATCAGCACTTCATCGTCATGGGCACGCGTAAGGGCACGATCAAGAAGACGGAACTGTCGGCCTATTCGAACCCGCGGGCCGGCGGCATCATCGCGATGGGCATCGAAGAAGACGACGCGGTTATCGCCGTGCAGCTCTCCGACGGCCAAAGCGAGATCTTCATCGGCACCCGCGACGGCAAGGCGATTCGCTTCCCCGAAGGCGACGTGCGCGCGATGGGCCGCACGGCTTACGGCGTGCGCGGCATTCAGCTTCGAGATACCGACGAGGTCGTAGCCATGCAGGTCGCCAAGCCTGGCGGCACGCTGCTGACCGTGACGGAAAAGGGCTACGCCAAGAAGACCGAGCTCGACGAGTATCGCGTCACCGGCCGCGGCGGGCTGGGCGTGAAGAACGTCGAAGTCACCGACAAGAA
>JAUSDY010000058.1 GCA_030650395.1 Acidobacteriota bacterium | reverse complement strand
GTACAGGAACAGCAACGCGCTCAGCGCTTGGTTCTGCGTCGACGCGCTCACGTGCTGCTGCACCGCCAGCCATGTCAGAAAGGCGGAGATCTGCTCGGCGCCCAGTGTCGACGGATGTGCCTTCCCGTGGAACACGATGTAGCGCCGGATCCAATGGACGTACGCCTCTTCAGTCCGGCGGCTGTAATGGCGCGTGCGGATCGCCTCGCGAACGCGGTCGAGCAGTCTTGGGGGAGAGGTCATGCCGAACTGCTCGCGAAGACCGTGCCAGTCCGAATCCTGAGCACATCCGCCGAATGACAGCGCGGAGATCGCAGTTTCTCAACGGCCGTCAGGCGGTAGGACCGGCAAGAAATGCGTACAATGAAACCGACCACAGCGAAGGCCAAATACGGATCATGCGGACGGAGCGCCGCCTGGAATCACGATGACCCGCGCGCCGGCAGCACGTCACGCGCATTCTCGACACGGTCACCGACGTCAACGTCCGTACCGACGACAGCCTCATCCTCACGCTCGACGACCCCAAGCTGCTCAAGTTATTTGATCGCCCGCTACGGGATCTACGAGGACAACGTTCCGTCGAAGCGGTTGATGGTCGTCGCCGACTACGACAACGACGTGCCCGAGTAATGGGAGTGGTCCGGTACGGGGATGTTCGCAGTCGTTCCTTCGAACGAGGCTACAAGCTCGGCGTCAACTACACGATCGACCCGTTGACGCGCCGAAGAACGAAATGCAATTGCGCGTGCGGCACGACGGCGCCGCCTCGCCCCGCCTCAGAAGTAGAGGGGTAGGTTCCCGCGTTCGCAGCTGGAGTATTTGGATCTGCGTAATCTGTGTCATCTGTGGCTTCGTCTGTGTCATCTGCGGCTACATCAGATAGCCCAGCAACCCCATCCCACTCGCGGCGGGATCCCGTAGCCAGTCCGGCGGCACGAACCACACCCATATCAGGATTACGACCACCCAGATGTCGTAGGGAATCGTGGCGCGTTCGTCGCGCCAGAAGAAGAACCGGGCGAACGTGCCGGAGGGCATCGGCAGCTTGTTGAGCGCGAGGTAGGTGTAATAGATGCGGTTGGCGACTGCGATGACCGACAGCGCCAGGATCACCCACAGCACGTTGGCCATGCGATCGGTGAAGGCGCCGACCATGAAGAGCACGATCCGCTCCGGGCGCTCCATGAAGCCGACCTTGCATTTCTCGATCAGGCACTCCGCCCGCGCCCGCGCGTAGCTCGTCATGAGCGAAAAGATCAGCGTCATCGTGGCGACCAGCACGTAGTCTTTGCGGCCAAGCTCGGCATACAGCCAGATCAGGCCGGTGAAGAGCGCCAGGTCCGAAAAGCGGTCGAGCGTCGAATCCCAGAAGGCGCCAAACGCCGACTGTTTGCCGCTGATGTGCGCCACCTTGCCGTCGATGAAATCAAAGATGTTGGCGACGATCATGATCACGCCGGCGAGCATGAACTGGTCGACGGCCAGCGCCCACGCCGCCACGATGTTGATCAGCACGCCGATCAGAGTGAGGACGTTGGGGTGGATGCCCAGGGCCACCGAGGCGCTAATGATGGCCCGCAGCGGCAACATGCAAACGGCGCCGATCGCGCCAGTAACCGTCATGAGGTGGGCCTAGCGTAGCACGTGGCGTCAAACCTTTAGGTTTGTCGTTCGATGCGCTACTCTCTCCGGCGGAGGATGTCCCCACGACCTGAGCGAAACGCTCGAGCTCGGCGGCCTGTTCTTCAACACCGCCATTCCGGGCGTGGCCGGCACCGACACGCGGATACCAGGCCAGGTGGCCGCGTTCGGCCTGCGCAGCATCATTGGCGGCAACAAGCTCAACGAGTTGAACTATCACTTCAGCAGCAACAACATCACCACGGTACCGGCAGAGGGTGTCCGCAACACGCGAAGCGCGTTCGCGATCAACATCCCGGAGGTGTTTCCTGATAACGCCGGAGGCTTGATCCCGATTATCGACATCACCGGGTTGAGCACGTTTGGCGACGGTGGACATTCCGCAGAACCCGGCCAATCCGGACGCGGACTATGCGGATGCCCGTACCGACCGCCGGCATATTTTCAACGCCAGCTTCATCTACGAGCTGCCGTTCTTCCGTACGTCCGGCGCGCTGACCAAGGCCGTGCTGGGCGGGTGGCAGCTGGCGGGTATCGCCAACATCTCGTCGGGCCAGCCGGTCTCGCGCATCCTGGTGCTCAGCGACACCTTTCGCCTGGGCGTGTTCGCTGACCAGGTCGGCGACCCGCGGGTGGGCGAGCAGTTCATCAACGGGATCCCGTACTGGTTCAACCCGGACGCCTATGCGCCGCCGGCGGCGGGGACGTTCGGCAATTCGGGCCGGGCGCCGTTCAGGCAGCCGGGCCGTCACCAGTGGGATCTGAACCTGTCGAAGAACTTCTATCCAACTTCGACGATGAGGCTTCAACTGCGGGCTGAGTTCATCAACGCCTTCGATCACCGTCAGTGGCTGGCGGATCCGAACGTGGGCGGGCTCGACAATACCTGCACCACGTCGAATACGGCGTGTAACGTGACGGGTGATCGCTTCGGCCAGATCATCGCCACGCGCGCGGCGCGGGAGATCCAGTTCGGATTGAAACTCTACTGGTAAGATAGAAAGTGCGTACAGTGCGTAGAGTTCCTAAAGTGCGTACGGTGCACTGGTGCCGGGGTGCAAGAGTGCCTTTCTCGCGGAGTACTCGTGCCTTGGCACCCAAGGCACCCAAGCACCGTACGCACATTTGGAACCGTACGCACTGTACGCACCCTAGCTTTAATGCCGATTCAAGACCTTCGAGACCAGATCGCCCGGCTGCCCGAGCAGCCGGGCGTCTATCTCTACTACAACGCCCAGGGCGACACCATCTACGTCGGCAAGGCCCGCGCGCTACGGGACCGCACGCGCTCGTACCTTGGCGCCTACGGCACCAGCCCGCGCATTGACGCGCTGCTCGACGAAGCCTCGCGGGTCGAGGTCATCGTCACCGACTCGGTGGTCGAGGCGCTGGCGCTCGAGAACAATCTCATCAAGCAGCGATCGCCGAAGTTCAACATCCTGCTGCGGGACGACAAGAACTATCCCTACCTGCAGCTGACGACTACCGAAGCGTTCCCGCGGGTGCTGGTCGCCCGGTCCGTGGAAAAGGACGGCAACGTCTACGCCGGGCCGTTCCTGCCGGCGAAGTTCGCGCGCCGCACCATGGCGCTGACGCACAAGGTGTTCGGCATCCGCTCCTGCAACGAGGTGATCACGGGGCAGCGGTCGCGACCGTGCCTCGAATTCGACATCAAGCGCTGCCTGGCGCCGTGCGTTGCTACGATTTGCACCTCCGAGCAATATGCGGTGGCGGTGGCCGACACGCGGTTGTTCCTCGAGGGCCGCAACCAGGAGCTGGCCACCCAGCTGCAGGCGCGCATGACCGAAGCCGCGCAGCACGAGCGGTTCGAAGAAGCGGCGCACTTGCGCGATGCGATGCGGACGGTGCAGGCGCTGCGCGAGCGGCAACAGAAGATGGCCTCGACCGAGCTCGGCGATCGCGATGTGTTCGGCGTGAAGCTGGGCACGAAGGGCGCGATCGTGCAGGTGTTCCTGTTCCGCGGTGGTCGAGTCATCGAGCGGGTCGAATTCGTGTGGGACGCGGAAGAGGGCGGCGAAACCGAGGCCGCGGTAACCGAAGCGGCGGTGCAACAGTTCTATACGGACCAGACGCCGCCGCCCGAGGTGCACGTGCCCATGCCGCTTGCCGAGCAGGACTTGCTGGAAGCGTGGCTGGCGCAGAAGTCGAACCGCAAGGTGCGCATCATGGTGCCGCAGCGTGGCGACAAGAAGGGGATGATCGAGCTGGCCGCCCGCAACGCGGCGCTGGCGTACCGCACCCGCTTCGACGCCAATGCGACGGCGAACTTCGAGGCGCTCGAGCACCTGCAGGCCGCGCTCCGGCTGCCGCGGCTGCCGCGGAGGATCGATTGCTTCGACATCTCGACCATCCAGGGCAGCGACACGGTCGCGTCGATGGTGGTGTGCGAAGACGGGCGGATGAAGCCGGGGGAATACAGGAAATTTCGAATAACCAATAACCAATTTCCAAAGACCCTCGAGCCCTCGAGCCCTCAGCCGGGCCCCCAGCGCGGCAGCCGCGCTGGGGTGGAAGTCCTCAAGCCCTCGCCGGCCGAAGGCCGTTTCCACGATGATTTCGCGGCAATGGAACAGGTTGTTCAGCGACGCTACGCGCGCGTGCTGGAAAATGGCGGGCCGTTTCCGGACTTGATCGTAATCGACGGCGGCAAAGGACAGTTGAACGCGGCCTACGCGGCGCTCGAGGCGGTCGGACTGTCGAACCTTGTCGCGATCGGGCTCGCCAAGAAAGAAGAGCTCGTCTTCACGCGCGACAGCAACGATCCGATGGCGCTCGATCCGCACGGCCCCGCGTTGCGCCTGCTGCAGCGGATCAGAGACGAAGCGCACCGTTTCGCGATCACGTTCCACCGCCAGTCGCGCAACAAGCGCACCCTCCGGTCGGAATTGGACGATGTGGCCGGCATCGGGCTGAGGCGGCGCAAGACGCTCCTGACGGCGTTCGGCAGCCTCGCGGGGGTCCGTCGAGCGACGCGCGAGGAACTGGCAAGCGTGGTCGGTGCCAAGACGGCGGAGGCGGTGATCGCCCATTTCACTGCTAACCACTGAGGCGGCGATCGCCCTATCTGGCCAGCAGATTCTCCAGCACCCATTCTTCGGCGTTCTTGAAGCCGACGTTGAACGCGATTCGGCGCCCGTCGGGATGGATCGACACGTCGCGCAGCGCCTCCATCGTGATGCCGGTCGAGACCGGCGCGCCGCCGCCGACGGGAACACGCCATAGCGTGGTGGATCGAGTTGGGGCTGGGGAATCTGGCGGCGATTGCGTCCAGCGCATGACCAGCAAATTCATCCCGTCCGGAGTCCATCCCGCGAGCACGATCCGCTCGGCTCCGCGGCCGCGCAGCAACTCCCGCGGATCGCCCGTTCCGGAAGAAACCTTGAGCGAGACCCAGTCACCGATCGGGTCTTTGCCGAAACCGGTATACGCCACCGCGGAACCCTGTGGTGCCATGGCATGGAAGTCCATACGCGTCACGCCGGGGTCGTGCCACTCGCGCGCAGTGCCCGAGACGACATCCCGTAAGGTCACCCGTCCGGTTTTCCACAGGGCCATCGCAGTGCGACCATCGAGACCGATGCCGAATGCCGTAATGCCTGCGTCGCTGAAATCGACACTACGGATGGCGCGGTTGCTGGCAGCGTCTTGCAACACCACGCCCTTCGGGGTGGCGAACACAATCCCTTCAGGCAACCAGTGCGCCCGTCGTTCCGTTTTCGCAACCAAGCGCGTATCGCCGCTGGCGCGATCCACCGCGTACACGCGACCGTCATCCGGACCGGCCGCGAGAATTCGCTGGCTGTCGGGCGACCAGCCGAACGGCAGCCCTAACGCTTGTTCAGTGGCGACCCGTTCCTCTCGTTGAGTCGTCGTGTCGTAGACCCAGAGCTCGGCGCGCGACCCTTCGCCCCGCCGCTCGGACCGGTAGGCGATGAAGCGCCCGTCGGGCGACCACCTCGGGTAGAAGTTCGACAGCGCCTGCCGCGGAGAAATTGGTTCGGGCGAGACAGACGCCGTGCCGTTGATGGCGGCGACGTAGACTTCCGCAAATCCCGCCCACAGCATGTAGTGCAGGGCGCCATTGCGCGTGAATCCGCGCGGCCACTCCCGGCCGACATCGTCCTTCACCAGTCGCGGCTCACCCGCTGGCCGGCCATTCGCCATCGGCACCATCCAGGCCGAGAACGCGCGGCTGCGATCGCTGAAGAACAGGATCGCGCGCCCGTCGGGCGCCCACAACGGGGCAGTGTCGTTGCCAGGCGCCGCGGCAAGCGGCCACTGTTGACCGGTGTGGGTATCCAGAATGAAGACATCACGGTCGCGTGACAGCGGAGTCTGAGGGTAGTCGTACGCGACGTAGCGGGCATCCGGCGACAACGTCATGAGCTCCGGAAACTCGCCGTCCGGTAGTTTGTGGACGGGTCGAACCGCGCCGTCGGCGGCGGCGACGAGCGCGACCGTATTCGCGCCCTCAGTGTCGGTGATGACCGCGAGGATGAGCGACCCGTCGCGCGACCATTGATAGGCGGCAACATCGGCGGCCGAATCGATCAAGACGCGGTGACCGGTCCCATCTGATCGAACAACATGCAATTCCCCCTTGTCCGCCACCCACCAGCACACGGCAACGGCGGTGCCATCAGGCGACAGCGCTGTCATCGACGCGTAGCCGTTGCTACCATCACTCCGTGCGATACCGAGGGGTCGGTATTGCCCAGACGCGAGATCGACGATGGCGACGTCGCCCGTTTCGTTCACCGTCGCCGCGGCATAGCGGCCATCGTCGGAGGGATTACTCAGTCCCCAGACACCACCCGGTGGGGATGTTTTCCGCGCAATCACCGCGGCCGCGGCGGCCACGCCTTTCGAGCTCCCTGGTTCGTCGCGGCCGGGCGCGCCTCTCCACAGCACCGACGCCCAGGCGACGCCCGCCACGGCGACGACGGCCGCGGCGGCGGCGAGCAATCGCTGCGGCCTGACGCCCGACAGCAGGCGCGATGGTGGGCGCCGCGCGCATTGCAGCGTCGAGCGCGGCCTCCAGGTCGCCAGCCGTCAGGTAGCGTTCGGCGGGATCGGCGGCGGTCGCTTGTTCAACGGCCTTTACGAACGGCGCGGGCAGGTCCGGGCGCACGTCGCGCAGGCGCGCACGCGTGCCTCGAGCGTGCGCCTCGCCGATTTCCGCGAGCGATCGACCCGTGACCGGATAGTTGCGTGTCGCCAGGTAGTAGAGCAGGGCTCCCACGGCATGAATGTCGGTGCGCTGGTCGGCCACCCCGCCGACGAACAGTTCGGGCGCCATATAGACCGGCGTGCCCATCACATCGGATTTGCCCGACGACCCGTCGTGATATTCGTGACCGGCGCCGAAATCCATCAACACGACGCGGCCGCCATCTTCACGCATGACGTTGCGGGCGGTGACGTCGCGATGCAGCAATCCGGCGCGATGCACGGCCGCCAACGCATGGCACAAGTCGATGCCGACCGCTGCGGCCTCGCGCGCACCGAGCGGCCCCTGCTGCTCGATGATCTGGTGCAGGGTGCGGCCGCGGATGAACTCCATCCAGATGCCGACCCGGCCCTCGCGCGGCTCGGCTCCGTAGACGGTAATGACGTTGGGATGTCGCACCCGCGCGAGGATCCGCCCCTCGTTGACGACGCGCGCCGGATCACCGATCGAGGCTGAGGGATCGCCCGTTGCCGCCTCGGTGCGAAGCAGCTTCAATGCGACTTCCCGGTCGAGGTGGGTGTCCCAGGCGCGATAGACCTCGCCAAAGGAGCCGCGCCCGACCGATTCGAGTAAGCGCAGATGCCCCCAGGTGGCGACCGGGCGTGTCTCATCGAGTGCTGCCGGTGGTTTGGCCACCGACGCCGTCCCGCTATCCCGGTGCAGCGCGGCGATTTCGGCAAGGACCTGGAGCTGGTGCACGACCGCTCGATCGCTCGCGTCACCCGTCGACTCGACTGAAGGCCAGTCGACAGGCGTGCCTTCGAGGATTGCCGACGCCAGAATGCCGAGCCGAGTGTCTCTATCCACGGTCCATTTCCTCAGCGAGTTTGATCAGTGCCCGCCGCGCTGCCTTGCGTGCCGCATCCGCCGACCGCCGGCCGGTCGCTTCCGCCAGCTGCTCGTAGTCGTAGCCGAGCTCGATACTCGCGACGATCAGTTCCCGATCGGTAGCGCTCAGGCGCGCGAGCGCGGCTTCGTAGCGCTCGACCGCCTCCTGGCCCACCGCCTGTTCGAGCGGCGAGGGGCCCGGATCTTCGTGTTGGGTGTCCAGTTCGGTCGGCGCTGGGCGCCGGCCCACCCGTCGAATGTGATCGCGGATGCGGTTCATGACCGCCTGCCGCAGGTACGCCTGCAGCGCACCCTCGCCGCGCGCGTCGAAGGTGTCCATTCTCTTAAACGTCTGGATCACCGCATCCTGGACAACGTCGTGGGTATCGGCCATGTCCCGGGCCCAGTTTGGCAATCGGCCGCGCGCCCAACGCCGCAGCGGTGGGATACAACGGGCAAAGAGTGCCTCGATGGCGGCGTGATCGCCGGCACGTGCACGCTCCAGCAGCGTGGTGGTGGAATCCGGGGGGCCGTCCGCCGGCGGCGGGTCGAGAACATCGTCCATAACGGTGAGGAATTTAGGCTGAAGGCGCCTAATCCTACCCGATTGGAGGCTCGCCCAAGGACGATGTCCGGATCACGGAGTCGCGGCGTTTCACCAGATAGCGGAATGAACCGCGTCAGGAGCAGCAATGAACATCTCTCACATCACGGTTGTCAGTGTGACGCTCTTGCTGGGCATGGTGACCGACGCCGCTGCTCAGAAAATCAAGACGACTTGCGGCGCTGACGTCGCGCTGAACGTGACGGTGTCCGGCACGTGGACGGCCGCAGGCGGCTACGCGCTCGTCTCAGACGGCCTCGGTGTGTACCAAAACGCGCCACGAAACAAAGTGACCGCGATTTTCCAGGTCGGCAACTGCACCCACGACTTCACGCTGAATCTGAATCAGTCGAGCCGCACGCTGTGGGCGCTCCTCTCCGGCGGCGACGTCAAGGCGCCGTTCTTCAACTTTGACCGTATCCACAGCGTCCCGATCACGACCGACGCGCCGTTCCTGACCTCGCAGTTCTGCACCGGCGGTGTGATGTACGGGAGCGACGGCAAGATCGCCAAGAACAGCGAGGGCGCCTATCAGGACAACTACGCGGGTTGCGATGTGGATGAGGCCGGCGCCGCGTTTGTCCGCCGGGCGGCGGGGGTAACGCTCGACGGCGACGAGCGGTTGGCGTTTCAGATCTCGCCGATCGACCACCCAGCGGAGGCATGCGCGGCCAACCCGGCCAATCCCGCGTGTGGGGCCTCCTTCATCCGCGTCTATCATCCCGACGCCACGACATGGGTTCTGCGCCCTGAACCCGCGGCGACCGCCAGCCATAAGGTCTGGGCTGGCGGCAGCTACGTCTTCGTGGGGTACGAGACCGTGCCGCTGGAGATTGTCGTCACGAAACAATAGGACGATGTGTTCTTGACACCGCGGGAACGGCAAATCGTCGGTACTCTCGCGGCCGGCCGGACGAATCGGGAAATTGCGCATCGCTTGGGAGTGCGCGAGCAGACAATCAAAAACCAGCTCTCGGTGATTTACCGGAAGCTGGGCGTGCGGAATCGGCTGGAACTGGCGATCTCCGCGACTCATTCGGCGCTCGACGAACCGATCGGGTCAGCTCACAGAACGCGGTAGGAGGTGGGCGGGCGGCGCAAGCCGGCCGCCCCGTTTTTGGCTCTTTCGATAGTACGAACGTACCCTGCCGGCGAAGTGCTGCCTGTTACGGCTGGCAGCGTTCATCCCGGACGGGACGAAGCACGGCCCGATGGCCAAAGAACGCGGTCTGGTTGATGTAAAACTCTTTCTGACCACCAAGTGAGGTCCCGATGATCCTGGCACACCGCAGTCGTCGTCTCTGGCTCGCCACTCTACTCGCCGCGATACTGTCGCCGCTGGTGGCATCTGCGCAGCGAGGGCAGGACGCCGGTCTGGTCGGCACGATTCGCGACACGTCGGGCGCCGTGCCTACGGGCGCGACGGTCGTGGTCTCGAGTCCTCAACTCATCGGGCAACCGCAGGAGGCGAAAACGGACGCCAGCGGGAGATACCGATTTCCCTTCCTCCCACCTGGCGTATACGAAATCGTCGCCGACCAGGCCGGGTTCAAGAGGGCCACGCGCGCCGGCATCACATTGCTTCCGGGCCTGACCTTCACGGTCGATTTCCAGATGGACGTGGAGGCCGTGACCGAAAGTGTACGTGTCGACGTGGCGCCGCCAGTCGTCGACGTGCGCACGTCCGCATCGCCGGTGTTGATTGATCGCAAGCTGATCGAGAACCTCCCGCTGTCGCGGACGGTGAGCGATTCTGTCAACCTCGTCCCGGGTGTGGTCCAGAACGTCGCATTCGGGGGCAGTCGGAACTCGAATCCATTCTCGATGGACGGTACGAACGGCAACGAGCCGGGCTGGGGCACGCCACGGGTGTCCCCAAACCTGAACTGGATCGAAGAGCTGCAGGTCGTCTCGCTTGGCGCCGATGCGCAGTACGGCGAGTACACGGGTGCGCTGGTGAATTCGATTACGCGATCCGGTTCCAATCGATTCTCGGGCCTGGGTGACTATTGGATGACCCGCCAGGGCTGGACCGGCAACAATCGCGGATCGCTGACGCCGCAACTTCAGGAACGGTTCAGGCCGATCGAGATCGTTCAGCGGTGGGATTCGGACGTCCAGGTCGGTGGCCGCTCGCCAAGGATCGGCTCTGGTTCTTTTCCGGCGGCGAGGTCTACCGGGACGCCTACCGGCCGGTCAGCTTCAGCGGTGTGCCAAAGACACTCAACGAGCCGAAATACGACGCGACCGAGCGCAAGTTCATCACGAAACTGACGAGCGCGCTCTCGTCGGCGATTCGGGCAGAAGGGTACTACGAGTACGGCGACCTGGACGTGACCGGGACCAACGCCGGGCCGCTGGTTCGCCCGGAGGCGCTGGCGATCGGCAATCGCGCGGAAACCATGTGGAATGCCCGGCTGCTCTGGACGTTGAGCTCGCGCGCGTTCCTGGAGCTCCGCCATGGTGGACACAATGCCACCAGTTACTTCGGACCGCCCGACAATCGCCTCTCGGGCCCGCCGGGACATTACGATCAGCTCACCGGCGTGACCTCAATCAATACGTTGAGCGTAAGCGACTGGCTGAGCAGGCCGGTCACGACCGGGGCCCACTTCACCTATTTTGCCGGGGGTCACCCCGGCGGAAACCACGAAATCAGAACGGGATTCGAGTACGAGCACGCGAGGCTCCGAACGTTCGACGGCTTTGTCGGCGGGCGGGCGTTCTTGGACTACGACGGCCAACCCGACAAGGTAGATCTCTGGGACGGCGCAACCTACCGTCCGACGCACAGCCGGAACACGTTCTATGCGCAGGACACGTGGAGCGCGACCGATCGGTTGACGCTGAATCTCGGCGTGCGTGCGGGTTTGTACCGCGGATCGGTACCCGGACACCAAGGAGCATTCTCGGCGCATTCCCTGTCTCCGCGGATTGGCGGCGCCTGGGACGTGACCGGCGACCATCGCACGGTCCTGCGCGCCCATTACGGGCGCTATCACGACCAGATGGTGACGAGCTTCTACGATTTTCTGGACCCGCTCAGCCAGAACCCGGAGACCGTCGCGACGGTCGTTGGCCCCAACCAGTTCGTCGATCCGTTTACCTATCCAACGGCCGCGACCGCGGCGATGGATCCCGACATCAGGTACCCCTTCGTCGAGGAGTACCTCGTCGGCGCCGAGCGACAGCTTCCGTGGGGAATCGCCGCGAAAGCGCAGTACATCAGCCGCGACTTCAAGGATTCCATCGGCTTCACCGATCCGTCGCGCATATGGCAGCCGGTAGAGAGAATCGACCCGGGACCTGATGGCCGACGCGGTACGACAGACGATGGCGGACCGGTGACCGTGTTCTTCGATCAGGATCCGAGCCGGTCGGCGCCGCTGCTCACCAATCCGAAAGGCGCGTACCGGCGCTACCGCGGCGTCCAGTTGATCGGCAGCAAACGCTACGCGAAGGCGACGGAATTCCAGGCGTCCTACACCTGGTCGCGGACGGTGGGCAGCTACAACAACGGGACCTTGAGCAATGCCGCGAATAACGACCTCGGGATCAACGGCGTGTTCGTCAACCAGAACAAGGCGCTGAATGCCGAAGGGCGCACGCTGCAAGACTTCACCCACCAAGTCAAAATACTTGGAACCTACCGGCTGTCGCCCTGGGGCGGCCTCAACGTGAGCGGCGTCTACCGGTACCACAGCGGCCGTCCGTGGGCGCGAACTGCCGGAGGATTCGGCTCGCAGACCCTGGGCGTTGGGATCTACATGGAGCCATGGGGCAGTCGCGAGCTGCCGGCCGTGAACACGCTGGATCTCAGACTGGAGAAAACCTGGAAGCCGTCGCAGAAGCTGGCAACGCTCGGAGTGTTTGCCGACGTGTTCAACGTCGGCAACCAGGGCGTGGCGCTGCGCAACACCAACGTCTCCGGCCCGAACTTCGGCGTGCCCGCGGAGTGGCTCGAGCCGCGCACGCTGCGCGCGGGCGTGCGGTTGATGTTCTAACGTGCGGCTGATGTTCTAGGCTAACGCGATTCGAGGCGCGGCCTGTGGCAAGGCACCGAAACACCGGGCTGCGTCGGACAACGCAGAGCGTAGTTAGCCCGTCGGCGCGCGCGAAGACGTCGGAAAGTGGCGGTGGCGCACGGGGCCGGCGTGGTGGCACGCAGGCAGAATCTTGCGCGCGTCGGCCGCCTACTCGATTGGCTGATCCTGAACCGCCTGCCAGAGCTCCAGGTATTTCTCGTGCACGAACGGGTGGAGTCCGTCGACAAACGCGCGAGATAATCGTTGAATCCGGATCACTTCCTGCACGTCGGCGAGATCCTTGAGGCGGTGTGCCGCGGTCATGCCTGATGCGAGCTTGAGTTCGATCAAGGTGGACAGGGGCAGCAGCGCGACCCGCGCGCCGCCGCCGTCGCCGGGTCGGGGAAAACGACCGGTTTAGGGGGATTTCGAGGGCATCGAAAATCCCTGCGAGTTTCTCGAGCGCCTTGTGGACGTCAGCCTGTCCCATGAAGAATCGCTGCGCTGATTGAACGCCCTGCCAGAACCGCTGCTCGGCGTCGCCGTCAATCCGGGCCGGCTCAGACATGGGCCAAGCATGACAGGCCGCGCGCGATTCGGCCGCGGTGGCACCGCATAGAGGGGTGCCCTACACAGGACCCGCGACATAATGACGGCGTGCCGCCGGACTCAATCACGAATCCACCGTCTGCAGACTCGCTGGAACTTAGCGCAAGTGAACGCGAGGCGCTGGGCGGAGCGGCGCTGGGCTGGGTTCTGAAGTATTTCAACGAGGCCTCGGCGCCACCGGTCTATCCCACCGTCGGCGCCGCGCAACTCTCCGCGCTCGTGGACGAGGCCCTGCCGCAAGATGCGCAGCCCGTTGCGGCGGTCCTCGAGCAATTCGCGATGCTTGCCTCATTCGGCCGCAACAACGGCCATCCGCGAATGTTCGGCTACGTGCAGTCCTCCGGCAGCTTCGCCGGCGTCGCCGCGGACTTCCTGACCTCGGCGTTCAACCAGAACGTCACGTCCTGGCGATCCGCGCCGTCGGCCACCGCCGTCGAGCACCAGGTGATCGACTGGATGAAGGCCATGTCGGGCTTCGACCGCGAAGCGGGCGGCATCCTGCTGAGCGGCGGATCGCTGGCGAACTTCGCCGCGCTCGCCGTCGCGTTGCGCGCGAGCACGGATGTCGACGTCAATCAGCTCGGCGTGGGTGCATTACCGGGCAAGCCGCGGATCTATGCCTCGGCGATGACGCACATGTCCATCCCGAAAGCCGCCGCCATGCTTGGGATTGGGCGCGACGCTGTGCATCTCGTGCCCGTCGACGCCGAGTTCCGCATGGATGTCGGCGCCCTTCGAACGCAGATCGCATCCGATCGCGCCGCCGGCCATCATCCTGTCTGCGTGGTCGGCAACGCCGGCGAGGTGAACACCGGCGCCATCGACCCGCTCCACGACATCGCCGAGGTGTGTGCCGAACAGCGCGTGTGGTTCCACATCGACGGCTCGTATGGCGGCTTCGCGGCACGGGCGCCGCGTGCGGCGCCGGCGCTCGCCGCGATCGGCCGCGCCGATTCGTTGTCGCTCGATCCGCACAAGTGGCTGTTTGCCCCGCTCGATGCCGGCTGCCTGCTGGTGCGCGATCCGCGTCACTTGAAGCGCGCCTTCACGCACGGCGCCGCCTACGTCGACGTGATCGCCGACAGGGATATGTCGGAATTCGCGTTCTGGGACCACGGCCCCGAGCTGTCGCGCCGGTTTCGCGCGCTGAAGATCTGGTTCATCCTGAAGTGCCACGGCGCGCGGGCGATTACCGCCGCGATCGACGACAACATTGCGGTGGCGCAGACGCTTGCCGCCGCCATCGACGCCAGCCCCGACTTCGAGCGCCTGGCCCCTGTGCCGCTCAGCATCGTCTGCTTTCGTTACGCGCCGGCGCGGCTTCGCGGCCAGCGTGACACCTTGAACGCCCTCAATCGCACGCTGATGGTCGACGTGCAGCGCGAAGGGGAGGCGTACTTGTCGAACGCGATGATCGGCGACGACTTTGCGCTCCGCGCCTGCATCGTCAACTACCGGACCACGGCGGCGGACATGCGCGTGCTGCTCGAAACTATTCGCCGCGTGGCGGCCCGCACCGCCTGACGCCTGTGTTAACCTCTTGAGTTCAGAGTTTAGAGTTAGGAGTTAAGAACAACTCTCTTATATGCCCCTCAGACTCTGCACTCTTAACTCTTAACTCTTAACTCTTAACTCTTAACTCTTAACTCTTAACTCTGGCTTCCGTGGATTTCTCCCAAGTAGATCTCACCCAGGTTCTCATTCAGATGGTCGTGCTGATCGCCTCGTTGTCTGTACACGAGGCGGCCCATGCCTGGACGGCGCACCGGTTGGGCGACCCGACAGCTGAGCGGCTCGGCCGGTTATCGCTGAACCCTGTGGTGCATGTCGATCCAATCGGCACGCTGCTGTTTCCGCTCATCGCCATGCTGACGAATCTGCCGCTGATCGGCTGGGCGAAGCCGGTTCCGGTGGACCCGCGGTTCCTCAAGCATCCCAAGCGTGACTTCGCGATCATCGCGGCGGCCGGACCTGCGAGCAACGTGGTAATGGCGGTAATCGGCGCCGTGATTCTGGCCGTGATTCCCGGCATCGCGCCTGGCGATATCGCCGGCCGCGCCGTGATGGCGCCGCTGTTCCAGCTGCTCCTGCTGTTCGTCTACATCAACGTGCTACTGGCGCTGTTCAACATGATTCCGGTGCCGCCGCTCGACGGCGGCAACGTGTTGATGGGGGTGCTGCCGCACGCCGGAGCGCGGGTGGTCGAGCAACTGCGCCCGTACGGGTTCCTGATTTTGTATGCTTTGATGCTGACCGGCGGTCTGAGCGCCTTGCTTGGCCCGGTCGCCAATTTCTTGTTTCGACTGTTGTTGGGAGTGCCGTGACGAAGCAGCGCGTGTTGTCGGGCATGCGTCCGACCGGGAAACTCCACGTCGGTCATCTCGTCGGCGCCCTCCAGAACTGGGTGGCGCTGCAGGCCAAGTACGATTCGTTTCACTGCGTCGTCGACTGGCACGCGCTGACGACGCATTACGCCGACACCAGCGAGATCGTCGCGAACACCTTCGACAATGTCGCGGACTGGATCGGCGCCGGTCTCGACCCCGAGAAGAGCACGTTCTTCATCCAGTCGCTCGTGCCCGAGCACGCCGAGCTCTATCTGTTGTTCCAGATGGTCACGCCGATCCCCTGGCTCGAGCGCGTGCCCACCTATAAAGAGCAGATCCAGCAAATGAGCGACCGCGATTTGTCGAGCATCGGGTTCCTGGGCTATCCCCTGTTGCAGGCGGCCGACATCGCGATGTATGACGCGCATTGGGTGCCGGTCGGCGACGACCAGGTGCCGCATCTCGAACTGACGCGCGAAGTCGTGCGCCGCTTCAACAACTTCTATCCGGCGAACCTGGTCGAGCCGCAGGCGCTGCTGACCGCCACGCCGCGGTTGCCCGGCATCGACTGCCGGAAGATGAGCAAGAGCTACGACAACACCATCAACCTGTCGGACGATGTGAAGACGGTGCAGAACAAGGTGCGGCAGATGTACACGGATCCGAAACGCGTGCGGGCAGATATTCCCGGCACCGTGGAGGGCAACCCGGTGTTCATGTATCACGATGCCTTCAATCCGAACACGGCGGAGGTTGAAGACCTCAAGGCCCGTTACCGTGCGGGTAAAGTCGGCGACGTCGAGGTCAAGACCAAGCTCGCCGCCGCCATCAACACGCTGCTCGAACCGATTCGCGAGCGGCGCGAGCAAGCATTGGCGCGTCCCGGCTACGTTCGGGAGGTGCTGATGGAAGGTTCGAACAAGGCCCGCGTGGTCGCCCACCACACGATGGCACGGGTCCGCGAAGCCGTGAAGTTGAAATACTAAGAGTTCAGAGTGCAGAGTTAAGAGTTAAGAATTCATGAACTCCGAAGAACCACCAGCCCAGCCCGAAGAGGCGTTCGAGTCGCAGCTCGAGTCGATCAAGATCAAGCTGCAGTCATTCGAAGGCCCTCTCGATCTGCTCGTGCACCTGATCAAGAAGCACCAGATCAACGTCTACGACATCCCGATCTCGCTCGTCACCAAGCAGTACCTGGAGTACCTGGACTTGCTGCAGGAGCTCAATCTCGATGTCGCCAGCGAATTCCTGGTGATGGCGGCCACGCTCATCCACATCAAGAGCAAGATGCTGCTGCCGCGGCCCGAGACGGCGGCGGGCGACCCGACCGAGGAAGAAGACCCGCGCGATGCGCTGGTGCGGCGGCTGCTCGAGCACCAGCAGTTCAAGGCCGCCGCCGAGATGCTGCACGAGAAGGAAACGCTGCGGAGTGCGCAGTGGGCCCGGCCGGATGCCCGCATCGAGGAGCTGGCGGGCGACGATTACGAGCCGGAGATCGAGGTCGACCTATTCAGCCTGCTGTCGGCGTTCAGGCAGGTGCTCGAGCGCGCGCGCGAGCGGCCGCCGATCGCGCTGCCGGCGGAGCAGATTTCGATCGAGTTGCGCATCGAGCAGCTGCTGGGCCGGTTGTCCGAGACCGACGCCTGCGGGTTCGAGGATCTGTTCGAGGACATCGCCACCCGCACCGACATGATCGTCACGTTTCTGGCGATCCTCGAGATGATCCGCCTGAAACTCGTGCGCGTATTCCAGACCGGCGGCCGCGGCGCGATCCGCATCTACAAGCGGGCCAGGCCGAGCGATGCGCCGCACCCGATTCACGATCCGGAAGATTCCTACAAGGCGCACCACCCGCCGAAGACCGAGACGGAGAAGGAATGAGCGACGAAACACCCCCAAAGATGGAGCTGTCGCAGCTGAAGGCGGTGATCGAGGCGCTGGTGTTTGCGTCGCCCGAGCCGATCACGCCGCGCATGCTCAACAAGCTGCTGAACGACGAGCCGAAAGAAGACGTCCAGGCGGCGCTCAAGGCGCTGCAGGCCGATTACGTCGAGCGGGGCGGGCTGCACATGGCGGAGGTCGCGGGCGGCTTTCAGATCACGACGCGGCCCGAATACCACGAGTGGGTCCGCCGGCTGTTCCACGAGCGCTCGGCGCACAAGCTCTCGGTCGCCGCGCTCGAAACGCTGTCGGTCGTCGCCTACAAGCAGCCGGTCACCGCCGCCGAAATTGGCGAGATCCGCAGCGTCAACACCTCCGGCGTGCTGTCGACGCTGCTCGAGCGGCACTTGATCAAGATCGTCGGCCGAAAGAACGTGATCGGCCGGCCGTTCCTCTATGGCACGACCAAGGAATTCCTGATCCGCTTCGGCCTCAACGACCTCAACGACCTGCCGAAGATCGAAGACATGGCGCAGCAGCTCGGCTTCGAGCCCTCGCCGCTCCTGATGGAACGCTCGGTTCCCGAAGAAATGCTCCCGCTGGAAGAAGGCGACGTGCCCGAAGAAGGGGTCTGACCCCTAAAGCAGAAGGGCGTCCACGCGGTGAGCGTGAACAAACTGTTCGCGCGGGGACCACTTGAAGATCGTAAACCGACCGTCCTGTGACGCGACCAGCGCCGTGGCGTCGCGCTGATCGTGCACGAACTGCGCCGCCGACAGGTGGCGCGTGCCGCCCAGTTGTGATGGTGTCGCGCGAATGGCGACGCTGCCTTCCACCGGCTCCGTGACGTTGACCTGCTCGAGCTGCGGGCTGCCGCGCTTGCGCATGATCTTCGCGCCGAACGCCAGCACGTCGTAGCGATCGGTGATGATGGTCGCGCCGTCAACCGCCGTCAGCCCCGCAATCGCATCGACCGCGCGCTTCAGATCGTCAGGGTCCGGAGCCGGTGTCTTCATCAGCTCGGCCAGCTCGGAAAACGGCGGGTTGATCGCATAGGTGAGCGGGGTCACGACGGATTCGCGCCAGGCATCGGAGCGGTCCGGGACCACGAGCAATATCCCGCCGCGGCCGTGCTGCCGCATCGAGGCGGCCATCAACACCAGCACCGCGTTCACGCCGGCGGCGATCGGCCGATCGACCGATCCCAGCAGCGACGACACCAGCGCGGGGCAGTCGGGAATTGCCGCGCCGCCTCTCTCGTCGACGATCTTGATCTGATCGCCTTCGAGCACCGCGACGTTGACGAACTTGCCGAACGGCTCGTTGCGATGCTTCACCACGAGCAGGCCCGAGGCCACGACTTCAATCACGAGGCAGAACGCCGGCACGTCGCGGGTCGTGCCCCAGACATGAAAATCTCCGCCTTCACGCCACACGCCGAGATGAATGCCGGGACGCTCAACCGCCGGCGCCACCTTCGCGAGCGTGGCCGGACCCAGCGCGAGGGGTTGATCGAACACCAGCGGATGCCGGGCGCGCTCCGGCGGCAGGAAGGCCAGCGACACGCGCGGCGCCTGGCCTTCTTCACGCCGCAGGCTGGCCCAGAACGCCGCGTCGATGATCGATTCCACCGCCACCGCGTCCGGCGCGCAGGGCATGTCGATGGCGGCGCCGCCGTGGGCCGCTTCGATGTGCCGCTTGAAGTGCGAGGCGACGGTCGCCGCGACCGCGCGAGCGGCCGGGTAGGTAGGCTGAGGCATGCCCTCGGATTGTGACACGCCTCGACGGCAGCCGGCCCCGCTACGCGACGAGAGGTTGCTTTGAGCAAAAAGCGTTGGGCCCAGCTCATGAAGCGCCACGTAAGCTCACCGCTTTTTCTCAAATCAACCTCTCGTCGCGTCTCCGCGCCCTCCGGCTGCGAGGCTGGTCACTGTGCGCGGGCGTGACGCGGAGAGGCCTATCCCGGCGTGAGCGTCGAGCGAGGCGATCCCAAGAATCCCGTCGTCAAATCGAACGGAGGCCACACAGGCGTCTTGTCGTCTTTGGCGCGTCCATAGCTTGAGCGCTTAATGTGCCGAGTGAAGATTTGACCGCCGAGACGAGTCGCGAACGCCGGGAGACTTCTCCGCGAGCCCGCTACGAGACAAGGGCAACACTGATCGCGGCGCGCGGTTCTCGCGAAGGCTACGGCAGGCTCAGCGCGATGAATTCGGCGGGGTGATCGATGCCGCCAATCGCCACCACCAGATACTGCCGGCCGGCGTGCAGGTAGGTCATGAGCGTGCCGGTGCTGCCGGCGTCGAGCGCCATTTCCCACACCACCGCGCCCGTGGCCTTGTCGTAAGCGCGAATCTTCTTGCCACCGCCGTCCGGCGGCGTGCGGACGTTGATCTGATCGCCCTCGGTCACAAACAGCAGCGTTTTGGTGACGAGCGGCGCGGCGCGGACCGCCTGTCCCAGTGGCGGCAGATTCAGTCCTTTCAGCGCGAGGTGGTTTCTCGGGCCATCACCGTTGGGAACCATCCAGGCCTGCGTGCCGCGATTGAGGTTGAGCGCGGTGATGCGGCCGTAGGGTGGCTTCACCAGCGGCAAGCCGCGCGGACCCTGAAGCAACTCACGGTTCGAGGCGCGGAACCGCAGGTTGGTGTTCTCGGGTTTACCCTGCAGCAGGTTGGCAACGAACGGGTTGGTCATCGACGGCACGTACAACATTCCGGTATCCGGATCGAACGCGGCGCCGGTCCAGTCGGCACCGCCGACCGACCCCGGCAGCTCGATGGTGCCCTTGGTCTGCTCGCCGATCACCGACGGCGGCGTGAACACCGGGCCCGTCACGTACTGTTTGAAAATCGCGAGCGCTTCCGCGCGCAGCTCCGGCGTGAAGTCGATCAGATCGTCCTCGGTCAGACCCTGCAGGTCGTAAGCGGCTGGCTTGGTCGGGAAAGGCTGGGTAGCGGACAATACTTCGCCAGGAATCTGTGACTGAGGCACTGGACGCTCTTCGATCGGCCAGATTGGCTCGCCAGTCTCTCTGTCAAAGGTGTAGACCCAGGACTGCTTGGTCACTTGCATTACGATCTTTTTGCCGTCGGGCAGGTCTGCCAGAATCGGGGCGGCGGGGTTGTCCCAGTCCCAGATGTCGTGATGGATGATCTGGTAGTGCCAGCGGCGCTCGCCAGTCTTCACATCTACAGCGACCAGTGCGTTCGCGAAAAGGTTGTCACCGGGGCGGTCGCCGCCGTAACGGTCACCGGTTGCGGATTCAACAGGCAGATACACCAGGCCCAGTTCAGGATCACCTGACATTGGCGCCCATACACCCGCGTTACCGGTGAAATCCACGCCTTCGTCAAGCCAGG
>JAUSDY010000055.1 GCA_030650395.1 Acidobacteriota bacterium | reverse complement strand
TGCATGACCGGCTCCTTTCGTCTGCGGCTCTGGCGCCGCACGGCGTTAACCCGCGATCGCGGTGGCTTCCACCACCCATGTCGAGTGCTTCGCGGCACTACGACGATACGATAGCGAGCCGGTCATTCCATATTGTCTAGGGCCCGATCCAAAGACGCGTGCAGCTCGGCACGCTCGTCGGCGGTCAGCTCGTCGTCGATCACCAGGACTTCCACTTCCGCTCCGTCTGGCAGGTCCGTCGGCTCATCCAGCACGAGTCGTCCGTTCTTCACTTGGATCTTGCGTGCGTGCATGCCCATATCCTATCGCGTATCGCACGACCTCGAAGAGTCAGCACGGCGATTCGGCTGAGACTCTAGCTAGCGTTCGAGCAATCGCTTGAACTCCGGCAGGTCCTTCAACTTCACGAAGATCGGGTCGGCCGCCGCCTGCACTTTCCACTGCTTGCCCTGGCGGCGAATGGCGTGGCCCAGTTGTTCGAGGGCCGGCGTGGTGTCGCCCGCCTGCGCGTAGCGCTGGGCCAGCGCGTACATCAACTGCTCGCTACGCGGGTTGATGGCAAGCGCCTTCTTCTGTTCCGCGATCGCTTCACTAAACTTGCCGGCCTTGGCCAGATCCGCGGACTGCGTCGTCAGCCGGTTCGGCACGCCGAGCGTCATGTTCAGCAGCCGCCTCAATTCCTTGAACGGCTCATCGGAATCATCGACGCGGATGTCGACGATGCGTTCGACGGTGGAGTCGGAGTTGGCCGGCAACGGCCGCACCACGAGAATGCCGGCCGACTGCATGCCACGGGTATCGCCGCCCTTCGATTGGCCGGCGTCGAGCGCGTCCATCAGGCGCTCGGCCATCGCGCCCTTGCCGTTCTGGTACGCCGCCGCCATCGCCTCGACGACCTGCCTGCTGGCCAACGTGTTGCCCTGCGCGGAGAAGTTGAGCCCGCTGACGTGTCCGGCGTAGCCGCCCAGGTGCACAAGATCCTTCGGATCGGAATTGCGATCGATCACCCGCTTGCCGGTGTAGACGGCGGACCGGCCCTTGGTGTCGACCACCGCGACCTGGCGAGTGTCGCGGCCGGGATCCTCATCGGTGATGCGCCTGATCACTTCTTCTGGCGACAGCCCCTGCTCCAGGAGCGCAATTGCCTTCGGGCCGTACTGCCGGTTCGCCGACGCTTGCGTGGCGACGGCGCCGACCCCAGGTTTCGCGTACGGCACGGCGGCCCCGGCCCCAAAGGCGCGCGATTGGACCCCGACGCCCAGTTCGTGGGTCGCTGGATCGAACGCGATGATCGAAAAGGTGCCGAACCACGGATCAGGCCCGGCTGAACGCGGCGGCGGCGCGTCTTGAGCTTGTAGGGTGGCAGTGGCAAGCAGGGCAGCGACGAGAAGTCGTGTCATGGCGCCCAGTTTAGTTGAAAGTTGATAGTTGACAGTTTCAGTTTCAAGTTTCGAAATAACACACGCCCTGCCATCCGTAACTTCCAACTGACACTTGGGACTGAAACTATCAACTCTTCAACTTTCAACCTTCAACTAACCGTTAACCGGGAGTTCGGTCCATCTGCTGGAGCGCGCGAACGCCCGACCGCATTCCGACCAGCCAGATCGCAATGCTCAGCGAAGCGGCCGACGCGAAGCAAACATAGAACATGATCTGCTGCATGTCGGTCAGCGGGCGGCGGCGGGTCTGGCTGAATAGATAGACGCTCGACGGCCACCCGAGCAGCACGACCATCACGAGAATGAAGAGGACGGCGACGATCATGAACGCCACGCCGCCGTACGAGCCGGCGACCTGGCTCGGGTTGTCGGCGGCGAAGCGCGGGTAGCGCGCGCCCAGCCCGGTGGCGAGGCCGACCAGCGCGAAGGCCATGAACACGATCGCGACCGCCGACACCTGCTTGAGAAACGGATCGACGCCGAGCAGCTCGTTGCCGGCGACGATCAGGCACTCGGTCAGCACCAGCACGGGGACAAGACCCGTCCAGAACTTCGACCACAGGAAGTCCTTGAGCGAAATCGGCGCGGAGCGGATGATCCAGAACGCGGCGCCTTCGGCCGACACCGCCGGGAACACGAATCGCACCGCAACCGTCGCCATCACGAATCCCGCCATCCCGAGATTCAGGAACGCGTAGGCGTTCTTCAGCACGCCGCTCATGTACGGAATGCGATCGAGATCGAGCACGCGGAAGTTGTAGAGGTAGACGAGCATCAGCGCCAGCAGCAGGAGCAGCTGCGACCACTGGCTGACGTCGCGAAGAAACACCTTCAGGTCTTTGATCAAGAGGTGACGCCGCACCGCCGACAGCGGTAGCAGGCCTGCGAGCCGGTCCAACACCTTCCACTGGGCAAACCGCGCCTTGCGTGCTTCCTGCGACTTGCTGAAGCCGGCGAAGTGCCAGCGCTCGAATGCCGCGCCCACCGCGATCACCACTGCTGCCGCGGTTGTCCACAGCGCGGCGATGTGGAGGTAGTCGATCCGGCCTTGAAGTCCGGCAAACAACGCCTCCCCCGCCCAGAACGACGGAAAGAGAGGCGTGATCGGCGACTGCAACGTCGCGAAGAAGTCGGTGACCTCGGGCATCGACTCGACGCGCAGCAGCCGCTCCGGCTGAATGAAACGCAGCAGCAACACGATGCTGGTGGCGAACACGAGGCCCATGAGCATCAGGATGTCGCGGGCTCGCCGCGCGGGAAACACGTTCACGAGCAACAGCGTGACCGCGGCGCCGATGCCGACGGGAATGATCACGAAGGGCGCAATGGTGAGGAGCGCCGTGATCAGAAACGCCGGCGACACGCACTTGGCGGTGGCCGCGCCGGCGAGCACCGGCGCCAGGAACACCACCACCATCCAGCCGGCCTGCATGGTGGTGCGGGCAAAGCGCGCCAGGAACATGCGCCGCGCCGCGACCGGCGCCGCGAGAATCAACCGCAGATCGTCGGATAGAAAGAACGTCGAAAGCGATGCGACCACGCCGCTGAAGGCGAGGAAGGAAAGGAAGGTGAGGAAGAGCCACGACAGCCCGATGCGAATCAGGTAGTCGCCGAGCTCGGCGTACTGCGCCGCCTGCCAGGTGACCCAGAACGCGCCGGAAAAGAGCGCGGCAAATACCGCCAGGGCAATGCCGCCAAACATGACGCCGCGCAGCAGGTCGCCCTTTTCGCGCCGCCGCGCGCGGTTGCGCGACGCCCACCACGACGGCAGCAGCAGGTACGGGAACGCGCGAGTCGCGGTATTGGCAGCAGCCATCAGACGATCTCGTCGATCTCTTGCAGCCCGCTGCCGCCGGTGAGCTTCAGGAACACCGGCGTCAGCTCCTCGTCCGGCGTGCCGGCCATGCTGCGCAGCTCTTCGACCGTGCCGTGCGCGATGATCGCGCCCTTGAGGATGATGCTGATCCGGTCGCACATCTCCTGCGCCACTTCGAGCGTGTGCGTGCTCATCAGGATGGCGACGCCGTTCTCGCTCATCCGCCGGAACACGGCCTTGATCAGTTTCGCGCCCCGCGGGTCGAGTCCCACCATCGGCTCGTCGACCAGCACCGCCCTGGGGCGATGCAGGAACGCGGCGCTCATCACCAGCCGCTGCTTCATGCCGTGCGAAAAGCTCTCGACCAGCTCGTGCTGCCACCGGCCGAGCTCGAAGATGTCGAGCATCTCCTTGATCCGCTCGTCGATGTCACGCTCCTCCATGCCGTAGAGGCCGGCGTGAAAGCGGAGAAACTCGCCCGAGGTGAGTTTCTCGTAAATGAACGGGCGATCGGGAATGAACCCGAGCGCCGCCTTGGCGGCTTCAGGCTCGACGGCGAGGTCGTGGCCGTTGACGAGAATGCGGCCGGCATCGGGCTTCAGCAGCCCGGCGATCATCCGGATGCTCGTGGTCTTGCCGGCGCCGTTCGGGCCGAGGAAGCCGTGAATCTGTCCCGGCGCCACGTCAATCGACACGCCGTCGACGGCCGTGAAGCTGCCGAACCGCTTCACCAGGTTTTCGACGGCGATCACTGGCGCCCTCCGCCGCACGGCGATGCCCAGCACCCGCAGTTCTGCCGTTGCGGCAGGGCGAGCTCGAGCGGGCGCACGTCGGATTCTTGTCGGCCGACGAGCACCGGAGTGCTTTTCGGATCGACCTCGAGCTCGACGACGCGCATGCGCAGGCGGCCGATCAGCGGCAGAATCACGGTCTGCTTGTCGAGGCCGCCGCGCGCCAGCCGCAGGTGCGTGGCATCGGCCGGGAACTGGTTGAGCGTCGGGTCAACCGGCAGCCACAAGCCCCGCCCGCGGCCCTCGTCGAGGTAGACCTCCGGCCAGGCGTGGTAGTAGAACGCGCCGTGGACAAAGACGAGCCCGGCGTTGATGCGCGCCGGAATGCCGATCGATCGCGCCAGCGCCACGAACAGCACGGTGTGCTCGTTGCAATCGCCCACCTTGGTGCGCAGCACTTCGAGCGCGGACGGCAGGCTCACGGTCGGCTTCTTCTCGAGCAGCTGATTGACTTCGCGCGTCAGTTGTTCCGCCCGCGCCCGAACACCGGTGACGCCCTGCACCATGCGCTCCGCTGCCGCGCGAATCTCCGGCGCATCGCTTTCGATGAACGGCTCAGCGGCGAGATACCGGGCCAGGTCCTGGTCGGCGGGTCCCGCCTGCAGCGTTCGTGGATCGGTGAGCACGACCTCGCTGCCGTCAACCGACTGCCCCGCGCCTTGCAGATCCGGGCTCGACAGATCGGCGCCCTCCAGGCGCAGCCGCATCCGTAACACGCCGCGGGCGTCGTCGATCCGCATGTTGCGCGTCATCGTCGGGACGACGGCAGACGCCGCGAGCATGTCGACCCGCATCTGCCCACCCACGGCGAGAGCGGTCGCCTGGTCCTGCACCTCGCGAACGGTGATCAGGCCCATGGGGCTTTCTTCGCGCACGATCTCGCCGGTGTCGGTGATCCACGACGTCGATTCCAATCCGGAGAACGTCATCTGCACCTTGAACGCCGGCAGCGGACGCCCGCCGGCCTCTCGGATCACTTCGCGTGCGCCGATCTCCACCACCACGGGCGAGTTCTTCAGCGTCGCGGGGTCGAAGATCATCCACTGCTTGCGTGTGCCCGCGGTCAGGCCTTCGCTGGCGAGCCGGCGGCCGAGGCTCAACATGAGGGCAGGCGGCTCGGCCAGCTCGCGCACCTCGGTCCGCGTACCGGCCGCGGTCTGAATTTCGAGTGACAGGCGCAGACCGTCGAGGCGGCCTTTGATCGTCAGAGGCCCGGTGCCCGGATCGAGCGAGAACTCGAACGACTTGATCGCAAACGCCGCATCGACCTTGGCCGAGGTGCGGAGCACAGCAAAATTGGTTGCCCCGAGGAGCGAAAACTGGAGGCGCCCGTCTTCCTGCAGCTCGAAGCCGTCATCGGTGGGTATGACCTGGCTGACGGTGAAACCGATCTTTTCACCGCGGTAGTAAACACCGCGCCACTGCGCCGCGGTTCCATAACGCGCCAGATCGGTCGCGAGATTGGCGGAGGCCTGCAGGTATGAGCGCTGAATCAACACGCCCATGACCACGACCCACGCCACCAGCGCGACGAATGACAGCGGCCGCGTGATGCGCCGGGGCAGCGGCCGAAGAAAGCGTAAAGGCACTCGCTACCGGTCTCCGGGTTTCACGAACAGCGTCTCATCGATCTTGGTGTTGTGCTCCACCTTGGTCACCGTGATGGTGAAGCTCTGCGCCGCGGATGACGACTTGATCGTGAACGGCACCTTGACGCCGTCGACGTCGCGGAAGTCGGCGAACTCGGTCGTCTGCTCGACTTCACCGATCTGCGGGATCTCCACCTTCAGCGCGACGCGCAGCGGCAGGTAGGTTTCGGCATCGACCCACTGCCGCACCACGGAGCCGCTCTTGGCCTTGATGGTCAGCAGGTACGCATCCTTGCCGCCCACCTGCTCCTTGGCGCCGAGCTCGACGGTGACGCCGCGCTCTTTGTAATCCAGGAACGGGCTGGGGAACGTCGCGTTCTTCATGTTCTCGAGCTGATTGCCGGTGACGTCGCGGTTGCCCTGCATGCTGTCGGAGACGAAGCCCACGGTGCCGTCGAAACGTTGGTCCACGGTCATCTCACCCGCGCCGACGGCCGACAGGTCCAGCTTGATCAGCGTGCGCGACTTGTTCGGCGCCTGGTTCATGACCTCCACAGGCCCCGACAACTCGCCGACGGGCGTGGAGAGCGCGATGGTGCCGGTCATCGACCGCGACTTCACTTTCGCGAGGGCGGCGCGCCCGCCCATGGCCGTCAGGTGCTTCTCGATGACTTCATCCACCGTCTGAGCCGAGGCCAGCGGCGCCCAGGCCAGAACCAGCACCGCGATGATCAATCGTCTTGTCACAACGCTCATCAGGGCTCCCTGCCGTTCTTCAACGTTACCGGAACAAATCGAACATGTACGAGTACTTCACGATCAGCGATCGATCCGTGCGTTCGGGCCGTTCGAACAGATCGTAGAGGCCGTGGGTGTCTGTATAGACGACGAACAGGCCGGTGTTGGCGGCCTGGAGCCAACCGAAGCGAAAATTCATCGACCACAGGTCGGCGCGGTCATTGTATTGCACCAGCGCCTGTGTGAAGACGCGGGACGAGAACGAGTACGACACGCGCGTGCGCACGAGGTTGGTGACGAACTCGCCCGACGGCAGGGTGATGTCGTTGCGCTGGTAGGCCAGCTCCGCGGTCAGCTTGTCGCCGGCGCGCATCCGGACGGTCGGGTTGAGCGACACGCGATCGCCGCCAAAGAATCCGCCGATCGTCGCGCGCATGCTCACGCTGAACGGCGCGCCCTGGTTGCTCATCGCCACCAGCTGCGCTTCCGCATGGTCGTAGGTGCCAGCCGGCACCAAGACTCCCGGATAGATCTCGAACGGCGCCCGCACGCCCTCGCGCGTCAGGTTCATCCCGGTGTGGATCTCGGTGCTGTCGCGGAACTGCCAGTGGTTGTCGAGATGCATGAACCCGGTTTCCTGGAAGCCGTCCAAGCCCCAAAAGAAGCGAGTGGTCACATGCGGCCGCAGCTCCTGGATGCCGAAGAAGTCCTTCGGGCGGAATCGCGTCATCAACATCGCATCGGGCTTGCGACAGCCGGAACAGATTGAACTGGCGGGGAATCGGCGCCCAATAGGCGCGCTCGTTTCGCCGCCGGATGTTGCGCTGGAAATTGATGCCCCAGGTCTGCGCCGTCGCTGACGGATAGCGCAGCGTCCGGAAGGGAATGGCAAACTCCGCCGTCCAGCCCAGCTCGGTGAGCTTGGCACGCACGGTCCACGCGCCGTCCCAGTTGATGTTGAAGCCGCCACCGGCTCCGCCCGACTGGCCGGCGACGCCGCCGCCGCCCTCGCCCTCATTGGTGACCTGGCCGTCGTACTCGATCCCGGCCGGGTTGGTCCCAAACACGAAGCCGTTCTGCCGATCCCGATAGGTGTCGACGATGATCTGGAAACTGTCGGTGTCGGTCATGGGCGCGTCTCGGCACGCGTCCGAGACGATGATGCCAGCGGGGTCGCGGTCGAACAGGATCGCGCCGATGTAGAGCGTGTCGGCGGTGAAGATGACGTGGACTTCAGTCCGCTCGGACGAGGGCTGGCCTTCGTCGGGTTGTTCCTGCCAGAACGCCGTGACCGGCGTCGCATTCGCCCACGCAGGGTCGCCTGCCACGTCGCCGTCGATCACCGGCGCTTCAGCCGCGCGCACAGCCGTTGTCGTCAGGCTTGCCGCGGGTGGTGCGGTGGCAATCGCCGGCTGCGCGGTTGCGATGCCGGTCGTGGCGGCCAGGGTCGCGCACGCAGTGATCGCGCAAGCCAACGCCGGCAGAACTTGACCATGGAAGCGGAGGCGAGGCACGTCGATATTGTACGCGAGTCCTAAATGCTGTCGCGGCGATCCAACTCCAGCACCGCGCCGAGCAGCACGTTGGCGCCGCGCGCGCAGTCGTCCCACGTGGTCAGCTCGCGCGGCGAATGGCTGATGCCGCCGGCGCTGGGCACGAAAATCATCCCCATCGGGCAGAGCGACGCGATCTGCTGCGCGTCGTGGCCGGCCCCGCTCGGCAGTCGACGCGTCTGAAGGCCGACCTGATCGGCAGCCTTGCCGATCGCATCCTGCACGCCCGCGTGCGCGAGGGCCGGCGGATTGGTTGAGGCCAGGGTAAAGGTGATGGTCGTGTTCGTGTCGCGCGCAATCGTCGCGGCGCGCGCCTTCACCGCGTCACCGAGCTCGCGGAGAACCGCCTCAGACAGATCGCGGAACTCGACGCTGAGAGCCACTCGCCCCGGCACCACATTCGGCGAGTTAGGCTCGATCTCGAGACGCCCGACGGTACCGACTTGCCGGCCCTGCCTGCCCTGAGCGGAGTCGAAGGGGCGGCTCGCGGCGATCTCGCGCACCGCCAGCACCAGCGACGAGGCCGCCACCAGCGCGTCCTGCCGCTCGCCCATCGGCGTGGTGCCGGCGTGATTCGCGAAACCCTCGACGACGACGTCGTAACGATGGATGGCAACGATGCCTTCGACGATGCCGAGCGGAACCTTGGCGCGATCGAGCGTGCCGCCCTGCTCGATGTGCAGCTCGAGATAGGCGTGCCACGATCCCTTGGGCCGCACCGCGGTTTCAATGCGATCGGGATCGCCGCCGATCCGCCGCAGCGCATCCGCACGCGTCATGCCGTTCCAGACCTGTTCCATATCGCCGGGCTTGAGATCGCCCGCGACGATCCGGCTGCAGGCCGTGCCCTTCCCGAAGGCGGTGCTTTCTTCGTGCGCCCACAGCACGAATTCGAGCGGATGCCGCGTCGTGATCTTTGCCGCCTTCACGGCGTGCAGCACCTCGATCGCCGCCATCACGCCGAGGTCGCCGTCGAAGTTGCCGCCGTTCGGTACTGAGTCGATGTGTGATCCAAACAGGATCGGCGCGCGTGTGGCATCGCCGCCAAGCCGCGCGTAGATGTTGCCGGCGGCGTCGAGCCGAGGCGCCCCGCCCGCTTCCTTGATCACCTCGAGCATCCAGGCGCGCGCGGTCAAGTCGGCGACCGAATACGCGACACGGCTGACGCCGGAGGCAAACGTGCCGCCGGCCGGGCGGCCGTAGGTGCTGAGGGATTCGAGGTGCCGGCGCAGCCGAGCCGGATCGATCGCGGGGGCGGATTGCGAACGACCCCACACGCGCGCTGGCCTGGCCAGCGCCGATGCGCCAGCCAGTGACAGGAACGCGCGACGGGACAACATGGGCGATTCGCGGAACTAAAGTTCCGCGCTACTTCTGCGACGAGGTGGTCGCAGGGCGGTCGACGACGGTGCCCCAGAAACCGATCATCATCTCTTCAAACGTCTGGTCGCCCCAGCGGACGTCCTTGGTGGGATCCGGGTTGAACTTGTTGGCCGGCGAGTTGTCGAAGTGCGCGATCACTTCGATCTCGGTGCCCTTCGGGAACAGCCGCGGCTTGGCAAGCTCGTACGAGAGCTGCCAGTTGAAGTCGTACTTCGGCACCGACAACAGCGTTTCGGTGGTGCCGTCCGGGAATTTCGCAATGTAGGTCATGTCCTTGCCGCGCACGTGCATGTGCGGCGTGAACGACGTGATCAGCGTGTCAACGGCCAGCACGCGCGACCCCCGCACTTCGTGCGCGGGCGCACCGGCCGGAATCACGAACCGCGGCTGGATGACGCTGCCGCCGCGTTGCTGCATCTTGGGCACGTCTTTCGCGAACACGATGCCGACCTGCGTGCGATCGGTCGTGGCCTGGCCGTTGGTTGTGTAGTGCATCTGCAGCACGATGTCGGAATTGGCGGTGAGCAGGCGGCCGACGCCCGGCTCGAACACCACGCCCGGCTTGTTCGGCGTGACGCCGCCGATGTTGCCCGGCCCGAGCGCGCCGCCCTCGTTGAGGGGCGAGCCGGTGGGCTGCGTGTAGGCGAGCACATGGTGCACCTGCGCGCGGGCCTGCGGCTTGATCTCGATGGCCTGGATCCACTTGTCTTCGGTGATGCCCGTCGGCAAGCGCAGATACTGGTAATCGACGACGCCGGTCGGGGGAATCTTGAAGTCTTCGGTCATCGTGAACACGACGTCAGGCTTGCCGATGGTCCAGCCCTCGACAAACGACGGCGCCTTCGGCATGTCCTTGTCGTCGCCCTTCGGCGCGCCGGCATCGACCCACGCGAGGATGGTCGCGATCTCCTGGTCGGAGAGGCGCGGGTCGTTCTTGAAGACGCCGTGCGCGGGATCGGCGCCCCACGGCGGCATGGTCTTCGTCGAGACGCGCTGCCGGATCGAACGCGCCCACGGCCGCGCTTCCTCGTACTTCACCAGCGACATCGGCGCGAACATCGTCGGGCGATGGCACTCGATGCAGCGGGAGTAAAAGATCGGGGCGACGTCCCTGGTGAAGGTCGGCGCCGACTGGGCGGAACCAGCCGCCTGCCCGGCTGGAGCCGAAGCGATCACCGCAAGCGCGAAAACGCCGAAACCGAGACCGATTCGGGTAATTCTCATAGGCGGAAGTATATAGTGTCTGGCCATGCGCCAAATACTGCTGTTCCTGACCGTCCTTTTCGCCCTGCCGTCCTCGGCGTTTGCCACCTGGTCGGTGATCGCCGTCGACCAGGCCACCGGGCGCGTCGTGATTTCGTCGGCGACCTGCGTCGACCGTGACGACCAGTTCCTGATGGGCGTGCAGGCCGTGGTCGTCCCGGGCAAAGGCGTCGCCGCGTGTCAGGCGGGCGTCGATAGCACGCACAAGAACCAGATGCTGGTGTTCGAAGAGCTGAAGAAAGGCACCGACCCGAAGGTCATCATCGAGATGTTGAGCCAGGATCCGGCGTTCCAGAGCCGCCAGTTCGGCATCCTCGATCTCCAAGGCCGCAGCGCCGGCCACTCGGGCCTCACCAACGGGTACGTGTCCCAGGACGTGCAAGGCCAGGTCCCTGGCACGCAGATCTTCTATTCCATCCAGGGCAACATCCTGCGCCCGGGACTGGTCGTGCCTAACGCGGTGCAAGCGTTCATCAAGACGAGTGGGTCGATCGAAGACCGCGTCATGGCCGCGATGGAAGCGGCGGATGGATCCGGCGGCGACAGCCGATGCGTGTGCCCGCCGTGGCCGACCGACGGCTCGGCCCCGGCCTTTGCCTGTGATGGGCGCACGTCGCATGTCGCCTACATCCTGGCGGCCGATTCGAAAGACACCAACGGCGATTCGCACAACAACGGCAAGTACTCGATCTACATCACCGCCTCGCAGCCGGGCGAGACCAAGGGTCCGAACCAGATTCGCGCCGGCGAAAACCTCAACCCGGTCAAGACGCTGCGCCTGCGCTACGACGCGTGGAAGAAGGCGAAGACACCGCCGGCCACGGGTCTCCCCAATCCTCTGCCCCCGGCAGCGGCGCCGCAGCCGGGTGGAGGCGGCGGACAAAACCGCCGCGGGCCCATTCACGTGATGTCGATCACGTCGGCGTGGCCGGACGGCGGGCAGATTCCGGCGAAGTACACGCAGGCCGGCGCGCAGGTCTCGCCGCCCCTCGCGTGGACCAATGCGCCCGACGATGCGGTGAGCTTTGTGGTGATTGCGCGCGACGCCGACACGGCAATCGGCAACGGCACCGACGACATCCTGCATTGGATGCTGTGGAACATTCCGAAAGGCACGCGGTCGCTGCCGGAAGGGATTGCGCCGGCCACGCAGCTGCCCGACGGCACGCGGCAGATCAGCGCGAGCGGCCCGTACTACCGCGGGCCGGGCGCGCCGGCGGCAGGCGCGGCGCATCACTACGTGTTCGAGGTCTACGCGCTGGATTCGACGATCGACGTGCCGGCGGTCGGACAATCACCGCCGCTGACCCGCGCCGCGGTCGTCGCCGCGATGGCCGGGAAGATCCGCGGCAAGGGCGCGTTGGTGGGGTTGTTCAAGAGATAGAGAAAGAGACCACGAAGATCACGAAGAAAACCACGAAGCGCACGAACCATTTGCGTCAGGATCTCGCCAACGAAGAGGCCATGCTCTCCCAGCAGATGTCGGCTGACCAGGGGCGATGGACCGACGTCAACAACCAGTTGGATCAGCTGGAACGATCGCTGACCCCGCCGAAACCGTAGCCTACTGCGGCGTCGCCACGAAGTATCCGGGCCTCGCGATGACGTCGCCGCCGGCGCCCTTCAGCGTGACCTTAACGTCGTGCCAGCCTTCGCGGGTGACGCCTGTCGGGTAGTAGGTCAACAAGTAACGCGATCGCAGTTCGTCCAGCACTTTCGCAAACAGCTCACGCAGGTCGCGAGACGAGGTGGCCGACCACCGACGGCCGCCGCCGGCCTCGGCCAGTTCGCTCAAGATGAGCGAGACCGCGTTGACGCCGGCCCCGCGCACCTGATCCTGTTCGAGCTCGACGATGTGCGTGATGACGCCGGATCGGCGAATCGCCTCGGCAACGCTGCTTTTCGATAACCAGCTGACGTTATCGCGCCCGTCGCTGAACACCAACGCGACCGGACGGTCGTCGGTGGCTTCCGGCCTCATCTGCAAGGCCAGAAACAACCCGTCGTACAACGACGTGGCGCCCGCGGCCTTCATACCGTCAAGCGCCGCGAGCAACGGGGCGCGATCCCGAGACATCGGCACCACCAACTCCGCCGGCTCCGCGAACGTGAGCAGGGCCGTCGAGTCAACCGGTTTCAGCGATTGGACGAGGCGCCGGGTGGCAGCGATCAGGTCAGTCATGCGCTCACCGCTCATGCTGCCACTGGTATCGAGGACTAGCATGAGGCTGAGGGGCACCGTGTCGACCGACACATGGTCGACGACTTGCGGGACTCCCCTGTCGATCAGCACGAAGTTGGCCGCCGTCAGGCCAGGCACCGGGTTGGTGCCATTCATCACCGACACGTCGACGCGGACGGCTTCCACGCCGCTCCGAAACACCGGCGCCTGCGCGTCCACCAGCGCCAGGCCCGCCAGGACGCTTGGTGCCCACAGCGCTTTCATCGCCGCACGCGCCTGCGAAGCCATTCGAGTGAGGCGGTCTCGAGGCCGCCGTTGTAGGTCCACCACTCGTCGAGCACCGGCTTCTGCGACAACAACCCACGCGCGAGCGCCCGGGCACGATCGGGACGATCGACCATCACGTCCAAATGCCCGAGCGCGACGGTGGCCGCCTGGCTGGCCGGCGCCAGCGACAATGCCTCTTCGTACCACGCGCGCGCGAGCGCGGCGTCACCCTCTTGCTCGTACAGCGCACCCAGAAACATCGCCGAGAGGTATTGCTGCACCGGATCGCGGGCGTCGGCTTGCGCGCGCAGCAACTCGATCCGCGCCTCCTCCGCCTGTCCGATCATCCAAAGCACGCGACCCAGGCGCACCCGGGCGCGCGCGAATGATGGCGCGTCCTTGACGAGCCTGGCGTAGCGGTCTCTTGCCCGCAGGAACGCCTGGGTCCGCGCGGTCGCAATGCGCTGCCGTTGCACGCCAGTTTTTGAATCGTCTGGATTGAGTGACAGCGCCTCAAGGTCGTCCACAATTCCGTTCATCAGCCGAAGGTCGAGAGACCCAGGTGCCAACTGTAAGCCGCGGCTGATGAAGGAACTGGCAAGTCTCGAGTCGTTCACCATCAGGAACGCCGACGCCGCGACGGCGTACCATTTCTCCGAGAACTCAGCCTCCGGCCCAGGGCCGGGCAAGGCGCGCAGGCTGCGAATCAGTTTCTCACCGAGCTCGAGGTGCGTGCCCGCGCTGCGCGGCGAGAGCATGACCACGCCGACGGCGATCTCGACCTGGAGTACCGCTGCCGCCTCTATCAGGGCCTGGTCCCGGCGGGCGATGAGCGCATCGATGGCGCGCTCAAACTCTGGCTTTGCCCAGGCCTGGATGGGTGTCAGGGCCTTGACGGTGTCACCGGTGGCGACATAGGTGCGCACCGCCGTCGCGTAGCTATCGACAGCAGATGTCGGCGCTTGTGCGGATGGCGCGGCGGCAAGCGCCACGGCAGCCGCAAGAATCGGCAAAGCCAGGCGACCGGTCATAAGACGACCCTCCCTACTTGAGCCTGGACTCGGCCTCGCGGATCCCGGCCGCCAGCCACCCGCGTTCGTTGCTGTTAGTGGATTGCGTGTCGAGCGTTTTCAAGGCGGCGATCCGCGCCACCAACGAGGGCTTGTGGCGCGCGTCCACGGCCAGCGACATGTCGGTGAGATACAACGCGCGGAGAGGATCGGTCGCGGCCAGCGCCAGCGCGCGCGCCGCAACGACATCGGCACCGCCGGCCAGCGCGACGATTTCCCCGTACGCCTGGCTCACCGGTCCGAACATCGTCGACACGTTGCCGTCGAACCAGCCGACGTAGCCTTCGTAGATTCCGCGCACCGACCACGACAGCTTGCCGTACGACTCGCCGACGTCGAGAGCGGGAGGCAGCGTGATCTCGCGCATCAACGTGCCGACGTCTTTGCCGTCGTTCATCCCCTTCACCGTGGCGTCGTGCACGTAGAGGATCGCGTCGCGATATTTCGTGAGACGGCGACGGACCTCGTCGCGGCCCTTGATCGCCGGACCGTGACTGGGCAGCACCAGCTCGGGCTCCAGCGCGAGGACCTTGTTCAGCGAATTGACGTAGTCGAGCGCCCACCGCGCCCGTGTGCCGCGCAGCGTGTAGATGTTCGGAAACGACTCGTAATAGTTGTCGCCGACGAACGCGGCCTTCAGCTTCGGGATCCACACGGTGAGGTGGTCCGGTGTTTCGCCCGGCGTGTGGAGCAATTCGAATCGCGTATCGCCGACATCGAAGCTGTAGGTCGCGTCGAACAGCACGTCGGACACTGGAGCCGGCGCGGCAGCGCCGCGCGCCGCGCCCGCCCCAGCCGGAAAAGCCGGGCTCGCGGCGGCGCCGAACTGAGCAGCAGTGCTCTTCGCGTAATAGCCGGCCAGACGATTCGTATATTCGAGGAACTCCGGATACAAGCGATGGGTGATCACCTTGGTGGCCGGCTCGCGCCACGACGCGATACCGCCGGTGTGATCACCGTGTGCATGCGTCAGGATGATCGCCCGGATCGGCGCGCTCCCGGCCGCGGCCGAGAGCGCCGCCTTGTGCGCAGGCGCCGCGGCGGCGAGCGAGGTATCGACGATGACGTTGCCGCCGCTGGTGGCGATCAGAAACGTGTTGCTCTGCGGAACGCGCACGCCGCTGCCGCCCTGAATGCCTGCCCCGACGGCCTGGTAGAGGCCACCGCCAAGATCGACAACCTGCACGCCTTGCGCGCCAAGAATGGTGCCGGCGAGCAAACATCCCAGCAAGAAGATCGATAACGGTCTCATGTCCGGCCTCGCTACTTCACTGCGCAGACGAAATTCGCGGCGTCGTCGATGCTGCCGGATCCCTTATAGGCCGCGACCTGGGGATACGGGCAGAGCGGACGCGTGCGATCGACCGTGCCGGTCGTCGAATGCGAGGCGACCATCGACGCGGGCTTCGTGCCCTTCTCGACCCATTGCTCCAACGCGCTGAGCGCGTCGAACGTGTTGGGTCCAGGCCCGCCGGCGCAGTGCAGCATGCCGGGGACCATGAACAGCCGCGCGAAATCATCGGTCTCTTTTGCACCCATCGTCTTCGACACGCTGTTGTAGTAGTTGATGCTGTTGCCGGCCTGGATCAGTTGATCGTTCCAGCCGTGATAGATGATCAGCTTTCCGCCCCGGGACCTGAACGCGGCCAGGTTGGGATCGGTCGCATTCATCAGCGCCGCCAGCTTCTCGTCCGCGGCCGCGACGTCCTTGTCGAAGTCGATCGTCTTCCAATCCCAGTTCGGATCCGCATGAACGAAGTACTTGTAGAACTCGACGGGAATCGAGAACGGCTGCGGGCCGCCGGCCACGGCGGTCCACGTGAGCTCGCTCCCCGGTGGCATGCCAGGGAAGATTTCCTGCTTCGTCCGCGGATTCACCGCAGGCGCATAGATTTTTCTGGCGGCCTCGAGCTGCGGCGGCGTGAGACAGCTCTCGCTGTCGGCGCCGGAGCAAACCAGTGTTCCCGGATCAAACGCGCAGGCTCGAGGATTTTCGATCAGGCCGTCTGCCGTGCCATCGCGCGCGTCGCACGCCGCAAGCGCCGCCTTGTTGAGCAGCGACAACTTCCCCGCCGGCAGGTACGACGCGGGATCCTTGAGCGTGGCGGCGGCGGGCGAGAGCGTTCCCGCCATCAGGTGCGTCCAGAAGTTCGTGGGGGCGCCGGCGACGATGCCGTCGTAGTCGTGTGGAAAGCGCTGCGCCTCCATCAGCCCCTGCCGGCCGCCGGTCGAACACCCGACGAAGTATGACAATCGCGGTCCGTTGCCGTAGAAGGCCGCGACCACGGCCTTGGCTGTGACGGTCATCTCGTGGATCGCGCGGTAGGCGAAGTCGGTCACAAGCTCGGGATGGCCAAGCGCCCACGACCCACCTGGCGTCGAATGGCCCGTGTCGGTGGAGGCGGTTGCGTATCCGCGCGCGAGCGCGGTTGCCATCGCGCCGTAACTGATCACACCCGCGAATCCCCCGCCACCGACCGCCTGGAATTTGCCGTTCCAGTTGGCCGCCGGCATCCACACTTCGAAGCCAATGGCAGGCGCGATGCGGCCGACGACGCGGCACGCGGCCGGCACGGTAAACGGCCTGGGCGTGGCGGCGGCGCCCGTACGGGCCGGCGGCGTGAACGGCCCCTCCGGCACCAAGGCGGCCGACAGGATCGTGGTATCCGGCAGCGACAGCGCCTGCAGGCCTTCGCAGGAGGCGAGGCCATCCGTCATGGCAAGGTTTGCGGCAAACGCGAGGATGGTCAGCATGGCCGCGGATGTTACCCGACTAGTCCTTGTAGCGTCATGCCTGGATCAATAGACTAGGCCCTCACGTCAGACGAGGGACCCCATGGCCCAGATTTCGATCACGGTGAACGGCAAGGTTCGGAAGGCAGACGTCGAGCCGCGCCTGCTTCTCACTCACTTCCTTCGGGAACAGCTCAACCTCACCGGCACGCACCTCGGGTGCGACACCAGTCAGTGCGGCGCCTGCACGGTGCTCATCGACGGCCGCAGCGCGAAGTCGTGCACGATCTTCGCCGTGCAAGCCGATGGCGCCGCGGTCACGACCATTGAAGGGCTCGCCAAGGACGGGCAGCTCCACGCGCTGCAGACCGCCTTCTGGGAAGAACACGGCCTGCAATGCGGTTACTGCACGCCCGGCATGATCCTGTCGGCGGTTGATCTGCTTCAAAAGAATCCCAAGCCGAGCGAGCAACAAATCCGCGAGGGCATCTCCGGCAATTACTGCCGCTGCACCGGTTACCAGCACATCGTCAACGCCGTGCAACGCGCGGCCAGAGGGTAGCCATGGCCACCACCACACCGGTATTGCCAAAGCTTGTCGGCCAGCGCGTGAAGCGCCGCGAAGACCCGCGTTTGATCCAGGGCCTGGCCTCGTACGTCGACGACATCAAGGTCGCCGGCATGCAGTACCTCGCCTTCAAGCGCAGCGACGTTGCGCACGGCCGCATCACCAGGATCGACACGACGGCCGCCGCCGCGATGGACGGCGTCGAGGCGGTGTTCACCGGCGCGCAGATCGCCGAGATCGTGCCGCCGATGCCGATTGGCACGCCGTTCCCGTCGCCGGCCCATCACGCGGTGGCGGTGGATGTGGTCCGCTACGCCGGCGAGCCCGTCGCAGTGGTGGTCGCCCGCGATCGTTACGTCGCTCGCGATGCGGCCGATGCGATCGTCGTCTCGTACGAGCGGCTGCCCGCCGTCGTCGATCTCGAGCAGGCGATGACCGGCAAGCCGGCGGTGATCCACAAGGACTTCGCCAACAACCTCGCGGTGGCGCTGGTGCCGGGCGGCACCGGCGTGGGCGCCGACTATTCCGTCGACGACACTGCGATCAACAAGGCGTTTGCCGCTGCCGAGGTGGTGATTTCCCAGCGCATGGTGAACCAGCGGCTGGCGCCGACCGCGATCGAGGGCCGCGGCGTGCTGGCGCATTACGAGCCCGGGCGCGGCACCATGACGATCTGGTCGTCGACCCAGAACCCGCACATCCTGCGGACGATGATCGCGGCGATGAACGGCCTGGGGCAGGATCAGGTTCGCGCGATCGCCCCGGAAGTGGGCGGCGGCTTCGGCGCGAAGATCAACATCTACGGCGAAGAGTACGTCGCGGCGGCGATCTCGAAGAAGCTCGGTGTGCCGATCAAATGGGTCGAAGATCGCTCGGAAGCGTTTGTGGCCACGACTCACGGCCGCGACATCCTCGGCTACATCGACCTCGCCGCCAAGCGCGACGGCACCGTCCTCGGATTGAAGCTGCGGCTGATCGCCGACATCGGCGCCTACAACATGCTGCTGACGGCGGCCATTCCGACGCTGACGATGTTGATGGCGAACGCGACCTACAACATCCCGGCGATCCGCGTCACGCTGACGGAGGTCTTCACCAACAAGACACCGACGGATGCGTACCGCGGCGCGGGCCGTCCCGAGGCCACCTACTTCGTCGAGCGCGCCATGGACATGCTGGCGCGCGAGCTGAACATGGATCCGGCCGACCTTCGCCGCAAGAACTTCATCCAGCCGTACCAGTTCCCGTTTGCGACGCAGATGGGCGCCGTCTACGACTCGGGCGATTACGAGAAGTGCATGGACCTCGCGTTGAAGAACGCGAAGTGGAAAGAGCTCAAGGCCGAGCGCGATGCCGCGAAGGCAAAGGGCCGTCTCGTTGGCATCGGGATGGCGATGTATGTCGAGGTCTGCGGCCTCGGCCCCTCGTCATCACTGCCGACCGGCGGCTGGGAACATTCGGGCGTCACTATTGAACGTGACGGCCGCATCACCGCCACGACCGGCGCCTCACCGCACGGGCAAGGCAATGAAACCACGTTCGGCCAGATGCTGGCGGATCAGTTCGGCGTGCCGCTCGAGCACGTGACGATTCTTCACGGCGACACCAGCATCGTGAAGCAGGGCATCGGCACCTTCGGCAGCCGGTCGCAGGCGGTCGGAGGCACGGCGCTGCACCTGGCCGGCGGCAAAGTGAAGGCGAAGATGGCGAAGTTCGCGGCCGCGCTGCTGGAAGCCAATGAAGACGACCTCGTGTTCGAGAACGGCCGCGTCTTCGTCAAGGGCGCGCCCGCATCGGGCAAGTCGTTCGCCGAAGTCGCCGCCTACGCCTACGTTCCGGTGCCGCTGCCGCCAGGCCTCGAACCGGGATTGAGCGACGAGGCCTTCTTCGAGCCCGCCAACAACACCTACCCGTTCGGCTGCCACATCTCGATGCTCGAGATCGATCGCGAGACGGGCGAGCCGAAGCTGCTCAAGCTGATAGCCGTGGACGACGCGGGCAATTTGATCAACCCGTTGATCGTCGAGGGCCAGATTCACGGCGGGCTGGCGCAGGGCATCGGCCAGGCGATGATCGAAGAGGTCGTCTACAACTCGGACGGCCAGCTCGTGACCGGCTCGTTCATGGACTACGCGATTCCGCGCGCCATTGACTTCCCGCGCTTCGAGCTCGACTTCACCTGCACTCCCACGCCGGTCAACCCGCTCGGCGCAAAGGGCGTGGGCGAAGCGGGCACGCTCGGCTCGACGCCCTGCATCGTCGCGGCGGCGGTCGACGCGTTGAGCGAATTTGGCGTGAAGCACATCGACATGATGCTGCGGCCCGAAAAGCTGTGGCGGATCATCCACGGAGGCAAGTCGTGATCTCCACTGCATTCGAGTACCAGCGCGCCAACTCGCTCGACGAGGCGATCAAAAAGCTGCAAGAGACGGGAGGGCGCGGCAAGCTGCTCGCCGGCGGGCACAGCCTCGTGCCGCTGATGAAGCTCCGCATGAGCGAGCCAGGCATCCTGATCGACATCGCGAGAATTCCCGGCCTCGCGGGCATTCGCGAGAAGGACGGGAAGATCGAGATCTTCGCGGCGACGGTCCACCACGACGTCGCCTCGTCGGCGCTGCTGGCCGAGAAGTGTCCCGTCGTCGCTGAAACCGCCGGTGAGATCGGCGACCCGCAGGTGCGCAATCGCGGCACGCTGGGCGGCAGCCTGGCCCACTCCGATCCGTCGGCCGACTACCCTGCCGTGATGCTCGCGGTCGACGCCGAGATCCATCTCAAAGGACCAAAGGGGTGGCGGATCGTCAAGGCGAGCGATTTCTTCCAGGACCTGTTCACTGTCGATCTGGCCGCCGACGAGATCATCGGGGGCGTGCAGTTCGCGGCCGTGAAGTCCGCCGGGTACGCCAAGCTCCACCAGCGCGCTTCGGGTTACGCGATCGTCGGCGTCGCGGCCGCGCTCGACGTCAAAGGCGGCGTGATCACATCCGCCAGGCTCGGGCTGACCGGCGCGGGCTCGCACGCCACGCGGATGACGAACGTCGAGAAGGCCCTCGCGGGCCAGCCGCTGTCGGCGAAGACGATCGAAGCGGCGGCGAAGATCGCCGGCGAGGGCATCAAGCACGTCAACGCCGACATCCACGCCAGCGAAGAGTACCGCCGCGCGATGATCCCGGTGTTCACGAAGCGCGCGCTCGAAAAGGCTATGGCGCGCTCGTAAGCGCGCCGAGCTTCAGCACGGTATTCCAGTTGCGCGCGGTGCCGGACGTGCCGAGTTTCTTCTCGATCAACTTGATGGTCAGCTTCGAGCGACCCATGCCATCGGGATAGACGAAGTAGGCGTGCCGCCCGCCCCCGCGCACGACCTCGCGGCCGGTGATCGCCTGCTGCAGTGCGGTCACGGCGGCGGCGTCCGGCGCGTCTTTCAAGCACATCACCACAAGGTGGCCGGGGTCGTCCTTGGCCTGCTTCGGGAACGGATTGCCGGCGACGATCGCTTGCCATTCCGCCGCGGTCCGCACGAAGAAGTCGGTCTCGACGCCGAGACGCTTCGCGACCGCCGCCTCCAGTACGCTTTCCAACTGCGCAGTGCTCTTCACGACGCTGCCGAACACCACGTTGCCGCTTTGCAATAGGGATCGCGGCTCGTGCATGCCGAGCTTCGCGAGCAGCGCGCAGAGCTCCTTCATGGCCACCCGGTTATGCGGGCCGAGGTTGACTGCGCGGAGCAAGCCGATGTGCGTGGTCATCGCCTAGCCCTTCGGCTTGTTGATCATCGGCACAAATCGCACGGGGAGCGTGCTCAGCGTCTCGGTTCCGGTGGCGGTGCGGCGCAAGATCCGCAGCTCCTGGTTCCCGGTTCCCACTGGAATGGCCATCAGGCCGCCGATCTTCAGCTGGCCTATCAACGCCGCTGGCACCTCGGCCGGCGCCGCCGTCACCATGATGCGGTCGTACGGCGCGTGCTCGGGCCATCCCAGGTAGCCGTTGCCGTTCCGCACCTGGATGTTGCGATAGCCCAGCGCCGAGAGCGTTTCGCGAGCCCGCTCTGCCAGCGGCGGCAGGATCTCGATCGTGAACACCTCCTTCGCGAGCGAACCGAGCACGGCCGCCTGATAGCCGGATCCGGTTCCGATCTCGAGCACGCGATGCGCCGGCGCGATCTCCAGCGCCTGCGTCATGAACGCGACGATGTAGGGTTGGGAGATGGTTTGGTCGTGGCCGATCGGCAACGGGTAATCGCCGTAGGCCTCGGCGCGCTGGGGCTCAGGCACGAACAGGTGCCGCGGCACCGTGCGCATCGCGTCGAGCACTCGTGGGTCGCGGATGTCACGTGCACGCAACTGTTCATCGACCATGCGCCT
>JAUSDY010000053.1 GCA_030650395.1 Acidobacteriota bacterium | reverse complement strand
CGGTGTCGCCGGCATGCCGACCGCCTTTGTGGCGTCTTACGGAACGGGCCGGCCGGTGATCGGCATCCTCGCGGAATTCGATGCGCTGCCCGGCCTGTCGCAGGATGCCACCGCCGAGCGAAAGGCGCGGCCGGAAGTGATGGCCGGCCACGGCTGCGGCCACAGCGTGTTCGGCACCGCCAGCACGGCGGCGGCGATCGGCGTCAAGCATCGCACGCCGGATCTAATTTCTAATCCAGCGCGCACGTGACGATCAGAAGACGATGGTCGGCAGCCAGAAGTACGGCACGCTGATTCCGGAAGGACAGAAGGCGCCGAAGACGATTCGCTAAGACGCGAGCTTGGCGAACTCTTCGCGGGCCTGGATCAGCAGGGGCACGTCAGGGTCGGCGTCTTTCCAGAGGTCAAAGAACTTCTGGTAACTCTTGCGCGCGTCCTCTTTCTGCCCGAGTTCCATCTGCACGCGCGCCAGCGACGCATACTCAAACGCCGAGCGCGCGCTCAGACCCTGGCGCTGCTTCTCCGCGGTCATGAACGCCAGGCCCTTGGCCGCCTCGGTCCAGTTCTTCATCTGCATCTGGGCGATCGTCCAGATACTCACCGCTTCGGACGACCTCGCGTCGACGGTCACGGGCTCGAGCAGCGCGATCGCTTCGGCGGGCTTGCCTTCCGCCATTTCGGCCAGCGCCTGCAGCGCCCGCTCGCCCCGCGCCGCCTGCGGATTGTTGCCGTTGTCTTTCTTGAACTCGGCGATCGCTTGCGGCAACAGCTCGCGCGCGAGGGCGCCGTCCTTGGTGACGGCAGCAACAACGAGGCGCTCGTCCACTGAGCCAGGGAGAAGCAGCTCTTCCTCCAGCGCCGCGGCCACGCGCGCCTTGGCTTGATCCACCAGCCCGACGAGCGCTTCGTTGAACGCCAGGGCGCAGATGCCTTCGCCAGTCTGTTGACGCCGGCTGGCGGCATCCATCCGCTCCTGCCATTCGATCGCCAGCACGGCGGCTTCCTTCATG
>JAUSDY010000052.1 GCA_030650395.1 Acidobacteriota bacterium | reverse complement strand
CGGTGTCGCCGGCATGCCGACCGCCTTTGTGGCGTCTTACGGAACGGGCCGGCCGGTGATCGGCATCCTCGCGGAATTCGATGCGCTGCCCGGCCTGTCGCAGGATGCCACCGCCGAGCGAAAGGCGCGGCCGGAAGTGATCGCCGGCCACGGCTGCGGCCACAGCGTGTTCGGCACCGCCAGCACGGCGGCGGCGATCGGCGTCAAGCAGGCGCTTGCTTCGGGTGCAATCAAAGGGACCGTGAAGCTGTTCGGCACGCCGGCGGAAGAAACCGGCATCGGCAAGACCTACATGCTGCGGGAAGGTCTGTTCAAAGACGTCGACACGATCCTCTCGTGGCACGCCGGCGACAGAACCGCGGCCAGCTGGGACTTCTCGAAGGCGATCGTCTCGGTGAAGTTCAAGTTCGAAGGGCTGCCGGCGCACGCCTCGACGTCTCCCCACCAGGGCAAGAGCGCGCTCGACGCGGTCGAGTTGATGAACGTGGGCGTGAACTTCATGCGCGAGCACGTCAAGGAAGACACCCGCATCCACTACGTGATCACCAACGGCGGCGGCCAGCCGAACGTGGTGCCACCCTCGGCCGAGGTCTGGTACTACCTCCGCGCCAACAAGCACACCGACGTCGAGGAGTACTTCGTGTGGCTGACCGAGATCGCGCGCGCGGCCGCGGCGATGAGCCGAACGAAGCTGATCGAGACCCGTGTCGACTCCGACATGCACGAGGTGCTGCCCAATCGCACGCTGACGGAAGTCATTCAGAAGAACCTGGAGCTCGTCGGCCCTCCCGTCTTCGACCAGCGCGAGAAGGCGTTCGCCCGCGCGATGCAGAAGGACGTTAAGCCCCAGCCGGTCCTGGCGCTGGCCGAGCGCGTGGAGCCGCTGCCAGCGGGACCACCCGAACAAGGCCTGCACTCAACCGACGTCGGCGACCTCACGTGGTTCTTCCCCGTCGGGCAGCTCACGGTCGCGACCTACGCCTACGGCGCGCCGGGGCACAGCTGGCAGATCGTCGCTTGCACCGGCATGAGCATCGGCGAGAAGGGCATGATGGTCGCCGCCAAGACCCTGGCGGGATCGGCGATTGATCTGTATCGCACGCCGGATCTAATCCAGCGCGCACGTGACGATCAGAAGAAGATGGTCGGCGGCTCGAAGTACACGACGCTGATTCCGGAAGGACAGAAGGCGCCGAAGACGATTCGTTAGAGTTTCGAGAATTCTTCGCGGGCCTGAACGAGCAGCGGCACGTCAGGGTCGGCGTCTTTCCAGAGGTCAAAGAACTTCTGGTAACTCTTGCGCGCTTCCGCTTTCTGCCCGAGCTCCATCTGCACGCGCGCCAGCGACGCATACTCAAACGCCGTGCGCGCGCTCAGACCCTGGCGCGGCTGCTCGGCGGTCATGAACGCCAGGCCCTTGGCCGCCGAGGTCCAGTTCTTCATCTGCATCTGGGCGATCGTCCAGATAGCCACGGCCTCGCTAAACTGCGCCTCGAAGCTGATGGGCTCGAGCAGCGCGATCACCTCGGCTGGTTTGCCGTCGGCAAGCTCGGCCAGCGCCTGCAGCGCCCGCTCGCCGCGCGCCGCCTGCGGGTTCTTGCCGTTGTCCTTTCTGAACTCGGCGATCGCTTGCGGCAACAGCTCGCGGGCCTGTGCTCCGTCCCTGGTCACGGCGGCCACGACGAGCCGCTCGTCCAGCGAGCCCGGAAGAAGCAGCTCTTCTTCCAACGCCGCGGCGACCCGCGCCTTGGCTTGATCCACCAGCCCGACGAGCGCTTCGTTGAACGCCAGGGCGCAGATGCCTTCGCCAGTCTGTTGACGCCGGCTGGCGGCATCCATCCGCTCCTGCCATTCGATCGCCAGCACGGCGGCTTCCTTCATG
>JAUSDY010000092.1 GCA_030650395.1 Acidobacteriota bacterium | reverse complement strand
CGATCGCAGCGCGTGAAAGATCTCCGCGCCCGCCCGCAGCCCCTCGCTGAACGACGAAAACCCCAGGGGCATCACCATGAATTCCTGGAAGTCGACGTTCGAATCCGCATGCGCGCCGCCGTTGAGGATGTTCATCATCGGCACCGGCAGCAGGTAACCCGACGTGTTGCCTGCCACCTTGGCGACGTGCGCGTAGAGCGGTGTGCCCGCCTGCGCGGCGTCGGCCTTGAGCGCCGCCATCGAGACGCCGAGCAATGCGTTCGCGCCGAGCCGGCTCTTCGTCGGCGTGCCGTCGAGCGCGATCATCGCCTCGTCCAACGAGCGCTGCGTGAACGGCTTGCCCTTGACGGCCGCGGCCAGCTCGCCGTTGACGTTTGCCACGGCCTTGCGGACGCCATTTCCCAGATAGCGCGCCGCGTCGCCGTCGCGCAGCTCGAGCGCTTCGCGCTCGCCGGTTGATGCGCCCGACGGAACGCTGGCGCGCCCGCGCGCGCCACCCTCGAGCACGACGTCTACTTCAACGGTGGGATTGCCACGTGAATCCAGAATCTCGCGGCCACGAACATCAGAAATTCTCATAGATGCGCTGATCCCTGATCCCTGATCCCTGATCCCTGATCCCCGATCCCCGATCCCCGATCTATCCACGTCGATCCGCTTCCGCTTCGAGCGTCAACGCCTCTTCGGAGATCGGCCCCACATACGGCTCGTCGCCCGGCGCGACCACCACCACGCCGCCATCCGACACCGTGTGGCGGCGGCGATCTTCTTCGGCGTTGTATCCGATCGTGGCGCCGCGCGGGATGTCGACGTCGCGATCGACGATGGTGCGGCGCAGCCGCGCGTGCCGGCCGACCCGCACCCCCGGCATCAGGATGGCATCGTCGATAGTGGAGAAGCTGTGCACCCGCACGTTCGGACACAGGATGCTGCCGTGGATGCGGCTGCCCGAGACAATGCAGCCTTGCGAGATCAACGAGTCTTGCGCCTCGCCGCGCCGCCACTCTTCGGCAAACACGAACTTCGCCGGAGGCGCCTGCGGCATGTAGGTCCGCAGCGGCCATTCCGGATCGTACATGTTGAACTCGGGATTGACGTGGCACAGGTCCATCTGCGCTTCGTAGTACGCATCGAGCGTTCCGATGTCGCGCCAGTACTTCGCCGTCTTCTTGTTCTCGTCGTAGAAGGGGTAGGCGTAGGTCCGCCCGTGCCCGATCAGCGCCGGGATGATGTTCTTGCCGAAGTCGTGCTGGCTGTCAGGGTTGGCCGCGTCGGCTTCGAGCGCCGCGATCAGCACCTCGCTGTCGAACACATAGATGCCCATCGACGCGAGCGCCATGTTCGGCTGCCCCGGCATGCCCGGCGGGTTCAGCGGCTTCTCCAGGAACCCCGTCACGCGATCGGATTCATCGACGGCGACGATGCCGAAGCGTTTGCCTTCCTCGATCGGGACTTCGATCGCCGCCAGCGTCACCTCCGCGGCTTGATCGAGATGGAACCGCAGCATCTTCTGGTAGTCCATCTTGTAGACGTGGTCGCCGGCGAGTACCACGACATACCGCGGTTGTTCGCGCACGATGGAATAGAGGTTCTGGTAAACGGCGTCGGCGGTGCCCTGGTACCAATGCTCGCCGACGCGCTTTTGCGGCGGCAGGATCTCGATGAACTCGCCGAGCTCTTCCGAGACGATCGTCCAGCCCTGGCGGATGTGCCGGCTGAGCGACAGCGACTTGTACTGCGTGGCGATGAAGACGTGGCGGAGCCCCGAGTTGATGCAATTGCTCAACACGAAATCGATGATTCGGTAGGGGCCGCCGAAATACACCGCCGGCTTGGCGCGGTCTCTCGTGAGGGGAGCGAGCCGTTCGCCCGCTCCACCCGCCAGCACGATCACAAGCACGTCTTCGCGAAGCATGGAGGGTAGCGTCACACGATATCACCGGAGGCGGCGATTCGCGTCTAAACCTCTACTATAACAACCAGTTAGAGTGTTTGACTTGCTCCGTCCAGCACTCGTACAATTCAGGGATCGACGTTGGTAGGGCGCGCTCCCGCGTGACTATCGCTTCAGGACGTTTCAGGGCGTTTCAGGGGGAAGTGATGATGGTAATTCGGCGTGCAATGGCCGTGGCAGTCGCACTGGTGGTTTCGGCATCGTTCGCCGTAGCGCAGCCGGCTCCCAAGAAAGACGAAAAGAAGCGAAGCAAGCAGGAGCAGCAGGAGATCGAGCAGGTCGTCAAGCTCGTTGACGGCGTCATGGCCGGTCAGCCCGCTCCGACGGACGTCACGATGTCGCTCGAGCCCTTCTTCATGAAGTC
>JAUSDY010000031.1 GCA_030650395.1 Acidobacteriota bacterium | reverse complement strand
CCCGCCACCATCATCACCGCCTCGCCGATCAGCGTGTCGGCATGATCCGCGAGGAAATGCACACCGATAATGCGATGTGACGCCTTGTCGGCCACGAACTTGATCATCCCATCGGTTTCATTCGCGATCATGGCCTTGGCGTCGATGTTCATCGGCATCTTCACCTCGATCGCGTCGACGCCTTTGGCTTTGGCCTGCTCCGCGGACAGCCCCACAAACGCCGCCTGCGGACGGGTAAAGATCACGCCGCAATCCTTGTCCTGGTTGTATTCGGCCTGCTCGCCCATAATCGTGGCCGCCGCCACGCGCCCCTGATGCCCGGCGGTATGCGCCAGCATGTAACCGCCGTTCACATCGCCCACGGCGAAGATGTGCGCCACATTGGTGCGGCACTGTTTATCGACCGTGACCACGCCCTTGTCGGACTTCACCCCGGCCTTGTCGAGCGCCAGCGGCTCCAACACCGGGCGCTTGCCGGTGGCCACGAGCACGTAGTCGCATTTGAACGTGGCCTTCTTGCCGGCGGCATCGCGGTAGGTGAGCGCCATCGTGCCGGGTTTGCCGCCGATCTTTTCGATCTTCGCCGACGTGAACAGTTTCAGATTCTGCTGCTTCTTGGCCAGCAACTCGGCAAGATTTTTCGCGATCTCGGGCTCGACCTCCGCGAGCGGTCGGTCCTGGGCCTCAAGAATCACCACCTGCGCGCCGAAGTCGGCGAAGATTTGTGCCATTTCAAGACCGATCGCGCCGGCACCGATAATCCCGAGCTTCTTGGGCGGGGCTTTGAGATTCCACACCGTGTCCGAAGTCAGCACGCCCTTCCCATCCGCGCCCGGGATCGGCGGCACCCACGGCGGGGCGCCGGTGGCGAGCACGCAGGCGCCGAAGCTCACCCGTTCGGTCTTATTGCCTTTGCCGCGTGTCGGACGTGCGTGCGGGTCGCGCTGGTTGCCGGAGATGTCGATCACGACGCTGTTAGCCGAATCGAAATACGCAAAGCCCTGCCTGATTTCAACCTTCATGCCTCTATCGGTCTTGAGCGCCATGTCACCGCGAGTTTCCAGCACGGTGCGGCGCATTTTCTCGAGCAGTTTCCAGTCGAGCTTCGGTTTGTTGGTGTTGAGCACGCCGAGATGCGCATCGTGCGCGCGGTCGCGCAGGCGATCCGCCCCGGCGCGCCAGGCCTTGGACGGGATACAGCCGCGCCACAGGCATTCGCCGCCGGGGAGCGGCGCATCGTTGACCATTAATACTTTCTTGCCATGATCCGCGAGATCGCGCGCGCAGTCTTCGCCGCCCGGACCGCCGCCGATGATGACGACATCATAATCCCATTTGCCCTGCACCATGGCCTCCCTGCCGGTCGTAACGGGAAGCGCGGGAGCGCCGCCGCTGATCCAGGATTCCGGCTGTTCGACGAATTGCTTGAAGGTGTTCAGAAACTTGGCCGCGTCCGCGCCGTTGACAATACGATGATCGGCCGTGATCGTCACCGGCATGCCCTGCGGGCCGGCGGTGGAGATCGCGAAAATGGCCGAGGTCCCGGGCGAGGGAATGGCATCGAAATTGGTCACGCCGAGCATGCCCATGTTCGAGATCGTGAAGGTCGGGTTCGAGTACTCCTGCGGTTTCAGGCGTTTGATGCGGGCACGCGCCACCAGATCCTTCCACTCGTCGTTGAGCTGCTTGAGTCCCTTGCTCATCACGTCGCGCAGCACCGGCACCACGAGCCCCATGCCTTCGGTCTCGACCGCGAGTCCCACGTCGATCTGCTGGCGCTCGACAATGCGATCTTCATGCTGATACACCGCGTTCACGCGCGGAAATTTCTGGATCGTGAGCCCCGCGGCCTTCGCCAGCGCCACGGTCAGCGAATAACCTTCTTTCTTGGACGCGGCCGCCAGCCGGTCGGGGCTGATGCTCACCGTCACGCGAAACAGCGGCATGGACAGTGAGTACTCCATGTTGTGCGCCACGGCCTTTTCCATCGCATCCATGGGCCGGCCGATGCCGGGCACTTGGTAGATGCGCTTGGCCATGCCCGGCGGCGTTATCGGCGCGGTCACGTCGGCGGCGAGGATAATGCCGCCCGGTCCGCTGCCTTTCAGGCTGTGGATGTCGATGCCGTGCGCCCCGGCGAGCTGACGCGCATACGGCGAAGCGAGGCCGGTGCGCGGGCGCGGCGCGGGCGTCGCGCCGTGCGGCATGGCGGGAATATGCGTCTTGGCCTTGGGAGTGCCGTAGGGCTCGAACTTGTGCGGCTCGGTTTCAACGTCGCGCTCGCTTTTCCTTCTCTCCGCCGGCGCGGCGGCCGCTTCGCCGCCTTTGACTTCCTTCACGTCGGCGACGAGATAGGCGATGGCCCCGCCCACGGGCACCACGGCGCCGACCGGCGCCAGCGGTCCGGAGAGGTAACCCTCGCGGAATATCTCGACGTCCATGATTGCCTTGTCGGTTTCGACCGTGGCGACCACGGTGCCGCGCGCGATCTGCTCGCCGACCTGTTTCTCCCAGGTCACCACCGTACCCTCGGTCATGGTATCCGAGAGCTTGGGCATCTTGATTGTGTAGGCTTCAGCCATTGAATTTTTTCCAATTTTTCATGTAGGACGGGTTAGGCGCGAAGCGCCGTAACCCGCCAAAATAATATTCCGGTGGGTTACGCGCTGAAAAACAGCGCTAACCCACCCTACATTAATTAAATTCTTCCCATCACCTTGAGGGCGCCCTTGTACACATCCTCGACGTTCGGGATGGCGGCCTTCTCGAGGTTTTCGGCATAGGGCACCGGCACGTCGGCGGCGTGGATGCGCACCGGCTGGGCGTCGAGCGCGAAGAAGCATTCCTCGATCACGATGGAGATGATTTCGGAGCCGACGCCGTTCGCGGCCTCGTCCTCCTCGGCTACCAGCATGCGGTGCGTTTTCTCCACCGAGCGGCGGATGGTTTCGCGGTCGAGCGGTTTGAGCGA
>JAUSDY010000029.1 GCA_030650395.1 Acidobacteriota bacterium | reverse complement strand
CTGTATGGCTCGGGTATTTCCAACAGCAATGCCCACTCGGGCGACAACCTGCCGCTGATGGTCGTCGGCGGCGGGGCGGGACGGCTCAAGGGCGGCCAGCATCTCGTCTACAACGACAAGCCGACGATGGCGAACCTGCTGGTGACGCTGATGGACAAGCTCGACGTGTCCGTCGAGCGGCTCGGCGGCAGCACCGGCAGGCTGCCGATCGATACGCTGTCCGGAATGTAAGGGCAGGATCATGCGGCCGACACCTCGCCGAGCGCGGCTCGTCCCGCTGCTGGCCGTGTTGCTCATCGGCGCCGCGGGCGGCAACTTGCCGCTGGTGGACGCCGCCCGTAGCGCCGACCACGTGACGGTGCGAGCGCTGCTCAAACAGGGAGCGAACGTCAACGCGGCGGAGGCGGACGGTACGACGGCGCTGCATTGGGCGGCCTACCGGGACGATGGGGCGCTGGTCGACCTGCTCGTCCGCGCCGGTGCGAAGGTGAACGCCGCCAACGATCTTGGCGCCACGCCGCTCTGGGCGGCCAGCCAGAACGGCAGCCCGGGCATGGTCCGCCGGCTGCTGCAGGCTGGGGCGGATCCGAACATCGCGCTGCTCGGGGGTGAGACGCCCCTCATGGTCGCCTCCCGCTCGGGCAACTCGGACGCCGTCGAGCAGTTGCTCAGCAAGGGTGCCCGGCCGGATGCGCGCGGCGCGCGAGGGCAGACCGCGCTGATGTGGGCGGCGGCGCAGCAACACGCCGATGTCGTCAAGGTGCTGCTCGCGCATGGGGCGGATGTCCACGCCCGCTCTGAAACCTGGACCATGGTGATGGCCGTGTTCCCTCACGGCATGCTCGAATACAACCGCGCGATCCCGCATGGCGCCGACACCGCGTTGCTGTTTGTCGCGCGCGCCGGCGACCTGGCGTCGGCGAAGCTCCTGGTGGCGGCGGGCGCCAACGTGAATGATGCGGACGCGTGGGGTGTGAGCGCGACGGCCATGGCCGCGCACGCGGGCTTTGCCGATCTCGTCGAGTTTCTCCTGGAGAAAGGCGCCGACCCGAACGCCGCGTCAGCCGGGTTCAACGCGCTGCATATCGCGGTCGTGCGCCGGGACGAGGGTATGGTGACGGCGCTCCTCACTCGCGGCGCCGACCCGAACGCGCCGCTTCGTACGTGGACGCCCACGCGGCGCTCCTCGAAAGACTTCAATTTCGAACCGCCGCTGGTTGGCGCCACGCCGTACTGGCTCGCCGCCCGCTTCGCCGAAGCCGGGATCATGCGGCTCCTGTTGAAACAGGGCGCGGACCCGCTCTTCGTGCACCGCGCGGCGTACCATGCGGGCGATCCGGCGGAACCGGTCACACAGGTGACCACGACGCTGATGGCGGCGACGGGCATGGGCGGTGGCGCGGCCTGGGTGCGGCCCGCCCGCAACGAACCCGAAGCCCGGATGATCGAGGCCGTCAAGCTGGCGGTGGACCAGGGCGTCGATGTCAACGCCGCCAATGCCGACGGCCGCACGGCGTTGGACGCGGCCACGGCCCTAAAGTACCAAACGGTCGTCGCGTTTCTCGTCAGCCACGGCGCCAGACCCGGAACCGGACAGTCACGTACCGCGCCTCGGCCGCCCGTTTATTAGATGAGCCGGCCGTCGTCGCACTCTTTCAGTCGTTACTCCCCCACGTCGAGAAGGAGGCTTGCGTGCAGACAGACAAGTTCGGGTTGGCAGTGTTGGTGTTCGGTTCACTCCTCGCCGTGGCTGCCGAGGCGCAGCAGGGCAGCTCCTCCATTCGAGGCCGGGTGACCGACCAACAGCAGGCGGTGCTGCCGGGCGCCGCGATCACCGTCACGCACGTGGAGAACGGCACCATTCGCGAGACGGTCAGCGGTGCCGACGGCACCTACCTGGTGCCGGGGTTACTGCCCGGACCGTATCGGGTGGTCGCGGTGCTGGATGGCTTCAGCCGACCGCTGCAAGAAATCGTCTTGCGCATCGGCACGACCCTCCAGGTGGATCTGACCATGAGTGTCGGCACGCTGCAGGAAAGCGTGACGGTCATGGCGGCCAGCCCTCTGGTCGACCTCACCACGGCGCAGGTCGGCGGCAACGTGTCGACCGGCGAGATCACGAACCTGCCGTCTGGAAACGGGAACTTCACGAGCCTCCTGGCCATCCTGCCGGGGGTGGTCTACAACCGGGCGTCCGATGGACAGTCCGACAGCGTGACCATCAACGGCCAGCCCGGCACAGGTGTCGTGTTCATGCTCGACGGTGGGAGTAATAACGACGACCTGCGCGGCGGCAGCGCCGGCGCGCAGACGCGCCCGGCGCTCGAGACGATCCAGGAATTCCAGGTCGTCACCAACCAGTTCGACGCCGAGTACGGCGCCGCTCTTTCGGGCGTGGTGAATGCGATCACCAAACAGGGCAGCAACGCGTACCATGGCAGCCTGATCGGGTACTTCACCAACGAGGCGATGACCTCGAAGGATTTTTTCGTCGCGCAGCAGGGACTCGACAAGCCGGACACGCGCAACATCCGGTACGGCGGCACGATCGGCGGGCCGATCGTCCGCGACAAGATGCACTATTTCGCCAGCTATGAGAAGCAGGACCGCGACGAAGGCCGGAGCTTCAACTATCCGACGCGGCCGGACAAGAGCTTTACGATCGCCCAGCAGACCCGCATGCAGAACTACATGGTCCGGCTGGATCATCAGTTGAGCTCCAGCCGCAATTATTCGCTGCGCTATCTCTGGGATCACCAGCCCACCATCAACCAACCGCTGGCCGACGGAAACCGTGGCGGCACGGTCGACACCCTCAGCCAGGACAAGGACAACGACTGGACGCTGGTGGGCAATTACAGTTGGGTGATGGGCTCGACCAAGCTGTACAACGTGCGGGCCGCAATCGTGCACGAGAAGCCGGTGCGCGGTCAGGCCCTGTATCAGGAAACCGGCGACTGGACCAAGGCGCCGCCCACGCTGCAGTACCTGAGCTTCATCGACCAGGCGGATACCAACCGGGCCGACTTCCGGGTCATGGACTCGTACGGTTTGGACAACACCTTCACGTGGTTCGTTCCCGCCATGAAGGGCAGTCACGAGTTCAAGTTCGGATCGCAGTATGTGTACGGCGAGCATTTCGAGGAGAACCAGCGCTTCATGAACGGCGCGTTCCAATTCACCTCCGACCGGCCGTTCAACGCGGCGGATCCCTCGTCCTACCCCGAGCGGCTGACCATTCGCGTGCCGGGGAAGATCGAGGTGCTGTCGCGGACGCATTCGCTCGGTCTGTACGCACAGGACAAGTGGCAGATCAGCACGGACCTCACGATCAACCTCGGCCTGCGCTACGACGTCCATGTGTCTCCGGTCCGGTGGGACTTCAACCCGATGTTCAGTGACCCGGGCGCTTACCCGGTTGACAAGAACAACCTGGCGCCGCGCGCAGGCTTTGCCTACAACGTGGGGGGCAAGGCCGTGCTGCGCGGCGGCTATGGACTGTTTTACGAGAAGCAGTACATCGACCGCTTCCAGGTCTACCAGCTGAATCCAGTGTTCAGTAGGTCCTTCCTCGCTCAGTACCCGGTCGCGAACATCGATCCGGGTCCGAGTAATGGACGGCTGCCCACCGATCCGCTGCTGGTCAACGGCCCGGTGCTGAACCGCGCTCTGATCGAGCAGATGGTGAGACCCGGTGCGCTGGCGCGAAATACCGGCGAGGTCTGGCTGGACGACCCCAACCGGCACTTGCCCTATGCGCATCAGACCTCGCTCGGCTACGAGCGTCAGCTCGGCGCGCAGTTGTCGGCGTCAGTCGACTACACGCATATGTGGAATCGCGATCTGCCCATCCGGTTCAACCTCAATCCGGGGATCAAGCAGACCACGGGCCGCACGGCGCCGATCGCGCGTACCGACATCCAGGGCATCGCGGGCCAGTTGGGAATCACCCCCTTCGCGGCCAACGTCTTCACGCGCCGACTCGTCGGCAGAACCGACTACGACGGCCTGTCCCTGCAGCTCGAGAAGCGCTTCGCCAGTCACTGGGGCGCGCGCGTGTCGTATGCGGCCGGGTACGGCCGCGGCAACACCGACGGCGGCCCCACCGCGGTGAACAACTTCCAGGTCCTCGGCGATTCCAACCTGGAGCTCAACGAGGGACCGACCAGCCTGGATCGCCGCCATACCTTCAGCTTGAGCGGCCGGCTTGAAGTGCCGTGGATTGCCGGCCTCACGGCGAGCGGCGTGATGCGCCTCTCGACCGGAACGCCGTTCACCATCCACAACAGCAATATCGATGCGGATCGTAATGGCGTGTTGGTCGATCCGGTCGCCGCCGGCACCTACAGCGGCGTGGGCCAGAATGCCATCACGGTCGAGAACGCGGGGGGCCGCAACGGCGCGGTTGGTCCGGGATATCGGAACATCGACGCGCGGCTCGGCTATCGCGTGCGCGTGCGGCAAGGGCTCTCGCTCAACCTCTTCCTCGAGGGGTTCAACCTCACCAACGAGGCCAACTTCTCCAATCCAACGGGCGACCAACGGTCGGGGAGCTTCCTGATCCCCACGGCGCTCCAGGGCGGTGGGTTCCCGCGGCAGTACCAGCTCGGCGCGCGGTTCGGGTTTTGAGAATAGTTGCGTGAAAGGACAGGGTTCGAGAGTCGTCGACAACCACTTCGCCTAGGAGGCCAGATAGCTATGACTTCAATTGCGCTTCGCCCACGCGGGCGTCAACTCTTGCTCTGGGGCGGCGGGCTCCTCGCCGTGGCGGCGCTGCTCGCACCGCTCCACGCGCAAACCGGCAAGGCGTACATCATTCAGACCAATGCGGCCGGGGACAGCGTCCATCTGATCGACCCGATGACCGATAAAATCGTGGCCGAGATTCCCGACGAGGAGGCGATACACGGAGCCGCGGTCGGGCCGGACGGCAGCCGGCTGTACCTGTCCAACGAGGCGCTCGCCACGCTGGACGTGATCGACGTCCGCACGCTGAAACTCTTCAAGCGAATCCCGCTCACCGGCGGACCCAACAACGTGGCGATTCGGAAGGATGGCAAACGGCTCTACGTGGCCATTCAGGGGGCCGAGGGCGGCGTCGACGTCATCGACACGGTCGCGATGGAGAAGGTCAAGTTCATTCGGGTGCTCCGCGGCGTCCACAACACGTTCATCACGCCTGACAGCAAGTTCGTCGTGGCGGGGTCGACGGGCGGGTCGGTGGCGACGGTGATCGACACCGAGACGGAACTGCCGGCGTGGTCGATCCACTTCGAGGGCGGGGTGCGGCCGCTGTGCTTCGAGACCAACGCCGATGGGTCGACCAAACGGATGTTTGTGCAGGTCACCAACCTCCACGGTTTTGCGATCGTCGACTGGGCGACGCGCAAGGAAGTGGGCCGAATCAAGCTCCCGGATATTCCCGTCGCTGAGAGGAATACGGAAGGCATTCAGGGCGCCCCGGCGCACGGCATCCTGGTCGCTCCCGACAAGAAGACTCTTTGGTCAACCAGCAAGGTCAACAGTGCCGTTTACGCGTATGCGATGCCCGATCTGAAATACCTCGGGGAAGTGAAAGTCGGGAAGGTGCCCGACTGGCTGACGTTCACGCCGGACAGCAAGAAGTTGTATGTAGCCAACGCGCACGACAACACCGTATCGGTCGTCGACGTCGCGGCGCGAAAAGAGCTCAGCCGGATCAAGGTCGGCCAAGTGCCCAAGCGCAACGCGACGGGGATGCTCCTCTGGCCGCCGACGGGGACGCAGTAGCGTGCGAGGCGAGACACGCATGACTCACGCAGCATCGTTTCTGACGGCCGTCACCATGGTCGTTCTCAGCCCATGGGCCGGGCCGGCGCTTGGCGCCCGTCCGGCCGCCCAACAGGCCGCCCAACAGGCCGCGGCGACGGCCACCGTTTCGTCGCCGCTGGACTACGAGATGTTCCGCACAAAGGTGCAGCCCATTCTCACCAGCTCGCGCAAGGGCAACGCCCGGTGCACCGCCTGCCACACGCGCGGCGGCGGCAACGCCTATCTCGAACCGCTGGCACCGGGCAGCACCGCGTACACCGAGGAACAGTCGCGACGCAATTTCGAGCGCGTCTCGCGCCTGGTGGTCCCCGGTGAACCGCTCAAGAGCCTCTTGTTGATCAAT
>JAUSDY010000016.1 GCA_030650395.1 Acidobacteriota bacterium | reverse complement strand
CGGCACGTCGGTCTGTTTCTTGACGTCGCGTCCGAGCTCCGTCAGTGGTTCAGCAGCCGGCGTCCGATCAGCCGCGATTCGACTCCGCTCCGCCTCGACGGCCTTCGCGATCGCCGCGCGGCGGTCTTGCGGCAGTGTCTCATCGCTGTCGTAGACTCCGTCCCCGTAGGCGTCTGAGAGCGCCGTGTCGAGTACCGGATACGCCAACGAGACAATCTCCTCTTCCGTGCCTTCCCCGAGCGCCTCCAGAATCAGCTTGCCCTGCGCGTTCACGACGAAGTGAACCTGAAACGCACGAACACGCGGACATCTCGATGGCACGGAATTCGCTGGATCCGTCCGCATGACGCCCCCGCCGAAGCTCTTGGATCGTGTGCGTGACGCCGTCCGCACGCGTCACTACAGCCGCCGAACCGAGGACCCGTACTCAATTCCTCACCTGGCTCGCCGTGGATCGCCGGGTCAGTGCGTCGACGCAGAATCAGGCGCTCAGCGCGGTCTTGTTTCTCTACAAGCAGGTGCTGGCCATCGAGATCGGATCGGTCCCCCCGGTCGTGCGGGCGCGGACGCCTGAGCGGTTGCCGGTGGTGCTCAGCCGTAACGAAGTCGGGGCGATCTTGAAGCAGCTCGCCGGGACGGAGCGACTTGTGGTCATGCTGCTCTACGGTGCAGGGCTGAGGCTGGAGGAGTGCCTTGAGCTTCGCGTCAAGGATCTCGATTTCGATCGCCACCAGATCACCGTGCGGCGGGGGAAGGGCCGAAAGGATCGGGTGACGATGCTCCCCTCCGCGACGAGGGGGCCGCTGACGGAGCATCTCGCGGACGTGTGCCGGCTTCATCAGGCGGATCTGGCGCCGCGGCGTTGCGCGCGTACTGCACGGTCACGCGGCCGTCCACGTGGCTCTTTCCCTCGACGAGGCGCCCGCAGCAGCCGCTGGATCCCTCTGGGCTGCAGCGCGCGTACCACCACGCGAAGCGGCGCGCCGCCATCACCAAGGCGGGCGGCATTCACGCGCTGCGTCACGCGTTTGCGACCCACTTACTCGAGGCCGGCGCCGACTTGCACACGATCCAGCGCTTGCTTGGCCATCGGTCCATTGCCACGACGTCGCGCTACTGGCATCTCACGCACGCGTCGCTGACCACGCAGGCCGCGCGCCTCGATTTGCTCACCAACCTGCCGCCGATGCCCCCGTCGGTCTAGGCCGTGTGCGCCGTGTCCCCTGCGGGCATGGCCGGCACGGTCGCGCGTCCTCGGCTCGAGTTGGCGGACATCGTCCGGGCGCAGGGCGATGCGTATGCGCGCCAGCATCGTCTCGTCCCGGTGCAGCATCGGGCCCTGCGTGCGATTGGAGCATGCCGCACCGTCGCCTTGGGCGGCTATCGGGAGACGTGTGACCGGTGCGGGGCCGTACGGATGCGGTACCGCTCCTGTGGCAATCGTCACTGTCCCAAGTGCCAAACGCTCACGAAGGAACGGTGGCTCGCGGCGCGCAAAGCCGACCTGCTGCCGATCCCCTATTTTCACGTCGTCTTCACCCTGCCGCACGATCTCAATGCTCTCGCGCAGGGGAATCCCCGCGTGATCTACGCGCTGCTGTTCCGCGCGGCTGCGGACACGCTGCTCGCCTTCGGGCGCGACCCGCGGCATCTCGGCGGCACCATCGGGATCACCGCGATCCTCCACACGTGGGGCCAAGCCCTCACGCAACACCTGCATCTCCATTGCTTGGTCACCGGCGGCGCCTTGGCCGCCGATGGCCCGCGATGGATCCCCGGGCGATCGTCGTTCCTGTTTCCCGTCCGGGCGTTGTCGACCGTCTTTCGCGCGAAGTATCTGGCTGGCCTGCGTCGGGCGTTTGACGCGGGCCAGCTGACCTTCGCGGGGAGCACCACCCCGCTGGCCGATCGGCGCGCCTTCACCAGCTTCCTGAGTCAGCTACGGGCCATCGACTGGGTGGTCTATGCGAAGCGGCCCTTTGCCGGCTCTGAGCAGGTGCTCGACTACCTCGGGCGCTACACGCATCGCGTCGCCCTGTCGAATGACCGACTCGTCGATCACCGCGATGGCCACGTCTGGTTTCGCTGGAAGGACTATGCGGACCACGATCGCGTCAAGGTGATGACGCTGAAGGCCGACGAATTCCTCCGACGCTTTCTCCTGCACGTGGTGCCGCGCGGCTTCATGCGCATTCGCCACTTCGGCCTGCTGGCCAATCGCACGCGTCGCGCTACGTTGCGTCAGTGTCGTGACTTGCTCCGCCAGTCACCACCGGCCGAGGCCCGCCCCGAATCGGTCGCCGTGCTGCTGCACCGCCTCACCGGGGTCGACCTCTTCCGGTGTCCCGTCTGCGGCGAGGGCCGCCTGCAGATCACCGCCCACGTCGTGCACGGGCCGGTCCCGCCGGATACCTCATGAGGGCCGGCGTGTCTCGTCCGCCGAGGATGGCCGACGACGGATACCTGTCCGGTCGGCCGCGTTGTGTCTCGCGCTCTGTGGTGGCCCCGACGACCCGTACACCCGCGGTCCCGACACGCGTCGTGCTCCGCCACCGCGGGTCTCGCGTCACGTCCGCCGCTCTTCACGCCCCCGCCCGTTCTCCAAAAGCCTCACCGCGTCACGCTCGAGCGGCCTTACAATCCCCATAGGGTTCGCGGCGTCGAGCCACGCGGCTTCGTCCAACAGGGTTTATCCGCACGGCACGCGCGCGGGCACACGCCTGGCCATCGTGGCCGTGCGGATGAAACCCTATTCGTTGGGCGGACACGATCGACACGACAGATCGAGGCTGATCGCATGAAGAAGATCCTTCTCGCCAACTTCGAACGTACTCTACAAATGCTCGGAAGGGCCATTGACGACTGTCCAGACCAGCTGTGGGACGCCAGCGATGAAGCGATCAGCATTTGGCAATACGCCTACCACTGCCTGATCGGGCTGGATGTATTCCTGCGAGAACAAGGGCGCCCGTTTGTGCCGGTCGCCTTCCATAACAATGCCGGTGGCAATCTTGCCAAGGGGCAAGGCCCCGTCATGACGCGCGATCAGATCACCGGCTACCGAGACGAGGTCTACGGTCGCAATCGAGATTTCCTGAACAGTACACCTGAGGTGGACTTCATTCGAGACACTGAGAGCATGGGTGCCCGGTTATCTCTGGCGGACCTGGTGCTGGACCAGATCCGCCATGTGCAGCACCACGTAGGCGCGATGCACACCCAGTTCCGGCGTCATATGGGGAGCGCTCCTCCCTGGGTCGGCCTGGGGTAACCGTTGCCTCCCATCCCCCGCATCGACCGTGAACACTTTCCTCGCTGAAACCCCTGCCGCGTGGCGCCGTTGGCTGGCACGGCATCACGATACCGAGTCCGAGGTGTGGCTCGTCTTCTTCAAGCGGCACACCGGTCGGACATCGATTGACCACTCGGACGCATTGGATGAGGCGTTGTGCTTCGGGTGGGTCGACAGCCTGGTCAAACGCTTGGACGACTCTCGCTACGCTGTGAAGTTCACCCCTCGGAGAGCGGACAGCCGGTGGTCAGTGATAAACCGGAAGCGCTACGCCGCATTGAAAGCCAGCGGCCGGCTGCAACTCAGTGGAATCAATCGCGCGCCGACGGACCGCACCTATGGTCCACGACCGCCACGGTTTCAACTCCCAGCAAAGGTGCCTCCGTACATTCAGGCAGCATTGCGGAAACATCCGGCGGCATGGCGATACTTCCAAGGGCTTGCGCCCTCACATCGGCGACGATATCTCGGCTGGATCGAGTCCGCGAAGCGCGAGGAAACAAAGGCCAGGCGTCTGCAGGAGGCAATTCGCCTTCTTACGACAGCCAAGCCGCTGGGGCTCAAATAGTCAGCCGCCCAACAACCGCTTGCAGCCGTCGGCGGATGGCACGATGATGAGCCGCCGCGGCTGAAGCGGCAGCGGTTAGCCCGCTTGGCGAACAACGAAAGCAGACACTTCACACTGGAAGTTCGGAGAGCGGTACAATTGATCGGTGCCGAGCCGCATCCTCGAGAAGATTCGTGCTCGAGTCCGAGCTGGGCAGTACGTCATGACACTTCATGCCGAAGAGGAGATGGAGCAGGATGGCTTCTCGATCTTCGACGTGGAGAATTCACTGCTGACAGGGACGATCATCTCGAGGCAGACTGACCGGCGCTCGCGAGAGCGCAAATATGCGATCCGTGGTCGGAGCGCGGACGACAGCGTGGATCTCGTCGTGGTCGTCAAACTTGGCCTAATCGGCCTTCTTGTGATTCTGACCGTCTATGCCGACTAACTCCTCAACCGAGATCTCGCCGTGCGCGGCTTGTGGCAAACTCGGAATCCGGTTGCGCCACATCACTCGCAGCTATGGACGCGGTTCGGCACTCCTCGTCGTCGAGAATGTGCCTGTTCTGGTGTGCTCGCATTGCGGCGAGAGCTACTTGACTGCCGACACGCTTCACGCCTTGGAGCGCATCAAGCGCCATCGGCGGAAGTTGGCTTCCCCGAAGCGAGTGGCGGTTGCCACCTTTGGACGTCGACAGGCAACCGGGCAGCACGGGCTAACAAGCGAATGGAGCCGACGCGCCCGTCGACCCTGACGGCGCGCGGCTCATTCGCAGGCGTTGACAGCCACCAATCGGAAGAACATCTCTTTCTCATGGCTCGTTGCCGCACGCGAACATCGCATCGAGATCGTGGCCCATGGCCTCAGTAAAGAACGCGAGCGGACATGATCCCAGGCCATCGTGCCGGTGACGATCACCACGCCGAAGTCAACGGCGCGGCGAGCGTTTTGCGGGTCGGTCTTGCGTTCGCGACGTTCGCGGCGCGCGGCGACGACCACGCCATCGTCTGCATCGTGGCGCGCGCGCCGCGCACCGCCTTCGAACGAATCGGGCGCGTGCCGAGTGGCTGCGGGCGATCGTGCTTAGTCACAGGGCTGTCTAACACGCGCTGCACCGGACGAGCCGCGCCTTCGAGACACCGGGGCACGACCGATCAGCGTGGCGCTTCCATCTACCGGCGGTTGTGTTCTGTGGCAGAATCTCGCTCGAACATCTGCGGGCGCGGCTCGCCGGTGAGCGCTAGCCGTTGGGCCGACGAAGTTAGAGCTTCTTGAGAATGCGATCGTAATCGGCATGACCACCGATCCAGAACCATGTGACTTCGTCCTTCTCCAGTAGCCCGACGACCCGGTATGTGCCGGTAACACGCACCGAGTAAATCGGTTCTCGGTCGTGGACCTTCTTGAACTGGAGACTGGGGTGGTTCGGGTCGTCGCGAAAGAGGCGGTAGGCCTTCTGGGCAGCCTCCCGTATGTCGCGAGGCAGTTCACGGTACGCCGCCCAGAAGCGCGGCGTCGCGCGCGATTTCACAGCTTCTCGGGGTCGAGTTCCGTGGTTCGGCCGGCTGCGTGGTCGGCTCGCGCTTCGGCCGCGAGCTTGCTCAGTGCGTCCTGCGAGTTGCCGAACTGGCGGGCCCAGTGCTCCTCATCTCGCAGCTCGTCGAGTAGCCAACGCGCGACTCGATCCTGTTCGTCGGGCGGCAGCGTTGCCAACTTCGCAATCGCCGTGTCCAGCGCTTGGGTCATGGCTGCAGTATACCGAACCGTGGCCAGGCGGCCCAACAGCGGCTGCACCCGACGGCGGCCGCCGAGGCTTCGATCCATGTAGAATCGGCGACGCAGAGGCCGCCGCGGGTGAGCCGCGATACGTTAGGCCGCAAACTCGTTTCGTTCGATTTCAAGAAGTCGCATTTCGCCTATCGTGTCGTTTAAGCGGAGACAGCAGATGAAGTTGGTATTGATCTTCTTAGTCGTCGCCGTTGCTGGGCAGGTGAAACCGAATTTCAGCGGGAGATGGACCCTCGACAATTCCAACGTTTCAGGGGCGAACGCTGCCGCTCCTGTGGTATTCGTTATCGCGCAAGATGAGAACACGCTGACACTCAAGGCTGGCGATCAAGTGGTCCTGATGGTGACGCTCGACGGCTCCGAGACCACCAGAAAGGTGGCAGGACCAGCCGGCCCGCAGGATCTACGGCTCCGTGCGTACTGGGAAGGTAGCCACCTAGTCGTCGCAACGAGTACCGCTACGGGCTCCACGACTCAGACCGTTTCCCAGAGCGCTGACGGCAACGAGCTGACAGTGGAAACTGTGGCGCGAACGCCGCAAAGCGAACAGCGAGAGAGGCAGCTGTTCAAGAAGTCGTGATCTTGGCTCTTCGCGACGAGGCAGCTGACGGTCGGGAACGGCGCGAGGCTACTTTCTCTGTTCCGCGTCTCGCAGCCCGTTTGCAAGAACCCACCGCGACCATGCGGCGGTTATCGCGGCCTAACACGGTTTGCAGCCGTCGGCGGTTGACGATCTGAGCCGCCGCGGCTGAAACCTGGACGGCAGGCAATTACTTAGGTTGCCACACGTAAATACATCGTGCATACTTGAGTTGCCGGTATGGCCGAGTTGCGCTTTATATGGGATTCCGACAAGGCGAAGGCAAACGCCAAGAAACACCGGGTCTCATTTGACGAGGCGCAGACTGTCTTCTCCGACGAGAAGGCGTTGTTGCTTGATGATCCGGACCATTCCGACACCGAAGATCGGTTCATTCTACTGGGCCTGAGCACGGCGTTGCGGATCCTGGTGGTCGTGCATGCGTACCAGGACAAGGCTGGGCAGATTCGGCTCATATCAGCCCGCAAGGCGACGCCGACCGAGCGGGCCGGCTACGACAAAGGGACTGGACGATGAGAAAGGAATACGACTTCAGCAAAGCGCGGCCAAACCCGTATGCTGAGCGATTGAAACGGGCGGTGACCATTCGTCTCGATGCGCCAACTATCGAATACTTCAAGCGATTGGCCGCGGAGACCGGGATGGGCTACCAGACCCTGATCAACTCGTATCTGCGCGACTGCGCGTCGGCTGGTCGTCGGCCGACGGTCCGTTGGGCGAGCCGCTCGAAGGGTGCTGCCTAACACGGACTGGACCCGACGGCGCGAAATGCACGCGCCGCGGGTCAGTCCTGTCCGTTGGGCCGACACGCCGCACTTTGCAGGAAAGCTTCATTACCCGTAGACTGCAGGCATGAATCTGCTGGAACGCGTCACGGTGGATCCGAATATCCGGTTCGGAAAGCCCTGCATTCGGGGGACTCGAATCACGGTGGGCGACGTCCTGGACTACCTCGCCGGCGGCATGTCGGAAACTGAGATTCTGAACGATTTTCCGCAATTGTCGGGTGACGACATCCGGGCATGTCTTGTCTACGCTGCCGAACGTGAACGGCGCAGTCTCAGCACACCGGCTGCATGAGATGGCAGTACGGCTCCTTTTCGACGAGCCACTCTCGGAGCGGTTGTGTGTCACGCTCGCGGATTTGTTTCCGCACGCGCTCCACGTCCGACTGCTCGGGCACGGAAGGGCGGCCGATTCGACCGTCTGGGAGCTGGCGCGCGAGCGCGAGTGCTTGATAGTCAGCAAGGACGGAGATTTTCACCGATTGGCCGTCCTGCGTGGCGCGCCCCCGAAGTTCATTTGGATTCGGTTGGGTAACTGTCGAACGGCCGACATCGCTCAATTGCTTCGACTCCGGTACCAGGATGTGGTCCATTTTGCGGAGCAGGAAGAAGCCACAGTTCTGGAGCTTGGCTGAGGCTGACCTCTGGGCAAACGGGAGCGCGTTTGTTGCTGCCGTGTTCGTAACGAAATCTTGCCGATGCTTACCGTATAGTCGTCGACACTTGAACGGCGACACTTTGTTCAGTTGAAGTCCGCATTCTTGGTTTGAGATCTGCGTCATCTGTGTCATCTGCGGCCCGTCTGAGATCTGCGCCGTCTGCGGCCTCGGGTGTTGGTACAATCTGAGTCGTGACTTCGTGGCAAAAGCGTACGCGGGCGGTGCTCGCCGTGGTGGTCGTCGGCGTGATCGGCGCCGTGGGCTACACGCTGCGGCCCCGCGAAGCACGCGTCGCGCCTGCGGCCGTGGAGAAGCTCCCCGACAAGGTGACCGTCATCACCAAGGGCGGCGACGCCATCCAGCTCAAAGGCTCCAGCCAGGATCTGCGGATCGAGTTCGAGCGCCAGGAATCCTACGAAAGCGGACAGACCAAGCTCTTTGTCGTCCGCATCAAGGTCGATAACCGCGGCGGCCGCAACTTTACCGTCACCGGTAAGGAGATGTTCCTCGGCAAGGATCAGAGCTCGTTCGATGTCGCGGGCGACGTCAAGCTCGAGACCAGCGATGGCCTGACCGCGTACGGCCAGAGCGCCAGCTACGCCGAGACCGAGAAGATCGTCAAAGTACCCGGGCCGGTGAAGTTCGCGCGTGGGCGCATGTCGGGCACCGGCGTCGGTTTTACCTACGACGAGCAGCGCGACACGCTCTGGATCCTGGATCAGGCCGTGGTGAACTTCGCTCCCGCGGGCGGCGCGGGCGCGGCCAAGCTCACCGCCGGCGGCTTCGGCTTCGCGCGCCGCGATCGCTACATGCGCCTGGAGCGCACCATGCACATGGAGCGCGACGGGCAGGTCACCGACGCGAACGAGGCGACCGTCACGTTGTTTCCCGATCGCGACGAATCCGACTACATCGAGCTGCGCGGCAACTCGCGCGTCACCGGCGGCGCCGGCATGGGCCTGTTGAAGTCACTTTCGGCCACCGACATGAACCTCGACTACCGCGAAGATGGCCGGTCGCTGCAACACGCCACGCTCGCCGGGCAGGCCGATATTCAGCTCGCCACCAAGGGCGCGTCGCCGGGCCAACGACTGCAAGCCGGCAACATGGACATCGCCCTGGCACCAGACGACTCGGTCAGCAGCCTCTCTGCGCGGGATAAGGTGGAAGTCACGCTGCCCGCTACAGCCGAGACCGCCGCGCGCACCATCAAATCGACCGCCCTCACCGCAGCCGGCGCCGCGCAGGGCTTGAACACCATGAACTTCAGCGAGGGTGTCTCCTACGACGAAGCGGCCACGAAGACGCAAGGCGCTCGCACCGCTCGATCGCGCAACCTCGATGCGTCACTCGACCCCGCCGCTGGCACGCTGAACGAAGCGAAGTTCACGCGGACCTTCGTGTTCGAAGACGGCGCCATGCGCGCCAGCAGCGCCAACGCCACTTATAAGATCGCCGCCGGTCAGCTCGAGCTCACCGGCAGGGAAGGCGCCGCGGTGCCGCAGATCAAGGACGACACCCTCACGATCGACGCGGATCGGATCGACGTGACGCTCTCGCCCCGCAAGATGGTCGCCTCCGGCAAAGTGCAGAGCGTATTGCAGCCGTCGAAGAAGCCAACCGGTAACGCGCCGGCGGCCAAGAGGCCTGGACTGCTGCAGGACAAGGACCCGGTCAACGTGATCGCCGACAAGCTCACCTATGACGAAGCGTCGCGCAAGGGCGAGTACGCGGGGCAGGCGCGGTTGTTCCAGGGCGACACGCAAATCAACGGCGATGCCATCACGCTCGATGAAACGAAGGGCGATCTGATCGTCACAGGCAAGGTGATCACCACGCTGCTGATTGCCGAGAAAGACGCCAAGCCCGGTGCGCCGATCCCGCCGATGATCGGCCGGGCCGGCTCGTTTACCTACACCGACCAGGCCCGGCAAGCGACCTATCGCACGCTGGCGCATCTCGCCGGCAGCCAAAGCGACCTTCACGCCGACACGCTCGACCTGTTCCTCGCGGCGGGCGAGAACACGCTGGAGCGGCTCGAAGCCACCGGCGCCGTGACGGCCACCGTCGACAAGCGCACCGTCACCGGCACAAAGTTGTCGCACGTGCCCGCCGACGACAAGTACGTCGTGCTCGGCGCGCCGGTCAGGATGATCGACGCCGACTGCCAGGAAACCACCGGCAGAACGTTGACCTTCTTCAAGTCGTCCGATAGAGTCATCGTCGACGGCAACCAGGAGATCCGCACGCAGGCCAAGAGCGGCGGCAAGTGTCCCTCGGCGCCCCCCAAGTAATGGCCTCGACACTCCGCACGCACGAGCTCACCAAGTCTTACGGCGGCCGCACGGTAGTTCGCGGCGTGAGCCTCGAGGTGAATTCAGCGGAGGTCGTCGGTTTGCTCGGCCCGAACGGGGCCGGCAAGACCACGATCTTCTATATGACGGTCGGCCTGACGGCGCCGGATTCGGGCCGCGTCACGCTCGATGGCGTCGACCTGACCGATGACCCGATGTACGTGCGCGCGCGCAAGGGCATTGGCTACCTGCCGCAGGAGCCGTCGATCTTCCGGGGCCTGACGGTCGAGCAGAACATTCTCGCGATCCTCGAGACGCTCGACCTGGATTCGGCCGCCCGCAAGGCCCGGCTGGGCGAGCTGCTCGCCGAGCTCAACCTTGCGCCGCTGGCGAAATCACCGGCCTACACGTTGTCGGGCGGCGAGCGCCGCAGGGCGGAGATTACCCGCGCGCTCGTGATCTCGCCCCGCTTCATCCTGCTGGACGAGCCGTTCGCCGGCATCGACCCCATCGCGGTGACCGAAATTCAGAAAATCATCTTCCACCTCAGGGCTCGCGGCATCGGGGTGCTCATCACCGACCACAACGTGCTGCAGACCCTGAAGATCACCGACCGCGCCTATATCGTCACCGACGGCGCGATTTTTCGCAGCGGAACACCGGCCGCGCTGGCTGCCGACGAGGAAGTCCGGCGGATATACCTCGGGGCCGATTTCCGGCTGGACTAAGATGTATTAATGGAGTGTATGTTCGAGCGTGCCAGCGGGCCGTTCCGTAGGAACGGCCCCAGAACGTTGTGCGAGCGACGATGCTCGTACTTGCGAAATCGTTGATACGCTCCACTAGAGGCCATGGCCATCCAGCAGAAGCTTCAGACGAGGCTCGCACAGAAGCTGATTCTTACGCCTTCGCTCCAACAGGCGATCAAGCTTCTCCCAATGTCGACCTTGGAACTGGCCGACCTCCTCAACCAGGAGGTCGTCGAGAATCCCCTGCTCGAAGAGGTCCCGACCGAGGACCTCCAGGCAGCGGAGCCGGTCCAGGCCGCCGAAAAAGAGGGCGAGCTCAAGGCCCAGGCAGACAAGACCGACACCTGGGACGACGCCGACTACGAGTATTTCTTCGGCGACTACCTCGACGACGGCTATCGCCCGCGCGCGCCGCAGGAAGTCAAAGAGCTGCCGCCGATCGAAAACACGCTGTCCACCAGCTCTTCGCTGACGGACCACCTCGAATGGCAGCTGTCGCTCCAGACCGAGGCCGAATCGATCCGTGAGATCGGCGAAGCCATCATCGGTAATCTTGATGACGACGGCTACCTGGTCGCCTCGGTGGACGAAATCGCGTCGATGGGCCCCTGGCCGGTGGAGGATGTGGAGAAGGCGCTGCGCCTGATCCAGGACTTCGACCCGATCGGCGTCGCGGCGCGCGACCTGCAGGAATGCCTGACGCTGCAGATCAAGCACCTGCACCTCGAAGGCACGCCGGTGGAGAAAATCGTCAGCGAGCACCTGCGCCTGCTGCACAACCACCAGATGCCGGACCTCGCCCGCAAGCTCGGGCTGAGCATCGAAGACCTCAAGCATCACGTCGAGATCATCCAGCGCCTCGACCCCAAGCCCGGCAGCCGCTTCAATCCGCAGCCGTCGCAGTATGTGATCCCCGACGTCTACATCATCAAGGTCGAGGATCAGTACGTCGCGGTGCTGAACGAGGACGGCCTGCCGCAGCTGCGGATCAGCCCGACGTATCGCCGGCTGCTCGACAAGGGCGCGGCGGAGAACAGCGACGAGACCCGCGCCTACGTGAAAGACAAGTTCCGCTCGGCGCTCTGGCTGATCAAGTCGGTCGAGCAGCGCCAGAAGACGATTCATAAGGTCGCGACCAGCATCTGCAACTTCCAGCGCGATTTCCTCGACCACGGCATCGAGCACCTGCGGCCGCTGGTGCTGCGCGACGTCGCCAACGACATCGGCATGCACGAGTCCACGGTCAGCCGCGTGGTGACCAACAAGTACATGCACACGCCCCAGGGCGTGTTCGAGATGAAGTACTTCTTCCACAGCGGCATCAGCAGCTCGTACGGCGACGCCGTGTCGTCGGTGACGATCAAGAACCGCATCAAGAAGATCATCGAGGGCGAGGATCCGAAGAAGCCGCTGAGCGATTCGAAGATCGTCAACATCCTGCAGCGCGAAGGGCTGATGCTGGCGCGCCGCACCATCGCGAAGTACCGCGAGGAGCTGAAGATTCCAACCTCGAACCAGCGGAAGGTGCTCTTCTAACACCTCGATGTCCATCACCCCGACCATCACGGTTCGCGGCCTGCTCGACGCACGGCCCGAGTCGGTCGGCCTCTCCATCGATCTGCTGGCCGGCGCGCGCGGCCTCGAGCGCCTCATCACCAGCCCCTACATCCAGAAGACCGGCCTGGCCCTCGCCGGGTTTCATGAATACCTGCAGGCGGGACGCATCCTGTTGTTCGGCGACAGTGAAGTGCGGTTCCTCGAAAGCCTCGACCCCGCGACCCGGCGCCTTGCTCTCGTGAATTCTTTTTCGGCGCACCTGCCGTGCCTGCTCGTGACCGGCGGCGCGGAGCTGCCACCCGAGGTGACAATCGAAGGCGAGCGGGCCGACGTGCCGATTCTGCGGACGTCCGTGCCGACCGCGACGGCGATCGGCAAGCTCACCGCGATCCTCGAAGACCGGCTGGCGGTCCGCGAGATCATCCACGGCGTGCTGCTCGACATCCTGGGGCTCGGCGTCTTGATCGTGGGGGAGAGCGGCATCGGCAAAAGCGAGTGCGCGCTCGACCTCGTGGTGCGCGGCCATCGGCTCGTCGCGGACGACACGGTGGAAGTGCGCCGCCGTGCCGAGTCGATCGTCATCGGCGCATGTCCCGAGCTGACGCGCCACCACATGGAAGTGCGGGGACTTGGCTTGATCAACATCCGCGATCTCTTCGGCGTGGCGTCAACGCGGACCTCGAAGCGGATCGAACTGGTCGTGCAACTCGACCGCTGGGACTCGAACCGTGAGTACGACCGCCTCGGCCTGGACGATGCCTTGTACGAGTTGATCGGCCTGAAGGTGCCGCTGATCCGGATGCCGGTGGGGCCGGGACGCAACCTGGCGATCCTCGTCGAAGTCGCGGCGCGCAACCAGCTGCTGCGGGTGCGCGGCGTCAACGCAGCGCGCGAGCTGGTCAAGCGCCTCGATGCCAGCCTGACCACCACACCAGCGCCCAAGCACCTCACCAACCAGCCGCCCGAGGAAGACGACGAGACCGAGCCCGGAGGCGTGGCGTGAGCAAGACGCGCAAGCGCCCGACCGACGCGCGTTTCATCGTGCTGACCGGGCTGTCGGGCTCGGGCAAGTCGCAAGCCATTCGCGCGCTCGAAGACCTCGGCTACTACTGCGTCGATAACCTGCCGGTCTCGCTGCTGCCGGTGATGGCGGAGCTCAGCGAGCGCCAGTCGGAGCATTACCGCGTCGCGGTGGTGATGGACATCCGCGAGCCGCGCTTCGTCAGCGATTTCCCGAAGGTCTATCGGAAACTCAAGACGAACAAACGGCTGGCGCCGCGGCTGATCTTCCTGGAAGCGGATCACGCCGAGCTCGTCCGCCGCTTCAGCGCGTCACGCCGCCCGCATCCGCTGGCGCCGGATCGCCCGGTGACCGAAGGCCTGTCGGAAGAGCGCGCCACGCTGCGCGGCATCAAGGCGCTGGCCGACAAGGTGATCGACACCACGAAGCTGAACGTCCACGAGCTGCGGCAAGCGCTGCTCGAGATGGTCAGCGGCAAGAAGCAGGCCTCGAAGCTGGTGCTGACGTTCATGAGCTTCGGGTTTACGTCGGGCCCGCCGGCTGAAGCCGACCTGATGTTCGACGTGCGGTTCTTGAAGAACCCGCACTGGGTGCCCGCGCTGCGGCCGCAAACCGGCAAGGACCCCGCGGTCGCGGCCTACATCCGCCGCCAGCCCACGGCACGCGCGGCCATCAAGCGCCTGACCTCGCTGCTGCGATGGCTGGTGCCGCTCTACGTCGAAGAGGGCAAGAGCTACCTCACCGTCGCCATCGGCTGCACGGGCGGCCGGCATCGATCGGTCTACTTCGCCGAGGCGCTCAAGCGCGAGCTCAGCGGCATTAAAGGGGTCCAGTCGCGCGTGCGCCACCGCGACCTCACGAGGGAACGATGATTGGTGTCGTGGTCGTCACGCACGGCCAGCTCGCGACCGAGCTGGTCAACGCCGCCGAAACCATCGTCGGTGACCTGCCGAATTTCTCGGCGGTGTCGATCGGCTGGCATGAAGATGTCCAGGACGCCCGCGGCGAGATTGCCGCCGCGATTGAGCGCGTCAAGGCGCCGGGCGGAGTATTGATCGCCACCGACATGTTCGGCGGCACGCCGTCGAACCTCGGGATCACGTTTCTGGCAGACGATGCGGTGGAGGTCGTGACCGGCGTGAACCTGCCGATGCTGATCAAGGCGGCGAGCCTGCAGGACGGTGCCCGCCTCACCGACATTGCGCGGCTGCTGCGCGAGCACGGCCGCAACGCGATCTGGGTCGCGTCGGATCTACTGAAAGGTTCGACAGCTTCGGGGGAATCGGAACCCAAGGAATGACCACGCGGCAGTGTGTGATTCGGAATCGCCTGGGGCTGCACGCGCGCGCGGCGGCGAAGTTCGTGCACGCCGCGACGCGCTACGTGTCGCAGGTTCGGGTGTCGCGTGACGGCAGGACCATGGATGGCAAGAGCATCATGGGCATCCTGCTGCTCGCCGCCGGCGCCGGCACGACCATCACGATCGCCGCCGACGGGCCGGATGAGGCCGAAGCCGCCGACACGCTGTGCCGGCTGGTCGAACACGCCTTTGGAGAAGAACCGTGGAACGCCTGACCGGCATCGGCGTCTCGCCAGGCGTGGTGCTGGGCCGCGCGGTCGTGCTCACGCAGCGCACCGAAGTGATGCGCTTTCCCATTCCGCCCGATCGCGTCGAGCGGGAAGTGGCGGCGCTGCACCAGGCACAAGCCGACTCGCGCCAGCAGCTGCAGGACATCCGCGGCCGGTTGAACCAGGGGCGCGGCTCCGAGCTGGCGGCGCTGTTCGATGCGCAGTTGCTGATGCTCGACGACCCGATGCTGGTCGGCCGCGCCGAAGCGATCGTGCGCGGCGAGCGCGTCAACGCCGCGTGGGCGGTGCACCGCGCCTACGAAGAGCTCTATCTCGTCTTCATGTCGATGGAGGATCCGTATCTCCGCGAGCGTGAGAACGACGTCGCCGATGTCGCCGGGCGGCTCCGCCTCAACCTGCGCCATGGCGCGAAGGGCCCGAAGGAGCTCCTCAGCCAGATCGATGGCCCGTCGGTGCTGATCGCCGACGAGCTGACGGCATCGGTGGCGGCGCAGCTTGATTGGAGCCGCGTGCAGGCGTTTGCGACCGACGCAGGCAGCCGCACGTACCACACGGCAATTCTCGCGCGCTCGCTGAAGGTCCCTGCGATCGTCGGCCTGCACGACGCGTCGATCCGGATTGCCGCCGGCACTCCCGTGGTGCTCGACGGCACGACCGGCGAGCTGGTGGTGGCGCCCACGCCCGAACAGATCGACGACGCGCACCGGCGGGCGGCACGGCCGCGGCGCGCCGCCATTTCCCAGAATGAGATCGGCCCGGTTTCGACGACCGACGGCGTGCGGATCAGGCTCGAGGCCAACATCGAGCTGCTCGAGGATCTGCCATTCCTCAATGCCCACGGCGCCGAGGGCGTCGGCCTCTACCGATCCGAGTTCATGCTGTCGGGTCGTTCGCTCGATGCCGCCACCGAAGACGCGCAGTATGCGATCTATCGCAGCCTGATCGAACAGGTCGCGCCGCGCCCGGTCACCATCCGCACCTTCGACCTCGACGAGCGCCAGTTCAGCACGCCGCAAGGGCCGGAGCGGCGCCGCACGCGTCCCGGACTGCGCGGCCTTCGCCTCGGCCTCGCCAATCCCGAGGTGCTTCGGACGCAGCTGCGCGCGCTGGTCCGCGCCTCGGCGCATGGTCCGCTGCGGATCATGTTTCCGTTCGTCAGCGCGGTCGAAGAGGTGCGGCAGGCCCGCGCGATATTGAACGACGTCATGCGCGAGCTGGGCGTCGACGCGACGGCGAGGCAGATCAAGGTCGGCGCGATGATCGAAGTACCGTCAGCCGCGATCGCCGCCGATCTGCTGGCGCCGGAGGTCGACTTCTTTACCATCGGCACCAACGATCTGATCCAATTCTGCCTGGCTGTGGATCGCACCGACGATCGCGTGTCTGATCTCTACGAACCGCTGCACCCGGCCGTGCTGCGCTTGATCCGGACGGTGCGGCGCGCCGCGAGCCACCGCAAGATTCCGGTGTCCCTCTGCGGTGAGATGGCGTCGGATCCGGCGCTGGTCGGATTGCTGGTCGGCCTCGGCCTCACCGAATTCAGCATGACGCCGGGCGCCATCCCGATCGTCCGCCAGGTGGTGCAGGAGCTCAACGCCGCCGACGCGCGCAAGCTGGCCGGCCATGTGCTGACGCTGGCCACCGCCGCGGAGATCGAGCAGTACCTGTTCGACGCGCTGGCCGCGTCGGCCATTCAAAGGAGTCCCTCGTCTTGAAGCCACCGTTACATCGGGTCGAGAAACCCTGGGGTTACGAGCTGTGGTGGGCGCGCACCGACCGCTACGTCGGCAAGCAGATCCACATCAACAAGGGCCACGCGCTGAGCCTCCAGTACCACAACAAGAAAGACGAGACGATCTTCGTCTGGTCCGGAAAGATCCTGTTCGAGCAGGAGATCGACGGCACGCTCGTCGCGACCGAGATGGGACCCGGCGAAGCGGTGCACGTGACGCCGCCCACCGTGCACCGCATGACGGCGATCGAAGACTCGGATGTGTTGGAAGTCTCGACCCCCGAGACGGACGACGTGGTCCGGCTCGAGGACCGATACGGGAGGAGTTAAGAGTTAAGAGTTAAGAGTTAAGAGTTTAGAGTTTAGAGTTCAGAGTTCAGAGTGCAGAATTTGTTCTTAACTCTGCACTCCTAACTCTGCACTCAGAATGGAATATCGTCGTCGGTCACCGGCGCCGCGTCCTTCATCGGATCCTGGTAGCCGCCGTCACCGCGATCGACCTGGCGATCGCCGCCGCCACCGCCGCGCCCGGTGCCACCGCCGAGCAGCACGATCTTGTCGGCCTTGACCTCGGTGGTGTAATGCTTCTGTCCCTCTTTTTCCCACTGCCGCGTCTGCAGCCGGCCTTCGAGGTAGATCTGCTTGCCCTTGACCAGGTAGGGCTGCAGCGAGTCGGCGGTCTTGCCCCACAGCACGATGCGGTGCCACTCGGTCTGTTCCTTCTTCTCGCCTTCTTTCGAGGTCCAGTTCTCGGTCGTCGCAATGCTGAAGCTCGCCACCGACTGGCCGCCCGGGGTCACGCGCACCTCGGCGTCCTTGCCGAGATTGCCCACCAGAATCACCTTGTTCACACTGCCCATGTCACGTCGCCTCTCTCACCACTAATCGCTCTTCGGTCGCTGCAATTGTATTTTGGTTATTGGTAATTGGTAATTGGTTATTCGTTATTGGTTTTTCGTTATTGGTTATTCGTCCGGCGGTTTGCCCTGCGTGAGCCGCGTCAGCTGCTGTTTCGCCAGCCGCGCCATTTCATGATCGGGAAACAGCTTGATCACGGTCTCGAACGATTCACGCGCCTGATCGGGCTGCTTCATGTTGGTATAGGTCACGCCGCGCTTGTAGTAGGCGTCGGGCACCCGGTCGCCCCTGGGAAAGTTCGTGATGACCCGGTTGTAGGCATCCGCGGCCTGGGGAAACTTGCCGTCGTTGTAATGACACTCGCCGATATACCACTGCGCATCGTCGGCCGCATCGGTGCGCGCGAAGCTGCGGAGGTACATCTCGAAGCCCTGGATGCAGAGACTCCACTGGCCCACCGTAAAGTCGGCGAGCGCAGTATTGAACATCCGCTGCGGCGAGCCTGGCGCCATCGGCGGCGCTTGCGGCGCGGTTGCCGCCGGGTCCGTTGGTGCGGGCGGCACACCCGCGGGCGCATTGGGATCGACGGCGGCTGCCGGCGGCGCAGTAAACTGCGGAATCGCCAGCCGCAACGCTTCCACTTCCTGCGACAGGGTGGTGATGCGGACGTTCGATTCGTCGATTCGCTCGCGCACGATCCGCAGGTCGGTGGCGAACTGATCGATCACCAGCTTCTGATCCGCGAACGACTTGCGGGTCTGTGCGGTCTGCTCGTCCTGGCGGCTCGAGATCGCCTTGAGGTTGGTGCTGAGCTGTTCGATGGCGGCCGCCAGCTGCTGCTGCATCTGCTGCGTCTGTTCCTGCAGCATGCGGATGTCGGCCATCATCTGCATTTCCCGGCGCGACTGCGCGGCCACCGGCGCGGCCGCGGACACGAGAGCCAGCGCGAGTATCCCTGCTCGCGCGCCGAAGCGCGCAGCGCGAAGGCGGGCGTGGAGTCGTCGGCTCATACGCCCATCTTACTTTGCCGTGATCACGAAATGCGCGCGGCGGTTCTTGGACCACGCGTTGTCTTCGTGCCCGGCGTCGAACGGAAACTCCTTGCCGTAACTGACGGTGCGCACCTTGTCCGCGGCAATGCCGAGCGAGACCAGGTAGGTCTTCGCGGCCAGCGCGCGGCGCTCGCCCAGGGCCAGGTTGTACTCGGCCGTGCCGCGCTCGTCGCAGTGACCTTCGATCGTGATCTGCCAGATCGGGTAGCGCTTCAGCACGGCCGCATTGGCCTGCAGTATCTGTTGGCCGTCGGCGTTGACGTCCGAACTGTCGAGGTCGTAGAACACCGGCTTGAGCGGCGAGTCGCGGTTCAAGTCGTCCAGCGAGTTCGACGTCAGGCTGTCGTCCTTGAGCGGCTCCGGCGGCATCGGCATCGGCTCGGTGATCGGGTCCGGCGGGCGAGGCGGCGATGGCGGCGTCGTGGTGTTGCCCGTCACCGGCGGCTGCGGCCGCACCACTGGTGGCGTCTTCTTGTTGCACGCGCCGATCGTTACGGCCAGCATCACCATCAGAACCATCGAGACATTCGCTGTACGTGTCATAAGAACCCTCGTGAGAACCTTCGTGACGAACCTCTGTTCCGAACCTTCGTGAGGAACCCCCGTGGGGAACCTCCGTGAGGAACCACTTTTATTGAGACCAATTGGGAGTCGTGTTGTTGCCATCCCGTGTCAGTTGACGGACATTCCTGCCGTCTCTGTCGGTGGTGAAGATCTGGCTGCGGCCAGCACGCGTCGACATGAACGCCAGGTGGCGCCCGTTCGGCGACCACGCCGGGCTTTCGTTGCTGCCCTCACCGAACGTGATCTGACGCGTCTCGCCGCTGCCGATGTTCAGGATCTTGATGTCGTAGCCCGGCCCGGTCCTCGCGGCAAACGCGATCTCGTTGTAGGGCGGCGGCGACCATGTCGGACGATCGGCATACGACTCATAGGAAATACGCCGGAGCCCCGTGCCGTCGACGCCGACGACCCAGATCTGGGGGCTGCCGGTGCGCTCCGACGTGAACGCGAGTTGGGCGCCGTTCGGTGACCAGGTGGGCGTCACGTCGATCGCCGGGTTGTTGGTCAGCCGCGTCAAGTTTCGGCCGTCGCGATCCACGATGTAGATCTCCGAGTTGCCGTCGCGACTCGACATGAACGCAATGCGGGTGCCGTCGGGCGAGAATACCGGCAGGAAGTTCTGACCGACGCCCTTGGTCGGCGTTTCCATCGTTCCCGCGAAGATGTTCGAGATCAGGATGTCGGGCAGGCCGCTCCGGTACGAGGTGTAGGCGATCGAGCGCCCGTCCGGCGACCAGCTCGGCGTGATGTTCAAGGCGCGGTTGATGGTGATGCGCCGCTGATTCGCGCCGTCGTAGTCGGAGACGTAAATCTCTTTGACCTCGCGCTTCTCGATGGTGTTGACGACGGGCTCGCGGTTGCGATCGGAGCTGAAGGCGAGCTTCGTCCTCGCCACGCCGCGCAGACTGCGCTGAGAGTCGTGCAGTTCGTCGGCCATGGTGTGCGCGTAGACGCGAGGGTTGGCCGCCGACCCGCTGTATTCACGGCCGTACGCCGACGCGCGGGCACGGACGTTGTACATCCGCATTTCCACACGAACGCCGGCTGCGGTCTTTTGCACCGTGCCGATCAGCACGCCGTCGGCGCCAAGCTCGCGCCAGCGATCGAATGGCACGGCGTCGATCGAGCCCGCCAGCGGAATCGACTTGTAGGTGTCGCGCGGAATCAGATCGAACTCGCGCTCGAAGTGAAGGTCGTTCCACAGCACCTCGGCGATGGTCTTCGCAGCCTCCTGCGTTTCGCGATCGGGCGAGAGCGAGAGGAGGTCGGGCACAGCCAGGCGCGGCGGCGAGCCCGCATCGCCGGTGAGGCGCAGCTCGACGCTCGTCGGCTGTTGCTGTTGCGGCGGGGCAGCGGGTTGGGCGGGCGTCTGCGCTGCCACGACGGCGGACGCCGCCACCAGCAGCGCCACGGACCGGACAAACCTTCCACCTGCGCGCCAGGCGCTTCGGCGGACAAGGAAGGTTTGTCCCCACCGAATGGTTCCGAGCTGTATGTTCGTCATGCTCACGCTCTCTCTAACGCACGTACTCAAAAAACAGGTGAACGGTCAACGCTGCTTCGGGATACTCCGCCGGCAGCGGCGGCAGCCGCGCCAGCTGCAGCGCGCGCGACGCGAGAAAGTCGAGATCCTGCCGGCCGCTCGACTTCTCGACAGACACATCGACGATGCGGCCATCTTTCTGGATGACGAAGCGCACCTGGGCCACGGCGCTGGTGCCCTGTTTCGAGTCCCAGTTGCGCGTGATCATGTCGCGCATGGTGGCGAGATAAGCCGGACAGCAGAAATTTGCGACATCGAGATAGCCGCCGGCACCGCCACCGCCCGACGACAGGCCGAAGCCCAGACCCTTGCCGCCGGTTTCCGCAACGGTCGAGCCCTGTTGCACCTCCGCGCCCTTCGTCGGCGTGCGGCTGCGCGGATCCTTCGCGTCCATCGGATTGGTGGGCGTCTTCTTTGGCGGTGCTTTGGTCGGCTCGATCATCTCCGGCGTCTTTGCAGCCGGCGGACGCACCGGCTCGATCGCCTTCTTGGTCTCTGTGACCTCTTGAATCGGCCGCCCACCGAGAGTGGCCAGCCCGCCGTCGCGCGGACCAACCGGGCCGCCCAGGCTGATCTGCATGACGACCTCCGGCTCGCGCGGTACGGCAAACCACGCCGACGGAACGAAGGCCACGGCCGCGACCAGCACGAGGTGCGCGAGCGCCGATGCCCCCACCATGCTGTTGAGGCCATCCGACTTGGCCGCCCGCGACAGGAGAACTTCAGAGACGGCATCCATCGCTATTGGTCGCGCCGCTCTTGCGCCACGATGCCCACCTTCTCGATGCCGCCTTCTTTGAGCCGGCCGAAGACATCCATCAGGTGCTGCAGCCGCACGCTGCCGTCGCCGCGCAGGAACACTTCCTTGTCGTCGCGCGTGGCCATCACCTGGCGAATGCGCTCGCTCAGGACGTCCACCGGAATCGATTCCTCGTCGATGAAGACGCGCCGATCCTTTTCGTAGGACGCCGGCACGGTGACATACAGCAGCGTCTTCGTCATCTTGTCGGCCCGCCGCGTCGTCGGCAGGTTGACCTCGACGCCTTTTTGCATCATCGGCGCCGCCACCATGAAAATGATCAGCAGCACCAGCATCACGTCCACCAGCGGCACCACGTTGATCTCCGACAGCGACGTCGACACCCGCCGGCCGCGCCGGCGTCCGGTGTTCGCGTCGGGCTGCGCCATCACCTTCACTAGGTGAAGTTCCTTTCCGAAATGTTCAGGAACTCGAGCGCGAAGTCGTCCATCTCCGACGCGTAGTTCTTCACTTTCGAGGTGAAGTGGTTATAGAAGTAGAGCGCCGGAATCGCCGCGAACAACCCGAGCGCGGTCGCAATCAGCGCCTCGGCGATCGGACCGCTGACCACCGCGAGATCGGTCGAACCCTGCGCGCCGATGTTCATGAATGCCGTCATGATTCCCCACACGGTCCCGAACAGCCCGATGAACGGCGTGATGCTGGCGGTTGTCGCCAGGAACGTGACCCGTTTCTCGAGTTTGCCGACCTCGATCGACGAGGCGCGCAGCAGCGCGCGGTCGACCGCGGTAATGCTCTTTAAGGTTGGACGCGGCGCGGGCACGCCGGGACTGGCCGCCGGCTGAGCTTTGCGCAATTGCGCGGTTAATTCGGCATAGCCGGCCTGGAACATCCCGACCAGGGGACTGAGGCCGAGGGAAGGGCACACCGCCTGCACTTCGGAGAACTTGGTGCTCTTGCGGAAGACCTCGAGAAAGGTGACGGTCTGTTTTTCGATGCCCCGGAAGGTCCACGCCTTGTAGACGATAATTCCCCAGGATATGACCGAGAAAAGCAGGAGAAGCGCCATCACGAACTTGACGATGGGGCTTGCTGAGAAGACTAGGGCAGCAAAATCCCCGGCCGCCGCTCGAGTGGGCGGAAGACCGCCCTCGAGTTGCAAGGCCAGGACAAACGATCCAGGCGTCGGCAACAAAGCCTCCGAATCCGTTCCATGGGAAATGCGCTGCTGGGAGAGCGCAGTATTATGCAACCGTAACACGCCATGGGAAAAACTGTCAAACCCATGATACGATGGCAGTTCCGCTCGCCAAGTGAACTCCAGTAGGGCGGCACTTTAGTGCCGCCAAAATGAAGGCATCGCCCCATGATTCGCTACCTGGCCATCCGCAACCTTGCGGTGATCGAGTCGGTGGCGGTCGACTTTGAACAATCGTTCAATATTCTGACCGGTGAGACCGGCGCGGGCAAATCCATCCTGGTCGAGGCCGTCGGCCTGCTGCTGGGCGGTCGCGCCACGAGCGATCTGATCCGAACCGGTGAGGACGTCGCCACGGTCGAAGCGATCTTCGAGACTCCCGACGGCGGCGAGCTGATCGTGCGGCGTGAGATCACCTCGCAGGGCCGCAGCCGTGCCTTTATCAACGGTGCGCTCGCCACGGCCGCCGCGCTCAAGGATTTATCCAACCGCCTCGTCGAGCTGCACGGGCAGCATGAGCATCAGCAGTTGCTCGATCCCTCACAACATCTTTCGCTACTCGACACCTGGGCTGGCCTCGAGGCGGCGCGCACCCGCGTGTCATCGGCGTTTGCCGTGGTGCGGGGACTGCGCGAGCAGCTCGATCGCCTGCGCATGGACGATCGCGAGCGGGCGGCGCGGCTCGATCTGGTCGAGTTCCAGCTGGCGGAGCTCCAGAAGGCAAATCTTCAAGCCGGTGAAGACGAGACGCTGTCGGCCGATCGGCAGTTGCTTCGCAGCGCCGACACCATTCAGCGGCTCTGCGCCGAAAGCTACGCGGAGTTGTACGACACCGAATCGGCCGCGCTGGTGGCGCTCGGACGAGTCTGGAAGAAAGTGGGGGAGCTGGCGTCGATCGATCCGCGGTTTGCGCCGTACCTCGATGCCCGCGACGGGATCAAGGCGCAGCTCGAGGATCTCGCGTTCACGCTCCGCGATTTTTCCGACGGCATCGACGCGTCGCCCGCGCGGCTGCTGCAGGTCGAAGAGCGGCTCGCGCTGCTCGAGCGATTGAAGCGCAAGCACGGCGGCACGCTCGAAGAGGCGATCGCCCGCCGCGATCGCCTCGCGGCCGAACATGCGGCGCTGACAGGAGGGGAGTCGACGCTGGCCGAGATCGAGGAGCAACTGCGCACGTCGGGTGCGCGCTTCCTGGACGAGGCCAGAAAACTTTCGGCGGGCAGACGAGAGGCATCGGGACGCTTTTCGAAGATGATCGAAACCGAACTCGCGGAGCTGGCCATGGCGCGGACCAAGTTCGAGGTCCGGCTGTCGACGGCCGAGTCCGAAGACCGCTGGTCGGACGCCGGCATCGACGCCGGCGAGTTCTTCCTGTCGCCGAACGTCGGCGAGGACCTGAGGCCGCTTGCGCGAATCGTGTCGGGCGGCGAGCTGTCGCGTGTCATGCTGGCGCTGAAGACCCTGGCCCTGAGCGAGCAACGGTCGAGCGAAGCTCGAGCGTTGCGAGTCGAAGGGAAGACCCTCATCTTCGACGAAGTCGACGCCGGCATCGGCGGGCGGGTCGCGAGCGTGGTGGGGGAGAAGCTGGCGGCGCTGGGCGATCGGTTCCAGGTGCTCTGCATCACGCACCTGCCCCAGATCGCGGCATGCGGACGGACGCACTTCCTGATCGAGAAGCGCGTGCAGGGACGCCGCACGGTGACCGGCGTGACCCGGCTGGCCGGCGAGGCGCGCGCAACGGAAATCGCGCGCATGATGGGCGGCTCCGCCGCCGGCGTGAAGGCGCTCGAAAGCGCCCGCGAGCTGCTCGACGCGGCGCAGGCAAAAGGGACGACGCGAGCGAAGGCGAAAGGCGAAAGCGAAAGTCCGAGACGGGCGAAAGCGAAACACCGATAAACTCCTAACTCTTAACTCCTTTGAAGTACTTCATCGAAACCTACGGCTGCCAGATGAACGTCCACGACTCCGAACGGATGGCGGGGCTGCTCGAGCAGTCCGGCTACGACCCGGCGGACTCGGAGCTCGACGCCGATCTCATCGTCATCAACACCTGTAGCGTCCGCGATGGCGCCGAACACAAGCTTTACACCCGCCTCGGCCAGATCAGGGAGATCGCCCGCGACCATGGCCGCAACCCGATCGTGGCGGTCGCCGGATGCGTGGCCCAGCAAGAGGGTGAAAAACTTCTCAAACGATCGGCGGGCATCGTCGACCTGGTGGTCGGGACGCAGCAGATCAAGATGTTGCCGATGCTTGCGGAGCGAGTCCTGAGCGAGCAACGTTCGGGCGGCGCCCGACCGTTGCGAGTCGAAGGGCGAGTCGAAGGGCGAGTCGAACGGGTGGCGATCGACAACCCGTACGAAGACCCATCGTTCCCGCTCGGCATCGTGCGCCGCGGCGATCCGGTCCGCGCCTACGTGACCATCATCGAAGGCTGCAACGACTTCTGCGCGTTCTGCGTCGTGCCGTATACCCGCGGCCACGAGCGGATGCGCGCCAGGGCCGAGATTCTCGCCGAGGTGCGCGAGGCGGTGGCCAGCGGCCGCCGCGAAGTCCAGCTGCTCGGCCAGATCGTCAATCACTACCAGGCGCCGGACGATCCGTCCTGCGACTTCCCGGCGTTGCTCGAAGCGGTGCACGACATTCCGGGCCTCGATCGCATCCGCTTTGCGAGCCCGCATCCGCGCCACACCAGCGACCGCGTCATCGCCGCCGTCCGCGACCTGCCGAAGGTCTGTAAACATCTGCATCTTCCCGTGCAGTCAGGATCATCGAGAGTGCTCGCACAGATGAGGCGGCGGCACACGCGCGAGGAGTACCTGGACCTCGTTGCACGCATTCGCGCGGCTATCCCGAACGTGCAGCTATCGACCGATATGATCGTTGGCTTCCCAGGGGAGTCCGAGGCCGATTTCGAGGACACGCTGTCGCTCACCGCCGCGGTGGGCTACCACAGCATGTTCTCGTTCAAGTACTCGGAGCGGCCCAACACGCTGGCGTCGAAACGGATGCCGGACGATGTGACGGAGGAAGTGAAGACGCGGCGGATCGTAGCGCTGCAGGCGCTGCAACGGTCGGTGCAATCGGACCTCTTCCAGCGGTCGATTGGACAGATCGCGCAAGTGCTGGTCGATGCGACCAGCCGGCGCCGCGAGTGGGAGCTGACGGGCCGCACCAGCGGCAACACGGTGGTCAACTTCCCGGGACCACCCGACTGGCTGGGGCGCCTGGTGGATGTGACGATTCGGCGGGCGGGTCCCAACAGCGTGTGGGGCGAACCTGTCGGACAGCCGAGTTAAAGGCGAGTGCAGAGTGCAGAGTTGAGAGTTAAGAACCTCAACCCGCGAGTTGAGAATTCCTCTTAACTCTGCACTCTTAACTCTGAACTCCGTCGTAGGGGCACAAGGTAAATGATCGAAATGAACATCAAGGGCCTGATGGTCGATCCCATCACCAACATGCCCATCATCATTTTGCGCGACTCGGACGGGCAGAAGGTCCTGCCGATCTGGGTCGGCGTGTTCGAGGCCAACGCCATCGCGCTGCAGATCGAGAACATCCAGACGCCGCGGCCGATGACGCACGACCTGCTGCGCAACATCATCCAGGACCTGCAGGCCACCGTCGATCGGATCGTGGTGTGCGATCTGAAAGAGAACACCTTCTACGCGATGATCCACTTGATGACGCCGAACGGGCCGGTCGCGATCGACGCGCGCCCGAGCGACGCCATCGCGCTCGCCCTTCGCACCCGCGCGCCGATCATGGTCGACGAGAAAGTCATCGACAACGCCAGGACCGTCGACATGTCGAACGAGAAGCAGGACAGCGAACGCCTGCAGCAATGGCTCGAACAACTCGACCCCGACGACATGGGCAAGTACAAGATGTAGCTTGTCAGTTAAGAGTGCAGAGTTGAGAGTTAAGAACGAAGCCCCCTCTAAACTCTAAACTCTTAACTCTTAACTCTTAACTCTGCACTCCTAACTCTGCACTCCCTGTGTCGGCCGGCCGACATTACCCGTAACTGCTTGCCCGTTCTCGCTTTAACCTTCTGAGTTTTCACGCCGGCGGCCACCGCGGCGTTTCCGACATTTCACGAAAATTTGCGTTATTGCGCAAGCGCTCCTAGAATGCGTGGGGACCGCACATTCCTGCTCGATGATTCTCGCCATTGCCAATCAGAAGGGCGGCGTCGGTAAGACGACCACCGCCATCAACCTCGCGGCCGCGCTGGCCATGCGGGGCAAGCCGACGCTGCTGATCGATCTCGATCCGCAGAGCAACAGCAGCATGTCGTACATCGACATTCGCGAAGCCGCCAAGAGCATGTACGACGTCTTCACCGACAACGCCATTCACCTCGCCGACGTCATCGTGCAGGCGGCGTCGCTGCCGAACCTGGCGATCGCGCCGGCACGCATCGCGCTCGCCAAGCTCGAGTCGCGGCTGGTCGGCGAGCTCGATGCGCCGTTCCGCTTGAAGGACGAGCTCGCGGCGTTGAACGGCAAGTACACGCACGTCGTGATCGACTGCCCGCCGGCGCTGGGACTGTTGACCGTCAACGCGCTGGTCGCGTCCAGTCACCTGCTGATCCCGATCCAGTCGTCGTACTTCGCGCTCGAAGGCACCGACGACCTGCTCGAGACGATCGAGAAGGTGCGGCAACGGCCCAACCCGGAGCTGCAGATCCTCGGCGTCGTGATCACTATGCACGACAAGCGCACGGCGCTGGCGCGCGACATCCAGGAGCAGATCCGGAAGGTGTTTGGCGACAAGGTCTTCCGCACCGTGATCAGCAAGAGCGTGCGGCTGGAAGAAAGCCCCGCCTACCGCGAATCGATCTTTACGTTCGCGCCGGACTCGTCCGGCGCCGCCGAGTACTACAGCCTGTGTGAGGAGGTCATCGACCGTGCCTAAGCCTCGCGGATTACCCGACAACCTGCGGATGCGACACGACGCGCACTACGTCGAAACCCTCTCCGCGTCGGCCGGCGCTCCGGTCGGGCGGATGGTCCCGATCGACCAGATCGACCCGAACCCCGACCAGCCGCGCCAGGCCATGGGCGACCTCGCCGAGCTGATTTCGTCGGTCACCGAAAAAGGCATCATCGAGCCGCTGGTCGTGCGCCAGCGCGGGCCGCGCTACCAGATCATCGCCGGCGAGCGGCGCTACCACGCCTCGGTGCAGGCCGGCCTGACCGAGCTGCCGGTCGTGATTCGCGACGTGGACGACCGCGAAATGCTGGAGCTCGCGCTGGTCGAGAACATCCAGCGCAAGGACCTGACGCCGTTCGAAGAATCCGACGCCATGCAGGCGCTGGCGCAGCGCTGCGGCTACACCCACGAGGACCTCGCCAAGCGGCTGGGGAAGTCGCGGACCACCATTACCGAGGCCTTGTCGATCAACGGCATCCCGCCGGAGGTCCGCAAGGTCTGCCGGCTGGCGGGGATTTCGAACCGGTCGTTGCTGCTACAGGTCGTCCGCCAAGGCGACACGCAGAAGATGCTGGCCCTGGTCGAGAAGATTGCCAGCCAGGGCGCCACCCGCGATCAGCTCCGCAAAGACAAGGAAGCGCAGAGAGCCAAGCCCGGACGCCCCAGGTCGTTCGTGTTCGCGTTCCGGCCATCCAGCAAGGCGTTCAACCTGCGCCTCAGTTTCAACAAGAAGAACGCCAGCAAGGACGAAGTCATTGCCGCGCTCGAGAACATCCTGCACGAGCTGAAACGCGCGAAGTGATCGCGGACCTGAAGGTCCGCGCTACAGGATCCGGGACGGCCTGGCGACAACACACCGCGGGACGGCGTAGCGCGGATCTTTAGATCCGCGATTCCTCGGTAAGTTAACATAACATGTATTATCAGACTCAAAGAATATTACCTGTGAAACACTGCTGTTAATGGTTTGTGGACAGATTGATGGTGATTCGCGGGCGACTGCCCTAAGACCGCCCTCGCGGTTCCCGCTACGGCCGGCCAAGCTCCGGCACAGCCACGGTCCATGACCGGCCGACCGGCAGCGATTCCAACACGCGCCCGAACTCGTCGCAGACCTGGATGTTGAAACCAAGGTCGGCGCCCGGCCGCGCTCCAAGCACATCGAATGGGATGGTAGCCTCGACGATCGTGTCGGCGGCAACCCAGCCGCGGTCGAGCACAATCCGCCGCGGCTCGGGAACCGACACCACGATGGCGAGGAAGACTGAATTGGCCGCCGCCAACCAGGCGACACGCCCGCCAAGCCGGAGGTAAAGGGACGTCGCACTGACGCCGACCAAAGCCTCCGACACCATCGACGGCGCCGCCACCTCATGCATGGTCCCGGCCGGACGCGACAGCGGAGCGTGCGCCGCACCCACCCACTCGTGGTCGCTGGTCTGCCGGCCATCGAGGATGATGGCGGGCGCAGCTGAGGGCTCGAGCCGATCGGGCGCCGGGCCGGTGGAGATGTTCGAAACGTGAAGCTCGTCGGGAACGGGAGCGTCGAGCGCGGCGTAGGCATTACGCAGGTGGCGCCGGAACAGGTCGTCGAACTCGCGATCGTGGTCCGAGCAATGGTCGTCGCCGTACCACCAGAACCAGTCGCTGCCTTCGGCGATGAGGATTTCCTCGAAGGCGCGGTCGCGCGCCTCGGGCGACAGCGAGGCCGCGCGGGCGTCGAACACGGCGCGCAACTCGCCCAATTGGGTCCAGGCGCGATGGTCGTCGCGGTGGCCAATCCAGATGTAGAAATCGGCGTTGATCCACGAGCCGGGAAACACCGAGGGCAGTTCCCGAACCGTCCCGGACTTGTCCGCCGTAGCCTCGGCGAAGGCGGACGCCTCGCTCATCGTCACCGTCTGGATGTCGGGGCAGGCCTCGAGGCCGCCATACAAGGCTCGAAGGAACGGGCGGCCGCCTCCGGCGAAGTGTTCCCAGGCGTTCTCGCCGTCGAGGATCACCGCCACAGTGCCCACTTCCCCGCCGGTGGCCGCGCTGAAGCGCCGGCCCGCTTCGCACACCCGCTCGATGAAATCGTGGGCGGCGGCGCCGGCATCCCACGACTGATAGTGAAAGCCAATCCGGTCCGACAGCGTGTGATCGCGGAAAAACGCCGCGGTCCCGGTCGCGCCCACGCGGTACGGGCGGTACAACACGTCGGGCCGCTCCGAGTGGCCGTAGCCGTCGCGTGGCAGGGGAATATTCAGCGAGCGCGACAGGATGTCTTCGTCGGTCGCGATCCACTGGATGCCGGCCTGGGCCATCAACGCGATGGCCTCATCCGACACCGATCCCTCCGACGGCCACATGCCGGCCGGCCGCCGGCCGAACGCCCGCTCGTGAAACGCGACGGCGCGATCGACCTGCGCGCGGGCGTCCTCGGGACGCGCAAAGCGGTGCCTTGGCCGCGCCGCAGCGGGGTGCGCGCGCAGGTGCACGTCGGAATCGCACAGCAGCGGCAGAATCGGATGGTAGAACGGCGAGGTCGCAAGCTCGACTTGCCCGCGTTCGCTCGCGGCGCGGTACGCCGGGATCACCATCCCGAGCAGCTCGAGCTCCACGGCGCGCAGCAAGGCCTTGTCGGCTTCAACGAAGTCGCGGCCCTTGTCGATGAGCGATCGCAGACGCGGATCCGCCGCCAGCAGATCCGGATCCATCCACGTCAGCTTGTGCCACACCTGCACGTCGAGGAGCTCCTGCGGCGCAAACGGCTGCCGCGCCTCGCGCCGCGCGTGCAGCTCCGCATAGCGCGGATAGGGACCGATCATCCGCTCGTACGGCGCATGAAAACCGTTGGCCACCAGCCACCGGCCCTCGTCTTCCGTCAGATCGCCGGCGGGCTTCAGCCCCAGCTCCAGGTGCCGGTCGCGCGCGCGGTCCTCGGCAAAGGCCTCAACCTGCGCGATCAGGGAGGGCACGAGGTTGAACGTGACATGAACGCGGGGAAACGCCTCGAGCATGGCCACCATGCCCCAGTAATCCTTGATGGCGTGCAGGCGGGCCCAGGGGAGGATGTGCTCGCCGGTGGCAAAATCCTCGTAAGACGGCTGGTGCATGTGCCAGAGCAGCGCGAGCTTCACCATGGGCGATAATGGTCGGACCAGACCATGCGCACCCTCGATCGGTACATCATCCGGGAGATCATCCCGCCGTTCGTGATCGCGCTGCTGGTGTTCACCTTCATCCTGATTATCCCCTTCATCCTCGATCTGGCCGAGACGATGATCGCCAAGGGCGTGCCGTGGACGACGATCCTGCGGCTGATCCTGATGCTGGTGCCGATGTCGCTGGCGCTGACGATCCCGATGGCGTTGCTGATCGGCATCCTTGTGGCGTTTGGGCGCCTCTCGAGCGATCGGGAGGTGGTCGTGATGATGGCCTGCGGCCTCAGCCCGTATCGGCTGCTTCGTCCGGTGCTGGTGTTCGCGGTCGTCTGCTGGGCGCTGGACTCGTGGGTCCTCCTCAAGGCGATGCCCGACGGCAACCAGGCGTCACGCGAGATCACGCAGGAGATCGCGATGGATCGCGCCGAGGGCGAGGTCCGCCCGCGCGTCTTCTTCGAAGACTTCCCCGGGGTCGTGCTGTACGTGCGGCAGGTGCCGGTCAGCGGCGGCGGCTGGGAAGACGTGCTCGCCGCCGACACCTCAAACCCGTCGCAACCGATCATCTTCCTCGCCAAGCGTGGCCGCATGGTCGTCGATCGCCAGGCCAAGACCATCCAGATGGTGCTCGAGGAAGGGACCCGTCACACCACCAAGCTGGACGATCCGAACTCGTACCAGATCCTGCGCTTCGACAGCACGATCGTGTCGCTCAACCCCGAGAGCGTGTTCCCGACGATCGCCCCGCCGCGTGGCGAGCGCGAGCTCGGCGTCCCCGAGCTGAAGGCCCGCATCGCCGAGCTGCGCGCGGCCGGGTTGCCGCCCCACAACACGATCATGGAGCTTCACAAGAAGTTCTCGATCCCGATCGCCTGCTTCGTGTTCGCCGTGCTGGGTGTCGCGCTCGGCGCCAGCCACCGCAAGGACGGCAAGATGGCGAGCTTCGTGCTCGGCACCGGTGTGATCTTCGTCTACTACGTGATCATGTTCACCGCGATCGCCTTGACGAAGGGCGGATGGATGCCGGCGTGGCTGTCGATGTGGCTGCCGAACATTTTCCTGGGCGCGGCAGGACTGGTGCTGCTCGTCACGCGCTCGCGCTCCGCCGACCAGCCGATCGCGATCTGGTGGCCGTCATGGTGGGCGCGCAAGACGGCCGCCGCGACGGCAGCGGAGGCGAATACGGGGTTACCGGCGTCGCCGGGCCGCCGCCCGATCCTGGTGCTCAGGATTCCGCAGTTCGAGCTGCCCCGCCCGAACCTCCTCGACATCTACGTCGGCAAGCAGTACCTCCGCATCCTCGGCATGACCATCGTCGGCCTGCTCGGGTTGTTCTACATCTCGACGTTCATCGATCTGTCGGACAAGCTGTTCAAGGGGCAGACCACCGTGAGCCAGTTGCTCGCGTTCCTGGCGTGGTCGACGCCGCAGTTTCTCGCCTACGTGATCGCGATTGCGGTGTTGCTGTCGGCGCTCGTGACGATCGGCCTGCTGACCAAGAACAGCGAGCTGATCGTGATGCGGGCCTGCGGCATCAGCCTGTATCGCACGATGCTGCCGCTGGTGGCGTTTGCCGCGGGGGCGAGCGTGATCCTGTTCGCCATGGAAGAGCGCCTGTTGGCGACGTCGAACGGGCGGGCCGAGCGCCTGCGCCACATCATCCGGACGGGGTCGCCGCAGACCTTCGACCTCCTCAACCGCAAGTGGCTGGTCGGCCGCAACGGCGAGGTCTATCACTATCAGTACTACGATCAACGCGGGCGCGATCTGAACGGCCTGTCGGTGTTCAAGTACGACGCCGCCACCCACACGGTGACGCACCGGCTGTTCGCGCAGCGCGCCGATTACGTCCCGAACCCGGATGGCACCTCGATCAACTGGACGCTGCAACAGGGCTGGTCGCGGGAATTCGGCGGCAAGGCCGACATCAAGACCTTCGAGCGTTTCACCACCAAGACCGTGCCGCTCGAACCGCCGGATTACTTCGTCACCGAAGCCCCCGAGCCGGATCGCATGACCTACCAACAGCTGCGCGGCTACATCACCGAGCTGCGCGCCAGCGGATACGACGTGCTCGAGAATGAAGTCGGGCTGCACCGCAAGATTGCGTTCCCGTTCGTCACGCTGGTGATGACGCTGATCGCCGTGCCGTTTGCGGTCACCACCGGCCGCCGCGGCGCGATGTACGGGATCGGCATCGGCATTGTCCTCGCGCTGGTCTACTGGACGATGATCAGCGTGTTCGCGGCGTTTGGCGCGGCGGGATCGATCAACCCGATGCTCGCCGCATGGGCGCCTAATCTCGTGTTCGGCGCGGCGGCGGCGTGCCTGTTGCTGACGGTCCGCACGTGATCCAACCACCGCTGCAGAAAGGCTCAACGATTCGGACCATCGCAGGCGGCGTCTGCCTGGCCTCGTCGCTGGTGGTGCTTCCAGCCGGCTTCATCCAGATGGTCCAGGCGCTCGAGAACGGCGGTTACGCGACGGGCGGCACCACGTTCGCACTGTGGTGGCTGGCCGCCGGCGGCGGCCTGCTCGGCATGGGCATCGCGCTGCTCATCTGGGAAATGAGTGTGCGATACGACATAAGGCACTAGTGCGTACCGTGCGTACAGTTCCAAAAGTGCGAGAGGTGCACAATTGGCACCAAGAGCACAGTACGCACCCTTGGAACCGTACGCACGGTACGCACCCTAGTTTTTTAACGAACGAACGCAACTTGGGAAATCGTGATGGTCCCTGTGCCCCCCGGCAGCGTATTGAGCGTATCGACGACAAATAGCAGCGAGTCGACCTTGTCCAGCGGAGGCTTCGCCGCGGCGTTGCCGCCGATCGGCTGGAAGTCTTCGAGGCGGAGGTCGACGATCCTCTCCTCTTCGTCGGTGTAAAACGTCCTGCCCCATCGCTCGGGGGTGCCCACCGTCGCGCGCAATTGTGCCCAGGCCCGCATCGGCCGATCGGACACGACCGTGAAACGCACCCGATCGAATGGCGCCAGGCCGCCGGTGATCGGAATCTGAAGCGCCGCGAACTGACCGCGCGCCGTCCCCGCCGACAGCGCGAACGTCCAGACCGCCGGCGGTTCCCCGGCTCGGGTTCCCGGTCGCGGCTCGCTGAACGCGACAGCACTGGCATCGCCGCGGCCGAACTCGGGTGCGGCCTCAGTGAGGCGGGCCGGTATGCGCGACAGCGGCGCGGCGTCGCCGATGCTGAGGAGCGAAGGGTCTCCGAGGCCGACATAGATCGGGTTCGAGACCATCCATGGGACCGAAGGTGTGCCGGGGCCCGAAGGCAAATAGGCTTCCAACCGATACGCGGCCGGCCCGGGCGGGAGGCTGAGCTCGACATCGCCCTGGGTCGTGGTTAACCTGGTCCCGTTGCGGATCACCACGAGCGTGGTGCCGGGCGGCGCGGCCATTCGCGCGCGCAACGTGCCAGGGCCCTCGGTTGTCAATGGCTCGCCCATGCGCGCGACGCCCTGAACACTGCTGATCGAGAAGTCCAGCCCACCGGGCGTGGCAAGGCCGTCGATCACGGTAAAGACCCGGCCCTGCCTGATCGCGTCGAGCAGATGCGGCGCGTCGATCAACGCATGGCCGGTCAATGGCCCGTCGAGCACGACATGATTCGAGAACGCCCGAAAAGACCACTCGTAGCCCGGCAGCGGCACGTGAATGGATGACACATCCGGATCGGTGCGGGCACGAAAGGCCAGGCGGGCATGCGCGTCGGCGCCAGCCAGCGCGATCACCCGGCGCTGTTGCGTCGCGTTGTCCCACTTCGATAGCACGCCGTCAGGACGATCGAGCACCGCCGCGATCGACGCCGGCGCCCGCACCGGGTAGGTCAAGAGCGTGCGCGCCAGCGGCCACCACTCTTCGTCTCGCCATTCACTGTCGGCGTTGATCCACTCGAGGCCGTCGAAGCCGGCGTCCCACGCCAGCCAGGCCAGCGACGGACGCGGCGAGCCGGGGTGCGCGGCGATGCCGAACCCGCCGAGCCGATGCACGTCCTCGATCACGTCCGCCGCCGTACCCGCGAACGGGTACGGCGTCGCGGGCAAGCCCAGCGCGGCGTAGTGGCCGCTGGTCGTGTTGAGCTCGACGGCGTCGATGGTCAACACGCCGCTGCGATAGCTGGGCGGGTCGGGGGGCCGCGTGCCGTCGCCGTGGTCGGTCAGGATGATGAACTGCAGGCCGGCACGCGATGCCGCGGCCGCGATGCTCTCGACGGTGCCGCTGCCATCGGAACGCACCGAGTGAATGTGATACGCGCCCCGCACGATCGTGCCGCCGGGTTCGGGCGTGAGGGCACCGGTGTCGAGAGCCGCAGGAGGGAGAATCGCGATCACACCGATCGCGGCAATCACCACCAGCGCGCCAAACACTTTCAGACCAGTTCCCTTCCGCACCCTCATCAGTTTAGTTGCGAGGGTGGAATTTGTCGTACACGGCGCGCAGCCGCGCATCGAGGATGTGCGTGTAGATTTGCGTCGTCGACAAATCCGCGTGGCCGAGCATCATCTGGATCGCGCGGAGGTCGGCGCCGCGGTCGAGCAGATGCGTCGCAAACGAATGCCGCAGCACGTGCGGGCTCAGCGACGTGCCAATCCCCGCCTGCCGGCCGTAGGCGGTGAGGATCTTCCAGAACCCGACGCGCGTCAGGCCGGTGCCGCCGCGCGCATTCACAAACAGCCGCGGCGACGCGCGCTTCTTGAGTAACGCCGGCCGGCCTTCCTTCAGATACCGCGCCACCCACGACGCCGCCTCCTCGCCGAGGGGGACGAGCCGTTGCTTGCGGCCCTTGCCGGTGGTCGTGAGATAGCCGCTCTCCAGGTTGAGGTCCTGGGGCTTCAGGTTCACCAGCTCCGAGACACGCAAGCCAGTTGCGTACAGCACTTCGATCAAGGCGCGATCGCGCAGCCCGCGCGGCTCCGACACGTCGGGCGCCTCGAGCAGCTGGTCGACCTCCTCGACCGACAGGAACTTGGGCAGGGTCTGCCACGCGCGCGGCGCGCGCAGGTCGTCGGCAGGATTGTTGGGCAGATGGCCGGCCACGACCAGGAACCCATAGAAGCCGCGAAAGCAGGCGACCGCGCGAGCGACGGATTTGGGCGAGCGTCCCTCGCCCATCAACTGCCGGACCGCGGCTTCGAGCGATCGCCGGTCGAGCGTTTCGATGGCGGCATCCCGGCCCGCGGCGAATCGTCCCAACAGGTTCAAATCGCGCGCGTAGCTCTCGACCGTATTCGGCGACAGCCGCCGGTCCACGGCTAAGTGGGACAAATAGGCGTCGACGAGCCTGCTCACGCAGCTACTTTACTAGCACTCCGCATTGACAGTCTCGGCAGCGAGGACTAGCATCATCGTTTCACCGTGGCGAAAACACGTTCCAGGTGGCAGTCGCTCCCCACCGAGGCTATCAACCCCGCTTCCCTCGCCATCGACAAGCTCGACGCCGGTGGCATCGTCGACATCATGCTCGCCGAAGACCGGCGCATGCTGGCCGCGGTCCACAAGGAGCGCGATCGCATCGCGCTGGGCGCCGACATGTGCGCAAAGGCGCTTCGCAAGGGCGGACGGCTGGTGTTTGTCGGCGCCGGTACCAGCGGGCGCCTTGGCGTCGTCGAGTCGGCCGAGATGCCGCCGACGTTCGGCACCGATCCACTGCTGGTGCAGGGCATCATGGCCGGCGGCCAGGGCGCCCTGATCCGCGCGAAGGAAGGATCCGAAGACAACTACGAAGAAGGCGCGCGCGCCATCACCCGCCTCGATCCGACCAAGAAAGACGTCGTCATCGGCGTGTCGGCCAGCGGCATGACGCCGTTTGTGCGGGGTGCGCTCACGAGCGCGCGACAAGCCAGTGCGCGAGTCGTGTTCGTCACGTGCGACCCTCGCAACGAGCTGCAGGCCTTCGTCGACCTCACGATCGCGCCAGCCGTCGGGCCCGAGATCATCGCCGGCTCGACGCGCCTCAAGGCCGGCACCGCGACCAAGCTCGTGCTCAACATGCTGACGACGTCGGCGATGATCCTGATTGGCAAGACCTACGGCAACCTGATGGTCGACGTCAACGCGCTCGGATCCGACAAGCTGCGCGACCGCGCCTGCCGCATCGTGCACATCGTGACGGACCTCAGCTACGAGGAGGCGGACGCGCTGCTCAAGCGCGCGCGGTGGAACGTGAAGATCGCCATCGTGATGCAGAAGACCGGGCTGACCTATGCGAAGGCACAGGCGCGTCTCCGCAAGTCGGATGATCGGATCCGCGAAGCGATCGGCGAAGACATCGAAGCGCGCTTGCGCGCAGTGCTTCGAGGCGAGACCTAAACGAGCTTGCTCGCCGCCGCGTGATCGAGCATCACGGTCACGTGCGGGTGCACCTGCAGGAACGACGCCGGTAACCGCGTGGTGATCAGATCGGTCACCATCCCCGCCACGCAGTCGCTCTTCTCCTCGCCAAGCGCGATCATCACAATCTGCCGGGCCCCCAGGATGGTGGCCATGCCCATCGACAGCGCGCACTTCGGAACCCGGCCCGGATCGCCGCCGAACAGCATGGCGTTGGCGTCGAGGGTCGCCCGCTGCAGCGTCGCGACGTGGGTGTGCGCGTGGAGCTCGTCGGCGGGCTCGTTGAACCCGATGTGGCCATTGGCGCCAATCCCGAGGATCTGGATGTCGATGCCGCCCGCGTCAGCGATGGCCTTCTCGTAACGGCGGCATTCCTCGGCGAGATCTGGCGCGCCGCCGTCGAGCATCGCGATGTTTACCGGATCGATCGGAATGTGATCGAACAACGCCTCCTGCATGAACGCGCGATAACTACCCGGGTCGTCGCCGCCAAGGCCCGCAAACTCGTCGAGGTTGAAGGTGCGCACGGCCGACCAATCGACGAGGGCACGCGCCGTCAGGTCGCGAAGCGCGCGATACACCGGCAGCGGGGTACGGCCGGTCGGGAGCCCGAGCACCAGTCTCGGGTTGCGCACGATCGCGTCAATCAGCCGCGAAGCCAGGGCGGAGGCGAGCGCATCTTCGTGATCGAAGCGTTGAATGATCACCCGCGACCTGCCGCCGGCGGACCGAGATACACCGGCACCTGCACGCCGCCCTGCGCCTCGGCCAAGGCCAGCCGCACGGCGCCGATCGCCGGTTCAACCGTGAGCGGCGCGACCACGCTGCGAGGCGCGACCTCGGCGAGGTGACGCGTCACTTCAGCGGCCAGCCACGGCACTCCAGTGAGGAGCCCCCCGGCGAGCCATGTCGGAAACTGATCGCCACGCATCTCCAGTCGGGTCACGACCGACGATGCGGCCAGAGAGAGCTCGGTGGCGGCATCGCGAAGGATTTCGATGGCGACCAGATCGCCGTCGGCACGGGCGCGTTCCACCGTCGCGCCGAGCGAGGCGATCGCGCTGCGGCCGGTCACGTCGTCATAGATCGCTGCGACAAGCTGCTCGGGCCGCGACAGGCCAAAGCGTTCGAGCACCATTGACGTGAGCGCGGTCCGCGGCCCGCGTCCGTCGGCGTCGCGCACCACTGCGGCGAGCACCCGGCGGCCGATCCAATAGCCAGAGCCTTCGTCGCCGAGCGACGACCCCCAGCCGCCGGCGCGTGCCGCCCCGCCGCTGCGGTTCACGCCGTAGGCAATCGAGCCGGTGCCGGACACCAGCACGACTCCGGCGTCAGCCGCGCCGAAGCCTTGGCGAAGGCGGGGACCGATGCCGCCGTTACCTGCGACCAGTGCGATCAGCGCGTCGTTGACGATCAACGTGTGAGCGCGAAAGCCCAGGCGTTTCATGATGTCGCGGATGATCTGGCCGTCACCTTCCCGGTCGACGCCCGCGAGGCCCAGGCACACCGCGGCCGGCACGACGGGCCGCTCACCGAGCGCCAGGTCGATCACGCCGTGCAGCACCTTCTCGACCTCGAGTTCGCCGTAGGCCTGCAGGTTCGCGCCGCCGGCGCGGCCCTCCGCCACGATGCGGCCGTCGGCGTCGGCCAGCAGGGCCACGGTCTTGGTCCCCCCGGCGTCGATTCCCAGTACGTGCATCCTCAGTGGAGCGTATCAACGAAATGGAAAGTATCGAACATCGTTGCTCATCGAAGGCACTGGGGCCGTTCCGTAGGAACGGCCCGCTTTAGGTATCGAACGTACATGCCACTAGTTTACAATTGGTCGTTTCCCATGAAGCGCGCATCTCTCCCTGTGGTCCTCGCCGTCTCTGGCATGGCGTTGTGCCTGCTGCTCGCCGCCCCGCTACGTCCGTCCGCCTTCGCCAAGGCTTCGGCGGGATTCACTCTCGCTCCCGATCAGACCCGCGCGCTCTGGGTCACGCGCACCACGCTGTCGTCGCCGGATGCCATCCGCCAGATGGTGCGGGCCGCCGAAGCCGGCGGCTTCAACACGCTGCTCATCCAGGTGCGCGGCCGCGGCGATGTGTATTTCAACGGCACGATCGAGCCGCGGGCATCGGAGCTGCTGTCAAGACCAGACTTCGATCCGCTGAAGACGACGCTCGAGTTGGCGCACACGGCCGGCCTGAAGGTGCACGCGTGGGTCGCCGTCAACCTGGTGTCGAGCGCGGCCAGCCTGCCGGCTTCGCGCGATCACGTGGTCTACCGGGCGCCCGAATGGTTGATGGTCCCGCGCGAGCTCGCCGCCGAGATGAAGAAGATCGATCTTCGGAGCCCTGCCTACCTCGGCCGGCTGGCGCGCTGGACCCGAGCCAATGCCGATGATGTCGAGGGTCTTTACACCTCGCCGCTTCATCCGGCGGCACAAGCACACACGGCGGCGGTGATCGGTGAGCTGGCCCGTAACTACGCGATCGACGGTGTGCACCTGGATTACGTGCGCTACCCGAACGAGACTTTCGACTACAGCGCGGCTTCACTCGAACAGTTCAAGGCCGCCATCTTCCCGGCGCTGACCGACCGCGAGCGTAGCGAAGCCGCGGCGCGCGAATTGCTCGACCCGATCGCCTATCCCAATCTTTTTCGCGAGCGGTGGAATGACTTCCGTCGCGAGCGGCTGACGGCGCTCGTGACCCGAATCCGTGCGGCGGTGAAGGCGGAACGCCCCGGCGCGTTGGTGAGCGCGGCGGTGGTGCCGGACGCGCAGCACGCGCTCGACGATCGCCTGCAGGACTGGCGCGCGTGGCTGGACCTGTCGCTCGTCGACGTGCTGTGCCCGATGGCGTACACCACCGATGCCGCAGTGTTTCAGCAGCAGATCGCCGCGGCGATCGACTCTGCAGGCTCGCGTCCGGTCTGGGCGGGCATCGGCGCGTATCGCCTCTCGGCCGCGCAGACGCTGCAGCACATCGCGGCGGCGCGCAAGCTTGGCACCGCGGGCATCATCCTCTTCTCGTATGACGCCCTGATCGCGCCGCCCAACAGCGCCGTGACGCTCGGCGAGCTCGGCCGCGCCGCATTCGGAGCCGGGTCGCACTAGACTTCGGCCCATGGCGCTTTCGGCCGTCGATTACCTCGTCATCGGCGTCTACCTGCTGGCGATCACCGCCTTCGGGTCGTGGTTTGCGCGCTATCAGAAGACGACCCGCGATTACTTCCTGACCGGGCGCAGCATCCCGTGGTGGGCCATCTGCTTCACCATCGTCGCCACCGAAACCAGCACGCTCACCTTCATCGGCATTCCGGCGACCGCCTACGCCGGCAACATGACCTTCCTGCAGCTGGCCATCGGCTATGTGATTGGCCGCGTGCTGGTCAGCGTGTTGTTCATCCCGGCGTACTTCCGGGGCGAACTGTTCACGTCGTACGAGCTGCTGCAGCGACGGTTCGGCACGAGGGTCAAGACGCTGGCCGCGATTATTTTCCTGATCACGAGATCGCTGGCGGACGGCATTCGCCTGTTCACGACCGCGCTGGTCATTTCTGTTGTCACGCAATTGCCGGTGACGTGGGTCGTCATCGTGCTCGGCGCCGCGATGATCGTCTACACGATGCGCGGCGGCGTGTCGGCAGTGATCTGGACCGATGTCGTGCAGATGTTCGTCTACATCGCCGGCGCGGCAGCGGTTGCCGTTGCCCTGCTCAACCGCATCGACGGCGGATGGGCGGAGGTCGTGCGGGTCGGTCGTGAGACCGGGCGCTTTGCCGTCTTTGATTTCTCCCTCGATTTCAGCAAGGTCTATACGATCTGGTCCGGCGTGCTGGGCGGCATCGCGCTGACGCTCGCGACCCACGGCACCGATCAGTACCTGGTGCAGCGCCTGCTCTCGGCGCGCAGCGCCCGCGAAGCGTCACGCGGCTTGATTCTGAGCGGCTTCATCGTGTTCGCGCAGTTCGTGCTGTTCCTCTTGATCGGCGTGATGCTCTATGCCTTCTACCTGCAGGCGCCGCTGCCCCAGCCGCTGGCGCGCACCGATCAGATCCTGCCGATCTTCGTGGTGAACGAGCTGACCCACGGCCTCGCCGGCTTCATCGTCGCCGCCATCATCGCTGCGGCGCTGTCTCCGTCGCTCAATGCGATGGCCGCCACGACGGTCACCGATTTCTATCTGCCGTACATCAATCCGTCGGCGGACCAGGCCACGCAGATGCGGATCTCGAAGCAGGCGACGGTCGCGTGGGGCCTCGTGCAGCTGGCGGTCGCCATCGGCGGGCAGTTCATGGAGCGCTCCGTGCTCGACGCCGGGCTGGCGGTACTGGGATTCGCGTCGGGCGCCGTGCTCGGCGCGTTCCTGCTGGGTACCCTGGCGCCGTCGGTGACCGAACGCGACACCTTCGCCGGGATGATCGCCGGCCTCCTCGTGATGACCGCGGTCTGGTGGGACGGCAAGATCGCATTCACCTGGTACGTGCTGATCGGCTCGGTGACGACCTGCGTCGTGGCCCTGGTCAGATCGAGCCGCTCGCCGCGCGCGGCGGCTGCGGATTCTTGACGTGACTCAGCAACCGTTCGAGCGCGCAGTCAAGGTCTTGAATGATGCGATTGCCACGCGCGTGTTCCCGGGAGCGGTCGTCGAGATCGGCAGAAAGTCCGGCGCCATCGGCACAATCGCACGCGGCTCGCTCACCTACGCTGAGGGTGCGCCACCGGTCACCGACGCCACCATTTACGATCTCGCCTCACTGACCAAGGTGCTCGCCACCGCAGCCCTGATGGTGCCGCAGCTCGACAGCGCTCGCATGCGCCTGGACGATCGGGTGCGGCGCTGGATCGACTCGTGGAGCGGTGAAGAGCGCGAGGCCGTGACGATTCAGGATTTGCTGGAGCACTGTTCGGGGCTGCCAGGGCACCGCCATTATTTCCAATCCCGCCGCGGCCGCGCGTCGTTCGAGCAGGCCATCTGCGAGGAGCCGCTCGAGTACCTGCCTCGCACCAAGGCGATATACAGCGACCCGGGGTTCATGCTCCTGGGCTTTGCGATCGAGAACGCGGCTGGCGCGCCGCTCGATCACCTGTTCGATCTCTGGCGCAACCACGAGCTCGGCCCGCAGATCGAGCTTCGCTTTCTTGTCCACCGTAGCGCGGAGCGCGAAGGTGGACGCCCGCCGTCTGAGTGGCTCGAGCGCACGGCGCCAACCGAAGCCGGCGCGCTCGGCGAGGACACGCGCGGCGTGGTTCACGACGAGAATGCGGCGGTACTCGGCGGCGTCGCCGGCCACGCCGGACTCTTCGGGACGGCGGCCGCGGTCGGCGCCTGCGCGCGCTGGTGGCTCAACTCTCCCGCGCGGCCCCGCTTCGCGCAACGATCCGCGACGCCCGGCAGCTCACGCGCGCTGGGGTGGGACACGATGCTGCCGACCTCGTCGTGCGGGACGAAGCTGTCGCCGCACGCGATCGGTCATACCGGATTCACGGGGACGTCGCTGTGGATCGATCCCGCGCAGGATCTCTACGTCGCGTTGCTGTCGAACCGCGTCCATCCGACCCGGGAGGGTGAGGGCATTCAACAAGCGCGGCGCGCGCTGCACGACGCTGTTGTGGCCGACCTATCCAAGTAGCGGGTGCACTCTTGGCACCCATGGCACCCGCGCACCGTACGCACCCTTCGCACTGTACGCACCGTACGCACTTTGTTTTAACCTGGCGGACGGACGTTGGGCTGTGGCGGCTGCTGCCCAGGCCCAAATGGGCTTGGGAAACCGATGGGCGGTCGGCTCGGCTGCGACCCGCCCGGATTGAACGGGCCGCCCGGTCCGCCAGGGCCACGTTGCCCAGGATTTCCAAACGCGCCCGGCTGCATGCCGAATGGACCAGGCCGCCCGTCCTGGCCAGGCCCCCCGCCTGGCGCGCCCGGGCCACCCGGGCCACCAGGATTCTGGCGAATTCCCTGCCCTGGCACCGCGGCTCCCGGCCCGCCGGGCCGCTGCGCCGTCTGAATGTAGATAAACGCCCACTCGTTGTATTTGTCGCGGCCGTTGTAGATCCTGATCGAGGATTCCTTGCTTTTCGACGTGACGCCGATGATGCCGCCGGCCGCCGTGGCGCCCGTGCTGCCGAAACCCGCCTGGATCGTCTGCTGCGCGGGAGTACCGAGCGCCGCTGTGGCTTGTTGTCCAGGTCGCTGAGCGCCGGTGGGCGCGCTAACGCCTTGCATGGCTTGATTGGCGAAAATCGGCTGGAAGTCGTCGTTGGTGATCGGGTCCTTGAATTTTTTACGGAGAAAACGTTGCTCAACGAGCAGATCGATCGTCGGCGGGTTGGTGTTGGCGAACTTGCGCTGGAAGAGGCCGATCGCGCGCACGTACTGGTTGCCGCGGAACACCAGCTCTGCTTCCTTCTCGCGCGTCGCCATCTGGGTCCACACCGGCAGCAGAGCTCCCATGATGACCGCCATCACGCTCATGCCGACGAGCAGGGCCGCCATGGCGTAACCACGCGATGCGTCCAGCCTTCGCCCCGCTTCGGCGGACAAGCCTTGACCCGCTAACTTCATGCACCTATTATATTTAACAGGACTTTCAGTGTCACGCATCCGCCCATCAGTTCTCATATTGGCTGTCGCTTTCGCCACGCTGTGGGGCTGCGACAAGATGTCGCTGGTCTCGCCGACCGGGTCGACAATCACGCTCACGATCAATAAGACGTCGGTGCCGATCAACGGGACGGCGGAAGTCACGGCCGCGGTCATCGAGTCTGCCGGCACGCCCGTGCAAAACGGCACCGTTGTCACGTTCACCTCGTCGTTCGGGGTGATCGAACCGCTGGAGGCGCGAACCAACGGAGGGACGGCGAGGGTCACGTTTACTGGAACCCAGTCCGGCGTCGCGAAGATCGGCGCTTTTTCAGGAGGCGCAAAGACGGCCGCCGACCTCGAAGTCAAAGTGGGCACGGCTGGGGCCGAGACCCTCCGCGTGCGTGCAGAACCCCCGAATGTTCCTCAGGCCGGCGGGTCTTCGCAGATCATCGTGACGGTCAACGACGTCAGCGGCGGTCCCCTGCCCAACGCGCCGGTCTTGTTTACGACCGACAATGGTTCGGTCAGTCCTGGCACGAGTACCACCGATGCGAACGGCGAAGCGCGCACGACGCTGACGACCAGCCGCACGTCGAAGGTCACCGCCACCGTGGGAGCAAAAACCGGCGACGTCACCGTGAGCGTGGTGAATGCGCCTGCTGTAACTGTCACTGGTCCAGCCACCGCCACCGCGGGCCTAACGGCGAACTTCACCATTACACCGACGGTTCCAGCGGGCGGCGCGCCGATTCGCGACGTCATCGTGAATTGGGGCGACGGGTCTGCACCACGGAACCTGGGGCCGATCACCGGCGCAACGACCGTGTCTCATGCCTACGAACGCGCGGATTCGTACACCGTCACGGCGACCGCCACCGATCAGATCGGCCAGCAAGGAACCGGCTCGTTCTCGGTAAACGTCACGAGAGTGTTGCCAACGATAGGGATTACCTGCCCCACGGCGACCCAAAACACGGGGGTACCAGGTTCGTACACGGTGACGCCGCCGCCGACGAGCACTTTCCCTATTCAAAACGTGACCGTGGACTTTGGCGACGGAACCACGCGCAACCTTGGTCAGATTACCGGCCCGACCGGATTCACGAAGACATACACCACAGACGGTGGTTTCTCGGTTACGGCCGTCGTCACCGATACCGCCGGCCAACGTGGCTCCTCATCGTGCTCCGTGATCGTGACGACCAGCAAGCCGACCGTTTCTCTCTCGAACACGAGTCCGATTACGGCAAATTCGTCGGAGGGCTTCACTGTAACGGCAACCCCCTCCGGCAGTGGGTCTCCGATCGCGAGTGTGACGGTCACTCGGTCGGATACCGGGGCTATCGTTTACACGGGTTCGGGAAGCGGCAGCTTCACTACCACGACGGGCGCGTCGGGCACAACGTTTACCCTTAACGCCTCCGCAACCGACGCGAGCGGCGCAACTGGAACGACGTCCTTTGTCGTGAATGTTCCGTAGTCGGGCGCGGGCCCCGCACATACGAAGGCCGGCATGCGTCTCCGCAAACCGGCCTTCTTCTTAACTCTTAACTCTTAACTCTGCACTGTCAGGTCAGGTGCTTAGTCCCATTCGCTGTACCTGGTGCCATCGAGCCCCGTCCGATCCGATCCGCTCTTGACGTCGTAAATGCCCACCGAGCTGGCAGGATTATTCGCATCCGGCTCCGCCGGCGTGGTCTGCCACGAATCGGACGACTGCGTCATCGGATCCTTGGGCACTTCACGAATGTAGCCTTCGCTCACCAGGTCACCGAGCGACCCCGGGTACTTCGTCTTGTCGGCGTAGTACTGATCGATCGCGTCGCGCAGCCGGAACAGGTTTTCCTTGAGCACCGCTTCCTCGGTGCGCTGGACGCTGGTGCGGTACTGGACCATGCCTAAGCCGGCCAGGATGATGATCAGCGTCATGACGATCAGCATTTCGATCATCGTGAAGCCGCGGTCCGCTGTACTTCTGCAATCTGAAATCTGCATTCTGAGATTCTTCTTAGTCCCAATCACGGTATTTAGTGCCGTCAAGGGCCGTTCCCTGGCTCTTCGAGTAGACGTCGTAGACATTCTGCCCGCCCCAGCTCGTGGTATCCGGCTTGTCCTGGTAGGCGCGCAGGCCCCAGTCATCGTCTCCGGTCGTGGGGTCGAGCGGCACGCGCCGCAGAAACTTCAGCTTGCGGCCGGTGGCGTCGTTGGCCACCGACACGCCGTCGACCAGCGTCTGCAGGTCCGGCGGGTAGCCTTCGCTGTTGGCCTTCAGCTCGGTCGTCGGGATCTGCCCGGCATCGGCGGCGTCCTTGAATTTGTCGATCGCGGTGCGCATTTCGCGCAGCATGCGCCGCAACTCGACCTCGCGCGCGCGCTGGATCGTGACCCTGGCCAGCGGCTGCACCGCCGACGCCAGGATGATCACGATCGTCGTGACCACCAGCAGCTCGACGAAGGTATAGCCGCGTTCCAGCATCATCGCACCGTGATGCCGGCGGGCAGGAATTGCAGCGCCGCGGCCGCGCCACCTGGCACGCTTGCCGAACCGCTCACCGACAGCGAGCCGGTCCCCGGTGTCAGCGGCTCGAGCAGGATCGCCGCGAGCAGCCCCGCGGTCGATGCGCCGGTCTGATCACCCGGACGGGTGACAACGATGTCGATGCGGCCGCTCTTCTCGTCGATCTGGCTGCTGAACGCCGGCGCGATGCCGCCCTGGCGCATGAAGGTGCCCTCTTGCACGCTGCGGACGCGGATCAACGCCGGGTTGTAGGTCACGGAAATCGTGATCGTCGACAGGCGGCTCGCGCCGGCAACGGAGATCGGAATGGTGTACGGACCGCTTCCGACCCGCATTTCAGTGGGCGGACTCAGTGTGATCCGCGCGGGCGGCGCCAGTGCGGGCGGCGCGGCCACCGGCGGCGCGGGTTGCACCTGTACCTGCTTCACCGGTGGCGACGGCGGCGGCGGTTCCGGCGGTGCGACGGGTGTCGGGGTCGGCGCCGGCGGCGCTGCCGCCGCGGGGGCGGTCGTCATCCCCGGAATCGGTGAGCTGCCCGGCGGCACCACGGGTTGCTGCGTCGATCCGGTCGGCAGCACCGGCGTCGCGGGCGGCTTGAGCCCGGCCGGCAAGGCGGGCGTCCCGACCGGCGGCACCGGCGGGGTGGCAGGCGCCGGCGGCGCGGCGGGCGGCGGTTCAGGCTCGCCGCCAATCACCGGCGGCGGGCCGCCGAGCGACATATTGCTCTGGGTGCCGATGTAAATCGGGCTCATGTCCGACGCCCTGAGCTCGTGGGTCCGCACGATGCGCGGCGTCAACAGCATCACGATGTCGGTCTGCTTGATGTTGTTTTCGTTGTTCGAGAACAGCTGCCTGACGATCGGCAGCCGCATGATGCCGGGGAAACCGGTGAGTGAGCGGCGCTCGTCTTCGCGCAGCAGCCCGGCCAGCAGGTTCGACTCGCCGTCGCGCAGCCGCAGCTTGGTTTCGACCTTACGCGAGAAGAACGACGGCAGGTTCTGGCCGGCGATGTTAGTGTCTTGCCCGCGCGCGCTGTTCTCGATCGAGATGTCGAGGAGGATGTCGCCCTCGTAGGTCACGCGCGTCGGCGTCATGTTCACGATGATGCCGATCGTGCGATACCCGTAGGACACCAGTGGATTGGCGGCCGAGCCGCCAGCCGCGATCGGCGTAAACGTGGTGCTCGGCACCGGCACGTCTTCGCCGAGGTTGAGCGACAGCTTCTGCCCTTCCGTGCCGCGCAGGTTCGGCTTTGCCAGCACCTTGGTCTGCGAATCGCTTTCGAGGAACCGCACCACCGCCGAGGGCACGGCCATATAAAAGTCGGCGGTGCTGACGCCGGTCGAGATGGTGTTGAGGTTGAACGGCTTGGCGTCGGCGCCGGGGGCCGCTTCGGGCGAGAACACCGTGCTGATGGCATAGCTGCCCAGGTCGAGGCCGTAGCTCTTGGTGCGCTCGCGGCTCACTTCCAGGATTTGCACGTCGACCATGACCTCGGCGCGCGGCTTGTCGTTGGACTCGATCATGCGCTCGATGATCTGCACCACGGGCCCGGTGGCGCGAACAGTAATGGTGTTGGCGGTCTTGTTCGGTTGAATCACCGGCTGCACCGCCTGGCCTGCCACCCGGATCAAGCCGGTCAACTGCTGCGCCAGCTCGGTCGCGTCCGAATGGGAGATGAAGAAGGTGCGAATGACCTGCTCTTCGTACTGCACCCGCTTCGCGGTGCTGTCGGTGGCAATGATGATGGTGCGTTCGTTCAGCACTTTGTAGAACAGCTGGTTGGCAATCATGATCTGCTGGAGCGCCTGTTCCAGTGAGACGTCTTCCAGCTTCAGCGTGATCGATCGATCCTGGAAATCACGATCGAACGTGACGTTGATGCCTGAGTAATTGCCGATGAAGGTCAGGATGTCGCGCAGGCCGGTGTTGACGAAGTTGACGAGCAGCGGCTCGGGGTTGGTCGGGCTCAGCACGGGCTCGATGCTGCGCCGTGCCGCCGCGCGCATCTTCTCCAACTCGGGACGCACCGACGCCGCCTCCATACGATCGCGCAGCGTGCGCTCGATCTCGGCGGCGTGCGCGCCGAGCTGGCGGTTGGAGGGCTCGAACTCCTGCGCCTTGCGGAAGTGTCGCAGCGCCTCTTCCAATTGTCCCGACGCTTCGAGCTGCTTGCCGCGCTCTTCGTACATGTCGGCGGCCGCGACCATCGCGCGCTCGAGGGCAATCTTGTAGTCGGGCCGATCGGGATCGTTCTGCAGCGCCTGGCGGTAGAATCCGACCGCGGATTCCCAATCCCCCGCCTGCGCCGCGGCGTCGCCGCGCGCAAACGCCCGGCCGGTCGCGCAGCCCGCCAGCACAGCGGCCATCGCCACGGCCATCACGACACCAACGACACGCCTCATCGTCATTCAGCTTTTGCCTTTTGCCTTTTGCCTTCTGCCTTTTGCCTTTTGCCTTTTGCCTTCTGCCTTTTGCCTTCTGCCTTGATCACTGTCCCGTCAGCCTGACCGTCTGCTTCCCGCGGCCATCGACATACGTGAGCTCGATCGACTCGGTCCCGATCTTCACGATTTTGTAGCGCCCGTCGATCACATCGCCTTCTTTCCCGTGCTGCGGCGCCGACTTACCGTCGCTCAATACGGCCCATTTCACGCCGTTCGCTCGTTCCACCATCCCGATGAACTTCAACGGGATCGGCGGTGGAGGCGGCGGTCCTGCCGGCACGGGCGGCGGGGCCGGCCCTTGCACGATGGGCACAGTCGGCGCCAGGGTCACCGGACGCGGCGGCGGCGGAGCGGCCTTCGGTTGAAAGCGGAACGGGTTCCGCTTCCCCGCGTTGGGCTGCTCGCGGCTCGCGCTCAACGCGTCGAGCTTGACCGGACGCAGCACGATCGGCTCCGCGTCCCCGTTCGCCCGTGCGCTGCCGCCCGGGCGCGTGGCGCGCGGCTCGGTCGCCACAGGCGCCGCAGCCGGCATCCAGACCCGCCAGGCCAGCACCAGCACCGCGACGGCGGCGACCCCGAGCCACACGCGTCGATCACGGAGCATGCGGACCCACGCGGTAATACGTCGACAGGTCGAGCGAGAGCGACAACGGCGCGCTCGCCTCGCTGCCTTCCTGGAGCACCACGTTATCGATCACCACGAAATCCGGTCCGGTCTCGATATCGTGGATGAGCATCCGGATGTCTTCCCAATCTCCCGACAGCGTGTAACTGATCTTCAGCCGCTCCAGCTCCGAATCGCGGTTGGTCTCCGGCGACGATGCGCTGCGCTGAAAATTCACGTCGTGCTGGCGCACCATCTGACCGAGCTTGAGGTTGGTCAGACGCCGCGCCGCCGACACACCCGCGGGCAGCACATCCTTGTAGAAGCGCTCGAGATCCTTCCTGGCCTGCCCCTGCCCTTCGCGAGTCGCCTCAGCGCTGTTCAGGTCCAGGATCGCGTCTCGTAGCGCCACCGCCGCCGCCCGCGACCGGATATCCGCCGATTGCACTGACCGCCGCAGCGGCAGCACCACCGCCACCAGCACGACCAGGTTGATGATCAGTACTGCACCTAACGGCACCAGCACGCGACGATGGTCGCTGACGACGCGGGCGAATGGGACCTCGGAGCCGACCGTGAAGAGCGCCTTCACCGTGCCTCCTTCGCAGGTTCAGACGCCGGCGGAGCAGGGATGGCCGCAGGGGCGGGCTTGGCCGCCGCCAGGTGGTAATAGCCCTGGATCGCCGAGTGCAGTGTCCCGTCTTCGTCGGCGGTGTCGTGTCGCGACAGTACGCCGGTGAACGAGCCGGTGGCCTCGAGCGCCTCGATGAAGGCGTCGAGGTCCTCGAGTGTCCTCGAGACGACGGTCACGGCCACCAGCATGCGGCCGTCCGCGTCGATCTGCGGCTGCACCCCGGCAATGCGGACGTCGGGTGGCAGCGTCGCCTGGAACTGGTTGAGCAGCTCCGTCCACGAGAACGCACGCCGGTCAATCAGCTGGTTGGCTTCGCGCGCTTTCAGCTCAATCGCGGCCAGCTCGTCGCGGTTGAGCGACTGCCGAATCTCGCGCGCCTTCTCGCGCAGTCCCCGCACTTGACTGTCGCTCTCTCGAACAACTTGTCCGAGCTCGCGGTTCTGCGATTGCAGCCGCCACACTTCGGCGGCGTTGAAAATGGTGAGGCCGAGCGCGACCAGCGCCACCGCGCCGATCGCGACGCGAACGCCGCGGTCGTTGTAGAAAGGCCGGGTCGAGAGGTTGGTCCGCAGCATCGTTGAGACGCTCACCTAGGCCACCCTCTGCTCGCGCAGCAGCATGCCGACCAGCGGCGCCAGCACGTCGAGCAGCTCTGGTGATGCACCGATGCGATCGACCAGCGAGGCCGCCGCGCGCGGATCGACCGACTCGACGTTGATGCCGAGCCGTTCCTCCAGCCCGCGCCGCACGGTTTCGGCGCCGCTCGGCAGCCGCGCCGCGCCGGCGATCAGGACGCGCGCAAACCCGCCGCCGTGCAGGCGATCTTCGTAATACATCGCCGTCTGGTGGATCAGGTCCGCGAGCGTGCCCTCGCCTTCCTCGCTGCGGTTGCGGAAGAACAACAGCGAGCGATCGCGAATCACGGCCAGCGTGAGATACGAGTCGGTCACGTGCACCAGCAGCCAGTCGCCCGACGGCGCCGATTGCCCGGCGAGAATCCCGTTGATCACGCTGAAGGTCGCCAGGTCGACGAGGCCCGCATGCGCGCCGGCCATCTCGCACGCCTGCTCGTACTGCTGCACCACGTCGGCGCGCGCGAGCGACACCACCAGCTCGTGGCCGCCCTCCGGCGACGCCGCGCCGGGCGTGACGCTCACCACCGCTTGCTCGATCGGAAACGGCGCGCTCTTGCGCACCTGCCACCGGACGATCTCCTGCAGGTCCGCGGCCTTGGGCGGGATGTTCTCGAGCTTCAGCAACGACACCTTCGCCACCGTGTCGGGGATCACCAGGGCGACGCGCGTCGCTTTCGTGCCCAGTTGCGCCAGCACGCGGCGAATCGCCTGCGCCACCAGCGGCACGTCCGGCATGTTCAACGTGGCCAGCGACGGCACGACGGCGCCGGACGGCAACGGCTCGGTGGCGTGCGCGGCGATCACGGCCTGCCCGCCGCGCCAGATCAGCCGGGCCGCGCCAACGTGCCCGTGATCGATTTCAATGGCCACGTCGGGCGGCGCCGCCTGGAAGAAGTCGGCGAGGCTCATTCGACGAACGTCACCTTGTTGATCTCCCGCAGCGTCGTCTCACCGGTCAGCACGCGGTCGACCGCCGACTCGCGCAGCAGCCGCATGCCCTGCTCGCGGGCCGCGCGCTTCACTTCGGAAATCGGCCGCTTCTCCAGGATGATTTCGCGGATGTGATCGGTCAGGTCGAGCAGCTCGCAGATTGCCATGCGGCCCTTGAAGCCGGTGCCGCTGCACTCGATGCAGCCGGTGCCCTCATAGAAGGTGTGCTTGGCCGCCAGCGCCACGTCGATCGCCGACTCGGCCAGCAGCAGCGGATCGATCACCACCGGGTGCTTGCACGCCACGCAAATCTTGCGGACCAGCCGTTGCGCCATCACGCAGTTGAGCGCGGAAATGAATTGGTACGGCTCGACGCCCATGTTGAGGAAGCGGCCGAGCACGTCGAACACGTTGTTGGCGTGGACGGTCGTGAACACCAGGTGGCCGGTCAGCGCCGACTGGATCGCAATCTGCGCCGTCTCGGGGTCGCGGATTTCGCCGACCATCACCTTGTCGGGGTCGTGACGGAGGATCGATCGCAGCCCGCGCGCAAACGTCAGCCCCTTCTTCTCGTTGATCGGGATCTGCGTGATGCCCTTGAGCTGGTACTCGACCGGGTCTTCGATCGTGATGATCTTGTCTTCGATCGTCCTGATCTCGGCGAGCGCCGCATACAGCGTCGTGGTCTTGCCGCTGCCGGTCGGTCCGGTGACGAGCACCATCCCGTACGGCTCGCGAATGTACTTACGGAACCGCCTGAGCTCCTCGTCGGGGAACCCCAGGATGTCGAGGCGCAGCTCGGTGAACTGCTCGCTCATCGACTGCTTGTCGAGAATACGGATCACGGCGTCTTCGCCGTGCACGCTCGGCATGATCGAGACGCGGAAGTCGATGGTCTTGCCGGGCACGCGCAGCCGGAACCGGCCGTCCTGCGGCACGCGCTTCTCGGCGATGTCGAGCTCGGCCATCACCTTGATGCGCGACAGGATCGAGCTGTGAAAGCGCTTGGCGATTGGCCGCATCGCCGACTGCAGCACGCCGTCGATGCGGTACTTCACATACACCGCGTCGTCCTGCGTCTCGATGTGAATGTCGCTGGCGCGCCGCTGGATGGCCGTATAGATGGTCGAGTCGACGAGCCGGATGATCGGGCTGCTGTCGCTCGTCAGCCGCTCGACGGTCAGGTTGTCTTCGCCGGCCTCGTCGTCCTTGAGGACCTGGATCTTGAATTCTTCGGTCGCATCGTCGAGCACGCGCTGCGAGCTTTCGCTCTTCTTGAGCATGCCCTCGATCGCCGAGCGCGCGCCCACCATGACCTTCACGTGCGTGCCGAGAATCACCGACAGCTCGTCGATCATCGGCAGGTCGGTCGGGTCCGACACCACGATGACGAGCGACTTGCCGTCGCGGCGGAACGGCACAAAGCCGTAGCGCAACATCAGGTCCGCGGGGATCGATCGGAACAGCTCCTGATCGATCCGGAACTCGAGCATGTCGAGGAACTCGAGCCGATAGCGATCGGCGAGCCGGCGTGCCGCCGCCTCCTCAGCGGTCCGCTCTTCGGCCGACACTTCCGGCGCGGCCGGCTCCTCGATGAGGGCCTCCGGGTCGAGGGCGTCGTCGGGGGTCACATCCATCACTGGTTTCCGACCACCGACGTCAACTGGAACAGCGGCAGGTAGAGCGCCAGCACGATGGTCGCGATCACCACGCCCATGATCACCAGCATGGCCGGCTCGATCAACGTCACGAAGCGGCCCACCTCGGTCTCGATTTCCTCGTCGTAGAAATCGGCGAGGCTGTTGAGCATCTCGGTCAGCGCACCGGTCGACTCGCCCACTTCAATCATCTTGATCGCCACGTCCGGCACGGTGTTGCGTTCGAGCAGGGTGCCGGCGAAACTCTGCCCTTCCCTGACCTTGATCGCGACGATGTCGAGCTCGGTGCCGATGTGGCGATTGCCGGACGCCTTTGCCGCGATTTCGATCGCATTCACCAGCGGGATGCCGCCGCCAAGCAGCGTGGCCATGGTGCGCGCGATCTGCGACGTCGAGAATTTATGAAAGCTCGGCCCCACCAACGGCAGCTTCAACAACAGGTGATCGAACTGCGCGCCGTGACCGGGCTGCCGGATCCAACTGAAGAACGCCGCCCCGCCGGCCGCCAGCGTGATCAGAATCAACCACATCTGCGACCGAATGAAGTTCGACACCCAGACGATGATCCGCGTCGAGAGCGGCAGCTCCGCCTCGAAACTGCTGTAAAACTCGGTGAATGTCGGAACCACCTTCACCGCGATGATGCCGACGAGAAACACCGCAAGCCCGACCAGGATGACCGGATAGATCATCGCGGAGATGGTTCGCGAGCGCACCATGTCGACCGTTTTGGAATAGGCCACGAAACGCCGCAACACGGAGTCGAGATTGCCGGCGCGCTCGCCCGCCATCAACGACGCGGTATAGACGCTCGGGAACAATTCGCCGTGCAGCGCGAACGCGTCCGACAGCGCCGTGCCACCGCGCACCTTTTCGTGCACGTCGTCCAGCACCGACTTGAACAGCGGATTGGTGAGACGGGTGCGAAGAATGTCGAGCGACTGCACCAGCGGCATGCCGGCCTTCAGCAACGTGGCCAGCTCCTGGTTGAACACGAGGAACTCGTGGCGCTTGATCTTGCCGGCGCCGCCGAATGACAAGCCGCCCACGCCGAGGCGAGGCTTGAGTGAAAGGACGTGCAGTCCTTTGTCCTCCAGCTCGCGCCTGAGGGCGGCTTCGCTTTGAGCGACGTAAACGCCCTCGATGATTTCACCCGATGTGGTGCCAAGCCGGCAGCGGAATTCCATCCCTTAAGAGAATGCACCAATTTCCGTCCTTTAGACGGCTGGATTGTCGGATTGGCCTAGCGGCCGGCCTTCTTGAGAATCCGGCTGACGTAACTCTGGGTCTCGGGGAACGGGGGCACGCCGCCATAACGGCGGATGGTTCCCTCCCCGGCGTTGTAGGCGGCCAGCGCCAGGGGCAGCTCGAAGCGGCTCATCAGGTCTTTCAGGTGCCGCACACCCGCCGTGACGTTTGCCTGGGGATCGTAGGAGTTCCGGACGCCGTACTGGCGCGCGGTCGCCGGCATGAGCTGCATGAGGCCCTGAGCGCCCTTGGGCGAGCGGGCGCGAGCCTGATAGTTGGATTCCTGCTCGATCACGGCGTGAACCAACCGCGCGTCAATCTGCTGATCGGCCGCGACCGTGGCGATGAGATCGGCGAACGGCTTAGCCGCGAGCGCTTCATCGGCGACTCCCGGCATCATCGCGGTCTGCGTTGGAAGCGTCGTCGTCATGGCGACGGCCGGCACCGGATACGCCACCTCATCGGCATCGACGCGGGCCACCATCGAGACCGGGAACGCCACTTCGCCGCCCTCGCGCAGCACGAGCCTGGCGTGATCGCCGTCAACCCGGTAGGACTGCACCGACATGCTTCTGCCAGTCTTGAAGACGACGATCTCTGCGTTTGCGTCGCTTGCGAATAACAAAGAACCAATTACCAATAACGAAAGAATTCCCGCTCCGGGAGTCCTTTGGTTATTGGTTATTGGTAATTGGTTATTTCGCATAAGTCGCTATTGAACAAACGCATGAAAGACACGCACGCCGAGCTCGCGCGGATCACCGCTTTTCATCGCGGGTTCGAGCGCGGGTACGAAGGTTTTATCAGCTGTGAAACGAAGTTCTATCATATCACCGGTGCCAAGCTGAGCAGCGGTGATGGGGAGCTTCCTGACCGGCGCCTCCGTCGCACTCAACGGCACAGTGGCCAGCACCTGGTTACCCGTCTGAATGGTCAGTTGCGTTGCCGCATTCGGTCCACTGACGGGGTTGTCGACCTGCAGGAATAACGTCACATCGCGCTTCGGATTGCGGAACGCCAGCGTTGCGTCCTTCTTGGTCCACTGCCACTCGGTGCGGCCAGCGCCCTCGGCCACCACTTCAGCCGGGTGCCAGCCGTCCTTGAAGATCACGAAGATGTTCTCGGTTTGAGGGAGCAACTCGAAGGTGGCGACCTGGTACGACCGATCGCCGCGATCCTCGTTCGACAGCTTGAGCCGCTCGTTCGTGCCGGGGCTGTAGAGCCCGGCCACCACTTGCGCGGCGCCGACGTACGGATAGCTCGGCGCGAACATCGTGCGGGTGTATTCGATCACCTGGCCCGGCTTCCAACCCGTCGATGGGGTGGGCGGGTCGTGATCGTCGGTCCACATCAACTCTTCATCGGCATCCAGGAAGTGCGCGAAGACCCGGCGCGTGCCCAGGTTCGGGGCATTCGGCGCGACCGTGATCTTGTACGTCACTTCCACGGGGCTGCCGAGCGCGAGTTTCGGGCGCGACAGTGAAACCTGCAGATTCGCGACGGCGGGCGACGTATCTTCGGCGGGGCTGCAGCCGGCGGCGCCGGCCATCAGGCCTGCTATCACTCCTAGCAGTACAGCCGCCGCCACAGCTCCATAAGTCGTGTCTCTTCGTTGCATAGGGCTTCAAACGAGAATATCATGCAGGCCAATCAGATGGACACTCCGCGCGGCGATGCTCTCGGGATGGTGGAAACAAAGGGCTTTATCGGCTCGGTCGAGGCGGCGGATGCCATGGTCAAGGCGGCCAACGTGGCGCTCGTTGGCACCGAGTACATCGGCGCCGGCTATGTCACCGTGCTCGTGCGCGGTGATGTCGGCGCGGTGAAGGCGGCAACCGACGCGGGCGCCGCCGCGGCGCGGCGCGTCGGCGAGCTGGTCTCGGTGCACGTCATCCCCCGGCCGCATGCCGACGTCGAGCGCATTCTTCCGAAGGGTTGAGGCTTGGGGCCCGGCGCCGCACCTCCACAAACTGACAAGGATCTGGCGTCCATCGCGGAGGCCCGCGCGCTGGCGCGCCGCGCGAAGACCGCGCAAGCCGTCCTCGCCGAATTCTCCCAGCAACAGGTGGACGCCATTGTCGATGCCATGGCCGCGGCGGTAACCCCGCAGGCCGAATCCCTGGCGCGGCTGGCAGTCGAAGAAACCGGCTACGGCGTGGTCGCCGACAAGACCCAGAAGAACCTGTTCGCGTCGCAGCAGGTCTACGACTTCATCCGCCCGATGAAGACCGTCGGCGTGATCAACCGGATCGACGATCGCAAGATCATCGAGATCGCCGAGCCGTTCGGCGTCGTCGCCGCCGTGATCCCGTCGACCAATCCGACCTCGACGGCGATCTACAAGATCCTGATCGCGACGAAAGCGCGGTGCGCGGTCGTGATGACGCCCCACCCCTCCGCCGCGCGGTGCATCACGTGCGCGGCCGACATCATGAACGAGGCCGGCCGCCGCGCCGGGCTGCCCGAGAGCGCGATCGGATGGATGCGCACCGTGACGCTCGAGGGCACGCAGGAGTTGATGAAGTCGCGCGAGGTGTCGGTGATCCTCGCCACCGGCGGCATGGGGCTGGTTCGCGCGGCGTACAGCGCGGGCAAACCCGCCTACGGCGTCGGGCCCGGCAACGCGCCCTGCTATATCGAATCGAGCGCCGACATTCGCAAGGCCGCCAACGACATCCTGACCGGAAAGTCGTTCGACAACGGCGTGCTGTGCTCATCGCCCAATTCGGTGGTGGTCGATCAGGCGGTCGAGGCCGAGGCGCGCCGGCAGTTCCAGGAGCAAGGCGGCTATTTCCTGTCACCGGCGGAAGCGGATGCGCTCGGCAAACAGCTGGTGTCACCACAGCGGCTGCCGAACCCCGCGTTTGTCGGCAAATCGGCAATGGTCATCGCCGGGAAGCTCGGCATCACCGTGCCGGCCGGCACGCGCGCGCTCATCGCCGAGCTCAAGGGCGTCGGCCGCGACTTCCCTCTTTCGATCGAAAAACTCTGCCCCGTCCTCTCGTACTACGTGGTGAAGGACTGGCGCGAGGGCTGCGAGCGCTGCAAAGAGATTCTGCGCTACGGCGGCATGGGCCACACCATGTCGATCCACTCGCAGAACGACGCGGTGATCCTCGAATTCGGCCTGCACAAGCCGGCCTATCGCATTTGCGTGAACACCCCGACCACCCACGGGTCAATCGGGCTGACGACCGGCCTGGATCCGGCGATGACGCTCGGTTGCGGCGGCTTTGGCGGCAACATTACTTCGGACAACATTTCGCCTAAACACCTACTCAATATCAAGAGAGTCGCGTACGAATTGAGGCCCGCGTCGGTGCCTAGGGTGCCAACGGTGCCAGAGGTGCCAAAGGGGTTGGTGCCAAGTGCCAATGTGCCAGGTGCGCCAGCCCTCCCAAAGGCGCCGGTCAAGCCGCAACCTGAGTCAATTTCGAGCGACGCACTTATAAGTCGAATAGACAAGTTTCTGGCGACCCGCGGGTTGGCACCCATGGCACCTATGGCACCCACCCCGGCACCTTTGGCACCATTGGCACCCTTGGCACCGGACCAGGCTCAGGTACCGAATCCGCCAGAACAATTCATCTGCGAGGAAGACATTCGTCACGCGATTCGCGAGGGGCGAAAGCTCGTGATCGGCGAGCGAACGATAGTCACGCCGTCGGCGAAAGACGCCGGCGAAGCGGCCAAAGTGTTCTTATACGCGGGCTGGTTGCCGTAAACAGCTGAGCCGTAAGCGGTTTGACCCCAAAAGACGGGCCGTGTTACCCTGCCGTCTAAACTTTTTACGACTTAGATGCACTTCAAGGGACACCTCCCCGTCGTCGTCGCGTGCGCAGCCCTGATTACAGGATGCGCATCTGGCTCTGGCAGCAAAGTCGCCAAAGCGATGCCGCACGCGCCGGCGCCGGTTGTGCTTCCGGCCGCTATTCCTGAGGCTAGACCTGATCCGGTCGCAATCCTGATCGCGGCGTCCGACCGCCATTTCACGTTGGGCCAGCAGGAACTGAGGCTCGGCCATCTCGAGCGTGCCAGGGCTGAGTTCGACCTTGCCCTCGATACGCTGCTCGAATCGCTTGATGGCGCGCGCGGGGAGGCGCGGCTGCGCGAGCACTTCGATCGCCTGGTCGACCGCATCTCGGTGCTCGAGCAGGCGGCGCTGGCCACCGGCGACGGCTTTACCGAGGTCAAGACCGAGCCGGCGTCGATCGATGCGCTGCTGGCGATCGAGACCTTCGAAGCCAGCGCGCCGAAGCCCGCCACGGCCGAGACGGTGCAGGCAGACCTCGAAACCACGAGTCATGACATTCCGATCCCGACCAACGACCGGGTGCTGCGTTACGTCGAGCTGTTCCAGGGACGGTTGCGCGAGTTCCTGACCGAGGGACTGTCGCGCGGCGCGCAGTACCTGCCGATGATCCAGGACACCTTCCGCGCCGAAGGGTTACCGCTGGACCTGGCGTATATCCCGCTGATCGAAAGCGCCTTCAAGCCGTCGGCGCTGTCGCGCGCGAAGGCACGCGGCGTGTGGCAGTTCATGCGCGGCACGGCGCTCGAGAACGGCCTCAAGGCAGACTGGTATCTCGACGAGCGCGCGGACCCCAAAAAAGCCACGCAAGCAGCCGCCAAGTACCTCAAGACGCTTTACGGGATGTTCGAGGACTGGCACCTCGCGATGGCGTCCTACAACGGCGGACCCGGACGCGTCAGGCGCGCCATCACGCGCAGCCAGAAAACCAACTTCTGGACGCTCACCGCCAACAAGCAGTTCCTGCCGCGCGAGACCCGCGATTACGTGCCGATGATCCTGGCCGCGGTGATCATCGCGAAGAATCCCACCCAATACGGCTTCGACATCGTGCCGATGGTGCCGGTGCGCACCGAGACGGTAATGGTGCCGCCGGCGCTGGACCTGCGGCGCGTGGCGGAATGGGCGGGCGTCCCGATGGACGAGATCCAGCGGCTCAACCCCGAGTTCCGTCGCTGGACGACCCCGGTGAAGAAGGGCCAGTACTCGATCAAGGTCCCCGAGGGCACGGCCGAGAAGGTTCGCGAAAGCCTGATCACGTCGGCGCCGGGCCAGTTGAACGCGATGCAGTGGCACACGGTGAAGCGCGGCGAAACGCTCGCCATCATCGCCAGGTCGTTGAAGGTCAACCGGACGGACCTCGCCGAAGCGAATTACCTCAAGACCTCGTCGAGGGTGGCGGCCGGTGCGCGCCTCGTGATTCCGCGCATGCCGTCGGCGGACCTGCTCGCCCGGGCAACGGCGTCATCTGAGCTGGAAAAGGCCGCGGCATCGATCGTCGCCGACATCCTGGCTGAGACGACCGCGGTGCCCGAAGAGCGGCGAGCGGCCGCGAAGGTTTACCGGGTGCGGGCCGGCGACACGCTCTCGGCGATTGCCAGGAAGACGCGGACGACCGTCGCGCAGCTGAAAAGCTGGAACAAGATCCGCGGCACCCGCCTGAACGTCGGCGACCGGTTGGTGATCCAGTCGCCCTCCTCTCGAAACACGCAATAACCAATTACCAATTACCAATAACAAAACGAATTCCCTTCGTTGTTGTTAATTCGCCCTTTGGTTATTGTTAATTGGTTATTGGTTATTTCTATGCGCTTTTCGTTTCTCCACTGCGAGCGCGCAGCGATTTAATCCCCTGTTTGCCCTGGTCTGGACCTCCTCGACCATCTTGCGGCGCGATTCGATGGCGGCGATCTTGGCGTCGGTGTCGCTCACGATGCCGAGCAGGTCCTGGACCTTGGCCCGGAGATCGGTGACCTCGCCGCGGTGATCGGTCACAAACTGCAGGTCGGCCTTGCTGCGGCTGCTGATCTTGTGGACGCTTTCGACCTCGGCCTTCACCGCCTGGACGAGCACTTCCTTCTCGGCGATGGTCTTGATCTTCTGCTCGACGTTTTCGGTGGCCCGCGTCAGGTCGGTCAGCCGCTGCTCGAAGGTGACAATCTTCTTTTCCGAGAACGCCAGCTGCGTCCGCCGCTGCTCGAGCTGCTTGACCATCGTTTCGGCGCGCTTCAGCTGATCTTCGGCCGCTTCGGTCTGCGTGACCGCGTCGCGCTGTTTCGCCTGGACGCGCGCGAGCTCGGTCAGTAGCTCGTCCTTGACCTTGGAGGCACGGGTCAGATCGTCGCTCACACCCTGGACCTGCTTCATCCGCTCGGAGGTCTCCGACGCCAGGGTCCGGCTCTGCTCCACCAGCTCGGTGAGCCGGGCCTTCTGGTCGTGAACGACCGTTTCCTCCTGCCTCACCGACTCGACCAGCCGCTACGAGGTCTCGATCGACTGGCTGAGCGCCGCGACCTGCGCGGTGATGGGCAACAGCCGCGTTTGCGTGGCGGAGACGCCGTCAAGCTTCTGCCACAAGGTCGCCGATTACGACGAGCGCGCCAGAGGCCTCGAACACATCGAGACGCGGATCAGCGGGGGCTTCGTGTACCTGATCGAGCAGGCCGGGTGGCGACAAACCTTTAGGTTTGTCGGTCTTAGCCACCTCAAGATTTGCCATATGTCCGAGGCTCTGACGCATCAATTCCTGCGACGTGATCGACCCGCAGTCTCGTGAACAGGCCGGTTTCCGTCGATCCGGCCCGGGCAGCGCCCTTGCACTTCGCTGCACATGCTGGCAACCCTGGAAAGCGCCACGTTGATCGGGATCGATGCGTGTCCGGTGCACGTCGAGGTCGACGTCAGCTACGGCTTGCCCCACTTCCAGTTGGTCGGCCTGCCAGACACGAGCGTGCGCGAAAGCCGCGACCGGGTCCGCGCCGCAATTCGGAACTCGGGCTTCGAATTCCCGTCCTTCCGGATCACCGTCAACCTCGCGCCAGGTGACGTGCGGAAGGCGGGACCGGCGTTCGACCTGCCCATTGCCCTGGGACTGCTCGCCGCGACGGGCGCCATCACAAGGTCCGACCTGGGCGGAATCGTGCTGATCGGCGAGTTGTCTCTTGACGGGTCGATACAACCCGCCCGCGGCGTTCTCCCGATCGCCTCCGAGGCGCGACGTCACGGGGCGCGGGCGTTGCTCTTGCCCTACGACAACCTCACCGAAGCCGCCGTGGTGTCGGGCCTGCGTCTCTTGCCGGTGCGGACCCTGCGTGAAGCGGTCGAGCGCATGAACCAGGCGCCTGAATCCTGGCCCGACGCACCGCCGGTGTCGCCTGCCGCGTCGAGTAGAGGCGGGTCGAGTAGAGGCGGGTCTTCCACCTTCGCGCGGAGCGCTTCGGTGGACAGGTCAGACCCGCCTGAAGGAACGCACCTCGACCTCTCGGACATTCACGGCCAGGGATTCGCGCGCCGCGCGCTCGAGGTCGCCGCGGCCGGCGGACACAACCTGCTGATGATCGGCCCGCCCGGCGCCGGCAAGACGATGCTGGCGCGGCGGTTGCCGGGCATCCTTCCTCCCCTGTCGTTCGACGAGGCGATCGAGGCCACGACCATTCACTCGGTCGCCGGACAGTTACGCCCGGGCGTGGGCCTGCTCACCGAGCGTCCGTTCCGCGCGCCGCATCACACCATCTCCGACGCCGCGCTGGTGGGTGGCGGAACGATTCCGCGGCCGGGCGAAGTCAGCCTCGCGCATCACGGCGTGCTGTTCCTCGATGAAATGCCGGAGTTCGATCGGCGTGTGCTTGAAGCATTGCGTCAGCCGATCGAGGAAGGGCGCATCACCGTCTCGCGCGCGTTGCGCTCGGTCGCGTTCCCCGCACGATTCGTCCTGGTGGCGGCGATGAATCCATGCCCTTGCGGGTATTACGGCGACGACAAACGCGTCTGCCGCTGCACGCCGCAACAGATCGCCAAGTACGGCGGGCGCCTGTCGGGGCCGCTTCGCGATCGGCTCGATCTCATTGTCGAAGTGGAATCGGTACCCATCAGCGCGCTCACGCAAGGACCGCCGGGAGAAACGTCGGCGGCCGTGCGCGCCCGTGTGCTGGCGGCGCGCGACCGGCAAACAGCGCGAGCGACACGGGCTCGCGTCAATGCGCAGCTGACCGGGCCTGAACTGAAGAAGTGCGCGGCCTTAGACCAGGCCGGACGCAGGTTGCTCGAGCGATCGGCCGAGCGCCTGCACCTGTCGGCGCGCGGCTTTCACCGGGTCATCCGCGTCGCGCGCACGATTGCCGATCTCGCCGGCGCCGATGCGATCGCGCTCGATCACCTCGGTGAGGCGCTTCAGTACCGCTTTGTCGAGAAGTCGTGAGCCGAAGGGACGATGGTATGCTGAGTATGGTAAATAGTATGGCGACCACCAAGTTCACCATCACGCTGGACGACGAGCAGTTCGATGAACTGAAGCAACTCGTGGCAGCGGGCCAGGCCACCAGCGTGTCCAGCTTCGTTCGCAAAGCCGTCGAAACAGCCCTGAATGACGCCGCCGGCTGGCGGCAGATGCTCGAGTTCGCGCTGGCCGAAACTGGTGGCCCGATCACGGCCGCCGAGCGGAAGTGGGCGGATGGGGTGTTGGGCCGCCGCCAGACGCGCTCGAAGCGGCGTGCCCGCAAATGACCGGCGTCACTCTGGATGCCGGTGCGCTGATCGCACTGGATCGCGGCGATCGCCGTATGGTGACGCTCCTCGCTCGAGCGCTGGAGCACGGCGATCGCATCACGGTCCCGGCCACCGCACTGGCACAGGCGCTGCGCTCGCCGGCGCGTCAGGTGCGCGTGGTGCGCCTCTGTCGACAGCCGTCCACCGACCTCATCGCGCTCGATGCGCCGGAGGCCACCGCGTCCGGCCTGCTGCTGGCCTCGTCGGGCACCTCCGACATCGTCGATGCGCACGTCATCGTCAGCGCGCGACGCGCGCACCAGGCGGTGCTCACGAGCGACCCGGACGACATTGCCCGTATGGCGCCCGACGTGATCGCGATCAAGGTCTAATCGGTTAGGCCACTTGGGACAGCGCACTACTGCATGATAGCATGATTGCATGAAAGCCATGGCCAACACGCCCTCAGCGGAAGTCGAAATCAAGGTGGTCGGCAAGAGCGGCCAGATCTCCTTGGGCAAGCGCTACGCGGGAAAAATGCTGCGCCTGGAACGTCGCCAGGACGGAACGGTCCTGCTGACCGCAGTCGCGATGGTGCCTGAGAGTCAACTCTGGACCACCGAGGAACCGCACCGTTCGCGAATTGAGCGCGGGCTCACGTGGGCGGCGGCCCACAAGCCTAAGGAAACCGATGTCGAAAAGCTCCTGAAGGGCTCACCGAATCGGAGCAGGCGTGGCCGTGGCAGCCGGCCGTAGTCATATTCGTCTCGATCTGAACAGTCCAGAATTTCAGGACGTGTTCTTCAGTCTTCAACTTGAGGAGCTGAAGCAAGTGGCGGCCTCGCTTCGCCGGTTGCGCGAACTGGACTGGAATCTGCTGTATCGCCATCCGGGTTTCCGCTGGGAAGCGATCGAGCACCTGAAGGCGCCGAACGGGGCAAAGGTGTACTCCCTTCGTCTGAGCCAGCGGATTCGGGCGGTGGCCTTTCGTGATGGCGACTTCCTGCGATTGATCTCTCTTCACCCGGACCATGACTCGGCGTACGAGCGATAATCTCTGCATCAAACAGTTTGGACATGGCATATCGCCATGGCCGTAGAGGTCACATGCGAACGATGGCCACCGGTAGGTTTAAGGATGTCTGCCTCCAAATCCTCGACGAAGTGGCCGCCGAGCGACGGCCCGTCATGATCACCAAGCGGGGACGCCCGGTCGCCAAGCTGGTGCCGATCACCGCGGTCACGCGGGCGCGGTCGCTCGCCGGCAGCATCGTGTCGGAAACGGGCGACCCGTTCGGCACTGGCGAGGCGTGGGATGACGGCCGTTCGTGTGAATAGCTGCCGGGTTGCCGCAGCCCTTCCACGGCGATCCAGCCGATCAGATCATCGTCGCCACCGCGCGCAGCCACAGCGCCACGCTGATCACCCGCGACGCGCGCCTGAGGGACTACCGTCACGTCCGTTCGGTCTGGTGAAGGCTCAGTCCTCGAGTCGAGTGCTGATCGAGCCCGTGATGGTGGCCTCCGTCTCGAAGATCGGCGGGAAGACGCCCGGCTGGCCTGTGGCAACCAGGAAGAAGTCGTAGCCACCTGTCGCGCCGGCAAAACGGCCCGTGCCGGACGTGAACGTGCAATCGAGGCTGCCACAAGCCGCGCGGCGCTGCACGTCAGCGGCGAGCGCGAATTCGTGGTACCGCCGCTCGCACTGCCACAGCTTGATGCGGGGCGATCCGCCAAGGACCTGATGCAGTTCGGGGCGGCAGCCCTCTTCGTGCAACGGGTGATGGCCGCAAAGCCGCAGTTCGTGTTGACGAACGAGAACGCGCGCACGATCGCGGAGATTTGCATTCGACTGGACGGTTTGCCGCTCGCGCTCGAGTTGGCCGCCGCGCGCACGAAGCTGCTCTCGCTCGAGGAGATGCTGGCGCGTATGGATCACCGCCTGACACTCTTGAAAGGCGGGGCGAAGGACTTGCCCGCACGCCACCAGACGATGCGGGCCACCATCGCCTGGAGCTACGACCTGCTCGGGGACGATGGGAAGATGCTGTGCCACCGTCACTCCGTCTTCTTCGGCGGCTCCACGTTGGGCGCGGCAGAAGCCGTGTGCCGTGCAATCGATAGCGTGGAGATTGGCGTGCTCGACGCCCTGGAGTCGTTGGTGGATGAGAGTCTGGTGCTGAAAAAGGAGATGGCCGACGGCACCTACCGCTTCGTGATGCTGGAGACGATTCGCGAGTACGCGCTGGAGCATTTGGAGGCGAGTGGCGAGGGCGAGGCCCTCCGGCGAAGGCATGCGCACTTCTTTCTCGAACTGGCCGAGGAGGCCGAACCACACCTGATGAGCGCAGGGCGCGAGCCGTGGCTCGTGAGGCTCGACGCGGAACATAACAACCTGCGGGCGGTGCTCAGGTGGGCCGCGGATAATGGCGAAACGGAAACGGGGTTGCGTCTGGTGGGCGCCCTTCGCTGGTTCTGGTACTACCGCGGGCATATCGGCGAGGGGTTTCAGTGGGCGGAGAACCTGCTGGCGATGCCGGCGGCGTCGGCGCGGCGGCGCGCTCTTTGTACGAAGAGGTGGTCGCATTAAACCGAGAGTCAACAGATACGTGGAGGCTTGCCTCGAGTCTCGATATTCTGGCCGAGCTGCTGCGCTCTGAGGGGGAACATTCACGCGCCGAGATGCTGACGGAGGAAAGCTTGACCCTCCAACGGAAACTAGGGAGATCCCTCAATTTGCGGAAGGCGTGGGATCACATGAAGCGGCATCGCCGGCAGACCACGGGCGGCTGAGCGAATCACGATCAAAAGGCGAACAAAATTCACCCTTTGACACTTTGTACTTCGGGATCGGCGGGGGCCCGTGTTAGCCTTACGGGTTCTCGGCGGGTGCCTGAGAATCCCAAACAGCTCAGCTAGTTACATGCCTTCGAAACGCTACACGATCGTCGTTGCCGAGCGCGGAACCGGAGTCGTGCGCAGGTTCACGATCAGCCTGAGGCCGGCGCTGTCCGCCGTGTTGATGGTGGTCGGCTTGCCGATGCTCATCGGCATGGGCGCGGCGTGGAAAGCCAAGGCCGACGTCGCCCACCTCTTCGTTGCGGCTTCCACTCTCGAGCTCGAGAATGCCAACTACCGGGCCGCCACAGAAGCGCTGGCCGGCCAGATCATGGCGCTGCAAACGACCATGTCGGACCTCGGCGCGCAAGCCGCCCTCGACCCGTCGTTGCAGAACTCGATGGACAGGCTGCCGTCGGTCGTCAAGAACCGCGCGATGGGCGGCCCCAGCGCGGGTGCGGCGCTCACTTCGATGACGCCCGGCCTCACCTCGCCGGAAAATACTTTCGGCTTGCTGAAGGATCTGCTCCAGGGTCTCGAGAGCCGGCTGCTACTGGTCCGCTCCGACGTCGACAAGCGAAATCTGCTCGCCGCCGCGACGCCGTCGATCTGGCCGACACACGGCTGGCTGTCGTCGGGCATGGGCAACCGTTCGGATCCGCTGACCGGTGAAAAGGATTTCCATCCCGGCCTCGACATCTCGGCCGACAAGGGCGACCCCGTTTATGCGACCGCCGACGGCAAGGTGACCAACGCGTCGCCGGCCGGCAACTACGGCAACCTCGTCACCATCGATCACGGTTACGGCCTCGAAACCCGCTACGGCCACCTGTCGGCGTTCAAGATCACGCTCGGGCAGGACGTCAAGCGCGGCGACTTGCTGGGCCTGGTCGGCTCGACCGGCCGCACCACCGGCTCGCACCTGCATTATGAAGTGCGCGCCAACGGCCGCATTCTGAATCCGCTTCAACTGCTCCTCAACCCGCGCCGCTCCGCGGCGAACTAGTTCAGTTTCGGGCTTTCAAGCCCCCAAGCCCTCAAGCCCTCAAGCCCTGTATAATGAGGAGATAGGTATCCTGCCTTCTTCCCAACATGTTTGGCCAGCTCCTAACTAACGTCTTCGGCAGCCAGAACGAGCGCGACCTCAAGAAGCTGCGCCCGCGCGTCGCCGAAATCAACGCCTTCGAACCCGCGATCGCGGTCCTCAGCGACGAACAGCTCCGCGCCAAGACGGTCGAGCTCAGGACGCGCCTCGCTAATGGCGAGACGATAGACGAGGTGCAGGCCGAGGCGTTTGCCGTGGTGCGCGAAGCGGGACGCCGCGTGCTGCAGATGCGGCACTACGACGTTCAGCTGGTCGGCGGCCTGGTGCTGCACAACGGCACGATTGCCGAAATGAAGACCGGTGAAGGCAAGACGCTGGTCGCCACGCTGCCCGCCTACCTCACCGCCCTCGAAGGCAAAGGCGTCCACGTCGTCACCGTCAACGACTACCTGGCGCGCCGCGACTCGGAGTGGATGGGCCGCCTCTATCGCTTCCTCGGCATGTCGGTGGGCGTCATTCAGCACGACCTCAACGACCAGCAGCGCCAGGTTGCCTACGCCTGCGACATCACCTACGGCACCAACAACGAGTTCGGCTTCGACTACCTGCGCGACAACATGAAGTTCGAGCTCGAAGCGATGGTGCAGCGCGGCCACCATTTCGCGATCGTGGACGAAGTCGACAGCATCCTGATCGACGAGGCGCGCACGCCGCTGATCATCTCGGGCCCCGCGGAAGAGTCCACGGATCTTTATTACGAAGTCGATCGCATCATCCCCAAGCTGACCCGCGGCGAGGTCCACCAGGGCCAGGCCAAGGGCGAGGACCGCGACCGCCTCGAAGCCTCCGGCGACTACGTCGTCGACGAAAAGAACAAGACTGCCACGCTGACGGAAACCGGCATGGCCAAGGCCGAGCAGCTGCTGTCGCACCGCATGCAGCCCGGCGGCCTCTACGATCCCGCGAACATGCCGCTGCTCCATCACGTGCAGCAGGCGCTGCGCGCGCACGTGCACTACAAGCTCGACGTGCAATACATGATCAAGGACGGCGGCGTCGTGATCGTCGACGAGTTCACCGGCCGCCTGATGCCGGGCCGGCGCTGGAGCGATGGCCTTCACCAGGCCGTCGAAGCGAAGGAAGGCGTCAAGATCGAGCGCGAGAACCAGACGCTCGCCACCATCACCTTCCAGAACTACTTCCGCAAATACAAGAAGCTGTCGGGCATGACGGGCACGGCCGAAACCGAAGCGCCCGAGTTTGCGAAGATCTACAAGCTCGACGTGATGGTGATCCCCACCAACCGCCCGATGATGCGCCTCGAAGAACCGGACCTCGTTTATCGCACCGAAGCTGAAAAGTGGAGCGCGATCGTCGACGACATCATCACGCGCCAGGAAGAAGGCCGCCCGGCGCTGGTCGGCACCGTCTCGATCGAAAAGTCCGAGCGGCTGTCGAGCATGCTCAAGAAGAAGGGCACGAAGCATATCGTGCTCAACGCGAAGTACCACGCGCAGGAAGCCGAGATCGTCGCGCAGGCCGGCCGCAAGGACGCCGTGACGATCGCCACCAACATGGCGGGCCGCGGCACCGACATTCTGCTTGGCGGCAATCCCGAGTACATGGCGCGCCAGCAAAGTTTGAACGAAGGCGTGGCCGAGAAGGTTACGAAGGGCGACGAGAAGTACGTCGATGACGACGAGTTCGTGAACTTCTTCCACATCGACAGCTTCTATCGCGTCAAGCGCGCCGACTGGGACCGCATCTTCACGCACTTCCAGCGCCAGTGCGAAGAGGAACACCAGGCAGTCGTCAACCTCGGCGGCCTGCACATCGTGGGCACCGAGCGTCACGAAGCGCGCCGCATCGATAACCAGCTGCGCGGCCGCGCCGGACGCCAGGGCGACCCGGGCTCGTCACGCTTCTATCTCTCGCTCGAAGACGACCTGATGCGCATCTTCGGCTCCGACCGCATCTCGGGCCTGATGCAGCGCCTCGGCATGGAAGAGGGCGTGCCGATCGAGCACGGCATGGTGTCGCGTGCCATCGAGCGCGCGCAGAAGCAGGTCGAAGCGCAGAACTTCGCCGTCCGCAAGCACCTGCTCGAATATGACGACGTCATGAACAAGCAGCGTGAGAGTGTCTACACGCTGCGCCGCGAGATTCTCGAGGGCAAGATCCACCTCGCCGAGGAAGAGATCACCGACATCCGCGGCTACGTGATGGCCACGGCGGAAGAGCTGTTCGACGAGAAGATCGAAGAGTTCATCGGGCCCGAGGTCGAAAGCGAAGACTGGGATATTCTCGCTCTGCAGCTCCAGCTGTCGCAGCTGTTTGCGCTGGCCGACGACGACTACAAGGGCGTCGATGCCGGCCAGCTGAATTCGGACGAGCTCCGCGACGCGCTGTGGGCGAAGGTGGTCGCGAAGTACGAAGACAAGGAAAAGATCGTTCCGCGCGACATTCTCACCAAGGTCGAGCGCGACCTGATGCTGCAGATCGTCGATCAGCAGTGGAAGGATCACCTCTACTCGCTCGATCACCTGAAGGAAGGCATCGGCCTGCGCGGCTACGGCCAGCGCGATCCGCTGGTCGAGTACAAGAAAGAAAGCTTCGCGCTGTTCCAGGACATGCGCCGGCGGATCGAGGAAGAGGTCGTCAAGTATTTGTGGTGGCTGCGGCCGGTGGTCGAACACGGCGAGGCCACGCTCGCGGCCCCGGCGCGGCCCGCGCCGCGCAGGCCCGCCGCGCTCAACTACAACAACCCCGCGCAGGAACGGCCGTCGGTGTTCAACCAGCCGGCTGCTGCGGCGCCGGCCGGCGCGCCGCAAGACCTCACGCAGGACCGGGCGCCGGCGCGCGTCGGCGGCGACGATGTGATCAAGACGGTAAAGCGGGACGAACCGAAGATTGGCCGCAACGACCCCTGCTGGTGCGGCAGTGGCAAGAAGTTCAAGAAGTGTCATGGCGCCTGAGCCAAAAGGCACAAGGCAGAAGGCAGAAGGCAGAAGGCAGAACGTCGACATGACCACGCAGACCAAGGAAGCCGTCAATAAATCCCTCGAGCTTGGTCTGCGGACCGCGCTCACCTTCGACGACATCCTGCTGGTGCCGCGGCACTCGACGGTGCTGCCCGCGCAAGTCGATGTCAGCACGAAACTCACCAGGAACATCCGCCTGAACGTGCCGCTGCTGAGCGCGGCGATGGACACCGTCACCGAGTCGGAGATGGCGATCGCCATGGCGCAGCAGGGCGGCTTGGGCGTGATCCACAAGAACCTGGCGATCGAAGACCAGGCGCTCGAGGTCGACCGCGTCAAGCGCTCCGAGAGCGGCATGATCGTCAACCCGATCACCGTCGCGCCCAACGCATTGATCCGCGAAGCGCTCGAGCTGATGCAGAAGTACCGCATCTCGGGCGTGCCGATCACCGAAGACGGCAGCAAGGAAGGGCGGCTGGTCGGCATCCTGACCAATCGCGACCTCCGCTTCGAAACCAACCTGGCGCGCACGGTGTCGGAGGTGATGACCAAGGAGCGGCTGATCACGGTTCCGGTCGGCACCACGCTCGACCAGGCGCGCGAGATCCTGCACACCGCAAAGGTCGAGAAGCTCCTCGTCGTCGACAAGGATTACCGGCTGAAAGGCTTGATCACCGTCAAGGACATCCAGAAGGCGATCACGTATCCGAACGCCTGCAAAGACTCGCTCGGCCGGCTGCGCACGGGCGCGGCGGTCGGCATCGCGCGCGACACGCTCGAGCGCGCCACTGCCCTCGTCAACGCGCACGTCGACGTGCTCGTCGTCGACACGGCGCACGGCCACTCGCAGGGCGTCATGGACATCGTCAAGCTGCTGAGAAAGACGTTCCCCAACGTGGATCTGATCGCCGGTAACGTCGCCACGGCGGAGGCCACCGAGGCGCTGAGCGCCATCGGCGTCGACGCGGTGAAGGTCGGCATCGGCGCCGGCTCGATCTGCACCACGCGCATCGTCGCCGGCATCGGCATGCCGATGATCTCGTCGATTGCCGAATGCGCCGCGGCGGCGAGCAAGCGCGGCATCCCGGTGATCGCCGACGGCGGCATCCGGACGTCGGGCGATGTGGTGAAGGCATTGGCGGTCGGCGCCAGCTGCGTGATGGCGGGCAACCTGTTTGCGGGCACCGACGAAAGCCCGGGCGAATTGATCCTGTACCAGGGCCGCACGTTCAAGGAATACCGCGGCATGGGATCGATCGGCGCGATGCGCAGAGGAAGCCGCGATCGCTACTTCCAGGACGACTTCGAGCTCGAAAGCGGCACCAGTCCCGCCGGCAAGCCGAGCATGGAAAAGCTCGTGCCCGAGGGCATCGAGGGCCGGGTGCAGCACAAAGGCAGCATGTCGATGGTGGTGCACCAGCTGATGGGCGGCCTGCGCGCCGGCATGGGCTACTGCGGCGCGGCGACGATTCCCGACCTGCAGCGCGATGCCGAGATCATCCGCATCACCAACGCCGGCTTCCGCGAAAGCCACGTGCACGACGTCACCATCACCAAGGAAGCGCCGAACTACCGAGTTGAGTAGGGCACCCCTTTAGGGGTGCCGGGGAGGATCGCCATGCGCTCGCTCGTTGCACTGCTCTGCCTCGCGTTCGCGCTGTCGGCGGTCGAAGCGCGCGCCCAGACCCTCACCGTGCTCAGCTCGAACGCCACCAAGGCCGTCGTCGAGGAACTGGGGCCACAGTTCGAGAAAGCCGCCAGACAGCAGATCGTCTTCAAGTTCGGCAACTCGGCGGAGCTCAAAGCCCGCATTGAGAAGGGCGAAGCGTTTGACGTCGCGATTCTCACGGCTCCGCTCGTCGGCGAGCTCGTGACGCTCGGCAAACTCACCGCGGCCACACGGACCGATATCGCGAGAGCCGGTGCGGGCATGGCGGTGCACGCGCAAGCCAGCAAACCCGACATCAGCACGGCCGACGCGCTCAAAGGCGCGCTCGTCAACGCCAGGTCGATCGCTTACGCCGGCCAGGGCGCCACGGCGGTGATCATGCGCTCGATTTTCGAGAAGTTCGGGATCAGCGACGCCATGAACGCGAAGACGAAGCTCGTGGCCAGCGCCGCGCATGCCGTGGCCGCGAACGAGGCCGAGCTCGGGTTCACACAGATCAGCGAGATCCTCAACGTGCCCGGGTCGGTACTCGCAGGACCGCTGCCCGCCGGGCTGCAGGTCTACACGAACTTCCAGGCGGCGACGAGCACCACTTCGGCCTCACCAGCGGCAGCGGCATTCATCAAGTTCCTGACCGCACCGGCGGCGGCCGCGGTGATCAAGACTAAAGGCATGGAATTGCCGGACCAGGACCGCTTGCCCCCAATGACCGAGGCGCAACTGACGCCGGCGCAGAAACAGGCGGTCGCCGACTTCAAGACCGCACGTGGCGTCGAGATCAGCGGGCCGTTCTATCCCCTGCTGCGCAGCCCCGAGCTGATGACGCGCGCCCGCGCGATGGGCGACTACCTGCGCTACAAGAGCGCCCTGCCGCCCCGGCTGAGCGAGCTCGTGATTCTGATCACGGCGCGCGAGTGGACGCAGCAGTACGAATGGAACGCGCACTACCAGATCGCGCTGAAGGCAGGTGTCAGTCCGGAGGTCGCAAACGCGATCGCGGAAGGGCGCCGGCCTGCGGCGATGTCGGACGAGGAAACCATCCTCTACGACTTCTGCCAGGAGCTGCACCGCAACAAGAACGTCAGCGACGCGACCTACGCCCGCGCCGTCGCCAAGTTCGGCGAGCAGGCGGTCGTCGATACGATTGGCATCACGGGCTACTACACAATGCTCGCGATGGTCCTCAATACATCGCGCACGCCAGCTGGACCGTCGCCCGCACCTACACTGCGTCCGCTGCCACGCTGAGCGCCGAGCCCGTTCGGCCGGCCCGCGTGTTAGAATCGGCCCTTCTCACAATTTACGATGAACACCATCAGGAGAGGGCTGCTTCTCTGCCTCCTGCTCGCCGTTACCGCGGGCTGCGACAGGGTCACGAAGCATCTCGCCGTCACGACGCTGGCCGGCTTGCCGAGCCAGTCGTTCCTGGCGGATACGTTCCGTCTCGATTATCACGAGAACCCCGGCGCCTTTCTCGGCGTCGGCTCGACGTGGCGGCCCGAGATCCGATCCGGATTCTTCCTGATCGGCAACGCGCTCTTCCTGCTCGCGACCGCGGGTCTGACGATCCGCTTCAGCTGGTCGCGCCTGGCCCGGGTCGGCCTGGCGCTGTTCTTCGCCGGCGGCGCGTCGAACCTGATTGACCGCATCGCTTTCGGCAGCGTGATCGATTTCCTGAACATCGGCCTCGGCCAGTTCCGCACCGGCATCTTCAACGTCGCCGACGTCGCGATCATGGCGGGCGTGGCCATTCTGTTGTTCGAAGGCTACCGCTCGGAGCGCTCTTGCGCTCAGCTTGCGGCCGGCACGTCGCTTTCGTAGTCCCCGCCCCTGAACTTCTTACATATAGCCCGTGTCGTTCCGCCACGCCTCTACACGGGCGCGACGTCGGGACGGCTGAATCTGTGTCTAATCCGTGTTCAATCTGTGGCCTACCTCAGGCATAGCTTATGCACCAGCTGCGGTCGAGCCCTCAAAGGAAGGCCGGCCATGCTGCGAGTCGCTGTCGCCCTGGGTCTCGTCGCCACCGTCGGATGCCGTCAGCTCGCGCCTGCACCGGCGGCGATCGAACGGCCCGCCGCGGCCACCGTGGTTCGCGCCGCGAGCGTGCAGGCGGATTCCCCTCGAGACAACACACGCGAGCGAGCCAGCAAGGTTCGAGGGCGGCCAGTGGCCTGGTGCGCGGAGCCGCGCCGGCATGATCCGTTGCTGCTCGACGCGATCGAACTCGGCACCTTCACCGAAAACGACGGCAGCGTGCTGGACGACGTGCGCGTGATCCATCGCATTCCGCTGCTGCCGGCCGATCATATCGTGATGGTGACCGACGAAGATAGCTGCGAGCACGCCGCGCGAGCCTACGACGGCGCCATCTCGATCTATCGCAGCAGCGGCCGGGCCCCGAGCATCGAACCCGTTCACGTCGTATCGCTCGGGCCGCTCTACCTGGTGGAATCAGCGGGCGATCGCGGCGAGGGCTACGAGGTGAAGTTGTTGACCCGATCGTGGAAGCATCTGCGCGGCGGCTTCGGCGTCGAGTTCTGATCGCGGTGTGACATGTCATTCCTGAAGCGGGTCGTCGTCATCATCGGGCTGTCACTCGTGATGACGCTGCTGTTGATGGTGATCCACTGGGAGCCGGAGCGCCCGGTGGCTCCCGCGGCGGCGGAGACGACCGGGCCTGCTCCGGCAGCGGCCGGGCCGGAGCCATTGCTGGTGCGGGCAGCGGACGTCCGGCACGCCACGGACGCGTCCTCCCACGACAACGACGGCGTGGGTTGGGTGATGGAGGACGTCCAGAACATCGAGGGACTCTCGATGGAGATCCGGGCGGCCCTGGCCGGATGCGCGGTACCGCGCTCCCCGGACTTACCGAACATCATTTCGGGAAAGTTCAGGCAGGCCGGCGAATCCCGGGGTCCCCAGCGCGGCAGCCGCGCTGGGGTGGAAGCCGACCTGGCCGTCCTGTGCGTGCGCGGGCCATACGCGGCGGTCTACGTGTTCTGGGCCGGCCACGCGGCCGATGCCGAGATTGCGACCGAGGTCGAGTTCATCGCCGGCAGGTCGATCCGGGCCGCCCGCGCCGCGGACATCCGGGTCGAGGTCACCCGGGACCTACCCATCGAACCCGGCATGCCGCTGACGATCCGCCACGACGGCATCCAGCTGGGCGGCGGGTGCTGCGCGACGACGTATTACTGGCATCGCGGGCGGTGGCGGTCCTACGACAGCGCGGATTGACCCGGGAGTCTTGCCCGCCTAGCTCGAAGAGCGAAGGCGGGTGCTAACGCGATCGTAATCGGCTGTCTGAACTCCAGACACACGGCTATGTCGCGACCTGCCTGCTAAGAGTCCGCCGCTGCCGTAACCTCGGCGATTTCACGAGTGATAGGTAGGTTGGCGAGGGTTAGGGCGGCCTTCAGAGGGCATGAGATATGCACTGTGTGTAGGCGAGGCCTGAGGAAGGGGCCGTTGTTATGGGGTTCTTGTCCAGACTAATGGTGGTAATCGGACTCTCGTTCGGTTTGACGCTGCTGCTGATGGTCGTGATGTCGGAGCCTGAGACGGTGCCGATGGGCGCGTCGCAAGCCGTCACCGCGGCGTCATCGGGCGCGTCGGCTCCGGGAATGGCCAGCGCGATCAGGTAGCGCAGACTTTTAGGTCCGCGATGGACCCGAAACGGTGATCGCCCGGCCGTCACCGCCGGTGTCAATCAGGCTGATTTCGACGGCGCCTCGCACCTTTGGCGACAGGCGCTCCGCCCACTCGACCGCCACCACCCCCGCCGCCGCCAGCTCCGCATCCATCCCAATCTCGTCCAGGTCTGCTGAATCCAATCGATACAGATCGACGTGCACCAGCGGCAGCCGGCCGCCGCGATACTCGTGAACCAGCGTGAAGGTCGGGCTCGTCACCTCGCCGGGCTCGATGCCCAGACCCTCGGCAAGGCCGCGGACGAACGCCGTCTTGCCGGCGCCCAGGTCGCCCGACAACAACACCACCGCGCCGGGCGCGAGCCCAGCCGCGAGGCGGGCCGCGATCGCGCGCGTCTCGGCTTCGGCATGCGAGCGGTAACGCTGAGAAGTCACTCGTTCTTGGTCACCACGCGGCGGCGCGCGGTCAGCTCGAGAATCGCATCGCCGATGTGATCGACGAGGTCGCCGGCGGTCATCGACACTTCACCGTTGTCGGCGTCGGCCAGCTCCCCTGCCGCGCCATGCAGGTAGACCGCGAGGCGGCAGGCCGCTTCGGCGTCGAGCAGCTGTGCCAGCCATGCCGCGAGCATGCCGGCGAGCACATCGCCCGTGCCGCCGGTCGCCATGCCGGGGCAACCCGTCGGATTGACGAACACCTTCTCGTCGGGCGTCACCACGAGTGTGCGATAGCCCTTCAACACGACGTAGAGCTTGTGGCGCTTGGCGAAGTCGGTCGCAATGCCGATGCGATCCGCCTGCAGATCCTCGACGCTGCACCCAACCAGCCGCGCCATTTCACCCGGATGCGGCGTGATGATCAGATCGCGGCCCTCGCGCCCGATCAGCAGCGACGGCTCATCGGCGAATGCGTTGAGCGCGTCGGCGTCGAGCACTAGCGGGCCTTCGCACTTGTCGAGCAGCTCGCGCACGAAGGTGGTGACGCCTTCGCCCTGGCCCAGTCCCGGACCCGCGACGATCACGTCGGCGTCGATCGCGACCACGGCATCGACCGCTGAAAAATGGACGGTGCCCGACGGCGTTTCGTCGAGCCCCTCGGTCATGTATTCGGCGGCGTGCGCGGCGATGGTCGCCTGGCACGAACGCGGTGATGCGACGGTGACGAGGCCCGCGCCGGATCGCATCGCGCCTTGCGCGCACAGCACCGCGGCCCCCGCCTTCCCCGTCGATCCGGCCACCACCACGACGCGCCCGAAATCGCCCTTATGCGCGTCGACGGCACGCGGCTGAATCAGCGGGCGCATCTGCTCGCGCGTCAGCAGCTCGATGCGCGGGCCCTCGAGTTGATCGAACACCTCGGCGGGAATGCCGATGTCGGCGATCACCACCTCGCCCGACTTCGATTCCGCCGGCGGCAGCACCAGCGGCAGTTTCGGCGCGCCGAGCGCCACGGTGACCGTGGCATCGATGGCATCGCCGATCAGATCGCTGGTATCGGCAGACATGCCCGACGGCATGTCGATCGAGACGATCGGCACCCCCGCCTCGTTAATGTCGGCCACCACCGTTTCATAAAAACCGGTCAGCGGCGCCTTCAGGCCAATGCCAAACATCGCGTCGATGATCAGATCGTGCCCGGCGATCTCGGCGCCGTGCAGCTCCCACGTGGTTTCATCGGCGACCTCGACCACGGTCTGGCCGATGCGGCCGAGGATCTCGAGGTTGATGCGCGCGTCGCCTTTGATCTCGTTGACGCGGCCGATTACGAACACCGAGACGTCGATGCCGCGCTGCAGCAGCGTGCGCGCCACCACGAAGCCGTCGCCGCCGTTGTTGCCCTTGCCGCAGACGATCGCGACCTGACGATCGGCGAGATCGGGATAGAGGGATTCGACCGCGGCCACGACCTGGCGGCCGGCGTTTTCCATCAGGACCAGCGAGGCGATGCCGATGTCCTGGATGGTGCGGCGATCGGCTTCCCGCATCTGTTCGGCGTTGAGGATTCGCATCGCGCCCTAAGAATACGCCTCCATGGGCGGGCAGATGCAGATCAGGTTGCGGTCGCCGTAGGGGTTGTCGATCCGCCCTACGCTCGGCCAGAACTTGCCGGCCCGCACCCACGGCAGCGGATACGCCGCCTGCTGGCGTGAGTAGGCATGCGGCCACTCGTCCGCGCACACCGCGGCGGCCGTGTGCGGCGCGTGCTTCAGCACGTTGTCTTTCGCGTCGGCCTTGCCGCTGACCACGTCATCGATTTCCGCGCGGATTGAAATCAGCGCCTCGCAAAACCGATCGAGCTCGGCCTTCGATTCGCTTTCGGTCGGCTCGATCATCAACGTGCCCGGCACCGGGAACGACACGGTCGGCGCGTGGAAGCCGTAGTCCATCAGCCGCTTGGCGACGTCGCCTTCTTCGACGCCCTTGGCCTTGAAGGCGCGCAGGTCGAAAATCATCTCGTGCGCGACGCGGCCGTTCTTGCGGGTGTAAAGCACGTCGTAGTGCTTCTCCAAACGTGACTTGATGTAGTTGGCGTTGAGGATCGCAAAGCGCGTCGCGTCGGTGACGCCCTGGCCGCCGAGCATGCGGATGTAGCCGTACGAGATCAGCAGGATGCTGGCGCTGCCCCACGGCGCTGACGACACCGGCGGAATGGCTTGACTGGACAAACCTAAAGGTTTGTCCCCACGCACAGGTTTGTCCCCACGCACAGGTTTGTCCCCACGTACATTGACCAGTGGATGGCCGGGGAGGAAGGGCGCCAGGTGCGTCGCCACGCCGATCGGCCCCATGCCGGGACCGCCGCCGCCGTGCGGGATCGCAAAGGTCTTGTGCAGGTTCAGGTGGCACACGTCGGCGCCGATCGTCGCCGGGCTCGTCAACCCGACCTGCGCGTTCATGTTCGCGCCGTCCATGTAGACCTGGCCGCCGTACTGGTGGATCGTCGCGCAGATATCGCGGACCGAATCCTCGAACACGCCGTGCGTCGAGGGATACGTGATCATCAAGCCCGCGAGATCCTTGGCGTGCGCCCCGGCCTTCTTCTTGAGGTCTGGTACGTCAACGTTGCCATCGCCATCGGTCGCGACGACCACGACCTTGAAGCCCGCCATTACGGCGCTCGCCGGATTGGTGCCGTGCGCGGACGCGGGAATCAGCACCACATCGCGCGCGCCCTCGCCGCGCGACTGGTGATAGGCGCGCATCACCGCGAGGCCCGCAAACTCACCCTGCGCGCCCGAGTTGGGCTGCAGCGACACCGCGGTAAATCCGGTGATCGCGCATAACGCCGCTTCGAGCTCCTCGCAAATCTGCCGATAGCCCGCGGTCTGGTCGTCGGGCGCAAACGGATGCATCCGCGAGAACTCTTCCCACGACACCGGGTACATCTCGGTGGCCGAGTTGAGCTTCATGGTGCACGAGCCGAGCGGGATCATCGAGGTGTCGAGGCCGACGTCTTTTCGCTCGAGGCTGCGGATGTAGCGCATCATCTCGGTCTCGGAGCGATGCGTGTTGAACACCGCGTGCGTCAGATACTCGCTGGTCCGCTGCAGCGCGGCCGGCCACGACGGCTTTTGCGACGCCTTGACGTCGAGCGATACGACCTTTGATTTCGCTCCCGATGCCGAGGTGAACACCTCGAGGATGGCCGTCAGGTCCGCGGTCGTCACCGTCTCGTCGAGCGCGATGCCGACTTCGCTATCGCCGGCGAAGCGGAAGTTGAGTCCTGCAGCGAGGGAGGCCTCGCGAATCGCCCTCACCTTCGCGGCATCGGTCCGAACGCGCAGCGTGTCGAAGTACTGCAGGTTCGTCTGCTGATAGCCAAGCGAGGCGAGCGCGCCTTCGAGCGAGCGCGCAAAGGTGTGGACGCGGGACGCGATCGCCTGGATGCCCTCGGGCCCGTGATACACGGCATACATCGCCGCCATGTTGGCCAGCAGCGCCTGCGCGGTGCAGATGTTCGACGTCGCCTTCTCGCGGCGGATGTGTTGCTCGCGGGTCTGCAGCGCCATGCGGTAGGCGCGCTTGCCGTGCGCATCCACCGACACGCCGATCACGCGGCCGGGCAGGTGCCGCACGTAGTCCTGGCTGGTGGCGAAGAACGCGGCGTGCGGACCTCCGAAACCCAGCGGCACACCGAAGCGTTGTGAATTTCCGAACGCAACGTCGGCGCCCATCTCGCCCGGCGAGGTCGCCAGGGCGAGCGCCAGCAGATCGGTGGCCACAGCCACGAGCACGCCCGCCGCATGCGCCTTCTGGATGAACGGGCGCAGGTCGTCGAGGCGTCCGGCTTCGTCCGGATACTGCACGAGGGCGCCGAACACATCGGCGCCGAACTCCATCGCGTCGGACAGACCAACGCGCAGCTCGATGCCGAGCGGTTCCGCGCGGCTTCGCAGCACCTCGATCGTCTGCGGAAAGCAGCGATCCGACACCAGGAACGCGCCGTTGGCGTCGCCGAGCTTCTTGCTTTGCACGCGGTGCAGCAACGCCATGGCCTCGCCGGCCGCCGTGCCCTCATCCAGCAGCGATGCGTTGGCGACGGCCATCCCCGTCATATCCGTCACCATCGTCTGGAAATTGAGCAGCGATTCGAGCCGGCCCTGCGCGATCTCCGCTTGATACGGCGTGTAGGGCGTGTACCAACCGGGATTCTCGAACACACAGCGCCGGATCACGCTCGGGGTCAGCGTGTCGGAGTAACCAAGGCCGATGAAGCTGCGAAAGACCTTGTTCTTCTTCGCGATGGTCTTGAGCCGCGACAGGTAGGCCGATTCGCTTTCCGCGGCCGGCAAATCGAGCGGCCCCTCGAGGCGGATGCTGGCGGGAATGGCTTCGTCGATCAGCGCATCAAGCGACGCGACGCCCACCGCCTTCAGCATCGCCGCCACATCGTCTCCGCGAGGGCCGATGTGACGCGGGGCGAACGTGTCGAGGGGGTCGAGAAAAGGAACCTGCTTCATTTCGCGATAAGGGCTTCGTAGGCGGCGGCGTCGAGCAGCGATGCGGTCTCGCCCGGGTTGGTCAGCTTCACTTTGACCAGCCAGGTGTCGTGCGGCTTGCTGTTGACGTGGTCGGGGCGATCCTTGAGGTCGCTGTTGACCTCGAGCACTTCGCCGCTCACCGGCGCGAACAGCTCCGACACTGCCTTCACGGATTCGATGGTGCCGAACACCGCGCCCTGCTTGATCGTGGCGCCGACCTCGGGCAGCTCGACGTAGACGACGTCACCGAGCTGTTGCTGGGCGAAATCGGTGATGCCGACGATGCCGGTGGCGCCGTCAACGCGCACCCATTCGTGTTCTCTCGTGTACTTGAGGTCAGCGGGATAGCTGGACATGTGGGCTCTTCGGTTTGGTTATTGGTAATTGGTTATTGGTTATTTCGGGCGCTTGTAAAACGGCAACGGCACAACAACCGCCTTAGCGCGGCGGCCGCGGATATCGATTTCGATCTCGGTGCCTGGCGCCTCGAGCGACGGCGGCACGTAGGCCATGCCAATCGCTTTCTTGAGAAATGGTGTCTGCGTGCCGCTGGTGACGACGCCGACCTGCTGGCCGTTATGAAAAACGGGGTGGCCGTGGCGGCCGATGGCGCGGTCGACCATTTCGAAGCCGACGATCACCTTCGGTGTGCCGTGCAACTTCTGTTCATGCAGCACGTCGCTGCCGATGAATTCCGGTTTGTTCCAGCCGACCATCCAGCTGAGGCCGGCTTCGAGGACGGTAGTGGTTTCGTCGATGTCGTTGCCGTACAGGCGCATGGCGGCTTCGAGGCGGAGCGTATCGCGCGCGCCGAGGCCGGCGGGGATCAACCCGTGCGGTTTCCCTGCTTGCAGCAATGCATCCCACACGGTCGGCGCCATGGCGGGCGGGATCATGATTTCAAAGCCGTCTTCGCCGGTATAACCCGTGCGCGACACCGTGCCGCGAACCGCCGCGATCTCGCCGTGCGCGAACCAGTAGTACTTGATGGCCGCGAGGTCGATCGCGGTCTGGGTTTGCAGGATCTCCTGCGCCTTCGGTCCCTGGATGGCAATTAGTGCGTACCGAGCGCTGGAATTGACGATGGCGACGTCGGGCACGGCTTCTTTGGCCCTCGCCGTGATCCAGGCGACGTCCTTGTCGATGCCGCCGGCGTTGATCACCAGGAGGAAGTGCGACGGCCCGAAGCGGTAGACCAGCAGGTCGTCGACGATGGTGCCTTCGGGCGTGGTGAGGGCGGAATACTGAATCTGTCCGACCGCCAGCTTCGAGGCATCGTTGCAGCTGATGTGCTGCACCGCCTCGAGGGCGCCCTTGCCGGCGATTTCGACCTCGCCCATGTGGGAGACGTCGAACAGGCCGGCGGCGGTGCGCACGGCGTTATGTTCCGCGGTGATGCCGGAGTATTCGACCGGCATGTTCCAGCCGCCGAACGGCACCATGCGGGCGCCGAGGGCGACGTGTGAGGCGTGAAGCGGGGTTTTCTTGAGCGGAGCGTCTGCGGAGTCGGCCATTAATGAGGGGGTTCACCCCGATGAGGCGAACCCCCGAAAGGTACTATGCCGCTCCGCGAGGGTCAAGCCAGCAGGCTAGGTCTCGAACGGATAGCCGAGCCGACCTAACACGATGACGGCGCCCACTACTAACAGTACCGCCATTACGGGCACATAGAACATCACGACAAGCCACCATGTTCTGGGGTGGCGCCGCCATAACACTGCGCCACCGGCAAGAGCCGAGATCACCGTCCCAAACGCGGGTATGTCGGTGCTATAACCGCGGAAGTCGAGTAACACGAAAACAACAGCACTCAGAATCGAAACGGTGACAGCAGCCAGCACAGAAACACCCGACCACGGAAACGCATTAGGTTCGGTCACCTCTTGCCTCGTACTTTCTCAGGTTTTTTAGTGTGCTTGAAGTGTTTTGCCGGTACGGGAAGATCCCAACCCGGAGCAGGCCAGCGAGGTGCGCGTTCGTCGTGCGGCACACCCGCGGCATGCAACAGCCCATGCGCGAACGAGTTGGAGTTATAGGCCAAACCAGCAGTGGAGTCGGGGTCTCCGGGCAAACACCAATAGGGCACGTCATCGCCGTAGTTGTTGAAGTGCGCTAACAGGCTGAAAATCGTCGCGCCTTCGCTTACATCGCCAACTGGAAGCTTACGCAGCGCCTTGACCGGCTTGATGACGTCTCCCTCGCGATTGATTCCTTTCGTCAAGTTGCCGCCCCCACAACTCAGCTCCGTGTCGACGCCACTGGGAAGCCCAGCACCCAGGGTGAAATACCTGTTTCCGAAACCATCGGTCGCGTCCAACCCCTGAGGCGGCTGCAACGACGGCTGCGACGCCAGCCAGTCCTGAGCATACGGAACAATTCGAATGGAGTTGTGCTGCGCAATCAGAAAAGGAATCACTGCGTCTTGGCTCTTCAAGAAAATACCCATGCCAGGACGTCGGACCGCCAGCTGACCCGAACGATTACCCACAATGACCACCCATCGAGTTGCGTCCTGGAATTGTCCCGCCACTGAAGTCAGGCCCGCGTCGCTCAGTCCAATCCAGCCATCGAACTCCTGCACCGCAGAGGTCAGCGACAGGCCGAGTGGGGTCACTTCTTCTTCCTCGCCGGTGGGTCCCAGGACGTGCAAAACACCTGCGTAATCGATCGTCGCCACTCCGCCATCAGGTCGGGTCGCGACGAGGCCGAGTCCCGGCAGGCTGAGCGTTCCCTTCGTGGCAAACGATGTCATGTCGACCAGGCGGTATCCGCCCGGCGAACGCACGTAGGCCGTGCCTGCCTGACCGATCAGGTCGATCCAGAAAGCTTGCGTCACCGGCGTGTCGACTCGAGCGCCGGCCGCATCGATGCGGGTCACGTAGCTCTGGCCGGAATAGCTGTTGACCTGTCGCAGCGTTCGCCGCCAGGATGCTAACAGGCCCCCGGTCCCATCGGGCAATAACTGGGAGACGCTGGGCGGCACGTCGCAGCTCGTCCGTTGCAGTTCTGCGGAGGTGCACTGCAGAGCGTACAGGCTTTGGGTAACTGGAGCGTTCGTCGGAGACAACGCGATCAGGTCGACACCGATGTCCTGCGTTCGGGCGGGTACGTAATTGGCGCCATTGAATTCATTGCAGCTGCCCTTGCCCAGTCTGATCCGCCGGCGCACGAGCATGTAGCCTCGCCCATCACTGCCAACGATCGGTCCCACCGTTTGCGGCGCGAACTCCGCGCGCGTGCTGCGGCAGGTCAGCTTGGGAGTCAATACCACGCCGTTCTTTGCTGACTCGAACGCCAGGATCTCACGCGCCAGTGGCGCCCGGCTGATCAGGCGGCCGGTAGCGCCATCGATCACAATCGCGTGCTTGTCCAAGATGTCGTCGCCCGATGCGTCCACTCCGCCGTACAGGAACTCGATGGCGTAGAGCGTGCCGTCGGGTGCTTGCGCCGGTCTGAGCAAGATGCCGGGAGACTGGTACCGCCACGGCGGCACGCCGCCGGCATTACCGAGGCGCACGTAGGCTTGAAGGTCATCACCCTGATTGACGTCGTAGAGAACGCCCGCGATCACGCCACCAAAGGAATCACCCATCAGCGGGATGCCCGGGGAATGCTGCTGCCACAACACGCTGCCCTCGGCGTCGACGGCACGGAGCGTGGCCTCTCCCCACGTCTCGGTTTCGACGATGAACAGGTCTGGACCGGACTCGTCGACGCGGTTGGTGAAGATGAGTCGCTCCATGGTCAGGCCTGGTGTCAGCGGCACGCTCCAGCGCGTCGTGCCCGCGGGGAGCTCCGTGCCGGCAACGACCGCGATTGTCGCCTCCGCCGACAGACCGTCGATCTCTGCAGTGATGGTCGCGGAGCCTGGCCGGATCGCTGTGAGGATCGGTGGATCGTCAGTGGAGAGCGTCACGGTGCCGCTGTCGCTCGATGTCCAGAGAGCGTCTGACACCTCGACGCCGGCATCATCGCGCAGACTCAACGTTGCGCCTTGGTTCACCAACATCGTCTTTCTGCCCGGCGTGAGGGCAATGGCACTGATCGTCCTTCGGGCTAGCGTGACCCGCGCGCCGGCCGAAGCACTATTACCGGCCACGTCGCTGGCCTGCAGGATCACGTCGTTCACGCCAGGCCGAAGCGACACTACACACCGCACGACTCCGTCGACGACAGTTGCAGGCTGGCCATTGCACGTGACGCTGGCAATTCCAGACTCCGTATCTGATACCCGGCCCTTGACGGTAATCTCCGCCTTGCGCGTCGTGATCCCATCGGCCGGACTCTTCAAGGTCACTATTGGTGGCGTCACATCATCAACTTCCTTCGACGTCACCACCGTCGTCGAGATACCGCTAGGCAGTAACGCAATGAGAACGACAAACGACAAGACCGCGCGTCTTCGAGCCATGACTTCCTCCGACGTTCTGAAGTCCGGCGCATGACCGCACAGGCACCTGCCCTGCCTCGCCGCCTTCAAAATGCCGGAGGCTTCCGGCTACCAGTCGATCACCCTTGCGACACGGCCTCGCTACGCTCACCGGCCACGGCCGGTTGCGACGCGAGCGGCGACGGGCGAAAGTTCACATATGCGTTGAGCGTGTGGTAGCTGATATCGAGCACCTTGCAAGCCTGTCGCTTGTTGCCAGCGTTTTTTTCGAGCACCAGCCGCGCGTAACGACTGCCCCAGGCCCGCATGGTGTCGCCCAACTGAAACGCCGCCACCAGCACTTTGCCGTAGTCGCCGCGCAGGCTGACGGGCAGGTCGTCGACGCGAATCTGGCGCGACTCGGCCGTGGCAATCGCGCCCTCGATCATCCGCTCGAGCTCGCGGACGTTACCGGGCCAGTCGTAGGCGATCAACGCGTCGGCGGCTGCCGAGGTCATCGAAAGCCGGCCCCGCCCTTCGTGACGCGCCAGAAAGTAGTGCGCGAGCTCGAGAATGTCGGATTTCCGGCTTCGCAACGGCGGAACGCGGATCTCGACGCCACTCAGTCGATAAAACAGGTCCGCACGGAACAGCCCGCCATCGACCAGGCCCGCCAGGCCGCGGTTGGTGGCGGCGACGATGCGCGTGTTGATCTGGCGGACGCTAGTACCGCCGACGCGCTCAACGGTCAGGTCCTGGATCGCCCGAAGCAGCTTGGCTTGCGCCGCCATCGACAGGTCGGAGATCTCGTCGAGGAATAACGTGCCGCCGTCGGCGTGCTCGAACTTCCCGCGTCGCCCACGCACACCGGTCGCCGTGCCGTCTTCGATACCGAACAATTCGGCTTCGATCAGCGTCTCGACCAGCGCGGCGCAGTTGATCGCCACGAACGGCCCCTGCCGGCGCCGGCCGAGCTCGTGGATCTGCCGCGCCACCAGCTCTTTGCCAACGCCGCTTTCACCCTCGATGAGCACTGTGAAATCGGTGGAGGCAACACGTTCGACCCGCTCGCGAAGGTGGCCCATGATTTCGCTCGATCCGATCAGCGGCGCCGCACCGTCGCGCTCGGCGGAAGTGAGGCGGGCGGGCGTGGTGCCCAATCGCTCCGCCTCCAGCAGAATGCCCGCCAGGCTCGCAGCCGCTTCGAGCAACTGGCAGGTCCAGTCGTCGGGCCCACCCCGCGCGTCGAACGAGGCCTCGAGCATCAACTGCCGGCCGGGCTCTTTGACGGGAACCGCAAACGCGACGTAATCGCGCGTGCGCACCGGCTGACGCGATCGGGTCGGCATCGTGCTGGTGATTTCGTTCAGCCGAATGCTGCGAACCGGTACCATCTTCGAGAGCCGCTCGGTCAGGAACGCGCTGAGGTTGCGGCGCTCCGAAGCAGCCAGCAGATCGCCGCCGACCTGCCGGACGAGTGCGTGCACACCGCTACGCCGGTCGGCGCGACGCGGTTGCGTGTCGGAGGTGGCGGTTGCTTTGACGGTCGCGGCCATGTTGCTCCTTCGATTGACGTGCGGGGAGACACATACCAAAGGCAATGCCAACTTCTGGCGGCGGCGATCGATCGAATTCTCGGTCTTATTTCGCATGGTCACCTGTCAATCGCTCCGTAATGGGTATCAAGTGCCTGCCGCCGGGTGCGGCTGAACGCAAGATGGGAACTCGCTACTCGCTGACGCCACGCGCTTCGCCCAGATCTACCGACTCGTCGAACACGATCACGCCGCGATAGCGCAACGGATCGAGAGTGGCGACATGGCATCGCTCCAGCCGTCCGCGAATGGCGTGCCTCGCGCTCAAGCCGGCAAGCTGCAGCTCGGTGCGCGCGCCCGGCCGCAAGCGCGCGCTCGATTCGACCAGCGCGCCGCACCGGCAGATGTTCAACAGCCGCACTGATTGGCCCGGCCGCAGCACCGCATCGGGTCGCCACGAGGTGTCTGCCGGTTCGATGCGGTGGTCGCGCCGCCGCTCAGCCGCGCTCGCTACGGATGCCATTGCCGTGTCCGCGCGTCGAACATCAACACGCGGACACGACCCGACGCTCCGTAGACACGAATCGCCATTTGCGGACCGCGATGCGCCGCGACATAGAGCGTGCCGCTGCTGGAGCTGCCGAGCGGGCTGAAGGTGACGAGCGCGGTGCGGCCGATCCGGAGCGGATCGCTTCCGGGCTCGAGCGATCCCGACCCGCCGGCATCCGTCACCGTTTGGTTGATGCGAAGCGAGACATCGCGGGCGTGCGCGTCGAGCCATTCGACGCCGGCCAACGGGAGGTCGGTGCCGCGATCGATATCGCGTTGCACAACGCCGTTGCCGTTGCCGTCGACGTACAGCCGCGCGGTCGCACGGTCGCCGACGAGCTCGAGCCGTACCGCGACCGCGGCCGACCGTTTCAGCGATTCCATCCGCGCGCGCTGCAGCTGCCCGGCGAGGTGCTGCGCCCCGACGATGGTGCGTTCCCTGTCGAGGGTGCCGCCGACGACCGGCGCCGCCATCGCCGCCATCGCCAGGCTCAGCGCCAGCGCAGCGACGATGTCGACGAGGGCGACGCCGCGATTGTCAGTCGCCACCGCCGGCCTTGTCGGATTTCGGCGCGACAAACACCATCGGCTTGATCTTGAGGAAGCTCTTCTCGCCGATACCCTTGACGTTCATCAGCTCCTCGATCTTCTTGAACCCGCCGCTCTTCTGGCGCTGTTCGAGGATCCGCTCGGCGGTCTTGCGGCCGATGCCGGGGAGCGTCTCGAGCTGATCGAGCGTGGCGGTGTTGAGGTTAATCGTGGCCTTCTGCGCCGCGGGGGCCGAGGGTACGGCCAGCGTTTGCGCGGACACGGTCGGCGCCATCATCAACAAGGCAGAGAGCGCCAGGACTACAGGAATTATTGTCTTCATCGGATTCCTCCAGACAGATCTGAGTTGGGTGCGGGGCCCTCGTATAGAAGGCCGAGGTGAATGGCTGCGCGAGACGGTCATCGAGGCCACTCGCAGTCAGGGAGCGTCCGGTCAGAAAGGCTCGCGCAGTCGGACCGGGCTATAGCAAGGGCGACGCCGATCGGCGTCGGCCGGCGCAAGTCGTTCGTCTTGCCCGGGTTATCGGGATCGGCGGTGCTCGCGCGGTCGCGGCAGGTGTGGACGGACGTCAACCTCGGTTGCGCTGGCGCGCAGCCCCATCGCGATTCCCCCGTAAACCTGGGGGGAATCGACGCAACCGCCGTTACCTCGGTCGCAACCGGAGTTCCGCGGCGGGGTCAGACCCCGACCCCGGCCAGTCGTTCGCGCACAACAAGCGCCACGTGCGTGCCGATCAACTGAATGGCCGCCATGGCATCGGCCGGTGCGCTACGCTTGGCGGCGCGCCAAATAAGCCGTCACGGCGGGAACCTTGACGGTCAGAGCGCTTCCTCGTTCGTACTGAATCAGGCGCTCGCGCCGGAACAGGCCCAGTGTGACGGTCAAGTGTGCGCGACTCATCGCCGCGAGGCTCGCAAGCTCGTCGTGAGTCTTTCGTAACTGCACGGTCCGCTGGGCCCTTCCCGTTGCCTCCGAAGGTCATCTGGAGCGGTTCCACTTTCAGCTCGACGTTTTGTCTCGGGTCGTTCGGAAAGAAATGCGGCGAAGGGAGAACGGTGTGGGAGGCAACGTCGCACGCAAGCTCATTCGGTCCCATCTCGTGGAGGGCGAGATGATCGCCGGCCAGGAGATCGGGATCCGAATCGACCAGACACTCACGCAGGATGCGACCGGAACGCTGGTGATGCTGGAACTCGAGGCGATGGGTCTGGACCGTGTCAAGACAGAGCTGTCGGCCCAGTACGTCGATCACAACCTCATCCAGGAAGACCACAAGAATCCGGACGATCATCTGTTCTTGCACAGTGCCTGCCAGCGCTTCGGTATTTGGTACAGCCGGGCGGGCAACGGCGTGAGTCACCCGGTTCACCAGGAACGTTTCGGAAAACCGGGGAAGACTCTGCTCGGATCCGACAGCCATACCGGAGCAACATCCCCAGGATCAGCGAGTTTGCGTTCGAGATGGTGGATCCAAGCTATCCCCGCCGCGCCCGAGAAGCCGGGGCCCACGCCATCATCGGCGGGAGAAACTATGGCCAGGGATCGAGCCGGGAGCACGCGGCACTCGCGCCCCGGTATCTGGGTCTGCGGGTCGTCATCGCCAGGGGATTCGCGCGCATCCACTGGCAGAACCTGGTGAACTTCGGCATCCTGCCACTCACGCTGGACCATGAGGTTGAGTACGACCGGCTGGACGTGGGTGACATTCTGCAGTTGCGGGATCTGCACCAGCAGATCCGCCGGGACCGGCAAGTTGAGGTCCGCAATGCCACCAAGAGCCGCACCTTCACGGCCAGTCACGCCCTGTCAGAACGGCAGATCGAAGTGCTGTTCGCCGGGGGTCTGATCCGCTGGGTCCGAGCGCGGCTGTAAACCATTACGCGCCGGGCGACACGAGAATGCTGACGCCCATCGACGAAGGGAAGTAGCCGCGGCGAGGTCGAGGTCTACGAGGCTTTGGTCGAGCAAGTGGAGTTGCTGCGCGACATCCGGACGGCGGAAGACCAGATCCGGAAGGGCGAGGGCCTCTCGCACGCCAAGGCCCGCGCGAAGATCCTCGCACGAACACGGCGGTGAAACTCGTCTGGTCACCGTTGGCTCTCAGCCGCGTCGAAGAGATCGTCGTTGTGATCATGAGCCGTCGCGGCTGACATCTAACGTAGATATGGCCGACTCAGATGCGAGGGTAAATCAGGAGTACTGAAGGCGGTGACGTACACCTCTTCGTGCGAGATCTCACAACCGGCGAGAGCCGTCCCCTGACTGCGCGCGAGGTGCCGATACGGTGGATGGGTCTGGAGACGGGGATCCTCGACCGGTCCGCCCATGGTGAAGTGGTAGAGCACCTGGAAACGGTCGCCCGTGAGCCCGAAGACCCGATGAGTGAGGTCGTCGAAGAAGCAGCCGATGCCGGTGCCGCGGATGCCGCTGGCTTCGGCCTCGAGGTAGAGGACCTGTCCGATGACGCCTGTCTCCCAGTACAGGCGGCGATAGAACCAGGGCCCGAACGCCTCGAGGGACGCGCGGTATTCGCTGAGCATCGCCGCCGCGAAGACCCCGTCGGCAGCGATTTCCTGGTCGCAGCTCGTTTGTTGGGCGGCGCCGCGCGCATCGCCCGCTTCCAGAAAGAAAAGCGGCAACGATGCCGGGCACCCGTCTGCTCGGGTCCACGCCAGGGCACGATCCATCGCGCTCTCCAGCGCCTCCTTGCGCAGGGGGTCTCGGACGAGGGCGTACAGGCCGGGAGTCAAGTCCGCCACGCGGTGGACGAAGAGCAAGAGATCGACGCAAGGGCGCCACGGCAGCGTGGTGAACGGGACCTGCCGCGAGCCCGGCATGACTTTCAGCAAGATTTGGTAGAAGGCGTCGCGTGTGATCCCCGTATGGCGGTCGAGTGCGACTGCGCTGCGCCGCTGGTGGATGATGCGGCGAAGCGGGATCGGCGAGTTACCGATTTCGAGAGAGCTGTTCTCGCGGACGATCGGGGACCAGAACACCTCGCCAGGGCGCGAGAGCTTCTCCGTTGCGGCGGCGACCTCGTCGATGACGGGCCACGGATGATGACCGCTGCTGAGCCGGTTCGGCACTCCAGACCACCGCGCGCCACTGAGCTCGTCGCGCACCGTGCCTGGAATGGTGAACACTCGCTGCTCGTCGATCGTGAAGCCGGCTCCCTGGGAGAAAACGGCCAAGAGGCAATCAGCGTGCTCGGCCTCGGTCCCGTTCTGGACGTGCACACCTAAAAGCACAGCCAGATCGCCGTCGGTGACGCTTTCGAGCAGCTTCGCCTCCCAGCCGAGTCCCGCGGCAGACACCGCGAAGCTTCCGATCGCGTGACCTGCGTCGTGATGGCAGTAGCGGAAGGCACGCTCACCGTACTTCCACGACTCGCGCCAGTGGATGGATGTCAGGCCCACGAGAACAGCACCCCCAGGGAGCTGTTCCGCGATCTCCAGCCACGCGTCGTCCGACAGCTCCGCCCTGAGCTCGAGCGCGTGCTCGAACGGTGTGTAGTGGTAGACCGCTGGGCGTGGATGAAGACCGGCGATGGGCCCGGCGACCAGGTAGCCCTCGGTCGGATGAAGATTGCCGCTCGATGGATTGACCCGGAGCGGCCAACGAGAGCTCCCCGCCTGTTTCCAGGCGGAGAGGGCGAGCGCATCCTGGAAGAGTTGGGAGATCGAGACACGGTCCAGCGGGCGTTGGGCGATGTGACCGAGCGCACACGCGGACTCATCGCGCGGCTCCGGCTTCACCGGCAAGAGATCGAGCGGCAGTACAGCGGCGCCTTCGAATCGGCGGAACGGATCGGGCTGCGTGTCCCAGTCCATGTAACCGGGAGCAGGCGCAAACTGAAACGGCCGGTGCTTCGTTCGCTCGTGGTACCCCAGGACGATGTCCAGCGTAGGCGCCCTCACCCCAAAAAAGTCTTTACTGAGTGGGTCTCTCGACCACGTCGAGCATCCGCTCGACCGCGCGCCGGGCTTGTTCCGCAACGGCCGGCTCAATCACCACGGAGTACTGCATGGTTTCGAGAGAGCGCAGGATCTTGAGGCCTTCGGTGGGATTCTTGTTCATTGTGGCCTCTTCAGGCGTTGCTTAAGCAAGGGGTATACCAGCGCGCGTGGGAAGAGAATCAGAGGAAGAGACGCAGGGGAAGAGACAGCGGGGGCGTTTTGTTCCCTGCCAGGGCGTTTCGTCCCACGCTTGGTGAGGGAGGAGCCCCCCTGGTGACATCCCGAAGAGCCTTGAAGCGCTCGTCCGAGACAAGGTCGAGGAAGGCCACTACAGCAACGAAGACGAAGGGACACGTCTTCGGTGATGCGAGAGCTCATCGAAGAGACGAGGCGTTACATGCGCGTGCTGCACGAGGAGGTCATCGACCGCATCAAGACGCTGGGCGAGGGCCTCGACAGGCGGCCGTGACGAGCCTCAAGGCAAGGACGTCTGGGCGCTTGTCGTCCCACATCGTCTGATCAGCCCTTGAGCTTCCGGTGTAGGGTCTTCACGTGAATCCCGAGGATTCGGGCCGCGTCCGCCTTCTTGCCTTGGGTCCGTTCCAGAACCTTCATGATGTGACGGCGCTCGACCTCCGCGAGCGGAAGATGTGAAGGCTCCTCGTCCGCCACCGGCTGAGCCTGAAACACACCAATGTTTTTGGAGACGTCGTCTGGGCCAATGACGGCCCCAGGCGAGAGGATCACGAGGCGCTCAACGGTGTTGGCGAGTTCTCTGATGTTCCCCGGCCACCGATAGTGAGCGAACCGCTCCAGAACTTCCGGTGCGACCCCCTTCATCTTCTGGCCAGGGAGACGGAACCGGGTCAGGAAGTGCTCGATCAAAATCGGGATGTCTTCCTTGCGCTCGCGCAACGGCGGCAGCGTCACGCTGATGACGTTGAGGCGGTAGTACAGATCTTCGCGAAAGCGACCCGCCGAGACCTCCTGGGACAGATCTTTGTTGGTGGCGGCCAGCACTCGGATGTTCATCTTGAGGGTGCGCGTGGCGCCCACGCGGCGGAGCTCACCGGCATCCAGCACCTGGAGGAGCTTAGCCTGCATCGCGGGGCTCATCTCCGCCACCTCATCCAGCAACAGGGTGCCCCTGTCGGCTACTTCGAAGAGACCAGGCTTCGCGGTAACAGCGCCGGTGAAGGAGCCCCGTTCGTGTCCGAAGAGTTCGCTTTCCAGGAGTTGGTCTTGAAAAGCGCTGCAGTTGATCGCCAGGAAGGGCTGGGCGCCACGGGGGCTCTGCTGGTGAATCGCCCGCGCCACCAGCCCTTTCCCCGTGCCAGTCTCTCCTTGGATCAGAACGTTCGCCTCGAAAGCCGCGATCCGCGTGATGGTCTCGAGCAAGGAGCAGATCGCCGGGCTTCGACCCAGGATCAAAGAAGGTCCCTCCTTCTGTGCCACGATTCTCCTGAGCGCGACGTTTTCCGTGTGGAGCCGTTTCTTCTCGGCCGCCCGCTTGAGGATCTCTTCAACTTCGGAGAGTCGAGCGGGCTTCGTGAGGTAGTCGTACGCGCCCAGTTTCATGGCCTTGATGGCGTCGTCGATGTCGGGATGGCCCGTGAGAACGATCACCTCGGCGGAGACGCCGGTGTCCTGCATGTGTTTCAGGGTCTCGATGCCTCCGATGCCAGGCATCTTCAGGTCCAACAGAACAACGTCGAAGTCGCGGGCAGCCAGTGTGTGGAGGGCCTCTTTCCCGCTCGCGACGCACTGGACGGAGTACCCCATGCGCCCCAGTTCGCTCTCCATCAAGATGCGAAACGGCTCCTCGTCATCGACCACCAGCACCCGCGTCTGGCTCACCACCGGTGCCCTCTCAATCTCCCACCTGCTCTCCGATCGGCAGCTTCACGATCACCGTCGTCCCCTTGCCAACGCCCTCGCTCTTGACCTCGATGGTCCCCTCGTGCTGCTCGACGATGCTCAGGCAGACGGGCAGGCCGAGGCCGGTCCCCTTCCCAACGTCTTTGGTCGTGAAGAAGGGATCGAAAATCTTGGTCAGATTCTCAAGTGCGATGCCGCAGCCGTTGTCGGCAATGGAGAGGATGGCCATCGCCGCTTGCCGTGGCGACCCTTGCCGCGCACTTATGGAGCCGACAGCGAGCCGTATCTCTCCGCTGTCTTCAAGGGCGTCCAAGGCGTTGGTCAGGAGGTTCAGGAGCAGCTGCTGCAGCATCAGGGCATCGGCCCTTACCCATACCGGCATTCGCGGGGGCTCCACGATAATCCGTTGGTTGGCCACGACGGCCTGCCTGTCCACGAAGGCGACCGACTTGGAAATCAGCGTGCCGAGATCGACGAGTTCAAGAGAAGGCTCCCGTTGCCTCGCGAAATCCAAAAGCCTTCGGACGATGGCGGCCGCGCGGTCCACTTCCGTCTGGACCATGCGGAGGAATCGGGGAAAGTCTTCGAATTCCTTGTTGGCCTGAAGGCTCTCGGCCCGTGAGCGTCCCTGGAGAGCCTCGACAAAGCCGGCGGCGGTGTTCAGCGGGTTGTTGAGCTCATGGGCGAGCCCAGCCGCCAGCCGGCCAAGAGAAGCCAATTTTTCCTGCCTGAGCAGCAGGTCTTGAGATCGCTTCAGCTCCTGGTAGGAGCGGTGGAGCTCTTCGTAGAGACCGGCATTCTCGATCGCGATGGCAGCCTGAACGGCCAAGGTCATGGCGACGGCCTCGTCGGCTTCGCTGAACTCTTCCGCACCCTGCTTCTCGGTGAGGTAGAGATTGCCGAACACCTTCCCCCTCGAAACGACGGGCACGCCCATGAACGATCTCATCGGCGGGTGGTTGGCGGGGAAGCCGTGGGCCCGGAGGTCCGTTCCCAGGTCCTTGAGGCGCAGCGGCTTCGCCTCGTGCACCAGGACGCCCAGAATACCCTTCCCGACCGGCAGGGGGCCGATCGCTTTCTTTGTTTTCTCGTCGATGCCTGCCGTGATGAACTGACTAAGACCCCCTTTCCCGTCCACGACGCCGAGGGCTCCGTACTGTGCGCCCACCAGCTTGCAGGCCATGTTGGCGATCCGCTGAAGAACGGCCGGCAGCGAAAGCTTGGCGTTCAACACCATCCCCGTTTTCACCAACATCCGGAGCTGCCTGATCTCCTGTTGACTGGCTGTCGCCTGCTCCACTCCCAGGCTCAGCACGACAGGCGCCAGGAGACGGTCCGCCACTGAAAAACACAGATCCAACGCCGCGGCGAGAAGCTCCACGTCCGCCTGATATTTCTCGAACAGGGATCGCCAGTAGACATCACGGAGGGCGAGCAGACTGTCGATGATACGGTCGGTGGTTATTCGGCCACGCCCAACCGGCGGGGCCATTGACCGGGCCACACTCCGCGCCGCTTCGTATTCGCCTGTTTCCAAGCAGTCCACAAAAATATTATGGAGTGCGGTGAAGCCGGCCTCGAGCTCTGGCAAGGGCGTGTCCCGCAAGAGATCGTGCACCTTCATCTGGCGGACCCAGCGATCCTGCAGCACCTGGCTTTTGTCTCGGAGATAGCCAGCCAGCTCGTGGCGGAGTGTGCCGCCTCCGCGAGCCACGCCGGCGGCTTCTCTCTTCACTCTCTTCTTGCGATTCATCAATAGCCGAGGAATCAGTCTCCCACAGTCGCCTTCTGGTTACAGCATGTTCATCTGTAATTTGGCTGCTTCCGACATCATTGACGGCTCCCATGGTGGTTCGAAGGTGAGTTCGACCGTCGCCGCGGTCACTCCCCCGACCGCCTTCACCTTTCTTTCCACCTCTTGAGGCAGCTCGGCGGCCGACGGGCAATTGGGGGAGGTGAGCGTCATTCGGACTCCGACCACGCCCGAGGGATCGACCTTGATCCCATAGATCAGTCCGATCTCCCAGATGTTGACAGGAATCTCCGGGTCAAAGACCGTCTGCAGAGCCTCGATGATGTTGGCCTCGATCACAAGAGGGTTCAGTGTTGTGTCCATTGCCTAGATCCGATAGTAGTTGGCGTTGATATCGATGTAGTCCTGCCACTTGTCTGGCACTTCATCCTGCGCAAAGATGGCTTCCACCGGGCACGCTGGCACACACGCGCCGCAGTCGATGCACTCGTCCGGATGGATATAGAGCTTGTCGCTCGTCTCGAACGCGGGCTCGTCCTTCCGCGGATGAATGCAATCCACCGGGCACACATCCACGCAGCTCACATCTTTCGTCCCGATGCAGGGCTCAGTGATCACGTAAGACATTAATATTCTCCACTAATCTAAAAACGAGTTCGTCCTCGACCAGCGTGCATCAACGGCGCTTTGAATCTCACGCGTGTTGAACAGTGGTTGTTCGTTGCTCGTGCGTCTGCCGTGGTTCCGTACAGATCGGGCAGGGGCAGAGCGCCCGCAGATACTCGTAGGTGTAGATGCCGTGCGAGTGCCCGTCACTCCAGTCGAAGCGAATGGCATATCGGCCCGTTGGATCCATCGCCAGCGGATGAACGTCCGTGCTGATCGATTCCTCGCGAAACCGTCGTATGCCCGAGAGCTCGTCCACGCACCCCGCACAAGGACAGGCGAAGCGCAAGGCGTAGCCGGTGTAGACGCTCTGGTGCCCGTCCTTCCACACGATCCGGACCTCCCTCGGGGAGGGTTGTGTCATCTCGGCCGGCTCCGGACGATCGGTGGCCACGCCGCCCAGATTGAGGATGCTCACTCCCGCCGCAAGGTTCTCGGCGACGCGGAAAAAGGCGCGGGCGCTCGGCGAATCGGGCATCGACCAGACGATGGGGCGTCCCCCGTCGGACGAAGTCCGGATATCCGTCGAAAGGGGGATCTCTCCGAGGAACGGGAGGTCGTTTGCCATGGCGTGCCGCCGGGCGCCGCCGCTGCCAAAGATTTCCTCACGCTCGCCGCAGTGCCTGCACTCGAAGCCACTCATGTTCTCGACCAGCCCGAGGATCGGGACCCGAAGCTTTTTGAACATGAGAATGGCCTTTTCCGCCACCTGAAAGGCAAGATCCTGCGGGGTCGATACGATGGCCGCGCCGGTGAGCGGGATCTTCTGACAGAGGCTCAACTGGACATCCCCCGTGCCCGGAGGGAGATCGACCAGCAGGTAGTCGAGCTCGCCCCAGTCCACGCCGCCGATAAACTGGTCCACCATTTTGGCGAGCATGGGGCCCCGCCAGATGACGGCCTCACCTTTGGGCACGAAGAAGCCCATCGAGATGATCTTGACCCCGTAGTGGACGGGAGGAACGATCTTCCCGGCTCCTGAACTCGGCGGGATGTTGGCCCCCATGAGGATCGGGATAGTCGGCCCATACACGTCGGCGTCCATCAAGCCCACGCGCGCGCCAAGCTTCGCGAGGGCGATGGCCAGGTTCGCGCTGACGGTGGACTTTCCGACGCCGCCCTTTCCGCTGCCGATCGGCACGATGTTCTTCACGAGCGGCAGCAGCTTCTCCTTCTCCTCCGACTGGGTCGCGCGCACCCGCGAGGTCATGGTGATAGCGACGTCCTTGATGCCTGGCAGCGACAACACCACACGGCGCGCGTCCTCCTGCATCTGCTCCCGCACGGGGCACGCGGGGGTCGTCAGCTCGATCGTGAAGGCGACCTGCTCGCCGTCGATCCGCAGGCCCTTAATGAAGCCGAGCGACACGATATCGCGGTGCAGATCCGGATCCGTGATCGTCGCCAGCGCGCCGAGGACCGCCTGTTCAGTAACCATCTCTCTCTCTCCCTCCCATACCTTGCTAGGCAAAGGGCATGCCGCGACCATCTTGGTCCGAGCGACGTCAGCGTTCCCCGCAAAGTGTGGTGTTTTCTGGCTTGGAGTGGTGGTCGGTGGTGAGGAAGTGACTCGAGAGCGAAAGCAGGGATGGGTGTTTTGTCCTGGCGCTGGACGGTTTGTCCCGAGCTTGTTTCCTATTTGAACAATGCACATCCGGAACTCCTGGACGCGGTCCACGTCCTTGTGCGTCATTCGCCACGTGCCGTCTGGGGCGTCCGGCGGCCGCGGCTTAAATTTCTTGATGCTCGTCTTGGTGGAATCGGGGGAGTGGCAAGCCGCGCGGTGACCAGCGATCGGCGTGGCCAACTAGCGGAAGAGACGTTCGAGCGGGAGCGCCCAGCCCGGAAGTAGCGGCGATCTCGACCACGGTCACGGGCTGCAGGGTGCGTGCGACGGTGTTGCGAACGCCACCCGTTTCCGCACAGAAACACAGTTCGCCAAAGGGCTCGCCGGCGGTGACCGTCTGCAGGAGGATGTCACGCGCTTGCGGTCTCCGCTACAGATTTCAACCTTGCCACGCTGCAGGAAATAAATTCGATCGGAGGCGTCCGTGGGCTGCCAGATGTCAATGTTTTTGCGAAGTTTGCGCACGCGCCCCAATGAGCCGTCGCGTGGCATGGTGTCTTCGCTCAACCGGGTCAGGGTCAGGCACGACCGGTGTTCGTCAAACGGAAACAACTCGTCGGTGGGCATCCGCGGAGCTTACCGGCTGTGCCTGCGATGTTAGCGGACTGACAACGGGCGCGCGACCCCAGACTCTAGACTGCGAGGGTCTTGCCCAGCCGCCAGGCCATACCCAGATGAACGGCGACCGCAGAAGCCCCGGCCTGGCGAACGTTTTCGCGACCTCCGAACTGTGGCGGCGACAGGCTCGCCAACCGGACTACCGCGCCGAGAACGCCGCACTCAGGACCCTCGCCCCGCGACTGGTGGACCCGGTCACCGACTTTTCGGTACTGAGTGACCTCGTCATCGATCTGTGTCGCGCCAACGGCGCTGCGGTCAGCCTGCTCGAGCGGAACCAGTCGGGGGACTGGATCTTTCGGTGGACGCACGTCGCGGGCGATCTCGGACCGCCCACTGGCGGATCCGTGCCGCGAGACTTCAGTCCCTGTGGTGTCGCCATCGAACGTGGCGGCCCGCAGTTGTTCCGTCATCCCGAGCTGTTTTTCCCGTCAGCTCATTGCGGCCCAAGAAGAGGAGCGCCGCCGCATTGCCCGCGAGCTCCACGATTAACTCGGCGCTCACCTCACCACCCTGTCGCTCGGACTGCAGGCCCTACACCTCGAGCCCGTTTCCGTCGATCACTTGCGGCAGACTCTATCGGACATCGATCACGACATTAGCCGCATCGTCCGCGATCTGCGCCCGGGCTCCCTGCTCAATCTCGGCCTTGCGTCCGCCGTGCGCGCGTACGTCGACGAATGGTCGCACCATTCGGCCGTCTCGTGTGACTTCCACAGCAATGGCGGCCCATCACTGCCGGTCCTTGTCGAAACGACGATCTACCGTATCGTGCAGGAAGCGCTGACGAATGTAGCCCGCCACGCGCGCGCGCAACGCGCCAGCGTCGTGATCGTACAGCACGACAGTTGCCTCACCGCCATCGTGGAGGATGACGGGGTCGGGTTCGAACCAACGGCTCGGGCCGCCGCCAGCGACGGGCGCCTGGGCCTGATCGGCATGCGCGAACGAGCTGCGCTCCTCGGGGGGACGTGCACGATCGAATCGCGCGCGGGCGCCGGCACAAGCGTCTTCGTCAAGATCCCTCTTCGGGATCGAGGAACGCCCCATTTGAAGTGATGGCTCGAGCTCGGGGTCAGACCGGGGCCCCCAACACGCGGACTTTGCGTGGTGGGGTGGAGACCCCTCTAGCGCCCGAGCCGGCCTTGGAACAGCCGCATCGGTCCGAAGCTGGGGCGGCCCAGCGCGCCGGCGTCGATGCTGAAGGTGCCACCCACCTCGTAAGGCACTTGCTGATTCGCGACCGCTCGTCGCAACACGTCGGCGAGTCCGGGCAGATCGGCGAAGTCGATCGACAGATCGAGCGGCACGTCCGAGTCGGCGCCCGCCGCGAGTGGGAGCCCCAGCGGGAAGTCTCCGGTCGCCGCGCGGGTGCCGTCGAGCGACACCTCCGCGCGCAGCGTGCTCAGCGTGATGCCCACCGGGTTGGGGTTGCTGATGCGCGTCCACAGGCGCAGTGCCGCTCCGCCGAGCGGCTGCCGCGTGCTCGGCCCCGCCAGGCGGATGGTGCTCTGCTGTCCCGGCACTTCCGAGAACCGCAACGGCTGGATCGCCCGCGCGAACTGACCCAGCGACGCGCACGACGAAGTCAGCAGCACCGCGGCCAGGCCGGCCGCAAGCCGTCGTCGCGCTGGAAAGAAACCAGGTTGAACGCTCATAGCGAGACGGAATTGCAAATCTGACGCCATCAGGCTCCCTGTACCTCCTTGCAACCCGCAAGGCCATTCCGCCGTAGACATTACACAGGAACCGGCTACAATTCGGGCGTCTCCCCAGGCGGGTCCAACGACACGCCTGACATCCCGAGGTCAGACCATGCGACGAACCATGCTGTTTTCAGGCGCACTGCTGGCAGTGCTGGTCTTCATCCCCCACCAGCCGGTCGCCGGCTCCCTTGGACAAGCGGTTGCCGCCGCTCCCAAGGCCGTCGAGTGCTCGCTCAATTGGCTCGGCCACGAGGACGAGATCGAAAAGGTTCTGGCCGAGGGCAAGATCCTGAAGCTGGAGTCGGTGCCGATCGGCGTCACCAAGCCGCAGCGCGCGATACTCGAGCCCGGCGGGCCGGTGGCGCGGTTTGCGTGGAAGGCGCTCAGGCCGGGTTACAGCATGGGCTTCATGGAAAGCTACAAGGCCGAGATCGCCGCCTACAAGATGGATCGCATGCTCGACCTGAAGATGGTGCCGCCAATGGTCGAGCGCAAGATCGACGGCAGGGACGGCGCGGCGATCATGTGGATCGAGAACACCAAGCCGTGGAGCGTCGAGAAGCCGCCGCAGGGGCCGGAGCCGATGTGGAGCATTCAGATCACGAAAATGAAGATGCTCGACCAGCTGATCGGCAACATCGATCGCAACCAGGGCAATTTGATCTACGACAACGACTGGCATCTCTTCCTGATCGATCACTCGCGCGCCTTCATCGGCAAGAAGGACCTCAAGGGCATCGCGCCGATCGGGCGGGTCGACCGCGCGCTGTGGAACAAGATGGAAGCGCTGACGCTCGAAAGCCTCGAGGCCGGCCTGGGCGAGTGGGTCAGCACCAACGACAAGAAGGCGATCCTGATCCGGCGCGACAAGATGGCGCTCGCGATCAAGGAGCTGATTGCCAAGCGCGGCGAGAAATCGGTGTATTACGATTAGGGCATGCGTCAGCTTGCCCTACTCCTTTGCCTAGCCCAGCTCGCCGCGCCGGCACAGCCGCTCACCGCCCAGACCGCTGAGCGCGTCGTCGCCATCGGCGACATCCACGGCGCGATTGACGAGTTCAAGCGCATCCTCAAGGCCGCCGGCCTCGCCGATGACACGGGCCGCTGGACCGGCGGCAAGACTGCCCTGCTCCAGACCGGCGACTACACGGACCGCGGCGCGGGTACGCGGGCGGTACTCGATCTGCTGATGGCGCTCGAGCCGCAGGCCAAAGCGGCGGGTGGGCGCGCGTTTGCCTTGCTCGGCAATCACGAAGTGATGAACCTGATCGGCGACACCCGCGACGTCACGCCCGAAATCTTCCTGACATTTGCCGATGCGAAGTCGGCGGCGCGCCAGAAGGAAGCGTGGGAACAGTACGCCAAGCTCGGCCCCGCGAAGGCGGCGAAGGGCGAGCCGGTGCCGGCGGTGTATCAGCAGACGCAGCAGGCGTGGCTGGCGGCTCACCCACCGGGCTATGTCGAATATCGCGACGCCTTCGGCCCGCGCGGCAAGTACGGCGCGTGGCTGCGCACCAAACCGATCGTCACCGAGTACGGCGGCTCGATCTTCATGCACGCCGGCATCGCGCCCGAGCGCGCGCCGGTGAAGATCGAGGAGCTCAACGAGCGCGTGCGCGACGAGGTCGGCCGGCTCGATCGCTTCGTGAAGCGCCTGGTTGACGCGAAGCTGGCGCTGCTCTCGTTCACGCTGAATGAAATCCTCGCGGTGGCGCTAAATGAAATAGCCGTGGCCAATGCGCTGATCACCGCGGCGAAAGAGAGCGGCCAGGAGCTGGATCGATCGAGGCTGAACTTGGCTCTGCTGAAAGAAGCGCAAGACATCCTGACGATCGATCAATGGGTCGTGGTGCACCCTGAAGGGGCGTTGTGGTACCGCGGCCTGTCGACGTTACCGGACGATCCCACCGGCGGACCGTTTGCCGCATTGTTGCAGCGATACAACGCGAAGCGGTTCGTCACCGGGCACACGCCGCAGCAGGACCGCAAGATCAACGTGCGCTACGGCGGACGGGCGGTGCTGATCGATACCGGGATGTTGACGAGTTACTACAAGGGCCGTCCGTCGGCGCTGGAGATCGTCGGAGACGAGCTGACGGCGATTTACGAGGATGGGCGCGTGCCGTTGGAGACCGGCAGTATCGCGGAACTAAAGTTCCGCGCTACACCGCGCTACGCTTATACCAGGCCACGGTTTCGCGGAGCCCTTCTTCCAGGCCCACCGTCGGCTGGTAGCCGAGCATCTGCTGCGCCTTGGTGATGTCGGCCTGCGAGTGGCGGACGTCGCCGGTGCGTGCCGGCTGATAGATCGGCTGCGCGTCGGAGCCGATGATCTTTTTCAGCACCTCGAGCAGCTCGTTCAGTGAGACGCGGCCGTTGGTGGCGACGTTGAACACTTCACCCGCCACGCCGGGCGTCTCCGCCGCCCGCAACACCCCGTCGACAACGTTCCCCACGTAGGTGAAATCGCGGGTCTGCCCGCCATCGCCGTAGATCACCGGCTGCGTGCCCTCGAGCAGCGCTTTGATGAAGAGCGAGATCACGCCGGAGTACGGCGAGGTCGGATCCTGCCGCGGACCGAAGACGTTGAAGTAGCGCGTGGTCACCGTCTCGAGGCCGTAGAGCCGCGTGAACATCTGCGCGTACTGCTCGCCCATCTGCTTGTGCAGCGCGTACGGCGACAGCGGGTTGTGCGGCATGTCTTCGCGCTTGGGCAGCGTCGGCGTGTCGCCGTAGACCGACGATGAGCCCGCGAAGACCAGGCGCTTGACCTTGGCGTCTTTCGACGCGACCAGCATGTTGAGGGTGCCGTCGACGTTGGCGCGGTGCGATTCGACGGGATGGGCCACCGAGCGCGGCACCGAGGGAATCGCCGCCTGATGCAGCACGTAGTCGATGCCCTCGACCGCGCGCCGGGCCGCCTCCGGATCGGCGAGGTCGGCCTCCATCAACTCCACGCCGTCGCGCAGGTTATGGCGGTAGCCGGTCACAAAGTTATCGGCGACCCGCACCTGGTGTCCGCGCTTGACGAGTGCTTCTGATAAATGCGAGCCGATAAATCCCGCGCCGCCGGTCACCAAATAATTCGACATCAACTCCGCTCTGAACTCTTAACTCTTAACTCTGAACTCTGAACTCTGAAAGTGCCGCAGTGAGCCTGTAAGCCGAATTCTGTTCGCCGCCACCCTTGCGGATGGCAACTCCAGCGATCATTCCTCTAGCCCCGACATTACTGGCGGGGTCGAGCAACCTACCCGGAAGCTAGGGCGGGCCGCCCTTTTGGCGGGCCCCCGGCGCCGCAGCGGCGCCGGGGTGCCAATCGCTTCCCTATTTGGTCTTGCTCCGTGCGGGGTTTGGCCTGCCACTCCTGTTACCAGGAGCGCGGTGGGCTCTTACCCCACCATTTCACCCTTACCCTTCGACTCGGCGTCGTGCGCCTTGCGGCGCCCGACGCCTCGCTCAGGGCGGTATATTTTCTGTGCCACTGTCCGTCGGGTCGCCCCGCCCGGGTGTTACCCGGCGCACTGCCCTGTGGAGTTCGGACTTTCCTCTCCCGCCTGCACTTCATCCGCCTTCGCCCTTACGGGCTACGGCGAGACGGCCACAAACGGCAGCGATCGCCCAGCTCACTGCGGCGTTTCTTAACTCTTAACTCTTAACTCTTAACTCTGAACTCTGAACTCTGAACTCTGAACTCTGAACTCTTAACTCTGAACTGTCGCTACCCATCTTTCTCCTGCGAAATCTGGTACTGCTCGAGCTTCTTATACAGATTACTCCGAGGCGTATCGATTACCTCGGCCGTCTTCGAGATGTTCCAGCCGTTCTCCCTCAGGCGCGACACCAGATACGCCCGCTCGGAACCCGACTTGAACTCCTGCAGCGTCGCCGCATGTATCCACGGCTGATCGGGCGCGCCGGCCACGCCCTCGCCGGCCGTCGCCCCGGCGGCCACCGGCAGGTCGCCGCGCATCGCGCCGCCCTCCGGGATGTCCCTGGCGTCGATCGCCTCCGCGCTGGTCATGATCATCAGGCGCTCGACGAAGTTCCTCAGCTCGCGGATGTTGCCGCGCCAGTGCTGCTGCCGCAGCCGGTCCATCGCCGCGGCGGTAAAGGTCTTGCGATGAAAGTTGTTGTCGCGCGCGAACAGGTCCGCGAAGTGCCGCACCAGCGCGGCAATGTCGTCGCGCCGCTCGCGCAGCGCCGGCACGTGGATCGGCACGACGTTGAGGCGGTAGAAGAGGTCTTCGCGGAACGTGCCCTTCTCGATCTCTTCTTCGAGGTTCTTGTTGGTGGCCGCGATCACGCGCACATCCACTTTGATGATGCGGTTGCTGCCCAGGCGCTCGAGCTCCTGCTCCTGCAGCACGCGCAACACCTTGGCCTGCGTCTTCAGGCTCATGTCGCCGATCTCGTCGAGAAAGATCGTGCCCTTGTCGGCCTGCTCGAACTTGCCGATCTGCCGGTCGGTGGCGCCAGTGAACGAGCCTTTCTCGTGGCCGAAGAGCTCGGACTCGATCAGCTCGTCGGGGATCGCCGCGCAGTTGACCTGCACGAACGGGCCGTCGCGCCGCAGGCTCTCGCGGTGAATCGCGCGCGCGACTAATTCCTTGCCGACGCCGCTCTCGCCCCAGATCAGCGCGGTGGCGTTGGTCGGCGCCGCTTTCTGAATCGCGCTCCGTACCGCTGCCAACGCCGGCGAATCGCCGACAATTTGATAGCGCTTCTCGGCGTCGCGGCGATAGGTCTTGTTCTCGGTCTTCAGCCGCCGGGTGTCGACGGCGTTTCTGACCGTGACCATCACGCGCTCGGTGGTGAACGGCTTCTCGATGAAATCGAACGCGCCCAGCCGGGTCGCCTCGACCGCGGTATGAATGGTGCCGTGGCCCGAGACGACCACGATCGGCGTGGTGTCGACGAGGTGCCGCAGCTTCTGCAGCACTTCGAGGCCGTCCATGCCGGGCATCTTGATGTCGAGGAAGACCAGGTCCGGCGCCTCGCGCTCGATCAGCTTGACGCCTTCCTCACCGGTCGCCGCCTGCATCACCTCGTAGCCTTCGTACTCGAGGATCATCTTCAACGAGTCGCGAATCGCCGCCTCGTCGTCCACCACGAGGATCCGCGGCTTCACCGGCTCTCCGTGTGAACGGTTCTGATGGTGCGCTGATCGGTCTCGGGGTCGTAAATGTAGAGGGCCAGGACGTCGCCGGGCTGCACGGAGCCGACCACGCGGCGGAAGCCGGCGATCGACTTCACCGCCTGGCGGTTGATCTCGAGGATGATCTCGCCGCGCTGGATGCCGCCGTCGTAGGCTACCGACAGGGGCTCGACGCGCTGCACGAGCAGGCCGGTCATGCCGGCCGGCACGTCGAAGCGGTGCGAGTTGCTTTCGTCGATTTCGACCAGCACGAGCCCGAGCTCGCTCGGACCGATCCGCTGGGTCGAGCGCTCGGCCGGCGTGACCGTGCGATCGCGAACGCTCTGCGGGCGCTCTGCCAGCTTCACCGACACCTCCCGCGCGCGGCCGTCGCGAACGTACTCGAGCTTCGTCGTCGATCCGGGAGCACGCGACGCGATCTCGCGGATCAGGCTGTCGTAGGTGCGGACCGGACCGCCATCAACCGACACGATGACGTCGTACGGGCGAAGGCCCACGCGCGCGCCCGGCGAGCCCGCGGTCACATCCTGAACGAGCGCGCCGTCGCCGCGCGACAGCTTGAGCGACGACTGCAGGTCGGGATCGACATCACGAAGCGTGACGCCAATGTAGCCGCGCTCGACGCGGCCCAGCTTCTTCAGCTGCGGCAGCACGCCGCGGGCCTGGTTGATCGGCACGGCAAAGCCGATGTTGTTGGCCTGGCGGCTGATCGCCGAGTTGATGCCAATCACCTGTCCGCGTGAGTTGATCAGCGGCCCGCCGCTGTTGCCAAAGCTGATCGCGGCATCGGTCTGGATGTAATTGTCGAGACCGGCGTCGAACAGCTTGCGGCCGAGGAAACTCACCACGCCGACCGTGACGGTGTGTTCGTAAGCCAGGGGATTGCCGATGGCGCAGACCCACTCGCCCACCCGCAACGCGTCGGAGTCGCCGAGGCTCGCGTGCGGCAGCGGCGAGGCCGCGGTGACCTTGATCAGCGCGATGTCGGTATCCGGATCTGAACCGACGACGTCGGCCAGCAGGCTGCGCCCGTCGGCCAGTTTCACCGTGAGTCGCTCGGCGCCTTCGATGACGTGATGGTTCGTCAGAATGTGGCCTTCGGCGTCGATCAGGAAGCCGGTGCCCGTGCCGCGACGCGGGACGTCGGCGCCCCGCCGTCCGAGATCGGAGGGGTCGTCGCCCGGCCCGGGACGGCCGCCTTCTTCCGCCAGCCGTCGTGCCCGCCGGCTCCGCGCCGAGGCGTCGATGTTGACGACGGCCGGGTTCAGCCGGGCGGCGATGTCGGCGAAGTTGATCGACGTTGGCGACGAGGGCCGCACGTCCGGCTCTGACGCCGGCGCGGAAGACGCCGGGTTGACGCGTGCGGTTCTGGAGGCAGCGGCGGTCGCCGCGGCATCCTGCGCGCGGGTCCGCTCGTCCCCGACCGGTGGTCGCGGCGTCGAGAGAATGATCCCGATCAGCATGCCAATGATGCCGGTCAGCACCGCCGTGATCCACGCGAACTGCCGCGTCATAATTTGATCATTGTCTCAGGAGTTCAGGAGATCCAAAAGCCCTGCTTCATCCAATGTTTTGATTCCAAGTGCGCTTGCTTTCTCGGTCTTGCTCGCGCCCGGCTCGGATCCGACAATCACCGCCGTCGTTTTCTTGCTGACCGAACCTGTGACTTTTCCGCCGAGGACCTCGAGCTTCGCCTGCGCATCCTCGCGCGACATCGACGCCAGCGTGCCGGTGATCACGAAGCTCTTGCCGGCGAGCGGCTGCGGCCCGGCGGGCGCGACCTTGCGCTCGCCCACCGTCTTGACGCCGGCGTCGCGGAACTGCTGCACGAGCGCTTGGTTGCGCGGCTCGTCCAACCACGTCCTCACCGAATCGGCCAGCACCGGACCGATCTCGCGGACCTGTTCGAGCTCTTCGCGCGACGCCGCTTCGATCGCCTCGATTGATCCGAAGTGATCGGCCAGAACCTGCGCGCCACGCTCGCCGACGTGGCGGATGCCAAGCCCGTAGATCAACCGCCAGACGTCGTTGCCCTTTGACTTCTCGATCTCCTTCACGACCTTGGCGGCGGACTTCTTGCCCATCCGTTCGAGGCCCTCGAGCGTCTCGGCCGTTAGCGCGTAGATATCAGCGATGCTCTTGATCAGCTCCTTGTCGGCGAGCTGCCCGATCAGCGATTCGCCCATGCCCTCGATGTTCATGGCGCCGCGGCCGGCGAAGTGCTCGAGCCCTCGCCTCAGCTTGGCGGGACACGAGCTGTTGTCGCAGCGCCACACGGCCTCGTCTTCCGGCTTGTGCAGGTCGCTCCCGCACACGGGGCACGTGGTCCACATCACCCACGGCTTCGAGTCGGCCGGGCGCTTCTCCATGACGGGCCCAACCACTCGCGGAATGACATCCCCCGCCTTCTCGATGATGACGGTGTCGCCCTCCCGAATATCCTTCCTCGCCACATCGTCCGGATTGTGGAGCGTGGCCATCGAGATCGTGGAGCCGGCCACGAACGTGGGCTCGAGCATCGCGAACGGCGTCGCCGCGCCGGTGCGGCCGATGTTGACCTCGATGCGCTTAAGCAGCGTCGTCGCCTGTTGCGCCGGGAACTTGAAGGCGGTGGCCCAGCGCGGAAACTTTGAGGTGTAGCCCAGGCGATCGCGCAGCGCGAGATCGTCGAGCTTGATGACGACACCATCGGTTTCGAAGGACAGATCGTTGCGCTTGTCTCGCCACTCTTCACAGAAAGCAATGACCTCGTCGATGCCGTCGCAGCGTTTCCAGTGCGGCTCGACCGGCATGCCCCACTTCGAGAGGCGCTTGAGCATCTCGGAGTGCCTTTCGCCATCCGGGGGCACGAGCTGGTAGGTCCACGCCATGAGTCCGCGCTTGGCGACCACCGTTGGATCCAGATTCCGCATGGTCCCGGCCGCGGTATTCCGCGGGTTCGCGTACAGCGCCTCGCCCGCGCCTTCCTGCTCCCTGTTGAGCTTCTCGAAGGCCTTCTTCGACAGGTAGACCTCGCCTCGGATCTCTACGCGCCCCGCCGGGCCGCCCTTCAGCGCCAACGGCAGCGCGCGCACCGTGCGCACGTTCGGCGTGACGTCTTCGCCGCGGACGCCGTCACCGCGAGTGGCGCCTCGCACCAGGCACCGGCCTTCATAGGTCAGCGCGATGCTCAAGCCGTCGATCTTGAGCTCGGCGACATACGCCGGTGATCGATCGGTGGCCAGGCCCTTGCGCACACGCTCGTCGAATGCCCGCAGCTCCTCTTCGTCGTAAGCGTTGTCGAGGCTGAGCATCGGCTGCACGTGCTCGACCTGCGCAAACCCTTCGGTAGGCCGTCCGCCAACGCGCTGAGTCGGTGAATCGGGTGTGAGGAGCTCGGGATGCGCGGTTTCGATCGCCTTGAGCTCGTGCATCAGGGCATCGAACGCGGCGTCGGACATTTCAGGGGCCGCCTGGACGTAATAGAGCTCTTCGTGCCTCTGGATTTCCTCGCGGAGTGTTTCAGCGCGCTTCGCGGGCGTCACGACGTTGCCACAGAGACACAGAGACACAGAGAAGACCACTTCTTCTTGGGCGTCACGGTGCTTCTTGCTCCTGAAAAACTAGAAAAGAATTCTCTGTGACTCTGTGTCTCTGTGTCTCTGTGGCCCGTATGTGATCTAGCGGTCTCTCAACAGAACGAAATCGGCGAGGGCCATCAGCGCTTCGCGCTCGGGGCTCGGCGCAAACACCCGCAAATGGCGCTTGGCGGCTTCGCCGAACTCGACCGCGCGGCCGTAGGCGTATTCGATCGAGCGGTGCTCGGTGAGCAGCGCCTTGATGCGTGCCCAATCCTCGGTGGTGACGTCTCTGTCACGAACCACGCCGCGGATCAGCTCGCCGGCCTCGGGTCCGCCACGCTCGAGCAAGTGGATCAACGGCAGCGTGATCTTCCCGTCGCGTAAATCGGCGCCGACGGGCTTGCCCAGCGCTTCAGCAGCGCCGGTGAAGTCGAGCAAGTCGTCTACCAACTGGAACATGATCCCGAGGCTGAAGCCGTACTCGCGCAGCGCCTGTTCTTTTTCGGCGCCGACCTCGCCCAGCATGCCGCCAATCTGCGCGCAGCCGCCGAACAGGTGCGCCGTCTTGCGGCGGATGATGTCGAAGTGTTCCTCTTCGCTGAGGTCAACCACGCCGTTCTTGGTGAGCTGGTAGAGCTCGCCTTCGATCATGCGGAGCGTGACGTCACACAGCAGCCGAACGATGTCGAGGGTGTCCTGCGTGAGGGCCATCGCCATCGACTTGATGTAGAGGAAGTCGCCGGCCAGCACCGTGACGTCGTTGCCCCACTGCGAGTGGACGGCCTTGCGGCCGCGCCGCATATCGGCATCGTCGATGATGTCGTCGTGCACCAGCGTGGCGGTGTGAATGAATTCCACCACGGCGGCATTGAGAATGGCGCGCGGTCCGGTGTAGCCGCACAGCCGGGCCGACATCAGCAGCACGGCCGGGCGGATGCGCTTGCCGCCGCTCTTCAGCAGGTAGTTGCCAATCTCCGGGATGACGTGGACTTGCGACTGGACTTGACGTGCAAACTCGCGCTCCACCGCCTCGAGATCGTCGCGTACGGGCTCGAACAGCTGGAGGAGATCCGCTTGGGTCCGGGGTGCGGCGTTAGACACGTAGTCAGATCACACCATACGCTGGCGATGGTGTCAACGCGCGGCAGGGCGCGTTAGTGCTTGCAGGGCCGCAGGTTGCGGGCGGTCACGGCCTGAAGAGCGCGTCGAAGTTGCGGTCGGTTTGCTCGCCCACCTCCGCAGCGGTCGCGCCGCGCGCCGCCGCCAGCGTGTCGACCACCCGCGCGACGTGCGCCGGTTCGTTGCGCTTGCCACGGAACGGAATCGGCGCCAGGTACGGGCTGTCGGTTTCGACCAGCAGCCGATCCGCCGGCACCGTCGCGACGGCTGCGCGCAGGCTTTCCGCTTTGGGGAACGTCACCACGCCGGGGATCGAGAGGTAGAAACCGGTCGCGAGCGCGCGGGTTGCAGCGTCGTGGTCGCCGGTGAAGCAGTGAAAGACGCCGCGCAAGCCGGCGCCGCGTTCCTCCTGCAGGATCCGAAGCGTGTCGTCGTCGGCTTCGCGGGTGTGGATCACGACCGGCAGGTCACGGCTCCGAGCCAGCTGCAGCTGCGCGCGGAATACCGCGTGCTGCACGTCGCGCGGTGAGAAGTCGTAGTGGTAATCGAGGCCGATCTCACCCACCGCCCTCGCCGCCGGTAAGCGCTCGAGCTGTTGCGCGACCTTGGCCGCGGCGGCTGCCGGATCGGCGGCGAACAGATGCGCGTGATGCGGATGCACGCCCACGGCAAACCGGCACTCCGGCCAGGCTTCAGACACCACCGCCGCTCTTGCGACTTCCGCATCGTCTTCCGCTGCGAGGATCACCAGCGCGCGCGACACCCCTGCCGCCCGCGCGCGTTCGACGATGGCGTCGAGATCGCCGACGAATTCCTCGCCGGCAATATGACAGTGAGAATCCGTCATTTGAGGAGTGACCTGTCCCCGATCATCCCAAAGTGTGATTTTCTTGACCTGACCCCATCATGGTGACCCCATCATGGTTTCAGCCCAGACATCCAGTTCACCACGACAGTTATGGGCGCAGCTTCCGCGAGCAGGGAGGGCGCCGAGAGGACAAGAAACCGCCGCCCGTCAGGCGCGACGTCGTAATTGTGCGGGGGGAGGTTCTGCAGGCCTCGAAACAATGGCGTGGGAACGCCGGCTTTGAACGCGGTTCCCGGGATCGTGCCAGTGAGATCTACCACCGTCAGCTGGCCGGAGACATCGAAGAACAGTTCCTTCCCGTCCGGTCGCCATCGCGGAGACATGGTGTCAAGATTCGTCGTCGACACCTGCCACTTGCCACCGGTGGGCGGAAAGCTCTGCACAAAAACCTGGCGCCGCCCCGCCTCGTCCGACGTATATGCGATCCACCGTCCGTCGGGTGAAAACGAGGCACCGGCGTCATTGGCAGGCGACCCGACAACGCGCATCGGCTTCCCGTCGCCGAACAGAGGCAGAACCCAGAGGTCCTCCTTCGTAGCCGGATCCGCTTCCTGATACAGGATGTATCTCCCGTCCGGCGACCAATCCAGTATCAGTTTGTTATGCGGCGTCTTCAAGAGCAGAGCGTCGGCTGTGGTCCCGCCGGCGTCTTTCACATAGAGGTTGAGTATGCCGCCGTCGCGGTTGGAGACGAACGCGATTCTGTTTCCGTCGGGAGACCACACCGGCACGTTATCCGCGCCATCACTGAACGTGAAGCGCGTGCTGCTGCCGCGCTCCAAATCGTTGATCCAGATGTCGCCACTACCCTCTGCCTTGAAGACCGCCACGCGAGTGCCGTCGGGCGAAAGCCGCGGGTTCTCATACATGGCTGACGGGCCCGCATTCCCCTCCGCCACACCAGTGCGATTAAACCAAATGAGCTGGCGAGCGCCCGCGTCGCCCCCTGGCCGATAGGCAAGCACGCCGGTTTCCGATACCGTCATGCCGCCCACGCCCGTCGCCGGATTCCCGCCGATGTCCTCAGCCACTTGAAACGGATCGCCAGACAACTCGAGCCGGACGAGGTCGAACCTTTGCACCATCAACGTCCTCTCGCGCAAGAACAGGAGCAGGTTTGGCGGCGCAAACTCCGGCCTGATCGTGGCGCCGACCACAAATTTCTTGTCCTTCGAGTTCAGCGAACTCGCGTAAATGCCGGAATGTTGAGGCTGGTGACTCAGCACCAGGAACAGAAAGTGATTGCCATCCGGTAGAAAGCGCGGGAACAGATGCGCCGTCTCACCGCGGGCGTTATCCAATTGAGTTATCGGTACCAGAGGGCCACCGGATTCGCCGACGCGGAACAGCCCGCCGTTCGCAGTCGGCGCAAACACAATGACACCGTCACGATTCCATGCGCCCCCGCGCCCCACGGCAGCGTCCGCCAAAGTCTGCGCGGCTGCACCGAACAGGTCGACCTTCATCAACTTTCCGTTCGCGAAGAACCCGACCTGCCGGCTATCGGCCGACCAGAACGGGTATTGGCCGACGTCGGTTCCCTGCATCGCCGTCCCGTTCAACCGTTCGATCGGGCGCAACCAGAGTCTGTTGACACCTTGCTCTGTAACACGCGCCACAAGGTGGCGGCCATCAGGCGATAGCGCGAGCATGAAGGGTGCGTTCGCGCCGGCCGATCCTGCCCGCACTTCGAAGGATGCTTTCGGCGGAGCGATGTCTGGGCGCCATGGCGCCCACAGCACGATGGCTGCCAGAGCGACCGTGCCCGCAACCGCCGCCACGAGCCACGGCACAAAGGCCTTCCGTCTCGGCGCGGACCCTACGACTGCGGGCGCAAATGAGAAGCCATCGTCGGACGGCGGAGTTCTCGCGTCGTTGAGTTCGAGACGCGCGTCCCCGATCGAGCTGAGGCGGTGCTTTGGATCCTTCTCGAGGCAGCGACGCAACAATCGACGCAGCGGCGTTGGTAAGTCCGCAGGAAGCGCGTCCCACCGCATTTCGTCTTTCAACACCGACGCAAGCGTGATCGAAATGTCGTCACCCTCGAACGCCCGCCGGCCCGTCAGCATCTCGAACAGCACGACGCCGAAGGCCCAGATGTCGGCGCGGCGATCGACGGCGCGGCCACGCGCTTGTTCGGGCGACATGTAGGCCGCGGTGCCGAGGATCACGCCCATCTGCGTGCCATGCACGCTGAGCGTCGGAGAGTTCATCGCGCTCGCGCCCGAGCCGCCTCCGGGATCCAGCGCCTTGGCTAGGCCGAAGTCCAGCACCTTCACGGTGCCGTCGGGCCGTACTTTGATATTGGCCGGCTTCAGGTCGCGGTGAATGATTCCCGCTTCATGCGCCGCCTGAAGTGCATCGGCGATCTGGCTGGCGATCGCGATCGCCTCGTCCACCGGAAGCGGCCCGGTCGCAAGGCGGTCCGCAAGCGTGGAACCCTCGACGAGCTCCATGACCAGAGCGCTCGTCTGGCGGCCGGCCTCGGCCGGACCTTCCTCGAGGCCGTAGATCGCGGCGATATTCGGGTGATTGAGCGAGGCGAGTACTTGTGCCTCGCGGCTGAAACGCGCGAGACGATCGGGATCGCTGGCCACCGCCGCCAACAGTACCTTGATGGCGACGTCGCGATTGAGCTTCGGGTCGCGGGCCCGATACACCTCGCCCATCCCGCCGGCGCCGAGCTCGGCGACGATTTCATAGTGTCCGAGTCGGGATCCTGGGGCCAGGGTCATGAACGGCCCCGTAACTTTACAGCACCAGGCACGGCTTGAAATCCCATCTGGCGGAAGTGAGCATCCGTCGACAGCGCCCGGGCGATCTTCAGCTCCTGCATGACGACAAAGCTGGTGCAGTCCGTGAACGAGAAGCGTTTGTCCCGATAGCGGAAGAACAACTGCCGGGCCTTATCGAATCGCTCGACCGAAATTCGTTCCCATCGCAAACGGGAACTGCCGTCAACCTGGCGCCACCATGCCTCGGCAGCGGCCAGGCCGAGCCGGACCCGCAGCAGCGTGAGCGTCTCGTCCACGACAAAATCGGTGGTGACGAGCGCCAGTCCCGTTTCGAGCGCAGTGTCCCTGGCGGCCGAGGCGCGGGCGTGGGCGGGGTCCGCGGCGTCGGCGCAGGCCATCCAGCCGCCGGTGTCGACGAACAGCGCCTTCACCGGCCGTAGATGACGTCGTCGTGATCGACCGACGTTCGTCCGTCGCGGGAACGCCCGACGGGCCCGGCCCGGTAGAGCGTGTCTTCAGCGAGATCCGTTGTCGGCGCCGCATCGCTGTCCACCGGCACGATGCGGAACGCCGGCCGGCTTCGATACAACACCGTGAAACGGGCGCCTTTACGGACCCGACTGACCACGTCCGGCAGCGTGGCGCGCAGGCGTTTGGCGTTGATCGTGGTGTCCATGGCGGCTCCTTAAGTTCAACTCTAGTTGAACATGCGATCTGGCGCCGAGTCAAATCCAGCCTCGCCTCCAGCTCTCCTGTTCTATGGTTTCAGCCCCGACTTCCAGTTGAACATGACGATGATGGGCGGCGACGCACCGAGAACCATATTTGAGGACACCACCAGAAACCGGCGCCCATCCGGGCTCAGGTCGTAGTTATGGGGAGGGACATTCTGCAATCCCCGAAACAGCTCCTGGGGAGTGCCCGCCTTGAGCGGACCATCCGACATCGTCCCGGTCAGGTCGACCGCCATCAGGGTGCCAGTGCGATCGTAGTACAGCTCTTTGCCGTCGGCCCGCCAGCGCGGCGCACTGCCGCGAGTGCTTGACATCTGCCATTTACTGCCGGACGCGGGGAAACTTTGCACGAACACCTGGACGCCACCACCCTCGTCCGACACGTAAGCAATCCAGCGGCCATCCGGCGAAAACGTTCCTTGCCGTTCACCAAAGGGCGATCCCATAATTTTGATGGGTTTACGGTCGCCGAATAACGGCAAGACCCATAAGTCTGCCCTGGACACCGGGTCCTCTTCTTCATAGAGGATGTATCGGCCATCGGCCGACCAATCGTGCAGCGACTTGTTGTTGGGAGATTTGAGAAGTAACTCGTCCTCGCCGGTGTTGCCGGAGTTCTTCTGGTAAAGGTTGAACACGCCGCCGTTGCGGTTCGACACGAACGCGATCCGGCTGCCGTCTGGCGACCATACCGGAATATTGTCCGAGCTGGAATCAAAGGTAAACCGGGCGCTGATGTCCCGCTCCAGATCGATGACCCAGATGTCCCCGCCACCGTCAGGCTTGAATATCGCGAGGCGCTTGCCATCAGGCGACAGCCGGGGGTTCTCGTAAAGCGCAGGTGCGCCAATGGTCGCCTCAACCTTGCCAAGACGGTCAACCCAGTTGAGCCTCCGGCCGCCGCCAGACCCGCCGGTCATGTACGCGAGAACGCCAGTCTCGGAAGCGGCGATTCCGGCTGCGCCAGAGTTATTCAAGCTAACCTGGTCGCTGACCTGCACTGGATCGCCAGACAGCTCCAGCCGAGCCAGGTCGAGACGCTGCGCCATCAGCGTATTTTCTCGGAGAAAGAGCAGCTGGTCCGGGGGAGCGAATTCCGGCTTGGCGCGGGACGATACCAGGAACTTTCCGTCCTGGGAGTTCAGCGAGCCCACATAAATCCCGGCCTGCTCGAGGTTCGCGCTTTCGACCCAATAGAGAAAGTGAATGCCGTCGGGTAGAAAGCGCGGGAACCGATGCGCCGTCTCAGCGCGCGATCGATTGAGCTCCGAGACCTGAACGGGCTTGCCGCCGGTTGCGGGAATGCGAAACAGTGGGCCGTTCGTATCTGGCGTAAAGAGGATCACACCGTCCCGGTTCCAGGAACCGCCACGACCGAGCGTAGCGTCCGCCAGCGATTGCGGCGCTGCGCCAAGCAGATCGACGCGTTTCAGTTTACCGTCAGCGAAGAAGCCAATGTGCCGGCCGTCTGCCGACCAGAACGGGTGCAAAGCGGCGTCAGTGCCGGGCAGCGTGGCACCGGTAAGGCGATCGAAGCGACGCAACGCGAGCTTGAAGATTCCCTGTTCCTGAACCCGCGTGGCAATGTGTCGGCCATCCGGCGAAAGCGCCATCATCATGCTGTCGGTTGTGCTCGTGGGTAATTCGAGCAACACCTGCGGCGGATCCGTTACGACGCGCCACGGCGCCCACATCACGATTGCAGTCGCCGCCGCAATCGTGGCGAGCGCGGCCAGGGTCCACGGCACGACCGAGCGGGCCACCGGCGCGGCGACCAGAACCGGCGCAGCGGAGATGCGGTTTTCTGACGGCGACGTGATGGCATCGTCGAGCTCGAGCCGAGCGTCTCCGATCGAGCTGAGCCGGCGCTTCGGATCCTTCTCGAGACAGCGGCGCAGCAGGCGGCGCAGCGGCGTCGGCAGGTCGTCAGGAAGTGCATCCCACTTCATGTCGTCTTTCAACACCGACGCGAGCGTGATCGAAATGTCATCGCCCTCGAAGGCGCGGCGACCCGCGAGCATTTCGAACAGCACCACGCCGAAAGCCCAGATGTCGGCGCGGCGGTCGACGGCGCGGCCGCGCGCCTGTTCCGGCGACATGTAGGCCGCGGTGCCGAGGATCACGCCCATTTGCGTGCCGTGAACGCTCAGCGTCGGAGAGTTCATCGCGTTGGCGCTCGAGCCGCCTTCGGGATCCAGCGCCTTGGCGAGGCCGAAGTCGAGCACCTTCACGGTGCCGTCGGGTCGTACTTTGATATTGGCCGGCTTGAGATCGCGATGAATGATGCCGGACTCATGCGCCGCCTGAAGTGCATCGGCAATCTGGCTGGCGATCGCGATCGCCTCGTCTAACGGAAGCGGTCCGGTCACGAGGCGATCCGCGAGCGTGGACCCCTCGACGAGCTCCATGACCAGAGCGCTCGTCTGGCGGCCGGCCTCCCTGCCCTGAGCGCCGTCGAAGGGGGCCGGGCCTTCCTCGAGGCCGTAGATCGCCGCGATGTTCGGGTGATTGAGCGAGGCGAGGACTTGCGCCTCACGGCTGAACCGGGCGAGGCGATCGGGATCGCTGGCGACCGCCGCCAACAGCACCTTGATGGCAACGTCGCGATGGAGCTTCGAGTCGTGCGCCCGGTAGACCTGTCCCATCCCGCCGGCCCCGAGCTCGGCGACGACTTCGTAGGGGCCTATGCGCGAGCCGGGAGGCAGAGACATGAGATGGAGACGAGGAGATTCTATACTCCTCGTCTCCTGATCTCCTGTTTATCTGACGCGGGTCCCGGGGGTGGCAGGCTCGGCGTTCAGCACGATCGCCGCACCACCATCGGGACTGGCGGCGAGCACCATGCCGTTCGATTCCTGGCCCATCATCTTGCGCGGCGCCAGGTTGGCGACGATCACCACCGACTTGCCGATCAACGCCTCGGGTTCGTACGACTCCGCGATTCCGGCAAGAATCGTGCGCGGCTCGGCTTCACCGGCATCGACCTTCAGCTTCAGCAGCTTCTGCGACTTCGGAACCTTCTCCGCTGCCAGCACCTTCGCCACCTTCAAGTGGACCTTCATGAAGTCGTCGATGGTGATCAAACCAGGTGCCTCAGGAACCAAGGGTGCCTGGGGTACCTCGGGTGCCAGGGGTGCCGGGGTTGGTGCACCAGGTGCTAACGGTGCCACGGGGACGACCGGCGCTACGGGTGCTACAGGTGCCTGCGGTGCTCTCGGGTTCTCGTCGCTCACGCTCACCACTCCCTTATCCGCTTCAATGCGAGGCCATAGGGCGCCCGCGTTCAGAATCTGTCGTTCGCCTGACGCGCGCCAGGCGCCGTCTGCATCAAGACGACGGCCTTTCTGCGGCCGATCGTCGCCCAGTCGTCGCAGGATCTCGTTCGATGACGCCGGCATGATCGGCGAGAGCATCAATGCCGCAATGCGCACGGCCTCTGCCGTATCCGCGAGCACGCCGTTCAGGCGGCCGGCCTGGGCCGGATCCTTCGCGAGCGACCACGGTTGCGTTTCAGTGATGTAGTTGTTGGCCGCGCTGACCAGACGGAACGCCGCCGCCGCGCCCTCGTGCAGCGCGTGCAGGTCCATCGACGATCGATACGCCGCCACGCTTTCGGCGGCCACACCGGCCAGCGGTCCACCGCCGGTCGCGGTGACGCGCCCCGCCTGATAACGCTCGGTCATCGAGGCCAAACGATTCACGAGGTTGCCGAGATTGTTCGCCAGATCCGCGTTGTACTTTTCCTCGAAGCGCTCCCAGGTGAAGTCGCCGTCGCCGCCATACGGAATTTCCTTGGCCAGATACAGCCGCAACGGGTCAGGACCGAAGCGATCGGCGGCATCCAGCGGATCGACGATGTTCCCCATCGTCTTGCTCATGCGCTCGCCCTTGAAATAGACCCAGCCGTGGCCGAACACCTGCCCTGGCAATTCGACCTTGGCGCTCATCAGCATCGCCGGCCAGATCACGCAGTGGAACCTGGTGATGTCCTTGCCGACAACGTGCAGGTTCGCCGGCCACCATTTCTTGAACAGCTCGTCGTCCCAGCCGTAGCCGACCGCTGCGGCGTAATTGATCAGCGCGTCGAACCACACGTAGACCACGCTCGTGGGATCGAACGGAACGGGAATGCCCCATGACTGCCCCGCCCGGCTCATCGAAATGTCTTCGAGGCCGCTCTCGACCAACCGCAGAATCTCGTTGCGACGGATGTCAGGCTGGATGAAATTCGGTTGCTGCTCGTACAGCTTCAACAACGCCTGCTGATACTTGGAGAGACGGAAAAACCAGTTCTTCTCGCGGATCCACTGCGGCTTCGTGTTGTGAATCGGACAGTTGCCGTCGACCAGATCCTTCTCCTGCTTGAAGGCCTCGCAGCCGACGCAGTAGAAGCCCTCGTAGGCGCCTTCGTAAACGTCGCCGTTGTCGAGACACGCCTGCGCCATCTTCTGCACGGCGGGAAATTGGCGCTTCCGGTCCGTCGTGCGGATGAAGTCGTCGAACGACACGTCGAGACGCTTCCACACGTCGCGAAACACGGTTTCCATCTCGTCGCAGTACGCGAGCGGATCCTTGCCCTGCTCGGTGGCCTTGCGGAACACGTTCTGCGAGTGTTCGTCATTACCCATCAGGAAATGGGTTTCGAAACCGGCGAGGCGGCGATAGCGCGCGATGATGTCGGCGGTGATCTTTTCGTACGCCGTGCCCAGGTGGGGACGGCTGTTCACGAAATCAATGGCGGTTGTCAGAAAGAACTTCATCGCTCGAGCCACGCCTTTTGCGCCAACGCCTGCAGGTCCTTGATTGGGATGCCGCGCTCAGCCGAGAGTTTCGCCAGGTCGTCGAATTCGGGCTGCGCGTTCAGTACTTGCCCGCCACGGCTCGCGACCTTGAAGCGCACCGGGCCGACCGGCGTCGACACCGCGATCATCTCGCGGTCAAGGCATTCCCGCGACAGCTCCTGGTAACGGATCCCGATCGTCGTCGATTCCCGAAACACCAGTTCGGTCAGCTTCTCGCGATCCCCGGGCCTTGCCACGATTGTCATCAGCGTGCCGGGGCGGTTCTTCTTCATCTGCACCGACGAGTAGAACACCTCGAGTGCGCCGGCGGCGTAGAGGCGGTCCATCAGCACGCCGAAGATCTGCGGGTTCATGTCGTCGATCTCGCATTCGAGCGTCACGACCTTCATCGACCCTTCGACTCGCGTGCGCTCGCTCAGGGCAGGCAAACCCAAAGGTTGGTCGCCACCTGTGGACTCGCCCACCTCGGTCGACTCGCCCACCAGCACGCGAACGACGTTTGGCGTTTCCTTCAACTCGCGATCGCCGGCGCCATAGCCCACGCGGTCGACGCGCATCGCCGGAACTGGTCCGAACGACGAGGCGTATTCCGTCAGGATCAAGGCGCCGGTCGGCGTCAGCAGCTCGGCCTCGATGCCGTTCGAATAGATCGGCGCCTGCCCCAATAACTTGACGGTCGCCGGAGCCGGCACGGGGAACACCCCGTGCGCCGAACGCACCATTCCGCCGCCGACATTGAGCGGCGACACGACAATGCGGTCGGCCGCGAACCACTCGAGGGCGAACACGGCGCCGACGATGTCGATGATCGAATCGATGGCGCCAACCTCGTGTAAGTGGACCTGGTCGATCGGCATGCCGTGAATGGCGGCCTCGGCCTCAGCCAGCCGCCTGAACATCGCAATCGCGCGCCCCTTGCCCGAGTCGGTGAGAGCCGAACGCCCGATCGCCGCCTCGATCTCTTTCAGGGAGTGATGAGGGGCGTGGTGGTGACCCGCCTTCGCGGCCGAAGGCCGCTTCGGCGAGACCTCGCCGTAGCTCGCGGGCGAAATATGGGCGAGCGAAGGCGGGTGTTCGTGAACCCTGAACTTGGTGGCGGAGACACCTGTCTTCAGCACGCGATCGACGGAAACCTCCCACCCGTCGACGGCCAGGCTGCCAAGCGCCTTCTTCAGCTCGTCAAACGGCACGCCGGCATCGACGAGGGCGCCGAGGATCATGTCGCCGGCGGCGCCGGCAAAACAATCAAAGTAGAGAAGCTTCACGGCTCCGAGCCTTCCGAGAAGCTGAAATATTTGTCGCCCTGGCCGAGGATGATGTGGTCGGCCAGGTCGATCCCCATGATCCGGCCCGCTTCGGCCAGCCGGTTGGTCACCGCGTAATCGTCCATGCTCGGCGTCGGGTCGCCCGACGGGTGATTGTGAAACACCACCACGCTCGACGCGAACGCCAGCGCCGCGGCCCGGTAGACATCGCGCGGGTGCGCCAGGCTCGTCTCGATCGATCCGGTCGACAAGATCATGGTCCGTATCATCCGGTGCTTCGAATCCAGCAACATCACTCCAAACCGTTCGACGCCGCATCCCGAATACCGCGGCAACAGGTACACCGCCGCGTCTTTGGCCTTCAGGATTCGCACGCATTCCTGAGCCGCCGGGGTCATCGTGCGGCGCCCCAGCTCGACCGCGGCCAGCACGCGCGCCGCCAGCGATTCGGCCACGCCCGGCACGCGATATAACTCGTCGAGGCCCAGACGCCCAAGCCCCTGCACGCCGCGCGCGGCGTCGAGAATGTCCTGCGCCACGCTCAAGGCGCCCCGAAACCGCGTGCCCGCGCCAAGCACCAACGCGAGCAGCTCGTTATCGCCGAGCGCTTCGACGCCGGCCCGCGCCAGCTTCTCGCGCGGGCGATCCACTACGGCGAGCCGTGCCATCGCGCCGGACCCTTCATGGTAGCTGATTGATCCGCGTTCCGGCGCGCCGGCGCGCGAGTGCGGCCGCGACGGTGTCGTATACTCGTCACGAATGGTTCGTTTCGCCCGCCGTCTGGCGCTCGCCATCCTCATCCTCTCCGCCAGTTGCGCCGAACCCCCAAGCAAGGAAATGAACCAGGCCCAGGGGGCGATTGATGCCGCCCGCGTCGCCGCCGCCGATCGCTTTGCCGCCGCCGAATTCACCGCCGCCGTCGACGCCCTGGCGCGTGCCGAACAGGCCGCCGCCGCCGGCGACTACCGCGCCGCGCTCAGCCTGGCCATCGACAGCCGCGAGCGCGCGCAAAACGCCACCAAGCTGGCCGCCGAGACCCGCGCCAACGCGCGCGGCGAAGCCGAACGCGCCATCTCGGAGGCCGCCACGCTGGTGCAGCGCGCCAAGACGCGGTTGAAAGATCCCGACATCGCCGCCCTCAGCCTGCGCGCGCCGAGGCAGACGATCGACGCCGCCGAGAAAGTCCTGCAAGAAGCGCGCACGGCGCTGAAGACCGAGGATTACCCCGCGGTGAAGGCGGCGCTCGGCGGCATCACCGCCGAACTTCAGGCCGCTTTAATCACAATCGACGCGGCGGCCGCAGCCGCGCCGCCCCGCCGCAAGCGCTAGGGCGCTCGCCCGCGGATCGCTATTTCATCCATCGTCTTTGACGATCGCTATTGAAATATCTGCAGTGGCCAGCGACGGCTAAAGCCGTCGCTCTCCGAACGTCTCTAGAACAGCATTGGCCCGAGCAGCATCACCGTCGTGATGATGACGAAGAACGCGACGATGTCGAGCATGACGCCGTGGCGCATCATCTGGCCGATCGGAACGAAACCCGAGCTGTAGACGATGGCGTTGGGCGCGGTGGAGACCGGCATCATGAAGCCCATGCTCGCGCCGAGCGTGGCGCCCAGCACCGGCTCGATGGCGCGGACCCCGGCCGCCTGCGACACCGCGATCGCAATCGGGATGACCATGTTGGCCGACGCGGTGTTCGACGCAGCCTCCGACACCACGATGGCAGCGCCGGTGAAAAGCACCGTCAGGGCGAGCGTCGACTGCGACGGCAGCCAGCTGGTGATGCCCTCACCCATGGCTTGCGCCAATCCGGTTGAAAACGTCATCTCGCCCAGGGCCAGCCCGCCGCCATAGAGCAGCGTGATGCCCCAATCGATCTTGACGGCCTCGTCCCACGTCAGCGTGAAGCGGCGCTCGCGCCAGTCGATCGGCAGGATGAACAGCAGAAAGGCGCCGAACATCGCCGCCACGCTCTCGGGCATTGCCGTCGAGTAGGCGCGCGCGAACGGTGTCTGGTCGATCTGGAGGATCGCAAACGCACCGGGCGCGATCCAGAGCGCCACCGTGATCCCGAAGGCAATAAGGACGTTGCGTTGTCCGGCGGTGGTCGGGCCGAGCCGCTTCAGTTCCTCGTGGACCAGCGCGGTGCTGCCGTCGGCGACATTCAGCCCGCGGACCGACGTGAGATAGAACTGCAGCAGCAAGTAGCCGAAGAGTACGACCACGATCGGGACGCCGAGCGCCATCCAGGAAAAGAACGAGATGCGCTCGCCCACGATCTTCTCCAGCATTCCGATGCCGATCAGATTCGGCGGCGTGCCGACGGGCGTGCCAATGCCGCCGATCGACGGACCGAACGACGTGATCAGCATCATCGCGAGCGCGAACTTCCGAACCGCCGCCTGTTGCGACTTCGGCGCCGTGCGACCCAGGTGCGCGATGATCGACAGGCCGATCGGGAACATCATCGCCGTGGTGGCGGTGTTGCTGATCCACATCGAGAGCGAGGTGCAGACCGCACCGTACACCAGCAGGATGCGAAACGCGCTGTGGCCGACCCCGCGGATCGCCAGCGCCGTGTAGGCGATGCGGCGGTCCACGCCGTGGACGAACATCGCCTGCGCCAGCATGAAGCCGCCGATGAAGAGGAAGATGATCGGATCGGCAAACGGCGCCAGCGCCTGCCGGCCCGTGGCGACGCCGAGCACCACCGCGAGGCACGGACCGAGCATCGCCGTCACCGCCAGAGGCAGCGCCTCGGTCAGCCACAGCGTGACCACCAATCCCATGACGGCGGCCATGCGATGCGCCGCGACGGGAATGTCGCCGAGCGGCGCGAACAGCAGAATCAGGAATATCGCGGGCGCGAGAAAGAGGCCCGCCGTGCGCCGGCGGCGATTGAATCGCTCTTCAGCCGGCGAGAACGTCTCGACCGCTTCTACCGCTTCATGCAAAGTCCGCATGCGCCGGCACCCAGCGGCCTTCGAAGACGACCTCCGCCCACCCGGTCAGGTAGATCCCATCGTCTCGCCACTCGACGCGCTGCGAGCCGCCGGGCGCGATCACTTCGACATCGCGGTCGGCGCCGCCGTGCGCGATGGCCGCGATCGCCGAGGCGCACGCGCCGGTGCCGGATGCGAGCGTCGGACCGACGCCGCGCTCCCAGATCAGGATCCGCACGCGCGATTTCGATTCGAGCACCGCGAACTCGACATTGGTGCCCGCGGTAAATCGCGGATGCGTCGCCAGCGCCGGGCCAAGGCGATGGAAGCGCGCGTGATCGGGCAGCTCTTTCATCAACGCCACGCATTGGGGATTACCGATCGCGAGCGTCGTCACGGTGAGCGCCTCACCCGCCGCCTCGATCTGCTCTTGAACGACACGCTCGGGCGCGCCCATCGCCGCGCGGAAGGTGTACTTCGCACCTTGCCGGCTGGTGAGCGCGAGCGTCTTCCAGCCGGCATCGGTATCGACGCGAACATGGGGGATCGGCTTCATTCCCGCGGCCTCGCGCTGATGCAGCACCAGCGCGGCCAAACAACGCAGGCCATTGCCCGACAGCTCCGACGGGCTGCCGTCAGTGTTGATCAATTTCATCCGGGCGCTGCCGTCGGGCGCGGTCGTGTAGTAAATGACGCCGTCGCCGCCAAGGCCGGTGTGCCGGTTACACAACCGCCGCGACAGCTCGTCGAGCTTCAGGCCCTCAGCCTGCTCGGCCGGCACGAACAGGAAATCGTTGCCGAAGGCGTGGGCTTTCGCGACAGACAGCATCAGGGCACGCGGAAGGCGTTGAACACCCAGGTGAAGCCGGTAGTGAAGCCGATCTGTGGATCGCGTGACGTGAGGCCGAGCAGGATGCCGCCGTCGAAGCGGACCCCCGCCGTCGTGTAGCGCATGCCAAACCGCAGCAGGCCCCGATCTTCGGCGCCCGGGGTCACGAGGTTGGCGAAGTTGGCGCGGCCGACGAATTCTCCGACCACTTCGCCGCCGGGGCTGATCGCTCGCGCGACCGACAGGCTGTACACCAGCAGGTCGTCTTGCGCCGCCGGCTTGGTGGGGTTGCCCAGGATCAGCATGCCGACGTTCATCACCACCCGAATGGACTGGACGGTCTTGCCGACCAGGAGCGAGGCCGTGAAATCCTGCATGTCCTTGCCGAGCCCCGACTCGTTGCTGGCATTGGGGAGGCGCGTCGAGAACCGCACCGCCATCGACGGGCGCCGGACTGCTTCGCTGAGGAACCTGATCTTGGCGCCGAGGTTGAGATCGTCGACGTCGGCGGTGCTCCCGCTGGCGAGCTTGAGCAGCGGCGAAAACGGCGCGTCGGTCTGCCCGGTGATGTAAAGCTTCTGATACAGGCCGCCGTCGATCTGGATCTCCGCAATCGAGCTCACGCCGACGCTGATGCCCATGGGCGGCACGGTGAACAAGTGACCGCGCAGCCCCGACACCGGAAAGTAGGCGTCACGCTTGTAGTCGATGCCGGCTTCGACCAGGATGCGCCCCGCGCCGATCACTTCGGGATCTTCGGTCTGGAGGGGGCGCTGCTGGGCGAGCGCCGCGGGTGCGGCAACGGTGAGGGCGGCGAGCACGAGGGCCGCACGGACGAATGAACGCATCATCAGTTTAGAAGTTCTTCCTGCTGTCGAGAAGGATGGTTACAGGCCCGTCGTTGACCAGCGCGACCTGCATCATCGCCTTGAACTCGCCGGTGGCAACGCGCAGCCCACTGTCCTGCAATTCTCGCACGACATCCTCGTACAGCGCGCGCGCAATCTCCGGCGGCGCCGCGGATGCAAACGACGGCCGGCGCCCGTTGCGTGCGTCGCCCGACAAGGTGAATTGCGACACGACGAGCACCGCGCCGCCGATGTCGAGGACCGACCGGTTCATCTTGTCGTTGTCGTCCTGGAAAATCCGCAGGTCACGGATCTTGGACGCGATGTATTGGATGTCGGATGGGCCGTCACCCTGATCGACGCCGACGAGCACCAGCAGACCCTGGCCGATCTCGCCGGTCGTGCGCTCCCCCACCGTGACCCTGGCCGAGGTCACGCGCTGCACGACGGCTCTCACGTCGTCTGCGGCCTGGAGAGCATCAATGGGATCAACGGCACATCCGCTGGGACATCGTCAAACTCTTCGAGCTGCGTCGAGATTGCCTTGCGAATCTCGCCGACCGGATTCAGCCGGCGGTCGAGCAGATGGCGCGGCATCACGTTGCTGAGCGCCTTGATCATCGACGACTTGACGGCGGGGTGCTCGCGCTCGAGCTCGGTGAGCAGCCGCTTGACGCGCTGCCGTTGCAGGCTGAGATCGCCGCAGGCCGGGCAGCAGCAGCCGATGATCGGCAACTCGCTTTCCTTGCAGTACGCGCGCGCCTCGGCCTCCGTGACATAGACGAGCGGGCGAATGACGACGTGCGCGCCGCTATCGGAGTTGAGGCGCGCCGGCATCGCCTTGAGCGCGCCGGCGAAGAAGAGGTTCAGCAAGACCGTTTCGACAAAGTCGTCGAGATGGTGGCCGAGCGCGATCTTCGTCGCGCCCGTTTCGGTCGCCAGCCGATAGAGCACGCCGCGCCGCAGCCGCGCGCACAGCGAGCACGGCATCTCGTCGCTTTCGAGCTTGTCGTCAATCACCGCGCCAATATTGGTGTGCTCGCTGTAAAACTCCCAGCCTCGCGCCAGGCAGGCGTCGGCCACCTGCTTGTGCTGATAGCCCTCGTAACCGGAGTCGACGTTCACGGCCACGATCGAAAACTTGATCGGCGCCCGCTTGCGCAGCACATCGAGGATCTGGATCAGCGCCCAGCTGTCTTTGCCGCCAGAGAGACCAACCATCACCCGATCGCCGTCTTCAATCAGGTTGAAGTCGACGATGGCCTTGGTGGTCTTCTTGGCCAGGCGTGTTTCGAGTGGTGAGCGATACCCCATGAACCTTCGACAGTCTAACAGGTGGACGGAGAGGTTCCTCACGGAGGTTCCGCACGGACGTTCCTCACGGAGGTTCCTCACGGAGGTTCTTGACGGAGGTTCGACGAACCCTCGTGCGGCACCCTCGGATGGAACCCTCGTCTGGAACCCTCGTGCGGAACCGCTGAGATCAGAGAAGCAGTTTCTGGATGGCCCCCGACCACGTCATCTGCGAAGCAGCCGCGCGACCAGTCTCGCCCATCCGCATGGCGAGATTCCGATCATCCATTAACCGCCGCATCGCGACCGCTAACGCCTCTGGCGTGGGATCGGTGACGAATCCGCTCTCATCGTTCTTGACCAGCTCGGATGGCCCGCCGCTGTCATGGCAGGTGATCACCGGCTTGCCGCACATGAAGGCCTCGACCGTCACGAAGCCGTAGTCTTCGTTGAACGGCGGAAAGATTACGGCACGGCATCGCGCCAGGTGGTCGATCAAGCCCGCCTCGTCGAGCCGGCCGACGAACTGCACACGATGGTTCAGTTCGAGGTGGCTGCGCAGCTTGATCAGCCGATCGAGCTCGGCGCCCTCGCCGGCGATCACGCACTTGATGCTCGCCGCCATCGGCTCCGCCAGCGCGCGCAGCACCAGATCGAAACGCTTGAGCGGCGACAGCCGCGAGACGCCGAACAGATAGTCGCCGTAGGTGTCGTGGCGATAGTCGCGTTCAGGAGGCGGCGGATACAGCACGTCGGACTGAATGCCGCCGAAACGCCGCAGCCGCGCCTGCACGGTCCCTGAAATCACGAAGCGCCGTTTCATCTTCGACAGCAGGTAGCCGTCGACACCATGGATGATGGCGCGGCGGGTGCGCTCCTTGATCTTGCCCTTCCACGACAGGTGCGAGCTGAACTGATCCCACAGGTCGTAGTACTCGCGCATGCGATGGTTGAGCCACAACACGTGATTGGGGTGCTGCACCGCGTAGCCGGGGAACCGCAGGCTGATCACCTGATCGACCTTGCGCTCTTCGTGGGCAAGGCCGACATCCGTGCACCACGCGGCCAGATACGCGCTCGCCTGTTGGCCAAACCGGTTCTGCGGCGTCACGACGAGCCCGGCCTGATGCCCTTCCTCGTTGAGCGCGCGCACCAGCTCGCGCGCCATCACCAGGTGGCCGCCTTCGGCGAACGGCGGACTCGAGGTGACGACCGCGACCGTCGCCACTACTGTGACTCCGCGTAGTGCGGGATGACGCGCACCATCACGCCAAGGAAGCGGCTGTCGGCCGCGCCGTTCTCGAACATCGGCACGAAGCCGGTCGACGACGAGATCGACAACATGTAGACGTAATTGGTCGGGAGATCCGGGTGGTACTTGTAGGGCACGCCGTGGGTCATCGCGACGTCGAAGGTCTGCTGCGAGCCCGCCGCCATGTCCACCACGCGACGCTCGCTGCCCGTGTCGATCGTGACGCGGTTGGGCCGCGGTCCGGTCTCCAGAATGATGGTCAGCTTGTCGATGCGCAGCGACCGCGCCTCTTGCACGCCCGCGGCCTGCGTTTCAGGCGCGATCGGCGCACGCAGCAGGATGTCGGCGGTCGACTTCCCTTTCACCCAGAACGCGTCGACCTCACGGTTGTAGACGTTGTCGTCGATGAAATACGCAAACACCGGCGGCGTGCCGCCAAGCGGCTGGCGCGTGCGCGTGGGAAGCACGTTGACTGGCAGGTCGTTGACCATCGTCAACTCGGTCGGCAGCCAGCGGAACAACCCGGTCTTACTGTGCTCGGCGGGATTTCTCGTGGCGAAGAACGGGTTGGAGGCAATCGGTGCAACAAAGAGCCCGCTGATTGCCATCGCCAGCAATCCGCTCACCGCCGTCTGCATCGGCGGCACCAGAAACAGGAACACGCCGTAGGTGCCGAGGAAATATCGATTGCCCACCGGCCCACCGCCGCCGGACCACGTGAACGGCATGTACAGCAGGAGCACTACCGCCGTGCCGACTCCCACAGCGAGCGTGAGCCACTGCCAGATCGCGCGGTCGCGCGTCGCGCCGAGGAACATGATGATCGCCATCAGCGCCGGGAAGAAATAGATCGCGAAGCCGGTATGGCGCCCGAGCAGAAAGTAGCCGAGGTTGTGCGGAAACACTTCGAGCAGCGCGTCCCGGGTGAACAGGACGTTGAATGAACCGCCGCCCACCCTGCCCAGACCGACCGTGTCGAAGGTGGAGGTCTCGTCCTGATACGGGAAGCCACCCTTGAAGCCGGTGCTATCGCGGCTGTAAAACGTCTTGCGTTCGCCTCCCTGGTAATTCCAATCGCCGGTGACGGCGATGTTCAGGGCGAACAGCGCCGCGACGACCACGCCAAAGACAGCGCTGATCGTGAATGCGCGCCGCCACTGGTGGCGCAGCGCCGCCGACACGAGCAGCGGCGCGATCAACAGGATGTTCGTCGGCTTCGCAAACGTGCCGATGCCAAGCAGGACCGCCGCGACCATGTCTGATTGCGGCGCGAGCAGCCAGCGCGTCCGCCACGACAGCCTGGGCCCAGTGGGCGCGGGCCCCGCGACTTCCTTGTAGCACCAGAAGTAATAGCCACACAGCACGATCGCGAAGATGAAGAAGTCCGGCCCGATCTGCACCATGTAGATCGGCACCAGCGAGACGAACAGAAATGCGCAGGCGAAGATGAGCGCGCTGACTGGATGACTGCGGGCGCAAAGGAACGAGTACGCGCACAGGAAACACAACGTCATCAGCAGCGCATGGAACACCAGGAATCCGTTCGTGCCGAACAGCCGGATGAACGGCGCCGCCAACAACGGATAGATGTAGGCCTTCGCGTAGTACAACTGCGAGTCGGCGCCGCGCTTGAGGAAGAGGCCTTCGGGCCCGGTCGGAAACTCCTCCCACACGCGGGCGAGGTCGTCGCGCTGGTACTCGAAATCCAGGTCGGTCGCGAGGCTGTGGCCGAGCGTGTAATAGGTTGCGGCATCGCCAAAAAAGCCGCCGTTCGACGCCTTCACGAAATCGATCGAGATCGCCCAGGCCAGCAGCACGATGCCGATCGCGGCCGTCGTGCTCGCCCCGAGGCGCCACGCCAGGCTGCGACCGTGCAGGCGTTCTGCCACGCTCGTGTCGATCGTTGTCATCGTCTCTCGGTCGTCAGGAAGCTGAGGTCCGTCTTCAGGATACCCGCGCGGCCGGTCCGGCGCGAGCTCTCATGCAGCAGCTCGTAGAGACGCTCCATCTTCCGGACGAACGCGCCGATGTCGTAACGGGCGCCGGTCTTGCGCGCGGCCTCACCCAACCCCGCGGCGGTCTCGGGCCGATCGAGCGCAAAGCAGATCGCGTCGCTCAGCAGCTGCGCGTCAGCCTTCGGCACGATCAGCGCATCGATGCGATCGGTCAGCACGTCAAGCAGGCCGTCGGCATTGGTCGCGACGATCGGCTTCCCCATCGCCAGCGCTTCGAAGAGCGTCAGCGGCGTGCCCTCCCACAGCGACGGGAACACCACGATGTCGAGTGCGGAAAGCGCCGCCGCCACGTCGCGCGTGAACCCGGTAAAGACCAGCCGATCGCCGAGTCCGAGCCCGCGGGCCTGCGCCTCGAGCTCGGGCTGCAGCTCGCCTTCGCCGACGATGAAGAAGCGGGCGGAGGGATGCTGCTGCAGCACCTTTGGCGCAGCCTCGACGAGGTAGTGGTTGCCTTTCGACGGCATCAGCCTGGTGATGGTGCCGACGCTGGTCGTGCCCGGCTCGATGCCGAGAGCGGCACGCGCCGACGCGATCTCGTCTGCGCTGCGGGGACGCGCAAATTCATCCAGCGGCGCACCGAGATACACCACCTTGGTGCGCTCCGCCGGCATCAACCGCGCGCGGGTCGTGAACTCCGCTGTTGATTCCGACACCGCAATCGCGAGATCGGTATGCGGCGCGAGCATCCGGTCCGCCACTTTTTGAAACCACGGCGTGTCGCCAAGATTGGCATGCTCGTGCAGGATCGAGGGAATGCCCATTTTCCACGCGCACAGCCGCCCGAACGTGGTCGCGCCGTAGCCATGCATGTGCAGCACATCCGCATTCTTGGCCTGCAGCACCTTGAGCAGCGCGGCGTAGGTGCCGGGGTCGAACTTGTGGCGCGCGAGATACGTGACGTCGATGCCGAACTCTTCGAGCGTGTCGGCGGAGAGGTCCTTACGGCGCAGGCTGATCAGCGAGACGTTGAAGCGTTGCTTGTCGAAGCGCGGGATCATCCACGCGAACAGTCGCTTGACGCCGTGCATGCGCGACCCTTCCCAGCCGAGATGGTCGCAAATATGGACGACGTTCAGGGGCCGTGATCCGGAGCTCACAACCACCCCTCGCTTCGGTACCAGTCGGCCGTTCGATGAATGCCCTCTTCGAGATCGACCTTTGGCGCGAAGGCCAGCTCGGTCCGTGCGCGGGTGGTGTCGAAGGCCCGGCTCTTCGTGTAGAAGTCAACGCGGCGGCGATAAATCGGCGGCTCGATCCTGAGCGGAATGCAGGCCAGCTCGCACAGCAAGCCCGCCGTCCAGAACGGCCACACCGGAAGATGCATCTTCGGCGGCTCGACGTTCAGCTCCTTCGCGACGAGTCCCAGCAGCGCTTCAAGCGTGGTGTAACGCGGCCCGGCCAGTAGATACGTTCGCCCCGCCGCGGCGGGAACCGTACCGCACAGCCGGAACCCTTCGACGAGATCGTCGATGAACGTCAGGTGATAGAAGACCTGGCCCGAGCCGATCAGCGGGAAGCGGCCGCGCGCCAGCCCGCGGAACATTCGCAGAAAGCGCTTGTCGCCCGGACCGTAGATGCCGATCGGCCTGGCCACCACCACGTCGAGCCCGGACGACTTGCCGAATTCGCGCGCGAGCTGTTCGGCCTCGAGCTTGGTCTGCTGATACACATCGCCCGGGTTGAACGGCGCGTCTTCGTTGGCCGGCGGATTCGCGACGTGCCCGTGCACACCGCCGGTGCTGCAATGCACGACGCGCCGAACGCCAGCCTCGCGCGCCGACTCGAGCACATGTCGCGTGCCCTGCACGTTGATGTCGCGGTAGGCCGAGTTGGGCTGTCCGGCTTCGCGATAGGTCGCCGCAATGTGGTAGACGACCTCGATGCCGGCCACGGCGCGGCGCATCGACGCCAGATTCGTGAGATCGCCCTCAACCCCCGTGACACCCGCGGCGGCAAGCGGCGAACGATCGAAGCGGGCGCGGCTCTTCGGCCTGACCAGCGCGCGGACCTCGTTGCCGCGCGCCGCGAGGGTGGCGGCAAGGTGGCCACCGGTAAAACCGGTTGCGCCGGTGACGAGCACTTTCACCCTTCGACTCGCTTGCCTCCGGCGTTGCCGGAGGCGCGCTCGCTCAGGGCAGGCCGGGCTCCCGGATCCATCAAGCGTGCATAGGCCTGGGCGGTGCGGCGCACGTACGACTCGCGGCCGTACTTGTCGTCGGCCACCGCGCGAGCGGCCGCCGCCAGGCGGGCACCGTCTTCGGGATGCTCGATCAGATCGAGCACGGCTTGCGCAAACGGTCCCGGCAGCGGTGGAACGAGCTTCGCAATCGCGGGCGTGAGCACCTGCGTATGCGTCAGCAGATCGGTGGCGACGATCGGCTTGCCCGATCGCAGGTACGAATAAATCTTGAGCGGCGTATTGGTGCCGCGGATGCGAGGCGAGACCAGCAGGTCGGCGGCCTGCACGAAGCCGGGAATCTCCCGCGCGGGCTGCTGGCCGGTGAAAATCATCGCGGCCGACACGCCTGCGGCCTGCGCCTTTGATTTCGCGGCCTCGACCTGCGGCGCTTCTCCACCAACAACCAGCACGCGGGCATCCGGCCTGCGCCGGGCGACGATCGCCGCCGCCTCGATCAACATCTCGACGCCCTGGTAAGCCTCGAAGGTGCCGGTGTAGAGCGCGAGCGGCGCATCCGGGGCCACGCCCCATGCGGCGCGCACTTCCTGAGGCGACCGGGTCGGCGGGTCGTCCACATCGCCGCCCATGACGTTCTCGATGAGGAGCGAGCGTTCGCCCACGCCCATGTCGATGACGGTGTGCTGCAGCTCCTGGCAAATCGTGATCACCACTTGCGACTTGCGGACCATCTGACCCTCGGCCCACACGAAGATCTTCCTCAGCAGGCCGGACTTGCTGTACTTGAAGTTACTCAACTGCTGCGGAAGGCTCGAGTGCATGTCGTAGAGGTGCGGAATTCGCAACCACCGGGCCAGCCATACACCCACCAACCCCATTTCCTCGTGCGAGTGAATGGCGTCGTAGCGCTCCGCCATGGCGCGCCGGGCCACGGTCAGCAGCATCAACCCATCCAGTGCCAGCTTCGTGAACGACGGCCCGATCCGAACCTTGCGGACAAACGGCGGCCGCATCGACCGGAAAATCCTGAGGTTGGGCAGGTCGACGTCCAGGCCGAAGGGATAGGTGACGAGGTCAATCCGGTGCCCCAACTCGCCGAGGGCCTTGATGCGGTGGTACTCGCTGAAGGGGGTGCCGCGCGGCTCGAAGAACGGCTCCGGCGCGAGCATCAGGATGCGCACGGGTCATTATATCTAACTGAGCCTTATACAGTTATGGTAGAATAGCAGTTCAAAGTTAACAGTTTTAAGTTTCAAGTTTCAGTTCAAAGTTTCAGTTTGAATTGACCAAAGATCTGCGGCTTCGGCCGCCGTCTGGCGATCGCGATTCCTGTAATCGCAATACCAAAATCGGTGGGCCACTCGTCGGCAACACTGCGGCGGCGCCCTTGTCGTGCGGACAACAATTGTGGCCTTTTATTTGCTATCTGCCCAAGGGTTATCCATTCATGACCGGATTCGGTGTCAGCGAAGCTGTGCCGGACCCTCGCGCTAGTGCCGAGGTGTAAAGCTGCGGGAAGTAGTGTCGATACTCATATTCGAGGGTCTCTCCAGTGATGTCCAGATTTTACCCGTACCGTTGGCTAAGTGCTCTCCTTGCAATAGTTTGCCTGGCTGGTTGCGAGTTCGCTGAGAGCGCCAATCCGACCGCGCCCACGGTAGCCGGCCCCATTCCGGGGGTTTCAATCACCGCTCCCAAGCCCCTCGAGCCTGGCGCAGGCGCCACGCTGGTGGCGTCGTCGGATCCGTACACGCTGCTGATCGAAAACCCCGGCTCATCCGGGCAGCGAGCGATCTGGCTGCAGCTCGAGATGGCGGCGGACTCGAACTTCCAGCAGATCGTCCATCAGGCCGACAGAATCGAACCCGGTCCAAACGGCCGCACGGCGTACCGGCTGCCCGAACCCCTCGGCGCGGGCTTCACCTACTACTGGCGCACGCGCGCGGCAGACGGCGCCAATACCGGCCCCTACTCCGCCGTCTCCAACTTCACCGTGGTCGTGCCCGTGGTGATCGAGGCGCCCGTGGCCGTCGAGCCGAGCGGCAACCTCACCACCAACAAGCCGACCTTCAAAGCGCGTAACGGCGCGATCTCCGGCACGACCGGTGTCGTGTATCGCTTCGAGGTCTCCAACAACGCCGAGATGTCCCCGGCCATGGCGGTTGTGACCGCCTCGCCCGGCGGCGACGGCAACACGTCGATGACGCTCGGCGAGCTGCCGTACAACACCGTGCTGTACTGGCGCGTCTACGGTACCGACGGTACCAAGCAGTCTGGGCATTCGCAGACACTGGCCTTCAGGACCAGTCCGCCGCCGGTGGTGGTGCCTCCTCCTGGTGGTGGTGGCGGCGTCCCCGGGGGCGTGCCCAAGGGCAATGGCGGCCGCGCGGCCGATCCGTCCGGCGGCAGATTGCCTCTGCCGAACATGTCTCATATCGTCGCGGCCGTGGCCCAGGCCAACCCCGGCGCCCTCCAGAACTCCTGCCAGGACCAAGGCGGCAGCTGGCAGTTCATGGACCAGGTAGTGGATACGCTGCGGACCTACGACACGCGGTGGGGTTACAACGGCAAGCGCGGCAACGCGAACGATCCGTCGAAGGACGTGGTCGACTATCACTACGGCGGTGGACCCGACCAGAACAGCACCGACGTTTACATCATCGACGTCGTTGGCGGGCATTGCGGTGCGACCCCCTCACCTAGCTGGGGCGATGTGACGGACGTGACCATCAACTCCGGCACGATTGGCCGGTGGATCTCGCGCGGACGGTTCTAGTCAACAGTTGTCGTCAAGGTGCCGGGGGCTTGGGCAGGATCAAATAGATCCTCCCCGGGCCTTCGACATGCTCCAGCCTCAGATCGCCGGCATGGCGCGCGTATCGCGCGTCGACCTCGACCCGCCGCTCCGGCGGATACATCTCCTCGTGCACCACCACATATCGAACGCCCAGCTCGCGCAAGCTGCGCAGGCTCGTCTCGTCTGGAAATGCCGTGAGCTCGAGGTTGAGCCGCTGATGCAGCGCCGGGCGAATACCGCTATAGCCGTGAATGGTCTTTTGCCAGTGCGCCGTCGAGTGCAGCATCGCCATGGTCTGCTGCCGTTCGTACGCGCCCAGATCGCCAGGACTCGGGACCGGGACCTCGGCAATCGCAAACGGCTTGGGCTGCGTATCGAGCCACCGGTCGATGGCGGGTATGTCGACTGTAAAGGGCACGCTGGCCAGCGGCATGCTCGCGTACTCAGCAATCAGCATCACACCAACGACGATCGCCGCCGTCGTACGCAGTGCCGCGCGTGATGCGCCGAGCCCTTCGACTCCGCGCGCGAAAGCGCGCGCGTCGCTCAGGGCAAGCAGCCGATCGAACCCGGCGCCCATCGCCACGCCGAGCGCGAGCATCGCGAGGATCATGAACCGCGAAGGCACGCGAATGAAATTCATTCCAGGCAGCGCGTAGACGTACGGCCACAACCCCACCGGGGCCGGCAGAAACAACCACACCGCCAATAACGCGAGCAACGCATAGAACACGCCGCTGTTGCGCCGAAGCCTTGCGCGCCAGTCGTCACCGATGCCGAGCGTCCGCGAAGGCAGCAGCGCCATGGCGGCAAAGATCAGCACCGTGACGCCGGGGAACAGCCACGCACTGGCGGTGTCGTTGAAATTGGTGTCGGTGATGAGCGCGCGCAGGTACTGATGCAAGTGCGACGGCGTCGCGAGATAACTCGAGGGCGTCGGCAGCCAGCTCTCCAGCGAGCGCTTGAGGCCGACCTCGGCTTGCGCCGCTCGATACGGTGCGAACAGCCAGACGAGCGGCACGAGCAGCGCGAGTCCGGCCACACCCAGATCGCGCGCCCGCTTTGCCAACGCGAGCGGCTCGCCGAGGGCCACGCGATAAATCACGAGCGCGAGCATCGACACGCCGAGAAAGATGGCGCCGTGTCCACTGGTGAGCGCCTGCAGCGTGAAGAACGCGACCGCGATTCGCAGATCGCGCTTGCGCCCGCCGTCCAGATAGGTATGCAGATACGCGAGGCCAAACGGCACCCATTGCACCGCGGTGAGGTGAAGTTGTCCGATGCGGAAGAAGCGCGGCGGCGCGGCGAGAAACACGATGCCGGCGAGCACGGCCCCGGCCCGGCTGATGCCGATGCGCCTGGCCAGCACATAGGCCCCGAGTCCGCAGAGCACGCACGACGCCAGTTGCACGAAGTTGAGCGCGAGCACCAGGTTGCCGGTCAGCCAGATGATGGGCGCGGCCAGCAGCCCGCTACCCAGCAGGTTCTCCGAATACGCCAGCGTGCCCGAGTACGGAAAATAGATATTCGCGTCGAACAACGACAGCGGCTGGGCGATGAGCGCGTGGGCATCCCACGCGAGCGTCCACAGGAAGAGATGGGTATCAGGGTTGTCGGCCAGCAGCGTCGTTGCCGGATGCATCGACACGGGATACGCAAACGCGATCGTTAACGCGGCGAAGCCGAGCGCGACGAGCGCGGTGCGGCGAAGCTCCGATCGATTCACGAGCGGCGCGCGACGGCGGCGTAGTCCTGGAACGTGAACAGCCGGCTGTTGAGCCGATCCATGTTGCGATTGAATGCCGATACCAGCTCGGTCACGGGGTCGGCACTCGCGTCGCCAAAGTGCTCCGGTCGTGGGGTCACGCGCTGCAACCGCGCCTCTTCAGCGATCGGTGAGCGATAGACCAGGTCGACCGCGCTAAACCCGCTCGCGTGCAGCATGTACTGCAAGGTTTCAGGGTGAATCGGCCGCACGTGTGTCAGGTCGCGGATGTAGCTTTCGAAAAATGCGACCCAGCACGCCGGGTTGATCGTCTCGAGCACGATGCGCGACCCGGGGCGCAGCTTGTAGTACGCGGTCTGGAGAAAATCCGAGAGGTAGGCCGGCTCCAGATGTTCGATGACCTGCACGGCGATCAGCCCGCCAAGCGATTCGTCCGGCAGCCCGTGCAGGACGGTTAACGCATCGCCGGTCGAGACGTCGAGGCCGCGCGCCAGGCACGCCTCCACCATTTCGGGGTTGAGGTCGAGGCCTTTCGACGCGACTCCCCTTTCCTTCAGCAAGGCCAGGAACTCGCCGCGGCCGCAGCCGACGTCGAGGACGTTCGAGGCGCCGTCGAAATACGGCGCGTAGTCGGCCAGTCGCGCGCGAATGTCGTCTTCAGATCCGCGGAAGCGATCCTCGAAGCCGAGGTATTTGTAAGCTTCTGAGGAAGCCTTGACCTTGAAAGGCGCCCCCAAAGAAGGGGGCGCCTCCACAGCAGGCCCTTCTTTGGGGGTGCCTGTTGCTAGCCGCTCGATCTCGCGCTTGGCCATCACCGCGGCGCGTTGTGCGACCTCGGCGACATTACGGAGCTCGTCGATCGCTTGCCGCGTTTCGCGATCGCGGGCATCGGCCAGCGGCGTGATGCGCTGAAGAAACTGGACCAGGAGCGATTCGAAGCCCGCCAGGGCCGCGAGGCTCTCGCGCGTCGCCGGCAGCGCGCGCGCCACCGCATCGTGAATCTCTCGATGCGCGGCAGCGTTGCGATTGAGGTGATCGACCAGCGCCGCATTGAACGCCATCTGGCGCTCGAAGAGCGGCGCGACGAGCCGCCATGCCTTGTCGGCGCCCCACGTCGACGTCGCAGGCCCGCCCTCGGGCAGGATCTTCCAGGCCTCGTTGATCGCGGGGAGCATGGTCTCGTCGTAAGCCGATGGCGGGGCCGGCCACTCCGGCAGCGATTGAATGGCTTTGTCCAGCGCCGTGAGCGCTTCGTTATATCGACGATGGGCGTCGTCTCGCTCGGCGATCTCGCGGGTGACCAGCGGGCGGTCGGGCTCGGTGGGCATTCAGCGAACGGTACCGCTCAGGGCGAAGGGCGTCAAGGCTCAGGGTCGCGTCGTTGGTGATGGCCTGGGTGCCTGACGACACCCAAGCCGAAACACTAGAAGCGGAGGCGGCCGCCGAACCCGATCTGCAGTCCGCCCACGTCGGTCGGCTGCTCCGTTGACAGCAGCAGCACGTTGGTTTGTGCACGCGCGTAGCGCACGAAAACGCCGGCGCCAACACGGATCGAGTCGTTCTGCCACACGATGTAGGACGCGTCAGCACCGACGTTGAAGCCGATCGGGCTCTTCTTCCGGATTTCAACCCTCGGGTCCACCGTCACCTGTAGGAACGGCGAGCTCTGGTCGGCGATCCTGACCTCGCCCACTGCCGGCTGCTCGAGCCGGAACCACGATGGGCCGCCGAAGACGAGCACGTCGAGCTTGTCGCCGAAGGGCAACATCCATCCGAATTGCAGGTGGGTCGCCTTCTCTTTGCGGAACGCAGCTTCACCGGCCTTGGCAGTGAAGGGGCGCGGCTGGTTGAAGAACACCGGATGCGGCACCGACCCGGTCAGATCGATGTCGGCCGTATTTTGTTCCTGGTGGTACGCGACGCCGACGGACGCATTCCTCCAGACGCGGAACCCGATGCCAACATCGAAGAGGCTGCCCGACGTGTAGGTGCTGCTCGAGGAAACCGTGCCGGTTTCATCGTAAATCAGGAAAGTTCTCGTATCGGTCAAGGCCGACGTGCCCGACTCGACGCCAAACCCGACATTGAGGTAAACGCGATCGTCCCACGCTCGTGTTTGAGCAGCCGCGTCGCGCGACGCGCCTGCGATCAGGCCGGTCACAAGAAAGGTCAGTGCAAGTCTTCGCATCGTGTTGTTTTCGCTCCGCAAAAATGGGGCCGTGGGATGACCCGTCCGCGAAGAACTTTAGCATAGGCCGCGCAGGGCGTGAAGAATTGCCGAAAATCGTAACGGTCCAGCTCTATTTCGAGAGGAAATGCGGTATTATCTAGGGCGTTTGCCTCCCGGCCCGTCTCCCAGCGAGCGATGCGCAACGGCCCGCGAGAGGTAAAGGAGACTCCAATTTTGAAGACTAAGTTTTACGTGCTCGGCCTGTACGCTGTTCTCGCGGTATCTCTTGCCGGGTGCTCGGCAATGCCGCAACCCCCGACTGCGCCGTCCGCCACGACCGGAGGGAGCCTGGCTGCCGCACCGGACGGATCGACGCTCAAGGTCACGCCTCCGGCGATCGTCAGCCCAATCGATGGCGTGAACGCCGACTCCCGCACGCCCACGCTGGTGTGGGCCAACTCCAACGGCAACTACGGGTCGGTCGGCTTGGCGTACGAGATCGAAATCCAGATCCCCGACGGCACCAACGTCTACTCAATGATCGTCGGCGAGACGCCAAATACAGGCTCCCACAAAGTCGGCAAGGACCTGGCGCAAAACGTCGTGCACTCGTGGCGCATCCGCGCCGCCCTCGCTGAGATGAGAGGCCCCTGGTCGATCTGGGCGGAGTTCAAGGTGCCGGCGCCGGCCGCGCCGGCCGCGCCGATCCCCGGTGGCCCTGGTCCCGACGCGTTCCGCACGCCGGATCCGCCCGCGGGTCAGCGCCTGCCGCTGATCAACCGGCAGGGTGTGGTGCAAGCGGTCGCCAACGCCAACCCGGCCGCGCTGCGTAATTCCTGCCAGCCTGAAGGCGGCTCCTGGTTGTTCATGGATCTCACCGTCGATGCGATGCAGTCGATCGATCTGCGCTGGGGCTACAACGCCAAGCGCGGCAACATGAATGACCCGTCGCTGGACGTCGTCTCGTACCACTGGGGCGCGGGTCCAGACGAGGGCAGCTCGCAGGTTTACATCATCGACCTCATCGGCGGCCACTGCGGATCGAATCCGTCGATCACCTGGGGCAACGTGACCGACATCACGTTCAACTCGGGCACGCTCGGACGCTACATCTATCGCCGGCCCGGTCGCCGCTAAGCGACCGCGATCGGTTCGACCACTCACGAGGGGACAAACCTGACGGTTTGTCCCCTCGACTCTTGTACAATTCCACACCGTGGATCGAAAGTCTCTCGTTGCTCTTGGTTGTGCGTTTCTCGTTCTGATCGTCGGCACCGCTCTCGCCGTTCACTTCGCCTCTCCCGAGCGCGATCTGCTCACCCCTCGACATCTGCACAACACCATCTTCGAGCCGCCACCGCCCAACCCGGGCGTTGGTCAGGTGCTATCCACCGTGTGGTCCGACTTGAAGGGTGCACCGGGCGCCGGCTTCCGGCACACGATGCTGCCGACCCAGGCCGGCGCGCTGTGGATCGCGCTGATTGTCGCGCTCGTGGTCGCCTTCGACTATTCGCGCCCGTTGAGCCTGCGGAACGCCGTGTTCCTGGCGCTGATGGCGATCGGATTCCTGCTCTTCAACATCATGCGGTTCTTCGATTTGCTGACCGATCCGACCTACTTCTGGGTGATGGATTACGTCTACCGCGCGATCATGGCGATCAACCTGTTCCTTGTGAGTATCGCCCTCTGGAGAGTTCGGCGCGGCGCTGCCGACGCGTGGCGGCCGAATCTCCCCGTTCGCGCCCTCGTCATGCTGACAGTGGTGCTCTTCAGCCTCGACGTATTCATCGGCATGGTCACACCGCCAGACGATGCGGGGTTCTATACGAATTTAGGGGCGCAGCGGCTTCGCGAGCGCGGACGGATGCCGTACGGCGATCCGCTGCTCACCAACAGCGCAGGCGCGGGCTACGGTCCGGTTCTGTACCTTGCGCATTTGCCGTTCCAGTTCCTGCTGAATCCCGAGCCGCTCAACCGCGGCGACTACTCGAGGGCGGATCTCGGCGCCGGCGCGCAGTACCACCTGCCGCCGCTGCTGGCGAGCCAGTTGGCGACGGTCACATTTCACCTGCTGGGTGTCGTCGCCCTCGTCGCGCTCGGGCGGCGTCTTGCGGGCCCGCAGGTGGCGTGGGGACTCGCCGCGCTCTACTGCGGCAGCGCCTACGTGATGGGCGTCGGCGGTCCGCGCGAGATGATCGGCGGCATCACGTTCATTTCGCACATCGCGCCAGCGGCCGTGTCGCTCGTCGCCTTTGCGGCGCTCTCGTACTCGCGTCCGCTCACCACCGGTTTGCTGCTGGTGGCCAGCGCGGCCACCGTGTTTTATCCGGTGCTGTTCTTCCCCGCGTGGCTGGGACATTACTGGGACCGGCGGCCGTCGGCGCTGCGCTTCCTCGCGGGCGTCGCGATCGCCGCCGTGCTGATCGGCGGGCCCGTGCTCGCGCTTTCGCAAGCGATTGAAGGGCGCAGTTTGCTCAGCACCGTCGTGCGCGAGACCGTAGGACATCACCAGGGCACCGATACCTATGGCCTCAGCACCTACGGCTTCTGGGGGCAGCGCGACGATATCCGGGCTTTCTTTCGCGAGCCGTTCGTCAAAGGCGAGTTCACCACCAGCCCGATGTTCCTGATGACCATTGGTTTTGCGGCGGCGACGTTCTTCGTGGCACGAAAGACGACGCCGCAGCAGCTCGCGCTCATCACCGGCGCCCTCGCGATCGTGGCGCAGCTGTCGAAGATTCACGGCACCGGCGTCTACGTGAATTGGTTCTACCCGTTCTTCTTGATCGGGCTGTTCGCTTACGGCAGGCGGACGGAAGAAAATAACCAATAACCAATTACGAATAACCAAAGATTGGCCGGACCAAAAAAGGCAGGTCGCGATGACCTGCCTTTTTTCTTGCCATGTCGACTAGCGGATGACTACTGCGAGAACCGGCCGGCGCCGGTCCAGAAGCCTTGCTCTTCACCGGTGAAGTCCCGATAGGTCGTGCTCGGGTTGTCGCCGCAGTGGCCGGCGAGGGCGTCGATCAGGTAGACGTCGCGCGAGTTCAAGCTCGGACCCGCGCCGTAGTGATAGGCGAGCTCGTCGCCGGCCGCGATCACCGGGAAGCCGCTGTTGTCGGCGGCCGAGCGGGTCGGCTTGCCGTTATAACCCCAGCGCGAATTGTCGGCACGAAGCGCATCGACCAGGGCATCGAGCCACGGGTTGTTCTCGTACTTGCGGCCGTTCGGGCACGACGCGAGCGAGCCGAGGCGTCCCTGGGCCTGGTTGATGAACGGCCGCGCGTCGGGCAGCGGTAGTCGACTGCCCGCAGGCGGATCGGCCGGACGCGGCCCGGCGGGCGGCGCGTTGCCGATGATCGGCGTCGACGGCCCGGCCGGCGGCGCGGCGCCGACGGTGGTGAACGCCATCACCGGCGACCACGGGCCAAACTTGTCGTCGCTTTCCGCGCGGCTGCGCCAGAACACCTTCTTGGCGGCGGGCAGCGAATCGGTGGTGAAGCGGATCAGACCCTGCGGATCGATCGCGCCCATACCGGTCGAGAGGATGGTGCCGAAACTGTCGGAGTCGGCGACCTGGAAGCGATGGGCGAACGTCGTGATCAGGTGGACGCCGCGTGCCCCCTGGACGGTAAGGATCGCCACCACCGGCACGTTGGTCGCGTCGGCCAGCGGGAAGACGCCATTAGGCGCGGTCGTCTTCATGGTGGAGCCGTCGGCGTTCAGCGCGCCGCCCAGGCTCGTCACGGCCGAAGGCGAAACGGGCGAGGCCATCCCACCTTCGCAGGCGGCCAGAGTGACAGCGCACAAAGCCGCAAAAGCGGCAGTTCGAACAAGATTTCTGTAGTTCATGCTTGCCTGTCACTATAACCGCCCAGGCCGGTTAACTGCAATGCCTTGAGCGAGTTCGCCGAATCCAGCGCGGCCGTGCCCTGCCGATTCCAGCTCCCGTTCCTGTACAATTCCCTCGTTTGTCCGAACCTTCGACCTTTTACAAATCGTTTTCGGAAAAAAAGCTCACCAGCTACGGCGCCGCCCGCCGGGGGCGGATTGAGCAGCACCGCCTCGATCTCCTTCATCAATTTACGGCCCGTCGGGGCGACATGGTCGAAATCGGACCGGGCCACGGGACGTTTGCCGAGCGCGCCGTCGCCGCCGGCTGGCGCTACACGGCGATCGAAGCCAGCGAGATCCTGATCGAGGTGCTACGGGCGAAGGGCCTCACAGTGATCCCGTCGTGGGCCCCTCCGATCCCGGTGCCGGATACCAGCGTCGACGTGGTCTACGCCGATCAAGTGCTCGAGCACATGAGCGGCATCGATGCCGCGCGCCAGTTCACTGCGGAGGCCCGCCGCGCGCTTCGGCCCGGCGGCATCTTCTTCGTCGTCGTCCCGGATTACCTGAAGGAGCGGACGTTCTTCTGGGACGTCGACTACACGCACAACTTCGTGACGACCGAGCGCCGCGTGAAGCAGTTGATGGTTGACGGCGGATTCGAGATCCTCGCCGTCGAGCGTGCGATCGGTACCGCAACGGGCCTCGCGCGCGACGCGCTGGCAGCGGCGGCGTTACTCATCAACATCCCTGGCGTCGATGCGCTCTCGCGCTACACCGGCACGGAAGACCTGCTCTTCAAGGTGCGGAAGAACCTGTTCGAAACCCTGACCTTCGCCGCCCGGAAACCGCCGGTCGGGTGATCGGCGTGCGAGACCTCTTCGCACGGGCGGGCCGTTCAACGCTGATTCGGCTGATCGTCACCGCCGCGATCCTCGCTTACCTCGCGACGCGCATCGATATGGCCGAGGCGGCGCGCGCGGTAGGCGCGATCCGGCGCCCCCACCTGCTCGCCGTGCTCGCGCTCGTGGCCATCGATCGCGCGGTGATGATCCTGCGGTGGATTCTTTTGCTGCGAGCGAGCGGCATCGCCATCGCCACACGCGACGCCATGCGCTTGTTCCTCGTGAGCTCCTTTGTCGGCAGCTTTCTGCCGGCCGGCGTCGGCGCCGACGCGGCTCGGGCCTATGGCCTGGCGCGCGAATCCACAACGGGCAGCGAGGCGCTCGCGTCAGTCGCGGTGGATCGATTGCTAGGCGTGCTCTCGCTCGTCGCGATGGGGGCTGTCGGCGTGATTGCGTGGGCGCCCGAAGGGCGCGGCGACTGGCGGATCGCCACGGCGGTGATCGTGATGGCCGGCGCGTGCGTCGCGGTGTTCTGGGCCGACCAATGGCTGCGGTGGCTCGTGCCCACCCATCGCCACGAAGGAGCGGTCACGCGGCGCATGCTGCGGCTGAGCGATGCGGTCAGCCGCTACCGCAACCGTCGCGGCGTGTTGGTCCACGTGATGGCGTGGTCGCTCGTGGTCCAGTTGCTGCGGATCACGCAGGCCTACATCCTCGCCCTCGGGCTCGGGATGTCCGTGCCGTTCAGTTACTTCCTGCTGTTCATGCCGATCGGGCTGCTGATGCTTCTGCTGCCCATCTCGATCAGCGGTTTCGGACTGCCTCAAGGCGTGATCGTCTGGCTGCTGCGCCCCATGGGCGTCCCCGACAGCTCATCCTTTGCGCTTTCGACCTTAATCGTGCTGACGGGCCTGGCGGGGAACCTGCCCGGCCTGTGGCTGTGGTTGCGGTCCCGGGATCGACAAACCTAAAGGTTTGTCGCCACAGACTTAAGGTTTGTCGGTCAGACGGAAATCCTGTAGAATCTAACACTTAGCATGGCTCAGGTTTACGCCGCCAAGTATCTCGCCAAAGCGGCGATGAGCGCCCCGCGCGATTTGGTTCGCGCCGCGGTGGCCAAGTACACCCCGCTCCACCCCACCGTTTTCATCTTCCATTGCACGTTTGTGTGCGACGCCCGCTGCGAGATGTGCAGCAACTGGACGCGCGGCAACCGCAAGGAAGACATGACCCTCGAGCAGATCGAGCGGGCGTTCAGCTCGCCGTTCTGGAAAGACATCGAGAACGCCTCGCTCTCGGGCGGCGAGCCGACCACGCGCAACGACATGGTCGAAATCTGCGGCCTGATGATCGACAAGTTCCCCAAGCTGCGCAAGCTCACGCTGAACACCACCGGCATCACGCACCACCGCGCCATCCCGATGCTCACCAAAGTGGTGAAGCTGTGCAACGAGCGGAACGTGATCTTCTCGATGCGGGTGTCGATCGACGGCGTCAACGAAATGCACGGCTCGGTCAGGAACGTGCGCAATGCGTTCGAAAAGGCCGGCAAGACCATTGCGGCCATGCAGGAGCTGCAGAAGACGCACAAGTTCAACTTCGGGATCTCGTCGACGATCTTCTCGAAGAACCTCGCCGATGCCGACAACATCCTGGCCTGGGCGAAGAAAGAAAAACTCGACATCGTGTTCAACATGGTGCGCTTTACCGACGCCATGCTGGGCAACAGCGATCTCGAGGGCGGCATGAAGCCGGTCGGCGTTGAAGAGCAGACCATGCGCAAGTTCTTCATGGACCGCGTGCGCCAGGACCCGCTGCTCGACGGGCAGAACTACATCTACATGCACTACGCGGACATGATCGCCAACGGCTATCACCGCACCGCGCCCTGCCCGTTCCAGACGCAGGGCATCATGTTGAACCCGAACGGCGACCTGTTCTTCTGCGAGAACAGCGAAATCATCGGCAACGTGACGCAGGAAGATCCGGCAGCGATCTATTTCCGCGACACCGCGCAGGCGCACCGCCGCGACATTCGCGATCACAAGTGCCCGACGTGCCTGAGCCCGTGCCAGATGAACGTGGCGGCCATCAAGCAGGTGGTGCCGTACGCACGCTTCCTGGTCCGCGCTTCGATGGAGAAACGCCGTCGCGCGGCCGTGCCCGTGCCGGCCTCGTCTGAGCCGCCGCGCCCTCAGCCAGTCGCCTGACGGCTTAACTCTTTCAATCCTTCGCTGAAAGACACACGCGGCTCCCACTTCAGGAGCTCGCGGATGCGCGACAGATCGGCCAGCGTGACAGCGGCGTCGGCGACCCGCCTGGGTCCGTATTCCTGGCGTGACGAAATCATGTCTGCCAGTTCCTTAACAGAGATGCTCGTGCCGCTGCCGACGTTGAGGCGGACCCCGTGAATACTGCTGCGATAGGCCGCGATGTTGGCGGCGGCAACGTCGCGGACGTGGACGAAATCGCGAGCCTGGCTGCCGTCGCCGTGGATCACCAGCGTCTGCCCCTGCGCCGCCCGGCGCAGGAAAATCCCCAACACCAGCGCGTAGACGCCTTCTTCCGGTTGGCGTGGTCCGTAGACATTGAAGTAGCGCAGCACCACGCTCGGCAGGCCGTAGAGCCGGTCGAACATCAAGCAGTACTCTTCGCCGACGTACTTTGACAGACCGTAAAAGTTCAAGAAATCGCCGGGCAGATCCTCGTGATGCGGCGCCGGTTGATTGCCGTAATAGGTGGACGATCCGCTATAGATGACTTTGGCGACGCCGGCGGCCTTCGCGGCGACGAGCACGTTCTCGGTTCCGACGATATTGGCCGACGTACAGACCTCGATATTGTCGAGTGAGGCCGCCGAACGGCTCATCGCGGCCATGTGAAAGACCGCCTCACAATCCGCGCAGGCCCGGCGGCAGGTTTCCGGATCGCGGATATCGCCCTCGATGAACTCGACGCCATCAGGAACCCACTCGCGGCGTCCAAAGCTCAAGTTGTCGAGAACCCGAACGCGCTTGCCTTGTTTGATCAAGGCTTCGGTTAGATGGCTGCCGATAAATCCGGCGCCTCCGGTCACAAGCAGGGGCTGTTGAGTCATTTGAAGCGGTAACGGAACACGGTCCACAACGCGATGATGCCATCCATGGGCCGGATTTTTTTCCCCTCCTCCACGCTGCGGGGGTTATATCGAATCGGCGCTTCGCCAAACTTCAGTCCGGCCCGGTAAAGCTTGACCGTGATCTCGTGATCCAGCTCAAAGCCGCTGGTTTCGAGTTTCAATTGCTTGAGCGGTTTGGCCGGGTACAGCTTCAAGCCCGTATACATGTCAGGAACCCAGTGCCCGACCAGCAGGGACGTCCAGGCACGAATTACGAGCGCAGCACCCCAGGGAGCGACGCTTTGACGGGGATGCTTGCCGGGAAATATCCCGCGGCCAAACTCGCGGATCACGCCCGCCAGGCGATTGCCATACACCACCCGATCGCCTGATTTCAGCACGGCCAGCAGCGCCGGGTAGTCGGCGGGATCGTATTCGAGGTCGGCATCCTGAAACAGGACATAGTCTCCGGTGGCGGCGTCGGTTCCGCGCCGCAACGCCGCGCCGCGGCCCTGGTTTGGCTGCTGGTTGATCAACTTGACCTGGGGATAGCGGCGCACCACCGCCTCCGTTCCGTCTTTCGATCCGTCGTTGACGACGATGATCTCTTTGGTGAATCCGGATGATTCGATGTCGACCTTCAGGATCGCTTCGATCATCGCGCCGATAAAGGCTTCCTCGTTATAGGCAGGCACGACCACCGACAACACTCGCATTACGTGGCACTCACACGGTAACGGAAGAGCGCGACGATCGCCTTCAACCCGTCTGCGGCGGTGATCTTCTTGCCGGCGCTGCGGGTGCGCGGCTGGTATTCCACCGGCAGCTCCAGCATGTATTCGCGCTTCAGCGACAGCTTGGCTACGATTTCCGTCTCCAGGTCGATTCCGTTGGATTTAAGGGCGAGCGATCGCAGCAGCCGGGCGTCGAAGGCCTTGATGCTGCTCAGCACATCGGACACGTAGCGGTTGTACAGCAGCAGCGTCAGGATGCTCAGCAGGATGCCGCCGTATTTGCTGGTCAGGTACAGCAGGCGGTTGTCGCCGTAGATCTGGTGAAGCCGCTCGGTCAGGTTCGTGCACTTTACCGCGCGTGAACCGAAGACGACGTTGAAATTCGACTGCACGAGGGAGCCGACCACCGTAATGAGGTCGTCGGGCCGGTATTCGTTATCGCCCGGGAAAAATACGATGATGTTGCCGCGCGCGCGGTCGATGCCGAGGCGCAGCGCGGCGCCGCGGCCCAGCGGCTTCTCCAGTTGAAAGACACGGACGCTCGTGACCGACCGGGCGATCTCGGCCGAGCGATCGGTGGAGCCGCCGTCGGCGACGATGATCTCCTTGGTCAGGCCGAAGGCCTGGAAATCGAGCGCGACAACCGATCGCAAGACCTGCTCGATGGTGCGCTCTTCGTTGAGCACCGGAATCACGATCGAGACCATGTGATGCAGGCGCGGCAGCTCGAGGTCGATCTTGGCCTGGACGATCTGGTGAAGCTCATCGACCACATATCCGCCTGAGTGCCGGCCTTCCACCGCCTCCCAGTCGCGCGCCTTGACGGTCTCGAGCGGGAAGGCAAAGCGCTTCTCGTCGAACGGCACGTACTTGGCCTTGCTGACTTCCGTGTCCGAGCGCTGGACAAAGAAGTGCGAGACCACATCAAGCCAATTGACCGTCACGCGGCCGCCGCGACTCAGGCTCGAGAGCAGCTTGCTGGCGATATCGTTGGCGTCGTCTTCCTGGCTGTCGAAGTCGCGGTAGATGTTGCCGATGAAGATCTTGTCGGCCTGGGTATTGACGATGATCGCCTCGGCGACGCCGTCGGTGAGGTACGACGGGAACAGCGATGAATGCTGCGTGCCGGGGCCGTAGACGATGACGTCGGCTTCGGCGAGCGCCCGTGCCGCTTCAGGGTTGATCGCAGGGGTGACATGCTTTTCACGAAAGAGCTTGCGCAGCTGTTCAGGCGGGTGATCCATCGCATGCTCGACACGGGTCCAGTAGGTCTCTTCATCGAGAAGAAACAGTTCGGAAATCGGCGTGGAATCCTGCGCCGCGACCAGCTCAGCTTCGGAGAGCAGGACGGATCCGTTTTCCTTTTCGGCGACGAGAAACAGGTTTTCACCGGCGGTGATGTTGAGCAGCACATCCGGCGAGACCTCGTAAAAGGTGCTGAACGCCCGGATGGCGCGATTGAAATCGCGTCCTTCCTGCAAATAGCAACCGGCGAAGAAGATGTTGCCGAGAGCGCAATCCGTGAAGTCGAACGTGCGTCCAGCGGGTTCCTGCTGCCGTAGGTAGGCAAGGAACGTTTCGAAGTACGAGAAGAGACGCCTGGTCTGGCCCACGGTGAGGGCGTCGAAGTGGTCGGCAAGCTGGGGAACTGTTCCGCGGATTTCGCCGCGCTTGCACGTATCGATGACCCCGAGGGCGTCATCGCGGGAAATGCCAACCGGCAGCCGGTGGTCGGAGATCGCCTTCAGCGCCTTGTGGCAGCGCTCCACCGACGGCATGAGACGGGCGATGTTCTTCCGCACATCCGAGGGGCCCAACATGCCGGGGACGAACCGCCGCAACCGGCCGGTCGAGTGGCCGTCGTCATACGCGTTGATCAGGATCTTGAGCGAGATCTGCGGATGCTTCAGCAGTGCGGTCGTGATGCTTTCCGTACCGCTTCCGCCCGAGAACAGCACGAGATTGATCCGGGTGCGTGTTCCCGGTTTCGTTTCAACTCTCTCGGTGTCCGGGGCTGGCATGCAAGGTCTGCAGGTATGATTCCACAACCCGCGCGTCCGCGGCGGAATTGATGCCCACGGTTTCTTCGAGGGTCATCAGATGCGGCGTGAGCACGGTCAATCCCCGACGGGCCGCAAGCGGGATGACGGGGAGCAGATTGAGCTCTCCGGTCGAGCGCCCATGCTCGCCTGGGTTGGCCAGCGACGCTGCCAGCAGCTCACGCAGATGCGCCGTCTGAAAACAGAAAAACCCGGTATCGCTTTCGCCCCTGTCGGGCATGAGGTCGCCCTCGCGCGCTTGCCTCAGCCCTGAGATCCGTCCGGCATCGTCGCGGTCGAAATGAATGTACGGGCGCTCGCGAACGACGGTCGGGCACGTCACGGCGGGTTGGAGCGGACCGGCATGCAGCCGAAGACAGGCTTCGACGCTGGCGCGACGCAGCGCGACTTGATCGCCCCACACCAGCGCGACGCGGGGCGTGCGGACCACGGGCACGGCCGCTTGAACCGCGTCGCCCATCCCGCGCGGCACTTCCTGGATGACGGTGTCGCACCGGCCCGGCATCAGCCGTTCGAGCTCCGGTTCGACGAGCGCTCGGCCGCCGGGAGACAGCACAACCACGACGCGCGCGCAGTTTGGCGCCGCGAAGTCGAGCAGCCATTCGAGGATGGTTCTCCGCGCGACCGGATAGAGGATTTTTGGTCGATCGAAACCGAGACGGGACGCTCGGCCCGCGGCTGGAATCACAAAGGTCCACTGCGCCGGAATCACCGCGGGTGCCGCGAACTGTTCGAGGTTCGTCCAGTCGATCAATTGCCCGTGGCCCATCCCAACACCATTGTACGTTCGGAGCGCGATACAATTCCGCCCTGTCGCCTGCGCATGACCCAAACGTCGAATGAGCGAGACTAGCCGGTTCTCTCGCGCCGCATCCGTCGCAGCGGCCACCGCGTTGGCGTACGCGATCACGTTGCTGGCCGTCGCGAATCCGCACACCCTGGCGTTCGCCGCAATCGCGCAACTGGTGTTCGTGCTGCCGGGCGTGTTCATCCTCCGCGCCGTCGCCGGTGCCGGCGGCGGCTGGCTGATCCCACTCTCGTTCGGTCCCCTCCTCGGGCAGGCGCTTGGCAGCCTCGCGTTGACGGGCCTGTGGGCCGCCGGTGGACGCGGCGTGTGGTTGTTGATCGCCGCTCCGCTGCTGGTCGCAATCCTCATCAAGCCTGCCGCGCGCCTGCGCGGACGATGGCGATTGCCTGTGACTGCGCCCGGTGACCTGATGGCGCTGGCAGCGCTGCTGCTGATCGTCCCGATCGTCGCCGGCTTGCCATTTGCGCATGTCGGTGAGATCACCGGCGAGGGGCAGTTCTATCGCGCCTACTTTACGGCCGACTACGTGTGGCGCCGCGCCGTGGTCGCCGAGCTCGCCAAGGGCGCGTTCCTGCCCATCAATCCGTACTTTCAAGGTGATGCCCTTCACTACTACTGGATGCCCCACCTGCTGACGGCGGTGCAGTACCGGTTTGCCGAAGGCTGGGCCGCACTCGACGAATTGCTGCTGGTGCGATCGGTATTCATTGATGCGTTGTTCGTCGCATTCCTCTACGGGACGGCGAGGCTGTTCGGCGTGCGGCCGTGGGCGTCGGCTGCCGGCGTCGCCCTTGTAATTGCGTCGTCGAGCTTCGAGGGTCTGTACGCGCTCTACGATTTCGGCAGCAACGGTGTCTCCTTGCGCGAGGTCAGAAACCTGAACATCGACGCAATCACCCGCTGGTACATGCACGGGATTCCGATCGATGGGCTGCAACGGTTGCTGTTCTACCAACCGCATCATGCGGTTGGTTACGCCATGGGGCTGCTGGGGCTGTACTCGGTCTCGCATCGGGCACGGCCCCGCGATGCCGCCGCGATGTTCGTGAGCGGTGTGCTGCTCGCCCTCTCGATCCTGATCAGCTCGTTTGCCGGACTGATGTTCACCGCGGCCGCCGCGCTGTTCGAAGGCGTCGCGGTCGTCCGCCGGCTGGACTTCCGGCGCGCGATCGCGCACGCGATCGCCGCCGGCATCCCGTTGGCGATCGCTACAGCCTTGGTGTTCGCCCTCCGCTACGTCGACACCGGCGGCAGCGTCGTCGCGTTCGGGGTCAATCGGGTCGCGACGCATTCGTTCTGGCTGGTCACGCTCCTCAGCTTTGGTCCCGTCCTGATCATCTCTGCGGCGGCAATCGCCCTGGCCCTGTCGGCTCGACGCCGCGGGCTTGCCCCGCCGAAGCTCGAAGGCTCCTTCCACTGGAGCGGAGGGGGGCTGGGCGTGTTCGGTGCGCTCGCGGGCGCCTGCGTGATTTTCTATTTCTTCATCAACGTCCGCGATCACCAGGATGTCTACGTCGGATGGCGCGTCGGCCACTTGTTGTTCATGGCCGCCACCGTGCTCGCCGGCATTGTGTTCGAGCAGATGGAGGGTGCGCCGACGCCGGGCCGGATCGCGGCATGGGTCGCCGTCGCGATCGTGACACTCACCGGCCTGCCGACGACGGTGATTGATGTCTACAACACGCAGGACCTGTCGAACCGCAACGAAGCCCCGGGATTCCGCTGGACGCTGGTGCTGACACCCGACGATCGGCAGGTGTTTGACTGGATCCGGCATAACACGAAGCCGGACGCCATCTTTCAGGTCGATCCGCTCGTGCGCGACTCCGAGACCTGGGCGTATTTGCCGGCTTTCGCGGAACGGCGGATGGCGGTGGGGCTGCCCATTTCCATGGTGCCGCTGCAGAAGTATCAGCAGGGTTCGGAGCAGGTGCGGACCATCTTCGAAGATGCGCCGTTATCGGCCTACGAGCGCGCGGTCAAGAGCGGCATCAATTACATCATCGTGGGTCCGCCGGAGCGCACGGCGCACCCCGACGTCGAACAGCGATTTGATTCCCTTGGAGCGTTGATGCCAGTCGCATTCCGCAACGGCACGATTTCAATCTACGAAGTCGCCCGGCCGTAGCGCGCCGTAGCGCGGAACTTTAGTTCCGCGATCGCCGGACAGAACCTAGCGGATCTCGAGCGTCGCCTGGATGGCGTTGAAGAACTCTTGCGCGATTTTCGCGTAACCGGCTTCGTTCGGGTGGAGCCCGTCGCCGCCGATATAGGTGAAGACCCCGCTCTGCATCGACTGGTAAAGGTCCACCAGCACGGCGCCTTCGCCTCCGGCGACAGCGCGCATGCGGTTGGCGTAGTCGAGAAGAAGGATGTCGAGAATCGTCTTGCTGGAATTCGGCCTCCCCGGCGGCACGGTCGCGATGAACACGCGCATGCCGCGCAGTCGCGCTTCGGCTGCCATGTTGCGAACCTCGCTAGCCGCGCCGCTGGCGGCGCCGTCTTCGCCCTTCGCGATGTCGTTAGCGCCTTCCATCAACAGCACGGCCTCGGGGCGGACCGTATTCAATGCATCGATGAACCGTGCCCGCGCATTGACGGCTTTCTCGCCGCCCCGTCCGTAATTGGCCACGATGATGCTCTCGGCCTGCGCCGTGTAGCGCGCCTGCAGAAGCTTGGCGAGCACCGTTGGATAAGCGGCCGAGGGTACGATCACCTGACGCGATGACACGGCGCCACCACCGCCGCCGACCGGCACCGTGACTTCGCCTTCAGTGATGCTGTCGCCGAAAGCGAGGAACCTCACCCTCGACAGCTGTGGGATCTTCGAGATCGTGACTTGAAACGTGCACGAGGCGGCACGATTGAGGGCGTCGGTCGCGGTGCAGGTCACGGTCGTCGCCCCCAGCGGGAACACGGTCCCCGAGCCGGGATTGCAGGTAACCAGGACGGGCGACTGACCATTGCTTGCCGATGGCGCGTCGAAGTGGATATCAAGGCCCGCCGCACTAACTGTGCCGCGCGATATGTCCGACCGGCACGACAGGCTCGGCGCCTCTGCAATAGGCGGCGGAGGGGGTGGGGGTGGCGGCGGTGTCGGCGCCGTCGGGCTGCCGCACGATCCGGCAAACGCCAGGCAGAACACCGCGGCGGGCAGGAATCTTTTCATCGCCAGAACGTTCGATCTTACCAAAAAACGCCTCACCCCTCTTTTCGGCAGAAAGCCATCAGGTGCCAGCCCAGCGGGCGCACGAGCGCGCGCGGCAATGCATTGAAGGTGCCGACGAACAACGTATTGAACGCGATGCCCTTCCATCCGCCGTGAAGCCGTGATTTCACGGGGAAGCGCTCGGCGACGATGCGCGTCTCGCTGAAGGGCTGGAGCAAGGTGCGAAACTCGCCGATCGAGTACTTCCTCAACACTGGGGCATCCTCGTGCTCGAGTGGCACCTTCATCACCTTCGATAGCGCGTTGAGCCACGACACGCGGTTGTAGACCATGAAGATCGCCGTGCCGCCGGGCCTGAGCACGCGGTGACACTCCCTAATTAGCTGCGGCGCGTTGGCCGTGTACTGCACCACGCCGTGGCCGTAGACGACATCGAATGAGGCATCCGGGTACGGCAGGGCCTCGCCGTTGGCGACACGCAGATCTTCGGCCGTCACGCCGTGCAGCACGAGATTTTTGCGTGCAAGGTCGATCGCGGTGGGCGCGAGGTCCACGCCGGTGACCCGGGCGCCGCCCCGTGCAAAGCGCACCAAATCGGTGCCGATGCCGCAGCCGATTTCAATCAGCTGCTTGCCGCGAAAGCCGGAAAAGTCGACCAGTTCCGGCAGGTAGCGCAGCTTGTCGAAGCGGTACTCGTCGAGGTCATCGAAGAACGCCAGGGTGCCGACGGGTTCGTCGGTCATCTCCAGGTCGTGGATGCGATGGTTCCAGTAGCGTTGAATCTCGTCGATCACCACCCGCTATCGTACAATGGCGAGCCGTGATCCGCGACCTCCGCCTCCTGGCGGACACAAAATTCGACGTGCTGATCGTGGGGGCGGGCTTCTACGGCGTGACGATTGCGTGGGATGCCGCGCAGCGCGGCCTCTCGGTCGCGATCATCGACAAGGACGACTTCGGCGCCGCCACGTCGTTCAACAACCTGAAAACGCTGCACGGCGGGCTGCGATCGCTGCCGTCACTCAACTTCAAGCAGATGCGGCTGTTCATCCGCGAGCGGCGCGCGCTCGCGCGCATCGTGCCGCACCTGGTGCGCCCGCTGCCGTTCGTGGTGGCCACCACGCGAGAGCCGATGCGCAGCTCGCTGGCCTGGCGGATGCTGCTGGCGGCCAACGATGCCATCTCGCGCGACCGCAACGAGGGGCTCGCCGACCCCGGCACCCACCTGCCGCCCAGCCGAATCATTGCGCGGGAAGAAGCGCTTCGGCTCAATCCGGTCGTGGCGCCGCGCGGCGTCACGGGAGGAGCGATCTGGTACGACTACCAGATGCTCAGCACCGATCGCGTGACCCTGTCGTTCCTGCTGTCGGCGATCGACGCGGGGGCCGCGGCCGCCAACTACGTTCAGGCCAACCGCTTCTTGCGGATCGAGGGACGCGCGGCCGGCGTCAAAGCCGAAGACCGCTTGACCGGCCAGACCTTCGACATCCGGGCCAAAACGGTCGTCAATGCCGCCGGTCCGTGGGCGGCGGCGCTGCTGGCCGATCTGCCGGTGGCGTCGCAAGGCGCGCCCCCGCCCCGGCTCTCCAGGGCGATGAACGTCGTCACCCGCAAGATGGTCGATGCGCACGCCTGCGGAGGCATCGCGGGCGGCCGCTACCTGTTCATGGTTCCGTGGCGCGATGTGTCGATGGTCGGCACCAGTCACGACGCCCACGAAGGGTCAGCCGACGAGCTCAAGGTGTCGCGCTGGGACCTCGAGGCGTTCTTGAAGGACGCGCGCGAGGCGTTTCCGAATGCCGGGATCACCGCCGGCGACATCCGGCTGGTCCACCGGGGCCTGCTGCCGATGCTTTCCGGTAAGGACGCGCACGTCAAGTTGCTGCGCGAGAGCCAGGTCGTTGATCACGGCCGGCATGGGCTTCCCGGCCTCGTGTCGGTCTTCGGCGTGCGGTACACAACCGCTCGACACACCGCGTGCCTGGCCGTGGACGCGGTGTTCCGCACGCTAGGGCATGCGACCCCTCCGCCGTGCCGCACCGCCGAAACGCCCCTGCAGGGCGGCAGCATGGCGCACGTCGACAACTTCCTGAAGGCCGTGGTGGTGCGTGACGTCGGGGAGATCAGCCCCGACACCCTGCGTCGCATTGCCACGACCTACGGTACCGGCTACGACCGCGTGCTGCAGATGGCGCGGGACGTGCCCGCCCTCGGGCGTCCGCTCGGCCGTTCGTGCGACGTTTTGGGCGCAGAAATTCTCTATGCGGCTCGCCGGGAGATGGCACTCAAGCTCGGGGATGCGGTGATCCGGCGCACTGAAGCAGGCGCCGCGGGCCACCCCGGCACCGACGCGCTGGAGCGGGCCGGCGCGATCATGGCGCGCGCGCACGACTGGGATGAATGGCGCACGCGCAACGAGGTCGCCGAGGTCGAGGCCTTCTATCGGCTCCCGCGGGACTAGTTTCCAGAGGGGAAATACGTCGCCGCATCCGTTTTTCAGAGGGGGCGGCGCACTTTTCAGAGGGAAAAAGTGCGAATCCATAGTAATCTCCCTCTGCAACGCTGTCGTTGAGAGGTTGCTATAGGAGATCAGATGGCAAAAGCTGCGAAGAAGAAAGCCGCGAAACCGAGGAAAGCGAACGCCGCGTTTATGAAGCCTGTCCAACCTAGCGCCGCGCTGGCGGAAGTGGTCGGCAGCAAGCCGATTCCGCGTACCGAGGTCACCAAGAAGCTCTGGGCCTACATCAAGAAGAATGGCCTTCAGGACAAGACCAACAGGCGCATGATCAAGGCCGACGCCGCCCTGAAGACCGTCTTCGGTGGCAAGGCCATGGTCAACATGTTCGAGATGACCAAACTGGTCAGCAAGCACCTGAAGTAACGATAGCTTCGGCGATCACGGGCGCACGGGAAACCGTGCGCCTTTTCTTTTGTACGGCTCTTAACTCTTAACTCTGCACTCTCAACTACAAGAGATGCTCCGTCGCCCAACGCTCGAACACCATCAACGGGAAGAGCGTATGCGCGTGATTCTCTCGGCCTGAGACGTGCGCGGCGACAAGCGCCGCCACTTCCTTGGAATCGAACAGCCCGCGCCTGGCCACGCGCTCGACCGATAGGAGATCCCGCATCAGCGGCGCCAGCTCACGCCGCAGCCAGTTCTTCATCGGGATGCTGAAGCCTTCCTTCCGCCGCGACAGGATCGACTCGGGCAGCACGCCGCGCATCGCCTGCTTGAGGATCCACTTGCGCTCGCCGTTCCTGATCTTCAAGTGGCCGGGCATCGAGAACGCCAGCTCCATCAGATCGCCGTCGAGAAACGGCGCGCGCGTCTCGAGCGACGTCGCCATGCTCATGCGATCGACCTTCACCAGGATGTCGTCGGCCAGGTAGAGACTGAGGTCCGCGTACAACTGCCGATTCAACACATCGTCCTGGCCGAAGCGCGCGAGCGCGTCGCGCACCGGCGCGTAGACATCGTGGCTGCGGAGCGCGTCGCGCAGTCCCCCGTTGTAGAGACGCGCCTTCGCTCGCGAGCCGAGATACACCATCCACCGATAGTGGCCGAGGTCGGCCGGAGCGGTGGCGGCGCCGGCGCTGAAGCGCTTGACCTTGTTCACCAGCCCCTTCTTCTTCTCGGTGGGCGGCAGGGCCGCGGCGACTCCGGCGATGGCCGGGATGAGCGCCTCGCCCAGCCAGCCGAGGCGCGCGGCAAGGGCCTGCGCCTGGTAGGCGTCGTATCCGCCGAACAGCTCGTCGCCGCCGTCGCCTGACAGCACCACTTTGACGTGCTCGCGCGCCAGCTCCGAAACGCTGAACGTCGGAAACAGCGAGACGTCGGCGAATGGTTCGTCGAGGTGGACGACGAGGCGCTCGAAGAGGTCGCCGAGATCGGGCGACACCGACCGCTCGCGATGGTTGGTCTTGAAGAGGGCCGCAACTTCGCGCGCATACGGCAGCTCGTTGTAGCTGCCGTCCGAGAATCCGATGCTGAAGCTATTGACCGGTTGGGCAGCCGCCTCGCTCATGAACGCGACGATCGAGCTGGAGTCGATGCCACCGGAGAGAAGCGCGCCAAGCGGCACGTCGGCCATCAGCTGGCGGCTCACCGCTTTGCGTAGCGCCGCCTTCAGGGCCTCGGCCGCCTCTTCGTCCCGCCACTCCCGAAGGGGTATGTCCGCGGCATCCCAATAGCGATGGACCGAGACCTCGCCGTCGCGGTAGCGCAGGAAATGCGCCGGCGGAATCTTGTGAACACCCTTCAGGATCGTGAGCGGCGCGAGAATGTACTCGTAGGTCAGGAATTGATCGAGCGCGACCGGATCGAGCTCGCGCGACACCTCCGGCCGGACCAGCAGCGCCTTCACCTCCGAAGCGAGCAGCAGCCCGCGCGGGGTCTCAGTCCAGTACAAGGGCTTCTCGCCTGCCCGATCGCGCGCCGCGATCAGCGTGCGAGTGCGGCCGTCCCACAGGGCCAGCGCGAACATCCCGCGCAGCTTCGGCAGGAAATCCTCACCCCACTGCTCGTAGGCGTGCACCAGCACCTCGATGTCCGAGGCGCGGGAGCGGAAGACGTGGCCGTGGCCTTCCAGCTCCTGGCGCAGCTCCTGGAAGTTGTAGATCTCGCCGTTGGCAACGACCTTGATGTCGCCGGCCTCATTGAGGATCGGCTGCTGCCCCGACGCGAGGTCGACAATGGCGAGGCGGCGCATGCCGAGGCCGACGCCGTTGAGCGTAATGCTGCCCTCTTCGTCGGGACCGCGATGGTGCAGCGTCCTCACCATTCGCGCGAGATCGTCGGCCAGCACCGGCCGATTCAGATCACGCTCGACGATGCCGACGATCCCACACATTCGTTATTGGTAATTGGTTATTGGTTATTAATTATTGGCCCGTCGATCCCGCATCACCTTGGCCGGTATTCCGGCCGCGATCGCAAACTCCGGGATATCGCCGACGACAACCGCGCCGGCGCCGATGATGGCGTCGCGGCCGATGGTCGAGCCATCGGTGACCACGACGTGCGCACCCAGCCAGGCGCCGTCACCGACGTCGATGCCGCGCGCGGTGCGGCCCTGCTGCAGCACGGCAATGTCGACGCGGTCGTAGAGATGATCGCCGCCCACCAGGTAGGTGTAGGCGGCCATCAGGATGTCCTTGCCGACGCGCACCCGCGACGCCGAGAAGATCTCGCAGTTGAACCCGATGTTCGCGCGGTCCTCGATGATGATGTCGCCGTTCTTGCAGCTCAGGATGGTGTTGCGCCCGACGAACACGCCGTTGCCGATCGACAGGCCCTTGTTGTCGGTGCCCTTCGCATCGAGGCAACAGAGGTCGTCGATGACGACGTTATCGCCGATGTGGATCTTATGAGGATGGCGCAGCGTGACGTTGACGCCGAAGATGACGTTTCTGCCGACCGAGCCGAGCACCAGCGGGTAGAGCCGCGTGCGCAGAACGAAGCCGATGGCGCCGGGCACCCAGCTCGCGAGCACGACGGCGAGCTCGTACTTGACGAGCGCCCACCAGCCAGGACGGCCGACGAACAGGTCGCGGTACTTGTCGGCCTTCGAGCGGCGCTCGTCGAACAGTTCCTGCTGGATGACGGTGATCCGCGGATCGTGCTCGCGCGGGGGGCGTGCCGTCATCAGCGGCCAACCGCGGCGAGATCGGTGGCCTCACGCACCTCGCGGATCACGTAGGTGGTCTTGTTCTGCGATTCGTAATAGGTGCGCGCCATCACCTCGGCGAGCAGGCCGAACGTGAGCAGCTGTACGCCGATAAACACCAGCATCACGCCGAGCAGCAGCAGCGGCCGATCGGCGATGCCCTGGTGCTGGAACAGGCGGATGTAGCCGAGCCAGCCCGTGATGAGCACGCCAAGGCCGCCGGCGATGAGGCCAATCAGCCCGAAGATCTGCAGCGGGCGCGTCGAGTAGCTCAGCAGGAACTTGACCGTCGCCAGATCGAGCACGACGCGGATCGTCCGCGACAAGCCGTACTTGGTGGCTCCGGCGCGGCGGGGCCGGTGATTGACCACGAGCTCGGCGATGCTGACGCCCATCTGGCTCGCGATCGCCGGCAGGAAGCGATGCATCTCGCCGTAGAGCCGCAGCGGCTTCACCACTTCGGCGCGGAACACCTTGAGCGAGCAGCCGTAGTCGTGCAGGGGCACACCGGTCGCCCACGAGATCAGCTTGTTGGCCAGCACGGAAGGCACGCGCCGGGTCACGAAGGTGTCTTTGCGGTCTTTACGCCAGCCGCACACGATGTCGTGGCCCTGCTCGATGAGCGCCACCATGGCGGGAATGTCGCGCGGATCGTTCTGCAGGTCGCCGTCGGAGGTCACGACCAGGCGCCCGCGCGCGTGCGCGAAGCCGGCGGCAAACGCGGCGGTCTGCCCGAAGTTGCGGCGGAAGCGGATCACGCGCAGCCGCGGGTCGCGGGCCTGCAGCGCCGCGAGCTGCTCGAACGAGTCATCCGTGCTGCCGTCGTCCACGATCAGCAGCTCGTAGCTGCGCCCGTACTGGCCCAACGTCTGGGTCAGCTCGTCATAGAGCGACTTGATGTTGGGCGATTCGTTATGGACGGGGATGACGATCGAGAGCTCGGGTGTCATCTAACGGTCAAGAGATCCCTGAGGGGCAACTGGAGCATTATATATCCAGCCGGTGCCCACCTTCGATCCCCTTTCGCGTGTGCTCGGCGCCCTCGCCGCCCTGCTTGGCGTGGCCACCGCCTGGCACTACTCGGCGGCGGGCCTCGCGTTGAGCCATTACGACGCCAAGGCCCACCTCGTGGTGGCGCGGCGCATCTTCGACAGCATCACGCCAAACTGGGAACAGATCGGCGCGGTGTGGCTGCCCCTTCCCCACGCGCTGAACGCGCTGCCGGTGCAGATCGATTTCATGTACCGGACCGGCGCGTCGGCCATTGCGATCTCGGTCGTCTCGTTCGCCGTGACCGTGGCGTGCCTGTCGGCGCTGGTCCTGCGCCTGACCGGGTCCGGTGCGGGGGCTGTGCTCGCGGCTGCGCTCTTTGCGATCAACCCCAACGTGCTGTACCTGCAAAGCACGCCGATGACCGAGCCGCTGTTATTCGCGTTGAGCGCGCTGATGGTGCTGCATCTCACCGGCTGGGCGCTGTCAGATGATCTGCCGGCGCCGCGGGCGGCGGGCTGGACGATCGTGGCAGCCATGCTGACGCGCTACGAGGCGTGGCCGATCGCCGCCACGGCGATGGTGCTGGCTGCGTGGGTGAAGTGGCGCCGCGGTGCGGCAGTCACGGCCGTGGCCGGCAGCGTGATGCAGCTGGCCCGTTACCCGGCCGGCGCGATCGTGTTCTTCGTGATCATGAGCTGGATCACCACCGGCGAGTGGTTCGTGACGGGAGGATTCTACGTTCCGGATGCGACGCTGCAGGGCAAACCGCAAGCGGTCTACGACGCGATCATCGAAGGCGCAAGCGACCTCGCCGGCGCGCGGATGGTGCTGTTGTCGAAGATCGCCGCCATCGTGCTGCTTGTCGCGGCGGTCCGTAAGGCACGCCGTAAAGGGGTGCCCTACAACGCCGGATTGGTGCTGCCGATCGCCTTGCTTGCATCCGCGGCACTGCCCTTCTATGCATTCGTGTCGGGCCACCCGTTCCGCATTCGCTACGAGGTGCCGCTCATCCTGGGGGCGGCCGCGTGCATTGGCGCCGCGACGGGGCTGCTGCGCCGCGCCGCAGCTCCAGCCGCGATCGCGATCGTATTAGCAGTGATGCTGCAGACGCCGCCATTCGATCGCCAGGCGCCGATGATTGTGGAAGCGCAGCTCGATCGCAAGAACGGCGAGGGGCGGCGCGCCGTGACGGCGTGCCTGTCGCGCGGCTACGACGGCACGACGATCATGGCCAGCATGGGCGCGCTCGCGCATTACATGCAGGAGCTCTCGCTCGAGGGCTTCGCGATCGCGGATTTTCTCCACGAAGGCAACGGACCAATCTGGGATCTGGCCGTCAGCCGCGGTCCCGCGCCGTTTGCAGGGTGGGCGCTGGTGGAAGAAGCCGCCGAGGGCGGCGACATCTTGTCGCAGCGGATTAAGGCGCAACCCCGATGGTTGGCCGGGATGGAGCGCGTCTGCGAAGGGGGAAACGTCGCGCTTTACCGGAGAATTGCCAACAGCTCGTCGTGAATGAGGCCGTTGCTGGCGACGATGTCTCCCGCGTGTGGGTCCCACGTCTTGCCGTCCATCCCGGTCACCGTGCCACCCGCCTCTTGAAGGATCAGCGCGGCGGCGCGCGTGTCCCACGGCTTGAGGCTGGCTTCCCAGAACCCTTCCATCCGTCCGGCGGCCACCCAGCACATGTCGATCGCCGCGGAGCCCAGGCGCCGCACGGCGCGCGCGCGGCGGATCACCTGGCCGAACACCCGCAGCAGCTCGTCGGGATCCTGCTGCACGTGGTACGGAAAGCCCGTGACGATCATCGATTCGAGCACCGTCGCATTCTTCGACGTCGCGAGCGGCTGGCCATTCAGCCACGCGCCGACGCCGGCTTCGGCGGTGAACAGCTCCTCTCGATTCGGATCGTAAACGGCGCCGAGCACCGCCTCGCCATCGATCTCGAGCGCGAGCGAGGCGCAAAAAATCGGCACGCCGTGCGCGTAGTTGGTCGTGCCATCGAGCGGGTCGAACACCCAGCGGTGCCGCGATCCGCGTGACGCAAGCCCCTGCTCTTCTCCCATGACGTCGTGACCGGGAAAGCGCCCGGCGACGAGCGCCCGGAACATCACCTCGATCTCGACGTCGACCTCGGTGACGAGATCGATCGCGCCTTTTTTCTCAATGCGAACGCCGGTACCGAACTTGGCGATCTGGATGTTGCCGGCGCGGACCACCGTTTCAATGGCGGTCGCGAGGAAGGCGGGGTCGATCGCGGTCAAGCCCTGACCCGGGGTCCCCGGCGCGGCAGCCGCGCTGGGGTGGAAGCCCTCAAGCCCTTAAGCCCTTGGGTATCTTCTTCGTTATCTTGATCTCCATGCCGCCCGGCACTTTTTTCAGCACCGTTTCGTCCATGAAGTTGCGGATGAGGAAAATCCCGCGGCCGCTCGACTTGAGAATGTTTTCGGGCGCGAGCGGGTCGGCCACTTCTTCGGGCACGAACCCTTCGCCCTGGTCTTCGATGCGGATGATGATCTCGTCGGCGTTGGCCGGCGGCACCGGGCTGAACTCGACGATCACGCGCTTGGTTTGATCGTTCTTGTTGCCATGCTTGATGGCGTTGACCACCGACTCGCGCACCGCCACGCTCACCCAGTGCAGCTGGTCTTCGTCGAGCCCCGCCATCTGGCCAAGATGATCGCTGACGACCTGCACGAAATCGAGCATGTCGAACGCGCTATTGAATTCGAGGCGAATCGTGTGGGGTGGAATCATTTATTGGAATAACCCACAGGAGATCATCTCCTGGTCTCCTGTTCGATTCGCGTTGGCTCGCGCTTCATCCGCAGGGCCTTTAAGTACCATAGCGCTTCAAAGACGGTCAAGTTGCTATAGTGGTGAGCCTGATGCGAGTGGCTGACCGAGTTGCTGTTTCTCCCGCGCGCGCCGTCACCGGCGAGCTGCGAGTTCCGGGGGACAAATCCATCTCGCACCGTTACGCGCTGCTGGCGGCCATTGCCGACGGCCGCTCCGTCGTCGCCAACTACGCGCCCGGCGCCGATTGCGCCTCGACCCTGGCATGCATCGCGGCGCTCGGCGCTATCGTCTCACGAACCACGCCGCCGCGCGACGACGAACCGGCGGTGGTCACCATCGACGGCCGCGGCCTGCGTGGCCTCGCCGCGCCGGCCGGCCCCCTCGATTGCGGCAATTCGGGGAGCACGATGCGGATGCTCAGCGGCGTTCTCGCCGCGCATCCCTTCTTATCGACCCTGATCGGCGACGCATCACTCTCCCGCCGCCCGATGCGCCGAATCATCGGGCCGCTCACCCGGATGGGCGCCGACGTGTCCGCGGGGCCCGGCGATCGCCCTCCGGTCACGATCCGCGGCGCGGCGCTCACCGGCATTCACTTCGCGCCCGAGACGCCCAGCGCGCAGGTGAAATCCGCCGTGTTGCTGGCAGGCTTGCAGGCGAGCGGCGAGACGCAGGTGGTCGAACCCGCCTGTACTCGTGATCATACGGAGCGGGCCCTTGCCGCGTTCGGCGCGGCCGTGACGATTTCCGGACGCGCCATCACGCTCCACGGCGGCCAGCGCCTCACCGGCCAGATGGTGCGCGTACCCGGCGACATCTCCTCCGCCGCGTTCATGGCCGTGGCGGCCGCCGCCATGCCTGGATCGGATGTCACGATCCTCGACGTCGGCCTCAATCCGTCGCGCGCCGCGCTGGTCGACGTGTTACGCCGCGCGGGCGCCAACATCGACACCGCGGTCGAAGGCGATTGGAGCGGCGAGCCCGTGGGGCGCGTCCGCATCCGCCACGGCGAGCTGCGTGACGTGGTGATCGCGCCGGAGCAGGTACCCGAGCTGATCGACGAGCTCCCGGTGCTGGCCACGCTCGGCACCTTCGGCGGCAGCGTGACCGTGTCCGGCGCCGGCGAGCTTCGCTTCAAGGAAAGCGATCGGATCGCGGAGCTGGTGGCCGGCCTGCGCGCGATGGGCGCCGACGCGGATGAGCGGCCCGACGGTTTTCAGGTTCGCCGCGGCAAGCCGTTAACCGGCGGCTCGGTGCACGCGCATGGCGATCATCGGCTGGCGATGGCCTTCGCGATTGCCGCGCTCGGCGCGAGCGGCCCGACCCAGGTCGACGGCGCCGACGCCGTCGCCGTGTCGTATCCCTCTTTTTTCGACGACCTCGATCGGCTGGCCGTGCGCTCGCCGGCCGGGGCCAGGCCGCGCGCGTGAAGGCCGACAAGGTCTACCTGGTGGGCTTCATGGGCGCGGGCAAGACGACCGCGGCGCGCGCGCTCGGCAAGCGGCTCGACTGGAAAGTGGAAGACATCGACGCCTGCATCGAGCGCGAAGAGCGCCGCGACATCCCGACCATCTTCCGGCAGGACGGGGAACCCTACTTCCGGACGCGCGAGCGGGCCGTGCTGATCGGCCTCCTGCCCGAGCGGGGCGCCGTCGTCGCGTCGGGCGGCGGGACCTTTGCGGACCCCTCAAACCGGGAGCTGATGCTCAGGGACGGCGCGGTGGTCTGGCTGGACGTCCCTTTTTCCACGGTTATTTCGCGAATTCCCGTCGATGGCCGGAGACCGCTGGCTACGGATCGGCTGGAGATGGAACAGCTTTATAATCAGCGCCTCGCGGCCTACCGTCAGGCGCACCTCAGGGTGGACGCAGGACGCGGCTCCGTCGAGGAGCTCGTCGATGCTATTACGGAGTGGTTGGATACCTGATGCGTTACCTGGTTATTAGCGACATTCACGCCAATCTCGAGGCCTATGAGACGGTCATGGCCGCAGCGGCGCCGCTTGGCTGCGAGAAGGTGCTGGTGCTCGGCGACCTCGTCGGCTACGGCGCGGATCCGAATGCGATTTGCGAGCGCGTCCGCGCGTTGGCGCCGCACGCGCTCATCCGGGGCAACCACGACAAGGTCGGCTCGGGCATCGAAAGCCCCGAGGGCTTCAACGCCGTGGCACGCAGCGCCATCCGCTGGACCTACGATCGACTGTCCCCTGAGAATCGCGACTGGCTCGCGTCGCTACCCGCCGGGCCGATGGTGGTCGACGACCTCATCGAGATCTGCCACGGCACGCCGTTCGACGAAGACGCCTACGTGTTCGATGACCTGGACGCGCTGAGGGCCATGCACTCCGCCCGGCGCCCCGTATGCCTGTTCGGGCACACCCACGTGCAGGTGGGACATTACCTGTCGAAAGAACAATTCGGCCTCGCGACGGCCGATGACGAGCGGCCGCTGACGATGTCGATCGAGGACAACAACCGTTACCTGATTAATCCGGGGTCGGTGGGCCAGCCGCGGGATGGCGACCCGCGCGCCGGGTTCGCAACGGTCGACACCGCCACGCGCGAGGTTACGATCTACCGGGTTGAGTATCCGATCGCCGAGGCACAGGCGCGGATCCTGTCTGAAGGACTTCCTGAAGTATTGGCGCAACGCCTCGCGCTCGGGCGCTAAGGTCTGACCCAAATGTTTTGCAGACTGGTGAGGCCTGCGCGAAGAAGCATTTCCCGGCGTTCGCACGCCCGGCGACAGGTCGAAAAGCCCCGCCATAGGGCTCTCGCTCGGCGGTCAAATCTCCTTAGCCGCATTAATCGCCCCAGCGATGGACGCGCCAAAGACGGCACGGCGCCTGCGTAGTCTCCAGTCGATTTGACGATCTGATGCTTGTCGTCGCCTCGCTCCAGCTCACGCCGTGAAACGCTTCTTCACGCAGGCCGCGGCATTGTTTGAGCAGGCAACACAAGGCGAAACTCGTCGATCTCCTCACAGCTGCCAGGTGCGGTATGGGCCCGGCGTCATCCTGAATGGTGAACCATCCCCTCGCGTGACGGACCAAGACGGCTGAACGCAAGCTAGACGAGCATGGTCTGAAACATTCCGAACGATAAACCATACCCGATCAAGAGCAGCGTCTGGTTGAGCGAGAACCATCGCGATTTCAAGGGTCCAGATATCTTCGGTAAGTTTGTTCGGCACTGTCTGGTGACAGCCGAAGGCGAGTCCTACGAGCAAATTGATCGACAGTGACTTCGCGCGCTTCATGACATTCTTTTGACGAGCGGGCAAATTGCCCGGTCGGACAACTTCACTATCCGCGGGACATTGCAACGGTCGGCCGCGCCGCCAGCGCGAATGAGCATCTCCCGGCGGGTGCGGGAGCGAGGCGACCACAAGAATTCCTCGTCAAATCGACCGGAGGCCATGCAGGCGCCGTGCGGATTTAGACGTCCATCGCTAAAGCGATTAATGCGCCGAGGGAGATTTGACCGCCGAGCGAGAGCCCTCTCGCAGAGCATTCATGCCCTGACGCCGGGCGCGCGAACGCCGGGAGATGCTCATTCGCGCTGGCGCACAGGCTAATGAATACGAAGATAAACTGCCAAAGAAAAGAGGCGCTACTTCCGGCGCTCGTCGCGTCGCTTCATCTCCATCGCCATCGCATCTTGCGCGGCGCGCGACCCGAGGATCCATCCAATCACGAGGCCGATAATCAGCACGGCCGGGATGAAGATGAAATGCGCGGCGGTCGGGACGCCGATCTCCATCAGCGCTTCCGGGATTCGAGGTCCACGAGCTCTGCCTCCACTTTCTGGAGCCGGCGCGCGATCGACCACACGTAGCCAAGCAGCACGACCCACACGAAGCCATAGGCGGCTGCGACGAGGTTAATGGCGGGAATCTGCTCGCCGGGTGGAATCTCATCCACCGGCACGAACTCGCTCTGCGGCGGCGGTTGTTGTGCGGCGATCGCGGGCGGCGCGCCAAAAGCGAGAGCCGCAAGCACCAGAAGAATTCGAAGGAAAGACATCACGCTTCGTCCTCGGCGAGGTAAAGGGCTTCGACGCGGGCCCGTTGATGCTCCAGCCGCGCCCTGAGGCTGAGCAGCGACAAGAACAACATGGTCATGGCCGCAAAACAGAACCAGAGCGGGATGCCCATGTCGGCGGGCAGCGTCGGCACCACCGACGTCTGCGGATGGAGCGTGCGCCACACATTCACCGACACGTAGATGAACGGCACGTTTGCCATGCCGAACAACGCCATGCCGGCGCCGAGCTTGTCGGAGCCGGGTCCGCCGTATTTTCTCAGCAGTAAATAGGCGCTGAAGATCATCCATAGGAGCAGGCTCGACGTCAGCCGCGGGTCCCAGACCCACCAGACGCCCCACGCCTTACGCGCCCACAAGGGACCCGTGACCAGGGTCAACGAGCCGAACACCAGGCCCAACTCGGCCGCCGCGATCGCCCAGCCATCGGCGTTCGGCCGCTTGCCGAACAGGAAGATGGCGCTGCTCACGCCGCAGATCGTGGCCGCGAGCAGGAACAGAATCGCCGCTGGAAAATGAAAATAGAACACCTTCTGCACGAGCCCCATCGTCGACTCGTAGGGCGCGGCGTTGATAATCCACGGCGCCACGGCGAGCATGGCCGCGGAGATGCCGATGAAGGGTGTCGTGAGGTGCTTCATTGCTGCGTCTTGAATTCTATGCCGTTCTTCTGCCTTCTGCCTTCTGCCTTTCGTCACTCCGTCATTACAGGCTCGAACGTCCAGAGCGCGAGGGTCACGAAAATCGCGTCCCAGAAGATCAGTAGCGCAATCCAGAAGCGCGCCATCGACTCGTCCGGCGCGGCCTGAAACAGCGCGGCCGTGCCGCGCACGCCGGCAATCATCACCGGAATGGTGATGGGATACAGCAATACCGGCAGCAGCGTGTCGCGGCTGCGCACGCGCACCAGCATCGCGGCGAACAACGTGCCGACCGCGGCAAAGCCCAGCGTGCCGAGCAGGAGCAGCGCCGCCAGCATGCCCGGGTACGCCAGGATCGGCGCGTTGAACAGCAACCCGATGAGCGGCACCAGCACGATCTCGACCAGGCCGAGCAACAACAACAGCCCGAGCAGCTTGCCGGTGTAGATCGCGGGGCGTTCGGCCGGCGCCAGGATGAGCGCTCGCAAGGTGTCGTTGTAGCGCTCGCGCTCGAAGGTGCGGCCCATGGCAAGAGTGCCGGAAAACGAGATCGCCACCCACAAAATGCCCGCCGCCACATCGTCCGGGGCGCGGCCTTCGCGGACGATCGCAAATGAGAACACCAGCACGACCGAGACGGCGAAGAACAGTGTGGTCAGCAGCACTTCCTTGCTGCGCACTTCGACCGTGAGGTCCTTGCGCATCACATGCCACGCGACGCGGAAAAAAGCGCTCATGATTTCGACAAACCTTCCACCTTCGCGCCAGGCGCTTCCACCTTCGCGCGAAGCGCTTCGGCGGACAAGTCGGCGGACAAGAAAGGTTTGTCGCCACCTGAGTTGTTAATGGCCCGCCGGTAGCGATCGGCCAGGCCGCGGCTGTCGGTATCGGTGCCGACGATGCGGCCGTTCTTCAAGTAGATGGCGCGCGTCAACAACCCGTCGGCGACGTCGAGGTCGTGCGTCGCCACGACCACCATGCAGCCGGCGCGCTGGCGCTCCCGCAGGCGGGCGACCAGTGCAGACGCCGACGCTTGATCGAGACCGGTGAAAGGCTCGTCGAGCAGGATCAGGCGCGGCTCATGCAGCAGCGCCCGTTCGAGCGCCACTCGCTGCCGCATGCCGCGCGAAAAACCCGACACGAAGTCGTCACCTCGATCGGCGAGGCCGGCACGTTCGAGCGCGGCGCGCACAATCGTTGGGATGTCGCTCAGGCCATACAACTGCGCGAAGAACGAGAGGTTTTCCCGGGCCGTCAGCTCCGGATACAGGAACAGATCGTGACCGAGCATGCCGATGCGGGCACGCACCTCGGCGCCGCCGTCGGCCACCGTTCGTTCGCCGTACTCGACGCGGCCGATCGATGGCGCAAGCAATGTGGCGAGAATATTCAGGAGGGTCGACTTGCCCGCGCCGTTCGGTCCGAGCAGGCCGACGATCTCTCCGCTCGCACAGGTGAAATTGATTTGGGAGAGCGCCTTGCGCCGGCCGTAGTGCCGCGCGACATCGACGACGGCCAGGCGTTCAAAATCGCTGTTCATGTCGGCTTGTCCACCGTCGCGCGTCACGCGCGGAGGTGGACGCCCTCGTCTCGTGACGCCGGGGCCTGATCGAGTGACGCCAGCACGCGCTCGAGATCGGCGGTGAGCCGCTGCAGGCGCGCTTGTTCGGCTTCGGTCAGTGCGCGCGTGCGGCGCTTGCGCTCGAGGGTCACGATGTCGCCCATCAGCCGCTCGCGTTTGCCGGCCAGCCGGCCCTCCTGCGCGGCCCTGGCCGAGCCCGGCGTTAACGCCAGCCACAACCCGATGCCGAGAATCAGCACCACGATCGCGAGAGCGGCGTTACGGGCCGTGTGGCTTGCGGCGGGCATGCCCGTGAGGTTTACCGTCAAGGTGCCACCCGGCTCGATGCGGCCGCCGGTTCCCATGATGAACACACCGCCCTCGGTTTGTGTCTCGCGAACGTCGGTCAACTGCGACGACGACATCTGCATCGGCCCGATCTTCTCGGCGGCGATGAAAATCTGCGAAAACGCCGCCGGCCATTTCTGCGTCAGCACGAGATCCGAACCTGCGTTGGGCAGTGAGAAGCCGACTTGCGCTACCAGCTTGCCAGGCGGAAACGGCCCGGTGATGGTGACCCGCGCGGCCAGTACGCTGGCCTGCGGCGACGAGCCCTCCAGCATCACCGCTCCGGAGGCGCCGGTCGGCAGCTCGAGAATCAGCGGGCCGCCGATGTCGATTGGCGTGCGCGCATTGTTGATCACTTCGAGAATGTAGAACAACGTCAGGTTGTCGTCCTGGAACTCGAGGATGAGGCGCGACTCGGGGCCGAACTCGACCACGCCGGGCCGTGCCGGTTCGCGGGCGCCGGCCGCGGCGGCGGCCTGCTCGGCGGCGGCCGCCTTTTGAATGCCGGCGATCAGCGCAACGCGCACGCCGCCTTGTGCCGGAACCGGAAACTCCTGCGACGTGAGCACCTCACCGTCGACCGTGGTCGTGGCCTGCACCAGCGTGCCCGCGGTCAGACCGTCGAACTGCGCGCGGCCCTGCGCGTCGGTGGTGGCGGTGCGGGTGGCGTTGCCCACACGCAGCGTCACTGGCTGCCCGGCGATGTTGTTGCCCATGCGCTCGCGAACCACGCGCACGATGACCGTTCGGTCCGGAAGCTCTGGCGCGGGCAGCGGCGTGCCGGCAATCGCGCTCGAATCGGGCATCGCGACTTGCGCAAATGCCGGCGCCACCGTGACAAGGCAAAAGGCAAAAGGCAGAAGGCAGAAAGCAGACCGCCTCATAGCTTCGCTCCGCAGGACTTGCAGAACCGCGCGTCGGGATCGTTGGTCGTGCCGCATTCGCAAGCGGACAAACCTTCAACGAGTGGTTGGCCGAGCCGCTTCGCCACTTCCTTTTCGATTTGCTCGCGATACCCGCCACCGGCGTCGAGCTGGCGCATCAAACCGACGGCGCGGCGGCGAAGCCGGCCAGCCATCTCGTCGAAGTCGGCCTTCGACATCTTCCCCATCGCAAAATCGAACTCGAGCTCTTTGAGCGAGCGCAACACCAGCGCCTTCTCACGCTCCAGCGCAATACGCGTGCGGCCACCGATCAAGGCTGGGGTCTCGACGTCGGCCTGGACCAGCGGGGCCAGCATGCGATACGCGCCAAGGCCCACGAAGCTCACCGCGACGACGGTCAGGCTGAGGATGATGATGTTGGCCGGCGATTGCCCGGTGGCGACGATCACTGTGGCGGTGGCGGCCAGCATGCCGCCGAGCAGGAAAAACTGCCAGGGCCGCAGGAACGGTTCTTCAAGTGGCGACAAACCTTCGCGTGGCGACAAACCCTCACGTGGCGACAAACCTTTAGGTTTGTCGTCCGCGGCTGCGGTCCGGGCCATCAGTCGAGGTTGCGCAGCTCTTGATCGAGCCGCGCCGCCATCTCGGGATCTTCGGCGCCCGTGGGTGCGCCCGCGAAGGCGGAACGGCGCGACCAGCGCATCGCCAGGTACGCCGCGGTCAGGAAACCGCCCGCGCCCACGACGATCGGCATCAGCCACGCCACGCGCCCGGATCCGCTATTGGGCGGCTCGCTCAAGATCTGGTTCCCGCCATAGGTCGCGACATAGAAGTCGATGATCTGCTTCTCGTCCTTGCCTTCTTTCAACATCCCGTCAATCTTGCTGCGCTCGATCGCGCAGTGCCCGCACGAACACTGGCCGACCGGCAGCTTCGAGCAGCCGCCGCACCAGCAGGCCAACTTATGCGCGACTTCCCTCGCCTTCGGCGACGAGAGCTGCAACCGCGGATCCTGCCCAGTCTCGACGTGCTGCGCGCTGGCCATGCCGCCCGACAGCAATATCGACAGGATGAGTAGCGACGCCGTCAGCGCTTCGGCCGGCAGTCTTGCCACCGCGAACGTGATGGCTGTTTCCGGCAACAGCGCGATGCCGGTACCGAGGGCGAGAACGGCGAACCCGAACCACACCCAGTTGACCAGCGGGTTGATGTGCACCTCGACGCTGGCGGTCTGCTCTTCGAGCTCGAACGCCGGCATCACGATGTAGAGGTCTTCCGCGATCGTCCGTCGAATCGCGACTTCGGTCGTCGGCTCCTGCTCGTGCTTGCGGAAGAACCATTTCGCCGGCCGCATCTGTTCGATCACTTCGCCGGTCTTGTCTTTGACCGTGATGTGCCCGGTGATCATCTGCTTCTGCCCATCGTCTGTCACACGAATGGCATCGAGGTGCAGCGTGTAATCGCCAACGGTGGCTTCCTGGCCCGGCTTGAGCAGGAGCTGCTCATCGCGGCTGAAGCCTTCGCCCGCAAAGCCGAGGAAGATCAAGACGATGCCGACGTGAACGGTGTAGCCGCCGTAGCGTCGCTTGTTGCGAGAGACCAGACCGATGATCGCGGTCACGAAGTCGGTGCCCGTCATGCCACGCCGCACGTTGGCGCCGCGGATCATTTCCTGCGTGAGGGTGCCCATCACGAAACCGGCGAGCGTGAAGCAGACGCCCGAGCCCCACACCCGCACGCCAAGGGCGAGCATGGTTCCGCCCACGACCAGAGCCGACACGGTCGGCCACAGGAACTGATCCTTCAGGTTGCTGATGGTGGACTTGCGCCACGCCAGCAGCGGCCCGACGCCGGTCAGCACCAGCAGGATCAACCCGATCGGCACCATCCAGCGGTTGAAGAACGGCGGACCCACGGTGAGGCGCTCGCCGTTGATTGCCTCGGTGATCGTCGGGAACAGCGTGGCGAACAACACGAACATCGCGGAGAACAACAGCACCCAGTTGTTGGCGAGAAACGCGGCTTCCTTCGACGCCCACGAATCGAGCTCGTGCCGGGCCTTCAGCATCGGCAGGCGATAGATCACCCAGCCAAAGCTGAACACCGTGGTCGAGATCATGAAGATCACGAAATAGCGCGCCAGCTCCGGGTCTTCGCCGAACGCGTGGATCGACTGCACCACGCCCGACCGCGTGAGGAAGGTGCCGACGATGGTCAGCAGGAACGTGATGATGACGAGCGAGACGTTCCAGACGCGCAGCATGCCGCGCCGCTCCTGGACCATCACCGAATGCAGGAACGCCGTGGCCGTGAACCACGGCAGCATGCCGGCGTTCTCGACCGGATCCCAGCCCCAGTAGCCGCCCCAGCCAAGCTCTTCGTAAGCCCACAGCATGCCGAGCGTCAGGCCCAGCGACAGGAAGAACCACGAGAACATCGTCCAGCGCCGCACCGCGCGCAGCCATGAGTCGTCCAGGTGTCCCGTGAAGAGCGCCGCCATGCCGAACGCGAACGGAATGGTCAGCCCGACGAAGCCGAGGTACATCGTCGGCGGATGGATCGCCATGTAGAAGTTCTGCAGCAGCGGATTGAGGCCACGGCCGTCGGTCGGCGACTCCGTCAGATAAGTGGAGAACGGATTGTTGTGGATGATCATCAGGAAGAGGAAGAACATCTCCACCGATGCGATCACGGCCACCACGTACGGGATCAATTCGCGATGGCGCTCGCGGTTCACCTTCACCGCGACCGCGCCGAAACACGACAGCAGAAACACCCAGAACATCACCGAGCCGTCGAGGCCGCCCCAGTACGAGGTGATGCGGTAGAACACCGGCTGCACCGCGTCGGAGTAACGCTGGACGTAGCGGATCGAATAATCGCCGGCGACGAAGGCGTAGATGATGACGCCCGATGCGACGGTCATTACGGCGGCGACCGTGTAGAACGCGCCGATGCCGCTTTCGATGAGTCGGGAGCTGCGGCGCCGCGCGCCCGCGATGGAGGAGGCGACGGCGTAAGCCGCGAGGACAAACGCCAGCAGGAGGAGAAAGGCGCCGAGAGGGGCCATGACGGCCCCTCAGTACTTCCCGGAGGGCGCCATCGCGGCTCCAGGCTTGGCTTCGTACTTGGACGGGCACTTCGCCATCACGCCGTTGGGCTGCACGTGAAAGCCGTCTTTGTCGAGCACGCCCTTCAACACGACTTCCGAGTCGCTCTTGAAGGTGTCGGGCGTGACGCCGGTATACCACGCGGTGACGACGTGCCCGTTGCTCTGAACCTTGAATTGCCAGTCGAGCGTGTCTTTGCGCTTGCCGATCGAATCCGGCACGACGAAGCCATGCAGCTGCAGCTTCTTGCCGTACCAGGCGTCAGGCTGCGTCAGCACTTCGTCGACGTGCTTGTAGTACTCCGTTCCCTCGGCCAGCGTGGTGTAAAGCAGGCCGCCGAACGTGAGCGCGAGAACCAGGCTCGTCAGACCGATCTTGATCGCTTTGTACTTCATAGGTCAGGGTTTAGCCCAAGAGGCTACTCCCCTCTAAGGATACTAGAGACCAGCGTCACCGGCAACCCAACAACGTTGGTGTACGAGCCTTCGATTCTCGGGATAAAACGCGATGCAAGCCCCTGGATCCCATAGGCGCCGGCCTTATCCATGGGCTGGCCGCTGTCGACGTACTGGCGAATGTCTTCGTCTGTAACGGCGGCGAACCAGACGCGCGTGTGTTCGACGCCGGATCGGACGCCGGCGGCGCTGACGATGGCGACGCCGGTGATTACGTCGTGCGCGCGGCCGCTGAGCGCCTTGAGCATGGCGATCGCGTCGGCGCGATCCTCAGGCTTGCCGAGAATGCGGCCGTCGAGCACCACGGTGGTGTCGGCGCCCAACACGAACAGAACTTTTGGCGACAAACCTTCTTGTGGCGACAAACCTTTAGGTTTGTCGATCAACTCCTTGAACGCTGCCTGCGCTTTTTCGATCGCGAGGCGCTCAACGTACCCCGCAGCCGGCTCCCCGGGCCGTGGCGTCTCGTCGATCTCCACCGCGTGCACGTCGAATACGAAGCCGGCCGCGCTCAATAATTCAGCGCGGCGCGGCGATCGGCTCGCGAGAATTATTTTGCTGGCTGGTTCTCGTACCACTTCAGGTTTGCGGTCGATGTTCCAATGCACACGAGATCGATCCGCTTGTCGTCGTTGAGGTGCGCGAGCGCGCACGCGGCTGCGGCCATCGACTTCGGCTGCTCGAGGACGGTCTTGACCCACTGGTTGTCAGCGCCGAGCCGGTAGATGTTCACGCCGCCGCCCGCGCCACGATAGCCGGCGACGACTTCATCCACGCCGTCGCCATCGAGATCGCCCGCAATCAGCGTGTGGCCGTCGTTGAGTGTGTCGTCGATCACCGCGCGTTGATCCCACGTGTCGCCCGAGCCGCGATAGATCACGACCTGATTGCCATGCCAGGGTTCGATGGCGGCGAGCCGGCGCCCGGCTTTCGTGCGAAGCACGGCGACGTCGCTCGAGCCGTTCTTCGGCCACGCCTCGGGATTGCCCGCGGTCAGCTGCGTGCGCTGCCACCTGCCGTTTGCAAAACGGTTGACGTGGATGCCCATGAAGCTGGCCGTCAGCAGCGCCTGGCGGCCCTTGCCGTCCCAATCGACGACGGCGAGGCCGTGGATGACGCCTTCTTCCGCATCGGTGACGGTCGTGCGCGCCAGCTCGCTCGGCTTGTACGCGTAGATCGACACCGTATCGCGGTAGTCAGGTGCGACGCCTTTGATCCCGGCGAGCGGCGCGTTGATCAGCACCTTCTGCCCGTTGCCTTCGGCGTCAATCCAGCGGAGGCGATGCGCGGTGGGCGTCCGGTCGAATTCCTTCGCGGTCCACGGCGCGTTGACATCGGCGCCGTGCGTCAGCAGTGTCATCACGCCGGCGCTCCGCGTCGGCGCAGTGGCAAATCCGCTCGCCAGCGCAATTTCGGGGATGCCGTCCTTGTCGAGATCGAACGCGTCGGCGTTGATCATCGAGGGCAGGCCCGACGCCACCACGTGGCGGGTCCACGTCGGGTTTTCGAACCACACGAGGTCGGCCGTCGCGCTGGTCGCAATCGCGAGGAGATCGATCTTGGCGTCTTTGTTCATGTCGACGGCGACCACCTGGTAACCGCCGCGCAGGTCGGTGGCAATCGTGTGCTCGACCAGCTGCCACGGCACGGCCGCCTGGCTTTGCAGGCCCACTCCCACCGACGCGACGACCAAGACCCCGAACATTGCGGCAAACGTCCTGCGCATAGGAACCTTTCTGTACTCGGGATCAGGGGTCAGGGATCGGGGATCGGCGCATGCGCTGATCCCCGATCCCCGATCTCTGAGTCCTAGTCACCGCAGATGTTATTCTCAGTTGCGTGATCAAGGCGAACAAAGTGATGCCGGCCGTCGTGGCTGAGGTCGTCCGCAAAGCCCCGCTCACACCCGAGAAGGTCGCCTTCGCCTGGCGGCTGGCCGTGGGCGCCGCCATCGATAAATCGACGACGGTCCGGCTGGCCGACAACGGCGTGCTGTATGTGCGCGCTGAAACGCCGGCCTGGCTTGCCGCGGTCCGCAAGTCCACTTCTCTCATCCAGATCCGCCTCGAGGATTTGCTCGGCGAAGGAACGATCAAGAAGATTCAATTCGACTGATAGACTGAAATTCATGCGTAACGCTCTTATCGTCAGTGCGGTTCGTCTTCCTACCGGAAAATTCCTCGGCGCGCTGAAAGATTTCACCGCTCCTGAACTGGGCGCGATGGTGGTCCGCGAGGCCGTTGCGCGCGCGGGCGTCGATCCCGCGAGCGTCGACGAATGCATCATGGGCAACGTCGTCTCCGCCGGGGCGGGGCAAGCGCCCGCGAGACAGGCGGCGCTCAAGGGCGGGCTGGCCGATCATGTCGCGGCGCTCACCATCAACAAGGTCTGCGGCTCCGGCCTCAAGGCCGTGATGCTCGCGCACCAGGGCATTCAGACGGGCGACATCGACATTGCCGTCGCGGGCGGCATGGAGTCGATGAGCAATGCGCCGTACCTCCTGCCGAAGGTGCGCGAGGGCCTCCGCATGGGTCACGGCCAGGTCATCGACTCGATGATTCTCGACGGCCTGTGGTGCCCGTTCGAGAACTGGCATATGGGCAACGCGGGCGAGACGGTCGCCGACCTTCACAAGGTCACGCGCGAGCAACAGGATCAGTACTCCGCCGACAGCCACAAGAAGGCCGCCGCTGCGCAGGCCGCCGGCACGTTCGACGCGGAGATCCTTCCGGTCAAGATTCCGCAGAAACACGGCGACCCGATCGTGTTCACGAAGGACGAATCCGTGCGCGGCGACACCACCGCAGACGTGCTCCGCGCGCTCAAGCCCGCATTCAAGAAAGATGGATCGGTGACGGCGGGCAATGCGCCACCCGTCAACGACGGCGCCGCGGCGCTCGTGGTGATCGCCGGCGACAAGGCGCAGGCGCTTGGCGCCAAGCCGCTGGCGCGCATCGTCGCCCAGGCCACCAGCGGCCTCGCACCGAAGCTGTTGCTGATGACGCCGGTCGAAGCGACCCGCAAGGTGTTGAAGAAGGCCGGGTGGTCGATCAACGACGTCGATCTGATCGAGCTGAACGAGGCGTTCGCGGTGCAGGCGGTCGCTGTGATGCAGGAGCTCGGCGTCGACCCCGCGAAGGTCAACGTCAACGGCGGCGCGGTGGCGCTCGGCCATCCGATCGGCGCCTCCGGCGCGCGGATTCTGACGACGCTGATTTATGCGCTGAAGGCGCGGGGCCTCAAGCGCGGCATCGCTACCCTTTGCCTGGGTGGTGGGAACGGCGTCGCGCTCGCGATAGAACTCTGTTAGAGAGGTTCTGAAGGGTTCTGAAGGGTTCAGAGTGGTTCAGATGGGTTCGAACCTTTCAGAACCTTTCAGAACCTTTCAGAACCCTTCCGAACCTTTCTGAACCAGAGGATCGCGACGATCGGTCCGAGAATCAAGATCTCTTTCGCGACCGCCCAGGCGTTGTGCGGCACGAAGTTCGACAGCCAGTAGCGCCGCGAGATCGCCTCGAAGACAAACGCATCCGCGAAATAGAACTTCGAGGTCAGCGGCCAGAATGCCATGACGCCGAGCGGCGGCGTGTCGTCGGACCCCAGCCAGTCGAACAGAACGTGGGTCGACCACGCCAGCGTCACCGCCAGGGCCAGGCGCGGGTTTTTTCCTCGAGTCCACATCAGCATCGCGAGGCCCGCCAGGACGGCGGCCCCGAGGCTGTGCGTCTCCATGTTGTGCCGGCCCCACAGGAAATCGATGTCGGGAAGTATTGCCACCACGGCAAAAGCACTAAGAGGGACGGCGCGGGGAGTGCGCCGACGCTCCAGGAGAAAGCCGACGATGGCTCCTCCGAGCGCGTGGCCAACCGGGCTGGGCATCGATCCACCGTACGAGCTTTTAGCCATGCCGGTCAAACCCGAACGTCGCAGTCCTTGCGATCCGGCCGGAAGATAGGCGAAAGTGGTCAATTACCCTAAAGTGTTGAAAATGAACCTAAACAAGCCGTATCGTGCACATTTTTACCCTTGACTTTCGCTTGGCGCGTTTCTAGGATCAGTCCTGTCCTGAAAGGACCCATTCTCATGCCAATAGACGAACGACAGGAACGAATCAAAGCACTCGACGTGGCCGTCGGCCAGATAGAAAAGCAGTTCGGCAAAGGCTCCATCATGCGGCTCGGCCAGAACAAGGCCGTCGGCCCGGTGGACGTGATCTCGACCGGCGCGCTCAGCATCGACTACGCGCTCGGCATCGGCGGCGTGCCGCGCGGACGCGTCATCGAGATCTTCGGGCCCGAATCATCGGGCAAGACCACCCTCGCGCTGCAGGTCATCGCGGAAGCGCAGAAGGCGGGCGGCCTGGCGGCCTTCGTCGACGCGGAACACGCGCTCGACGCGGCCTATTCCAAGAAACTCGGCGTCGACATCGACAACCTGCTGGTCTCGCAACCCGACAACGGCGAGCAGGCGCTCGAGATCGTCGAGGTGCTGATCCGTTCCAACAGCGTCGACGTCGTGGTGGTCGACTCGGTGGCGGCGCTCGTGCCCCGCGCCGAAATCGAAGGCGAGATGGGCGACGCGCAAATGGGACTGCAGGCGCGGCTGATGTCGCAGGCGCTGCGCAAGCTCACCGGCGCGGTGTCGAAGTCGAAGACGTCGCTCATCTTCATCAACCAGCTGCGCGAGAAGATCGGCGTGATGTTCGGCAACCCCGAAACCACCACGGGCGGACGCGCGCTCAAGTTCTATGCGTCGGTGCGCATCGACATCCGCCGCATCGGCGCCATCAAGGACGGCGAGAACGTCGTCGGCGGGCGCACGCGGGTCAAGATCGTCAAGAACAAGATGGCGGCGCCCTTCCGCGAGGCCGAGTTCGACATCATGTACGGCGAGGGCGTGTCGCGCGAAGGCGACCTCATCGACATCGCGGTCGAGCACAAGATCATCGAGAAGAGCGGCGCGTGGTTCGCCTACGGCGGCGAGCGCCTCGGGCAGGGCCGCGAGAACGTCAAGACGTTCCTCAAAGAGCACATCGACATCCGCACGGCGATCGAAGAGAAGGTGCGGAAGGTGCTCGGCATGTCGCGCGAGCCCGAGCCCGCTGCGGTTGCGGTGTAGCGCGGAACTTTAGTTCCGCGAGACCCGCCTGACCGTGGATTTCGACACTTCTCTCCTGCATTACGTCATCCAGTCACGACGCCCGTGGCTGGATGACGTGATGGTTCTTGCCAGCGCGCTCGGCGCCGCCGGCTTCCTGTGGTGGATGCTGGCGCTCATCACCGGCATCTTCCCTGCCCGCCGGCCGGCTGCGTGGCGATTGCTACTCGCGATCGGCTTCACGTTCCTGATCAACGACTACGTGTTGAGGCCGATCTTCGATCGCGCGCGGCCGTTCGAGGTGATTCCGGCACTGCGGGTCATCGACGCCAAGCCGACCACGTCGTCATTCCCGTCCGGCCATGCCGCGATGGCGATGGCGGGCGCTCTCGCCGGCTCTCGGATGTTGCCGGTCTCGGGCTGGGTGTTGTGGCCGCTCGGCGTGATCGTGGCCGTCTCCCGGGTATATGTCGGCGTGCACTGGCCGAGCGATGTGATCGCGGGCGCGATCGTCGGCGTCGCCTGTGCGTGGTTCGTGCTCGGCGGCCGGCCTCCCTCGAAGACGCCCGGCGACTGATTGCGCGGCCGAAAAGCTCCGCGATATACTCGGAAGCCTCTCCTGAGGCCAGGTAGCTCAGTTGGTAGAGCACACGACTGAAAATCGTGGTGTCGGGGGTTCAATTCCCTCCCTGGCCACCAACCTCCGCTCTCGATCCTCGCGGAGGTTGTCCACCATAGCGGCGAAGCCGCGACGGTGGACTCAGCGCTCGCAGCGAGCTACGGTTGGTAAACCCCGCGAGCAATCATTCGCGAAGGATGCCCACCGAAGCGCGCAGCGCGAAGGTGGGCTGTTCCCAATTCAGAACGAGCTTCGGATGGCAAGCCACTCTGATTCCAATGACAACGGCCGGAGGAGCCTGCTCCCCCGGCCGCATGTATGTCGCGACGCGATATCACTCGACAAACCTAAAGGTTTGTCGCCACGATCAGTAACTAGAACGCGTACCTGAGGCCGAAGTTCGCAGAACGCGGGAACCCGCTGCCGCCGCGCAGAGTTCTCAACTGCAGGAAGGTGGCCGCCACGCGCTGGTCTCCCGACGGATTGTCCCAATTCGCGCGGTCGGTGATGTTGAAGATGTCCAGGTAAACGTCCAGGGCCCGGTCCTTGCCGAGGCGCGCCCGCCAGCCGGCGCGGACGTCGACCTGGAAGTAGTCGGGGCCGATCGCGCCGTTACGCCCGCCCTTGGACTCCACGTCCTTCATGGCATTCAACGCGGTGCCGCTGTAAGTGCCCGCCGGGAGCGGATCGTCCAGCTCGCCGTTCCGGTCCACGTCCACGTTACTGTCGAAGATCGTGAACGGCGCGCCGCTCATCCACCGCACCGTGGACGACAGCGTGAGCCCCTTGGTTTTCGGGACCTCGGTCCGGCCGTTGAGCGACAGGATGTGGTGGCGGTCCACGTTCATGGGCCCATACCGGGCGTCAAGATTCAGATCGGTCAGGACCTGGTGGGTGTTCTTGTCGGCCTGGTTCTCCGCCGTTCCGCGCGACGACGACAACGAGTAGGACACGCGGCCGGACCAGTTATTGGCGTAGCGCTTTTCGAGCGACAGGTTCAGCGCGTCGTACTTGGACTCGCCGGTGTTCTCCATCACCCACACCCGCTGACTGTACGGCTCACCCAGTGCGCCGAACGCGTCGACGCGCGTGATGGCGCCGGTCCGGCTGGTGTTGGCCCGCAGCATCGGGTTGAGGTTGCGCGCCAGAAACATGTCCTTGTTCTGCATGTGGATGTAATCGGCCTGGATGGCGACCGACGCCGCCATCTGGCGGCTGTAGCCGACCGTGAGCTGATGCGCCCAAGGCTGCTTCCGATCCGGCGAGTCATAGACCACGACGCCGGTGTTTCTCAAGAGCGTCCCAGGGGGGAAGCGCTGGTTGAGCAGCGCCGTGTTGAGGAACGGGCCATTGACCAGGAACGGATCGGTGGGCAGCCGGCCCGCGGACGGGCCCGGGTCGGCGCTGTCGTTCGGAAAGGTGACCACAGCCGAATTGGTGAACTTGGATTGCTCGATGGTGTCGTCGATCGCGCCAAGGACCGTGCGGTTGTAGAAAATCCCGTAACCGCCCCGGATGACCGACTTGCCCTGATCGTCCAGCGCGTGGGTGAGCCCGATTCGGGGCGCGAAGTTGTTGCGGTCGACCGGCGACTTCTTGTCGCCGGCCGGGAACAGCGGATTGTGCGTCTGGTCGATCGGGATGATCTCGAGGTCGTAGCGAATCCCGGCGCTCAGGGTCGTGTTGCCCATCTTCCACCGGTCCTGGGCGTACGCCTCGACCGTGTGGTTATCGATGAACTCCTCGAACTCGCCGATGCGGATGGTCAGCCGTTCCGGGTAGGTCCGCGGGTTGGCGGGGTCGAACGGCAGATCGGTGTTGAACCGGAACGTGCCGTTCTGATTGATCTGCGAGACGCGCGTCAGCTCGGTGTAGTTATAGCGGGCGCCGAACTTCAGCTCGTGGTCGCCCTTCTTGCCGGGGACGAACCAGGACAGGTTGTCTTCGATCTGATAGTTGGAGTCCCACGGCCCTTGCGCCTCGGTACTGGCCTGGGCCAGGAAGCTCAGGTGGTCGAGCTGCGGCGGGCACTGTGACTGCGGCCCCTCGCGCTCGAAACCCAGGCTGCGCGAGCACGCATTGCCGTGCCACCAGTGTTCCCACGTCCGCGCGACGCGGACCGTGTTGACCTTGGTGTTGCCGAACACGCTGGTCAGCGTGCCGACCGCGGTCTCGTCGAGGTCGACCTCGTCGTGAAACGTCTCCTTCGTGTGGCGAGCCAGGATGATGGGGACTTGCGGCGCCGACTCGCGCAGATACCGGACGGCCCAGGTGTGCGTCGAGCTGATCTGGTGGTCGAAGCGGACCATCGTGTTCCAGCCCGAGCGCTCCTCGACCTGCGACAAGCTGAGATCCGGCCGCGTCGGGTAGACGCGCGTCCGGGTCGGGTTGTCCACCTGCCGTTCGAGGCTGAAAAAGAAGTGCGCCTTGTTGCGGACGACCGGTCCGCCGATAACGCCGCCCCAATCGCGCTTCGTCAGAGTGGGTTTGGTCAGGTTCTGCTGCTTGACCAGGAAGTCCTTCGACGTGAGCTTGTTGCTGGCGGAGCTCAGGAACATCACGCCCTTGAACTGGTTGGTCCCCGACTTACTGACGGCGTTGATGATTGCGCCGCTGGCGCGGCCGTATTCCGCGTCATACATGCTCGTCATCACCTGGAATTCCTGGATCGCCTCAATCGGCGTGCGCACCTGCGCGCCCACGACGGCGCCCAGGGCGTCGTCGACGTTGTAGCCGCCGTCGACCGACACGTTGTTGCCCTGCGACGACTGGCCGGAGGCGACGATGGTGTCGTTGCCCAGCTGCGTCGAGGGCGAGAACTGCACGCCGGGCAGGAGGGCGACGGCCGCGAAGTAATTGCGGTTCATCGCGGGCAGCTCGCTGAGCTCCGCGGTGCCGACGTTGCCGCCCACGCGGGCGCTCGTCGTGTCCACCAGCGGCGACTGGCCGGTAACCGTCACGGTCTCTTCGACCCCCCCGACGGCCAGCGACAGGTTGATCGTCATCGTGGTGCCGACCTGCAGCTGCAGCCCGGTGCGCTCGGCGGTCCGAAACCCGGTCAGCTTCGCCACAATCTTGTACCGCCCTGGCACCAGCTGCGACGCCGAGTAGGTCCCTTCCGCGCTGGTGGTGACCTCTCGGAACACCCCCGTCGCTTCGTTGGTCACCACGAGGGAGACCCCCGGCAAAATCGCGCCTTGATCGTCGCTGACCTTCCCGCTGATGTCGGCGGTGCCCTGCTGCGCGAGGAGGGGCCGTGCCACTCCGAGTAGACACACAGCGAATACCACACTGCCGAGACTCGATCCCAAGAGATTGCGCATATCTGGCCTCCGTTACGAGTATCGAATGAAAGCGGCTTCGTAGGGCACCCCTTAAAGGGGTGCCCCACTAACTTACTTCGGTGGCGGCACCACGATAATCGGAAGATTCTTGTTCCGCAACTGGTCGTTGAAGCCGCTCACAATTCGGGAACGCAGCCCCTCCAGCTGCGTTCGCAGGTCCCTTAACTGCCCCTCAACCAGCTTTTGCACCTCGACCTGCTGATCGGTCGGCTTGAAATCGCCGCTCGCCAGCCCGTTGGCGAGGTAGTTCAGCTTGCCGATCAGTTTGGAGGCGTATCGAACGCCGTCCTGGCCGCCGGTGATCCGCAGATCGACCAGGTTCATCTCCACCGCCATCAGCAGTGAGTTGACCTCTTCGGCCGCCTTCTTGATGGCCGGGTCGCCCGTCACGCGGTCCAACGCTTCGATCTGGCTGCGCATGCCCTCGATCAGGTTGACCATGTCCGCCGCCGTGTTCAGGTAATCGCGAATATCGACCACCATGCGGGTTTGTGCGGCGATGTCCTCCTCGGTGCCACCCGAATTCGGATCCTTCCGCACGGTCAGCGACTGCGTCAGTTCGCGTCCACCAGCCGACAGCTTCACGGTGTAGACGCCCGGGGGCATAAGCATGGTGTTCTGACCAGCGCCAGGCGCCGGGCGCGTCCCGTCGGCACCGACCCTGATGTGTGGCGCGTACATCGGGCTCGTCCGCATCCGCACTTCCTTCGTCGGCTCCGAACGCAGATCCCATTGAGCGCGATTGAGGCCCGCAACCTTTGGCCCGGTGAACGTACGGACAACCTGGCTCTTCGCGTCGACGATGCTGATCGTGACAGGACCCGGCGGCGGCGTCTTCAGGTAGTAATTGATCGACGCGCCGTATCTCGGGTTCTCGCCCACTGTCGGGTCGTCATAGGTGCTCGAAGGCGCCGTGATCGACCGGAACCGATAGGCCGCGCGCAGTGGAAACAAATGCATGTCCGAGGCGAGCACTTGCGGCGTCAACTGCTGCAGCGGCGTGATGTCGTCGAGGATGAAGAAGCCGCGGCCGTAGGTTGAGATCACGAGGTCGTTGAAGTGCTCCTGGATGACGATGCCAGAGACCGGCGCATGAGGCAGATCATTCTGCAGCGGCTGCCAGTTTTCCCCATCGTCGAACGACACGTAGATGGCGTTCTCGGTGCCGAGGTACAACAACCCGCGCCGCACCGGATCTTCTTGAATGACCTTGGCGTAGCTCAGCATGCTGCGCGGAATGCCGTTGGTGATCGACCGCCAGGTCCGCCCGTAATCAGTGGTCTTGTAGACGAACGGGTCGCGATTGTTGACTTGATGGAAATCCACCGTCAGGTACGCCGTCGGCGCATCGTAACGAGAGGGGACGATGCTGCGGACACTTCCCCACGGGGGCAGATTGGGAAGGTTCTTCGTGACGTTGGTCCACGTCTTTCCTCCGTCACGTGTCAGTTGTACCAAGCCGTCGTTGGTGCCGGCCCAGATCAGGCCGCGTTCCTTCGGCGATTCGGCGATCCCGAAGACCACCCCCGCATACTCGACGCCGATGTTGTCGGGCGTCAGGCCGCCGGAGCTGCCTTGCCGGGTCTTGTCGTTGAGCGTGAGGTCGGGACTAATCACCGTCCAGCTCTGCCCGCCGTCGGTGGTCCGATGCACGTGTTGGCTGCCCACGTAAATGGTGTGCCGGTCGTGGGGTGAAATGTGGAGCGGCGCGTCCCACACGAAGCGATAGCGCACGCCCTCCGCCGGACCGTTCGACTGGTGCGGCCAGACCTCGACGTTCCGGAACTGACGCCGGTTCTCGTCGAAGCGGACGACGATGCCGCCGACCGAGCCGGAGCCGGACGCCGACGACCACACCAGCTTGGAATCAACCGGATCCGGCGTGGCCCACCCGCTTTCGCCGCCGCTGACCGAGTGCCACATCGCTCGCGGGATGATGCCGTCGCCACCCCCGCCCTGCAGCCGGCTGTTGCTCGGGCCGCGGTACGACGGCTCGTCCTGCTTGTTGCCGAGCACGTTATAGGGAATCTCGTTGTCGACGGTGACGTGATACATCTGCGCATTGGTCAGGCGCTGCCGGAACCAGGTGCGGCCGCGGTTGATCGAGATCGACAGGCCCTGGTCGTGAGCGACGATCATTCGATTGGCGTTGCCGGGATCGATCCAGATGTCGTGGTGATCGCCGCCGGGGGCGCGCGGCACCACGGCGAGGGTCTGCGCCCCGTCGATCGACTTGGCGAACGATGCGGTCAGAAAGTATGCCTCGTCCTCGTCGTCCGGGGCCACAGCCATGCGCGAGTAATAATGCGCGCGGCCCATGGCGAGGTGGTCGTGGCTCACCAGGCGCCAGGTGTCGCCGCCATCCTCCGACCGCCAGACCTGGCCCGTGTCGGTGTCCTGGCCGTTCCAGGGCACGCCATCGCCGGTTTCAATCATCGCGTAGACGCGATTCGGGTTCGACTGCGCAATAGCCACCGCGACCTTGCCGACCGGGCGCGTCGGCAGCGCGCTCCCACTCAGCTTTTTCCAGGTCGCGCCGCCATCCTGAGACCGGTACAAGCCGCTTCCCGGGCCGCCACTGTCACGACCCCACGTGTGAATCTCCAGTTGCCACATTCCGGCGAAGAGCACGCGCGGGTTCTTCGGATCCATGGCGATGTCCGAACACCCCGTGTTGTCATCGACGAACAGCACCTTAGTCCACGTCTGGCCGCCGTCGATGGTCCGAAAGACGCCCCGCTCCGGCTGCGGTCCGTAGGCGTGGCCCAGCGCACACGCAAGTACGACCTTCGAGTCTTTGGGATCGATCACGAGACGGGGAATGCGGCCGGTCTGCTCCAGCCCCATGAGCGCCCACGTCTTGCCGGCATCGAGGGATTTGTAGATGCCCTGGCCGACCGAGATGTGGCTACGGATCTTTCCTTCGCCGGTACCGGCCCAGACCGTGTTGGGATCCGAAGCGGCGACGGCCAGCGAACCGATCGACTGAACAGGCTGACCGTCGAACATCGGCTGCCACGTCACGCCGGCATCGACGGTCTTGTAGATACCCCCGGACGCGGCGCCAACGTAATAGACGTGCGGATCACCCGGCACACCCGCGGCGGCGGAGAAACGGTTGCCCTCGGGTCCGATGAAGCGCCAGTGCATGCGGCTGTAGAGATCGCCGCTGACACGTGCGGCTTGCTGGGCGTAGCTGGTGGTGAGGAAGGCGCCGCAGGCCGCCAAGACCAGGGCTGCGCCTCGGGCCGTTCGTCTGAACAATCGTGACATGCGTGTGGCTCCGGGTGCAAAAGGCTCGAGGCTCGAAGACCGGAGGCTCGAGGATTCCAAGCCCTCAAGCCCCCAAGTCCTTACGCCCCTCTAAAACTTGTACGACAACGTCAGCTGGAACGCGCGCGGCGGGTGCCGGTTGAAGCGCGACAAATACAGAGGGCTGTTGAGCCGCTGCGCGCCCGTGTTCCACTGGGTGAACGCACCATTGTTGAAGACGTTGAAGATGCCAAGCCCGGCATCGACGCTCTGCCGTCCGAACTTGACGGTGCGACCCAGGTTGAGCTGCAAGTAGCGCGCGGTCTCGTTGCGCAATTGACCGCCCGACCGGTCCGTGTGGACAAAGCGCCACGACGTCGCCAGCGGGTTGGACTGCGTCGTGCCGTTGGCCAGCCGGACCGTTCCGGGCCCGAAGACCGGATCGCCCGTGGCATTCTGCACCACCACCGGGCCCAGATAACCGCCGGCCTGAATCACGTAGCTTGCCGACAGCCGCACCGACCAGGGCGCGAAGTACTGCCCCGCCAACCGCACCGAGAACGGCCGGTAGGCCACGCCTGACTCGTTGCCTCCGCCGTCGAGGCTGTTGTCGTCACCATTCCCGAACAGATGCCGTGACAGATCGCGGTTGTTCGCGAACGCATCAGGCTGGATGAACCGCGCCGGGTCGGTCGGGTTCCACGTGCCGTCAAGGTGCTGCCACTGCCGCGTAGCCGTCCCCATCACCTGAAAATTGTGGGACAGGCTCTTGGCGAGAATTAGCTCGAGGTTGGTCACGACGACCTGGCTCCAGGTTGCGTTGGTCTGCTGCATGATCCTGCCCTGATTGGGATCCACGCGGCCGAACCCGCCGAAGGGCTTGTTCGACCCGTCCGGATAGATGCCGTTGATGTCCACCTCGCCGTAGGCGTCCTTGAAGAAGCGACGGTTGAACGAGACGTCGAGGGTGATCTGCCCTTTGAACTGCTTGGCGAATCCAACGGCGTACTCGTCGACGAATGGCTGGTGCAGCTCGGGATCGAAGGCCAGCTGGTTGATGGCCGCTGTCGCCGCGGGCGTGATGACTTCGGTCTCGAAGACGCCATCGAGGTTGGCGTCGTAGATGTCGCGCTGGAACCGCCGCGACGTCGGCCCGAAGGTCGTGATGGGATCGCGGCCGTTCACCTGCTCGTGCACCCGCCCGAAGAAGGCACGGACGACATTGCGGGAGTCCTTGTCGATCACATACGCGCCGCCGATGCGCGGCCCGATGTTGGTGCTCTTCATGCGCTGGACGCCGAATATTTCGTCGAAGCGGCGGACGAAATCCGCGCGCACGCCGAAATTGAGCGTGAGTCGCCCCTGGCCAGGCCTCCACGTGTCTTGCGCGTACACCCCGATGTCGCGGTCACGGGCCGCCGTCGTCAGCACTTCGAGGGGTGACGTGTAACGGCGGTGGTACGGCACGAGCCCGGCCGCCGGATTGTTCGGATCGCGCTGCACCACCTGCTCGAGCGTGAAGCCGTCGTTCAACGCGCGGCTGAGCACGTCGCGCTCGAGACTGGGCGCGCCCCAGATGCCGGTCTTGAGCTCGTGCGACCCTCCCCATCCCTGCAGGAAGTACGTCAGGTCGCCCCTGAAGTTGACCATCGACGACGGCGCGATGGAAATCGTCTGGACGTTGTTCATCGTGACGAGAATGCCGCTCCCGGTCGGCAGGCCGCCGGAGATCCGGGTCGACTGATGCACCAGCACGGACGGCCCGAACCCCGGGAAGTTCTTGAAGGTGTCTTCCTCGGCTCCACCCTTGTTGTTGTACGAGGCGGAGAACATGGTCTGGAAGCGGTCGGACCAGGCTGAATTCAGCTTGGCGTGGAACAACGAGCCGCCCGCCCCGCGCGGGTTGATGTTATGCGTATCGCGCTCGCGATTGCTGCTGAACTTGTTGCGATCGTACTGCCACAACCCGGAGAGCTCGTGGCGGTTGCTCATGGTCGTCGTGACCTTAAGGTACGGCTGCTTGCTGACCGAGACGTTGTCAAAGGGCTGAAAATCGCGTCGGAACGCGGTGAGAAATGCGAGGTCCTGTGGGGTGCGGCTGATGCCGTTGACCAGGTCGGCATGACGGTAGGTCGCGAAGAACCAAATCCGGTCGCGGATGATACGGCCACCGAGCGACCCGTCCCACTGGTTGACCTCCTGGAAGGTCGGCAGGCCGCCGGGCGCCGCGCCGCCCTTGGTGTTATCGGTGTTCCAGCTGAGCGGCTGAAAGGAGTACGACACGGAGCCCTTGAATTGGTTCGAGCCGCGCGGCGTCACGACGTTCATCACGACGCCGGTGCTAAGCGGCGTGGACGCGTCGGCGCCGCCCAGCTTGATCTCGACGTCCGCACCGTGTCGCCGCCCATGCCCATCGAATGCGCCGCGGAGTCGACGTACGCCGAGGCCGGCGCGCCTTCGAGCTGAAAGGCGTGCGCGTAAATGTGCGAGCCGCGGAAATAGTACGCCCGCCGCCCCATGCCGTCGTCGACGTTGCGCGACCCGACCCCGGGCGCCAGGTCGAGCGCATCGCTGAACAGCCGGCGCGAGGTGATCGGCGCCGCGCGGACCAGGTCGCCGTCGATGTTGAGCACGCTTGTCGGCCGGCCCGTTTCGATCATCGGCGAATCGCCCGTCACCGTGATGGTCTCGGCCAGGGTGCCGACTTTCATCTGCAGGTCGACACTGAAGGTAATGCCGGCCCGCATGACGATGCCCTCCCGGCGGGTCGTGGCAAAGCCGGCCAGCTCCGCCGCGATCGCGTAGGTACCCGGCGGCAGGTTGAGCACGCGGTAGTAGCCGCTGCTATCGGTGACGCCCACGACGGGCGTCAGGAGCGTCGGGCTGGTCGCGGTCACCGTGACGCCTGGCAACACGGCGCCCTGCTCGTCCTTAACGTACCCGCGCAGGCTGCCGTCGCCGGTCTGGGCAGACGCCGATGAACTGGTCACGATCAACGCGGCTAAGGCCGCGGCAAGAATGCAACGGAACATTTCTGCCCTCCTGGAATGGCCGGTGACTGAAACGAAATCGCCTGGCGCGCAGGCTACGCCGATCGCCTGCGCCTGTCAACGCATCGGCCGGAGTTGGTTCCACCGTTCGATGAACTTCACGGCAGCCTGCACGAAATTTTCAGTGTCACGGCGACCCGCTTCCGCCGTCGCCTCGCGCGGATCGCGCAATCCCCAGGTGCCGGTGTCCGAGATCTCGCGCGTGGACGTGCCCTTGCCGGTGGCCGTGGCCTTGAGGCCTTCGGCCAGAAAGACCAGCGTCGCGGTGGGATCGCCGGCGACGACCTCAGGGAGCATCTTCTGCAGATGCTCGGGCATGGTGAGCGTAGCGCGGCGAGCGGCCTCGAGGTCCACGAGGTTGGGCGTCATGTAGAGGGACGTGGACGTCTCGCCGACACCGCCATGCCGATCGAAGACGCGGGCCGTGCCGTCTGCAGGTTGCGGTGCCCGCGTCAGGAACGGCGCCGCGGCCTCACCGAGCTCGACCGCGATCCCTTCAGTCTCCTGGTTGATCCGATCGGCGATGTAGCGCGTGATGATCTGATTGCCGCCGTGGCTGTTGAGCAGCAGGAAGCGGCGAAAGCCGTGCTTCATCAGGCTCTGCGCCGCTTCGAAATAGACCTGCTGGATGGTCTGCGACGACAACGTGATCGTGCCGGGAAACTCCATGTGGTACGGCGAATTGCCCGGAAGCAGAATCGGCGCGACCAGCACGTCGGCCTTCTGCGCGACCAGCTTCGCGCGTTCGAGTCCATTCAGGAAGTCGGTGCCGATCGGCAGATGCAGGCTGTGCTGCTCCATGGCCGCCACCGGGATGATCACCATGTCGGTCCGCGTCCGCAGGTCCCGCACTTCGGGCCACGTCATGTGCGGCAGATAGTTACGCGTCTTCGACTCGTGCCACAGCGGATTGGTGGATGCGGACACCTGTGCGGACACCGAGACGGGCAGCATCAGCACGGCAAGCAGTAACAGCAACGTTGTCATCGCGACCTCACAGCGGTCATCGTTAACTCGAGGCGGGCGCCGCGGGCCAGCTCTTTCACCGCGACGGTAGATCGAGTCGGCAGAGGGGTTGACGTGAAATACTCCTTGTAGATCTCGTTGAATCGCGCGAAGTCCGACATCTCGGCGAGATAGGCCGTCACGACAACGACGTCGGCCAGCCGCATGTCTGCAGCCGCGAGCACCGTCTGCACGTTGGCCATGATCTGCCGCATCTCCGGCTCGAACGCGCCTTTGACCAACTGGCCGGTGACGGGATCGCCGCCCGTGCTTCCGGACAGATAGAGCGTGTCACCCACCAGGATCCCCGGCGACAAGGGAGACGGCGTGGGCTTGTACCCCGCCGGCTGAATCACGCGCTTCCGATCCGATGATTGCGCCGGCTCGACCGAACCGAGCGGAGTGGAGGCGTCGAAATGATCGACGACCAACTTGCCGATCCGCCCGATCCGATCCTCGGCCTCGCCGTATGAACCCGTAATGCCATTGACCAGGACGGCAATGACGATCGGCCCGGATCGCGCATAGATGATGCCGACGTCGTTGGCGATGTTGCCGCTGTCGCCGGTCTTGTGGGCCACCGGAACGTCGACGAAATGCGGCAACCGGCGAGAGCCGGCGAGCTGCCGCCGCAAGAACGTCCGCATAATCGCGCAACTCGCGGGTGACGCAATCGTCCCGCGCTCGATGCCTTCGAGCATGCGGCCGATCTCGTCCGCGCTGATGTCGCCGAGCCAGTAGTTGCGGTCTTCGACCATCAGCTTCCGCTGGTTCTCCGCATGGCTCCGGCGATTCGCCGGATTACGAACCACGTCCAGCCACGCCGCTCGCTCGCCGCGAAACAGCGGGCGGTACAGCTCGAACAATGGGTTGTCCGACAGCGCGTACTGCAGGCCCGTCGTCTCCTCCGGCGTGATGCCCGCCAGGCGCGGGTCGAGCCGCGCAAGCAGCTTGCGCCGGTATTCGTGGCCGCGATTCAGCATCCGCATCGTGTAGCCGGATCGCGCGAGCCACGCGTTCAACTCGTCGACGCCACCAACCTTGGTCGTGATCTGATCGGTGGCGGTGTTGTCGCTGGTGATGATCATCTGCAGGATGAGATCGCGAACGGTCGGCGCGAGACCCAGATCGGCGTACTGAAACACACCCGTGCCATCGCGCAAGTCCGCGCGACCGAGCGTGACACGCGCATCGAGGTCCAACTTGCCCTCCTCGGCAAGCTGGAAAGCGCGGACCATGATCGGGATCTTGATGACGCTTTGACTGTTGAACGACTCCCCGGCGCGAACCGTGGCCTCGGCGCCGGTCTTGAGATCTTTCACGTAGATGCTGGTCCTGGCAGGAAATCGATCGAGCTCCGTCTCGAGCGCAACCGTGAGCGCGGTCTTCGGGGTCTGCGCATCACCCCGCGCGATCCAGAGGCTTAGCCCTTCGACGGGGCTCAGGGCAAGCAGGACTACGACGCAGAAATGTAGTCGACGCATGGTCAATACGCACTCCTTGCCGGGAGGGCAACTCTTGTCGGGAGGGCGCCTCGTGTCGGGGAGCGCTGTTTGTCGGGAACGAAATCCCGACAAGCAATGCTTTCCCGACCGAAAGTGCCCTCCCGACCAGGAGTGCCCTCCCGACAGGAAGTGCCTCCCGGCAAGGAGTGCGGTTAGAACTTCACGAGCGCCGTCAACTGGAAGGCGCGCGCGGCTTGCTGATTGCGCAATTGCAGGAAGTTCGGGTTGAACTTCTCGTTCGCGCCGCTATAGTTGTACTGAGTGTAGTTGCCGTCGTTCAGCACGTTGAAGATGGCGCCGCTCAGCACTACCTCGCGGCCGCCACCAAAGCCAATTGACTTGTTGAAGTTCAGCCCGAGCGTCTTGATGGCCGGCGCCTGGACCTGGCCCTCACCGCGGTTCGCATTCACGAACCTCATGCGCGTCGCCAGTGGGTTGTTCTGCCCGTTCGACGCACGGGCGGGACCAAACGCGGCCAGCTGCGGATCGCCCACGGGTAGCAGGTCAACGATGGGCCCCGACCAAGGACCGGCGAGTATCGTGTAGCTCGCCGAGATCACTACTCGCCACGGCGCTTGGTAGGTGCCACCGAAGCGTGTCGAGTACTTCTGCCAGGTCGGGCCGTAGGTGTGCACGGTCGATCCCGTATTGAGCGGCAGGCTGTTGTCTTCATTGTTGCCGCGCGGCATGTAGAGCAGCGCGTCGCTGTCGAACGTGGTCGGCTGGATGAACCCCGCCGGGTCCGTGGGGTTCCACGTGCCGCCGAAGTGCTGCCATTGGCGATTGACGCTGGCCATCGCCTGGAAGTTTCGCGACAGGTTCTTCGCCATGGTCATCTCGATCGCCCGGTACTCGAGCGTGCTCCACGAATTGTTCTGCTGCTGGAAGATGATGCCCCGCGTGGGATCGATCCGGCCGAATCCGCCAAAGGGCTGATTCGGACCGCTCGGATAGATGCCGTTGACGTCCACCCGGGCCCACATGTCCTGGTAGCTGCGGCTGATGCCCGCGATGTCGAAGCTGATCTGGCCGGGGAACTGCTTGCGGAAGCCGAGAATCAGCTCATCGACGTAGGGCTGGTGGAGGTCGTCCGCGAATTCGCCGGCGGCAATGGTGGCCGAACGGGCGGCCGTCGGCACGACGATCTCGAATCGGCCGTCGCCGTCGGCGTCATACTCATCCCGCTGCCCCGCCGCCTCGTTGGCCCCGAAGAGCGTGATCGCGTCGCGCCCCATCACCTGCTCGTGGACGCGTGCGTAGCTGCCCCGCAAGACGTTGCGCGAATCCTTAGTCAGCAGATACGAGAAGCCGAGACGCGGACCAATCGACGTGCTGTTCTGCCTCACGATGTTGAAGATGTCGTCGTTGCGCTTGACGAAGTCGGCGCGGACGCCGAGGTTCAGTGTGACCCGGTTATTCGGGTGCCACGTGTCCTGAACGTAGATGCCGATGTCGCGGTCGCGCGCGGCGCGGGTGGTCAGCGAAACGGGTGTTTGATAACGGCGATGGAACGGCACCGTGCCGCCAGCGACGTTGCCCGGCGTGCGCAGTCGGTGTTCTTCCCAGACGAACCCGCCGTTGACGTATTCCGTCTGCTGGTCGTAAGTGCTACGCGGGGCCGCAAAGAAACCCGTCTGCAGCTGATGGCTGCCCATCCAGCCGTCCTTGTAGTAGGTGAGGTCGCCACGCACCACGATCTGTGACGCGGGCTGAAAACTATACGACGGCAGGTTGCCGCCCTCGAGGATGCGTCCGGATCCCGAGACGATGTTGCCGGAGACATTGGCAGAATTATGGATGGTGATCTGCGGGCCCGTCCTGCCGAGCGATGCAAACGTCTGGGCGTCATTCCCGCCCTTGCCGTTGTACGACGCCGTAAACGTCGTGGTCGTGCGCAGGCCCCAGACCGACGTGATCTTGCCGCTGTAGAGTGGCCCTCCCGTTGACTGCGCCTGGACCGGCTCATAATTGTACTCGCGGTCTCCCGATAGCAGGAGTCGGTCCTGCTGGTAAAAGCCTTGAATGTCATGTTGCCCGGCGCGCGTGCTGATCTTCAAGAAGGGCTGCCAGCTCTCGCTGTCGTTGTTGAAGAGCTCGGCGTCCGGCTTGTAGGCCTTGATGCGCTCGACTTCGGTGGCCGTCCGGCTGATGCCGGCGGCCGACACCGCCCGCCGCAACGCGCCGAAGAACCAGACCTTGTCCTTCTTGATCGGACCGCCGAGGGCGGCATCGAACTGTCGCACATAGGCGGTAGTCGGCGTGCCGCCGGTGCCCGGCTTGCACCCCGGCGCAGTCGAGCAGTTGTCGACGTTGTTGCCGTTCCAGTCGAACGGCTGATACCCCACCGCGCCGCTGCCGCGGAACGTGTTGCCGCCGCTCTTGGTGACGATGTTCATGACCAGGCCGACGCCCATCGGCGAGCTGGCGTCAACGCCGCCGGTCTTGACCTGGATGTCCTGCACCATGTCGGCGCCCATCGAGACATAGGTGAGCTGGGCGTCGTGATAGTTGGTGGCGATCGTGCCTTCGAGCTGGAGGACGTGAGCGAAGTGCTCGGTGCCGTGGCCGAAATACACCTGGCGCCCGCTACCGTCGTCAAATCCACGCGAGATCACACCCGGCGTGAGCTCGAGGAAGTCGCTGTAGTTGCGCCGCGCCTGAATCGGCAGCAGGCGCTGGAACTCGCCGTCGATGTTGAGGACGTTGCCGGGCTTGTCGACCTCGATCATCGGCGAGTCGCCGGTCACCGTGACGGTTTCCTGGACCGCGCTCAACTGCATCGTGAAGTCGAGCGCGAAGGTGGCGCCGACCCGGACCAGAATCGCTTCGCGCCGGAACGTCGCAAATCCCGGCAATTCGGCGACGAGCAGGTACGTGCCGGGAGGCAGGTTGTTGAGCCGGTATTCACCGCGCTCGTTGGTGACATCGCTCTGCGGCCGCAGCACGTCGGGAGACGTGGCGGTGATGGTCACGCCCGGCAGCCCCGCACCCTGCTGATCAGTGACCGCGCCGCGAAGACCGCCCAGGCCGCTCTGCGCACTCGCCACTGACGTCACGCCGACCAACAGAACCAGCATCACTGCGCCGCCGAAACGAGCAAAACGCCACTTGCTACCCATGGCTCTCCTCCAAATCAGTGTGACCAACGCGAAAAGGATCGACAAACCGTACCGCAGTTGTCACCGTGGCGCAAGGGTTATGAGCCGTGAAGAAAGGTGCTGGGAACGGGCCGGCGGCGGCCCGTCACAGCGAAATTATCGCGCTTGCGCGGTCGTCGTCATGTAGCGGCTGGCGTTCTCCGCGACATGCTTCACGCTGGCGATCAAGCGATCGACTTCGTCCGGCATGTTGTAGATGTGCGTCGCGGCGCGGCAGCCGTTCAGGTTGCCGGTCGTCATGGTGCGGATGTAGATGCGATCGCGATTGAGGATCGCCTGCTGCACGTTGGCCATCGGCACGTCGCGCACGCTGAACAGCGTCAGGCCGGCAGCGAAGCGCGGGTCTTCCGACGTCCACATCTTCACACCCGGGATGCCCTTGAGTCCCGTGCGGAACCGGGTGCTGAGCGCCCGGGCTCGCGCCTCGACGTTCTGCTTGCCGATCGCGGTCTGCAGCGCCACCGCGGCAGACATGCCAAGCGCCGACGGCACGTCGCGCTGGCCGAAGGCCTCGTACTTCTTGGCGCCGTCCTTGGGGTCTCCGGGCGGCCCCATCAGCGGCCAGATCCGATCCTGCACGTCGCGCTTGATGTAGCAGACGCCGGTACCGGTGCCGCACATCAGCCATTTCTGGCCGGCGGCGGCGTAGTGATCGACGTTCATCGCCTTGAAATCCAGATCCATCATCCCGAGCGGATGCGCGCCGTCCACCGAGATCAGCAGGCCGCGGCGATGCGCCAGGTCGGCGAGCTCCTTGACCGGCGTGACGAGCCCCGTCACATAGGTCATGTGGCTCACCATGATAACCCTGGTCCGCGGCGTGATCGCCTTCTCGTATAGCCCGACGATTTGATCGACGCTCTGTGGCGGCGACGGGATGTCGATGACGACGGGCTTGATGCCCGCACGCTTGGCCATGGTCGTGATGCAGCCGATGCCGCCGCCGTGCTCGTGGCTGCAGTAGATCACCTCGTCGCCGGCCTTCCAGTCGAGGCCGTGGGTGAAGATGTTCATGCCCTCGGTGGTGCTGCGCGTCAGCGCGATCTCATCGGCGTTGGCGCCGACAAACCTCGCGACCTCGCCGCGGACCACGTCAATCTCTTCGCGGCGGTAGTTGTTCGAGGGGTTCTCCGCAATCTCGCGGAAGAACCGCTCGTTGGCCTCGAGCACCACGCGCGGCACCGGCCCTTCGGTGCCGTTGTTCATGAAGGTCATGCCGTCGATGATGTTGAACTGGCTGCGGACCTTCCACCAGTAGGCCTCGTCCAGCGGCCCGGCCGGCTTGAGGTTCGCCGCCGACAGTGTCGGCGCGATGACCTGCTCGCCACCCCTGGCAGCCAAAGACGTCCGGCCGGCAGCCAGCGCCGCGCCGGTGGCCACCACCCCACCCGAAAATCCGCGAAGGAATGTGCGACGTGACTGCATGGCGTTTCTCCTCATGAAATCGCCGTTTCTTAGAAATCTACGAGGCGCGTGTACTTCACGACGAACGAACGGCCGAGCGTTTCTTGCGACGTCGAGCTCAGCACATCGCGGCGATCGTTGAACACGACGAACAATCCCGTGCCACTGCGGTTGAGCAGCGCCAGGCGCACGTTGGACGAGAACTGGCCGGTCTGACCGTTGTACTGCAGCAGCGCCGACAGGCTCGCCAGCGTGGTGAACGAGTAGTTCGCCTTGATCGGCACGAGGTTGTTGACGAAGCTCCCTTGCGGCAAGTCGATGTCCTGGCGCGTCCAGCCGAGGCTGGCCGTCATCTTCGGCGTGATGCGGTAATCGCTGTTGATCTCGAAGCCGTTGAAGTCGCCGTCGTAGTAGCGGCCGAGGCGATAGCGAATGGTGCCGGTGACGCGCGCGCTCGGGTTGTGGAAATACTCGAAGCCGTGCTGCACCCACCCGTAAGTGCCGGCCGGAATCACCACGCGCTTGCCGTCGCGATTGTAGACGGTAAAGGGGGCCGTCGGATTATCGCGGGTATGGTCGAAGAACCAGCCAAAGCGCCCGCCCTGGGCCAGCTGCACCTCGAGCGGATGCAGATGGGCCCTCGAGGTCTGGAGTTTGTCGTTGAAGCCGTAGAAGGCGTCGTACGACACGTGCGGCGCGAACCGGCGGATCCACGGAATCTTCTTCGGTTGTGGCTGGAAGAACGCGCGGAACTCGGGACGGCGGTAACCGCGGCGCGGCAGGAAACCGACCTCGGGATTGAAGTTATCGCCGACCTGCGAGTAGCCGCCGGAAATCTGCCAGAGGTTGTTGGTGAAGTTATAGAACGCGCGGCCGGAGTAGTCGCTGCCCCTCGGACCGCTCGTGCGGCTGGTCGGTGTATCGGTGCGCGCGATGAACGCCGAGACTCGCTGGCTCGGAGAGAGCTGGATGTTCGCGTCCAGGCCGTAGGCGCGGTTGTGGTCATCGGCGCCCTTGAACCCGCCGGTGCCCTGGCGGTTGACGAAGATCGCGCCGTAGCTCGAGCGGCCGACTTCGCGCTGCATGCGCAACACGCTGAAATTGTTTGCGGGGCCCACGACCTGGGTGCCGGCGGCGTTCTCCGCCTCGTCGGTCTGGATGTTGAGGACCCCCACGTTCCAGCCCCCGAGCTTGCCGCTGAGGCGCGCGCCGCCAAGGATGTCGATCGGCACCCCGGTGGCCGACAGACCCACGCGGCGGGAAAAGAAGAGGTCGATGTTCTGCGGCTGCCCGAACTGGAACGTCGACGCGTTCTCCAGGAAGAACGGCCGCTTCTCTGGAAAGAACAGGTCGAATCGCGTCAGGTTGACCTGCTCTTCATCTGCTTCCACCTGCGCGAAATCCGTGTTGACGGTCGCGTCGAAGGTCAGGTTGGGACGAATCCCCCACTTGAAGTCGAGGCCGACGTTACCCTTCTTGTCGACCTTGTCGCCCGTCGTGCGCGTGAAGTCCTTGTTGACCGAGCCGAGCGCGTAGGGAATCAGCTTGATGTCGCGGCGCGCCGGCAGGTCGAGCCCCGACATCTTCGCCGCGAGCGAGACGCGATAGATGTCGAAGCCGCGGGGAATGGGCGCCAGGTAGACCTGCTCGTTCTTGTGCCGGATATTGCGCAGCACGTTGAAGCCCCAGGTCTGGTTGGATCCGGTCTGGTAACGCAGCGTCTTCAACGGGATGGCCATTTCGGCCTCCCAGCCTCGATCGGTAATCTGCGACCGCACCGTCCAGTCGCCATCCCAATTCGGATTGAACGCGCTAATGCCGCCGCGCTGCGTGCCGCCACCGCCGCCACCACCACCCCCGCCACTGCCAAAGGACACACCGCTGCTCTGTCCTTCACGGGCGACCTGGCCGTCGTACTCGATACCGAGTGGGTTGGTGCCGAAGACGAACGCGTTCTGACTGTCGTTGAAGGTGTCGAGCACCATCACGATCGAATCGGTGTCGTTCAGCGACGCGTCGCGCCGCGCCTGCGACACGATGATCTTCGACGGGTCGCTGTCGAAGGCGATGATGCCGATGTAGACGTTGCCTTTGCCAACGATAACCCGGACTTCCGTGCGCTCGCTCGCCGGTGCGCCTTCGATCGGATCCTGCTGCGTAAAGGACGTGTATGGCTGCACCGTCTGCCAAATCGCGTCGTTCACCCGGCCGTCGATCACGGGACCTTCGGCGGAGCTATCGAGCTTGCCGGCCGTGATCGTGGGAACTGCTGGGGATTGCGCGAAAACCGGGAGGGAAAAGCAGGCCGCCGATAGAAGTAAGCCAAGACAGCGGGCCGTACACGAGCAGACGAAGTTGTTGCGATGCATGGGTTTGAATAATGGATAATCGCGACAAAGTGTACTTGAGGTGCACAGTCGAGACAAGCGAGTGAGATCCGAGGTGAGGTCATGAAGATTCGACTCGCGGCGGCGGTTGTCACGACTTGTCTCTGCGGGCAGGCGGCGGCGCAACCGGCCGCGGCGCCGAACCTCACGCGGCAACAACGCGATCTCCTCCAAGCGCTGGTCACCGCGGTTGATCGCGCCGCCGGCACGCCGGCGGCCTCCGATCAGACGTGGCTGCTTCACGTGTTGCGCGCTTCCGATGGATCCCATTACGTCGCCTTTTCCATCACGCCGCCGCCAGACACCTTGCCGCCGAGTTCGATCGTGCTGTATGTCCGCCTGGCGACGGCCACCGCCGCTGGCGTGACCACGGTCACGGAACGATCGACGGTGCGCGAGTGGCTGCAGGGATCGCGGACGGACCCGCGGATGCTGCCGCGACGCGGCATGGCGATCGGCGATATGCCGGCCATGGGCGCCAACGTCACGCGAGGTGGCGTCAATTCCGTCGGCTCGCCGGATCTGAAGATCATGGAACTCGAGCGCGAACGCTCGCGCCAGCGGCGGGAGGACGAGGAGAAACGCCGCCGGGAGGCGCTCGAGGGGGTCGGCGCTTCGCCGTCCGACCGTCTGCCTTTCGAGGATTTCGAGATCGCGTCGGCGGCAGGGTTCGCGGACGGCACGCGGGCGATCCAGCGCGCGCTCACGGCAGGGCCCGGCACCTACGATCTGTTCGTGGCCTGGAGCGACGCCGCGCAACCAGCGGCCAAGGCGCGGATCCACGTCGCGCGCCGATCGCTCCAACTGGCGCCGGCGGCGGCGACCGAACTTGGACTGAGCAGCATCATCGTCGCCGACAGGATCGGCGTGAGGGAGACACCCTATACCGCGCTCGAGCAACGCGCTCATCCGTACACCATCGGGCCCACGGAGATCGTCCCGGCGCGCGACACGGTGTTCACGCCGAACGAGCGGCTGGCGGTAGCGTTCCAGCTCGTGAACCCGATGCCCTCCGGATCGGGCAAGCCCGACCTGCAGGTGAACTCACGGATCGTCCGCCTCGTGGGCGCGCGCGAGGAACCGGTCGCGTCGCTGTCGCCGCTCACCTACAACGCGACGACGCTCCCGGCCGACTTCGACGTCCGGCTCGGGCATCCGGTGATCGCCGCGATGTCCGTGCCGCTCGCGTCGCTGCGCCGGGGGGAGTACCGGTTGCTGATCACGGCCGAGGACAGGCTGTCCTCGACGGTCATCGCGGGTAGCACCGCGTTTACCGTTGCCGGCACTCCGGCCGGTCTCCTCGCCGAGGCGCCGCCACTCGGCCGCCGCTTCGATCGCGCCGCCGCGCTGCAGCCGGCAATTGTCGCCGAGCTGCTCGATCGACTGGCACCGGCAGCGTCGTCACCGGGGCTGGCCAGGGCGATCGCCGCGGCCCGCGCCGGCCGGTTCGTCGATCTGCTGGTCGAGGACCGCGTGCCCGCCCACGAACAGGGCGTTCGCGCGATGTTGACCGGCCTGGCGCTGGTGTCGGTCGGGGACTTCGGCGCGCTCCGACAGTTCCAACGCGCGCTGGAGTCGGGCGCGGCCGCGGCGCCCGACCAATTCCTCATTGGCGTCGCGCGCGCGATGCAAAACCGCGACCAGGACGCCATCGACGCCTGGGAGGCGGCGCGAAGCGCCGGGTTGCCGCCGGCCATGCTGTCGCCGTTCCTGGCCGACGCCTATCTCCGTCGCGGCGACCCGAAAGGCGCTGCCGAAGCGGTTCCTGCCGCTGGCAGCGAGGATGATGAGGAGTGGACGCGGGTGCTAGCCGCCACACGGATCGCGACGCGGCGCGAGGGCGACGCCATCGTCGCGCTCGACGCGCGGCTCGCCCGCCATCCCGGCGATCTGGACGCGCGATGGCTCCTGCTCCATGCGCTCTATGCTGACTTCGTGAACGGCAACGGCGATCGCCGCGCGCGCTTCCTCGCGGAAGCACCACGCTACATCGACGCGCAGGGGCCGCACTCGGCGCTTACGGCTGAATGGTTGGGCATGGCGCGGCAACTGCCTGCCGCCCCGCCTTAAGGCGGGGCTACTTCTTCTTGAGCGGCAGCGGTGCCGGAGGCTTGCCGTCGGTCCTGAGCGAGTAGGCCCGGCGTGCCGCGACGGAGACATTCGGCCGATCAACCTTCACTTCCAACATGCGCGTGCGCCTTGCCGGATCGGGATTGCTGGAGTAGAAGCCGAGCACGTAATAGTCGCTGGTTTCCGCATCGACCCGCTTCAGCGCGGCGGCGAAGTCGTTCGTGTCCACGATCGCGAACCCACCGGTTTCCTCAGACAGATACTTCAGCGTGCTTGTGGTCTTTTGAATGTAGGTGCGCCACTCGCTCTGATCAACGTACTGCCCCGCGTCCAGCGTGCCGGCGAGGCCGCGCGGATCGATCGTGTAGATCGAGGCGTTGGCGCGATTGGCGGAGAGCGTCAGCTCGCGCGTCAGCCGATACAGGTCGATGTCGGCGGTCACGCGGCCCATCGAGAAGTACGGGTTGTCTTCATCGATCAGGAGCCGCATCGGATCCGAGAAGCGGCCGCCCATCACCCGATCGCGGCTGTTGCGGCCCTCGGCGAACGGATCGAAGTCATAGCCCGTACTGATATAGATCACGGCCTTGCGCCGATTGGGCACCTTCTCGAGATCCGCCAGGATGTTGTAGGCGGTATGGAACGCCATTTGCGCCTTGTTGCGGACATCGCCCGGCCCCTGCGAGTTCTCCATCAGCTTGAAGATCTCCGACGGCAGGTAGCCAGACCCGCGCACCTTGTTCGCGGCCTCGGCGACCAGTTTACGATCGTAGGTGAGGCCGACCTCGATGAACGACGGCCCAGTCGACACGACCGCCGCGAGGTCGCCCTCGTGCAGCAGCGTATCGGTGATCGTCTGAATCAGCTTGCGCACGTGTGGCGTCAGCTCGGGTTCGAAGTGCAGGTCGTCGACGAGAATCAGAAATACGCGGCCGCCCGTGTCGCTGGTGCGGGGCCGCGCCTGCGGCAGGATGATGCCCTCCGGCGCCGCCGTTGCGGATGGCGGTGCGAGCAGGTTGAAGGTGCGGCCGCCCTGGACCAGGATGAAGGACTGGATGGTCTGCGGCTGCCCGTCCTCGAGCACCGTGAAACTGTCTTTGGTCAGGTCCGAGACGAACTGGCCGCGATCGTCACGCGCGATCACGTCGGTCGTGACCAGCGTCACGCCGGCACGGAACGTCGGCTGCGGCGGCGTCGCTGGGGCTTGTGCCCCCAGGAAGGCACAAGGCAGAAGGCACAAGGCAAAACCAAATCGCATCCCGTCAGTATAATGTCGTCATGAATCCTTCGCGACGACAGGTCCTCGGCACGCTGGCCGCTGCCGGAGCCGCGACGCTGGCCGATCCGGGCGAGATCCTGGCCCGGCTGGCCGCCGCTGTGCCGTGCGCCGCGCCGGCCGGCGAGCTGGTCGGCACGCTGCCGCTGTTCAGGGGTCGCTCGCAGGTGCAGCCGTTCGGGCAGAAGATCAGCGGCGCGAGACTCGATGCCCGGCTCATCACGGATCTTTCGATCCTCGAGCCCAACACGCTGATCACGCCAAACGAGCTGGCCTACATTCGCACCGAGATCCCGGCCGCGGCTGCGGCGCATCAAGGCCCGTGGACGATCGCCGCCTCCGGGCTGCTCGCCAAGGACGGCACGCTCGTGCTCGACGACTTGATGCGTAGCTCGAAGAAGATGGGGCCGCACCTGTTCGAATGCTCGGGCAACGGCAACCCCTCGAACTTCGGCCTGATGAGCGTGGCCGAGTGGAACGGCATTCCGCTGGCCGAGGTCGTCGCCCGGCTCAAGCCGTCGAAGGATGCGACCGGCGTGCTGGTCAGCGGCTTCGATCACATCGGCCAGAACTCCCAACGCTCGATCGTCGGCGCCAGCTGGGTCCTTCCGCTCGCCTCTGTCGACAAGCTCGGGGCGTTCCTCGCGGTGCGGATGAACGGCGAGCCGGTGCCGGCCGATCACGGCAAACCCGTGCGCCTCGCGATACCGGGCTGGTATGGCTGTTCCTGGATCAAGTGGGTGAACGAAATCCGGCTGGTCGGCCCCGATGAACCCGCGACGACGCAGATGGTGGAGTTTGCGGGGCGCACCCACCAAACCGAACCGCACAAGCTCGCCCGCGACTACGCGCCCGCCGATATCCAGACGGCGGCTACCGCGGTGCGGGTCGAGAAGCGCAAGACGCCGGCCGGCCTCGAGTACCGGATCGTCGGCATCGTGTGGGGCGGCACCAGGCCGGTCGATCGGCTCGCGATTCGCTTCAGAAAAGACGATGAGTTCGTGCCGTTTACGGTGTGCCCGACGCCGAAGACGCACGCGATGTGGTCGTTGTGGGAGTACCGCTGGAAGCCGTCGGCGCCCGGCACCTACGACATCGCATTGAAGGTCGCCGATCCGTCAGTCCCTCAACGCCGCCTCGAAACCGGGTATTACATGCGCCAGGTCAAGGTCGACGAGGTATGACAGATCTTGTGATCTGTTGACGTGGTGAGCTGGTGATCGATCGGTTGATCTTTTGAGCGGTTGATCTCTCGATCTTCGATCTGCTGATCTCACCGGTGGCGCACTAGCTCAATAGATCGATCAACCGCTCACAAGATGATCAGATCAAAAGATCGATCAACCGCTCACAACCTCAACAGATCAACAGATACAGGCTAGCGGAGCGCCTGCTGTGCCTCGGAAACCTCTGGTAAACCTGCGTCGGCGAGACGCCAGTTGGCCAGAAAACGTTTGTAGGCGGCTCGCGCGGAAACAGCGTCGCCGGAATTGCGGTAGGCCCGGGCAAGTCCCAATACTGCCCTGCTGCGGTTCGGCGTGCGGGCCAGCGCGCGATCGAACCACAGCACCGCTTCCTTGGCGCGCCCGGCCTGCAGCAACAACTCGCCGTATAACTCGTCGGCGCCCTTGACGGGAAACGGCCGGCCGATCGGCTTGGGCATCCGGGCCTGCAGTGCAGCGGCGCGATCCATCATCGCGAACGCGTCGGCATGACGGCCCTGCGCAAACAGATCGAGTGCTTCCATTTCCCGCAGCATGACCTCCGCCTGCTCGCGGAGCTCCGCCGACTGATCAGGGCCTGCTGCTTTTCGCAATTGGTCGATGGTGGATCGGACCCTCGGCGCATCGGCCAGGTTGACCGCGCTCAATCCCAGCGCGAACAGCTCCTCGATGTTATCGAAGGTGCCCTGCCCCTTCATCTCGCTCCAGCGCTCGCTCTCGATGATGTAGCGCGCGCGCATCGAGCCGCGATCGTTGCGCAACGCGTCCACGCCACTGGCTCGCCCAATTTCACTCTCGCCATAGGCGTGGCCTGCGGAATGTTGAGGGCTTGAGGGCTTGAGGACTTGGGGGCTTGCCGGCACCTTCATCGCTTCGTTCACGAAGGCGAGCGCCTCTTTGGTCTTCGAGAACCGGCCCTGCTGCGTCCACTCATACTGCAGCCACGACAAGCTGTGAAAGTCGCGGCTGCTGATCGGCAAACCGCGGCGTTTCGCCCAGGCGATCGAGGCATTCCACGAGGCCTGATCCGCCGACGCGGCTTCATCCCACAACCCGAGCTGCAGGAAGGCGTGAGCCGGCATGTGAAGGGCGTGGCTGGCCGCGGGCGCGATCTTCGCGTACGCGCGCGCGGCCGCGAGGCCTTTCGGCGCGAGGCTGACGTGGTCGTAGGCATGCAGGATGTAGTGCGCGGCGCCAGGGTGATTGGGACTGCGCGCAAACACGCGCTCGGCGATCGCGCCGGCCTGCCGCCGCAACGGCAAGGAGGCGTCGCCGCGAGGCAGCGTGCCGAGCAGCGCCAACGCGTAGAAGGTCTGCGCCTCATCGTCGGCGGGATGGTCGGTCGCGACTGTGGCCATGGCCTGCGCGTAGGCCGCCGCGCGTGCCAAAGTGTCGCCCGAGCCGAACAACGCCCCGGCCGCGCGCAGAAACCCCTGCTCCCGCGGTGAGGCGGCCTTTGCCAGGCGCGCCTCCGGTGTCGGCGCCAACTTCGCAAGCGCGGCGCGCGCTTGCGGCACTTCCTCGTAGAACCAGAGCGGCTGACTGAAGCTCAGCGCCTCGCCCCAGTACGCCATCGCGAAACTGGGATCGATCTTCTGCGCCGCGCGGAAGGCGTCGATGGCGTCTTCGTAACTGAAGCTGTGCAGCCAGGCCACGCCGCGCAGGAAATCGGCCTGCGCTTTCGGACTACCTGAGTTGGGAAACACGACTCGGCCCACCGGCGCGCCGGATTGCGTCGCCGCCGCCACCAGCAGCGCCAGAGCGAAACGGGTCATCGGCGGCAGAGTACTACAGTGACTAGCCCACCATCCGGAATCCGGCGGTCGCGAAGTGTGAATCGAACGCAAACGCCACTCGAATGCGGCGCTCGGTCATCAACACGAAACTGACCGCATCGACCGCCGACAGCTTGTGAAGGTCGGGGCGGTCGAAATACGACCAGGCCTGCCCGAGATCCTTGACGGTGGACGGCAAGACCTTCAAGCGCGGAACGGTTGTCAGCGAATCCTTCCAGGCAAGGGCGACCTTCCGCGCCGCGTTGCGGTCCAGGAATGTGAAAGTCTCCAACAGGACGGGGACCGAGGTGTGAAACCGGACACCGGTTCCCAGCAATTGCTCCCAGGTCGCGCGAGCCCGCGGGTGCAGCGGGTCGCGCGTCAAGGCCAGCGCAATCCATGCACCGGTATCGACGAAGACCAACTCACCCGACCGCATACGGTGCGTCAGGGCTCGTCGTAGATACGGTCATGCTCGACGGAGGTGTGCGAGGGCAGGCCATCCCAGAGGGCGACGGGTCCTTGCGCATCCGGACGGAGCCATACGCGCCGGACGGCCTCACGAACAAGGTCGGCGACGCTTCGACCCGAGCGTTCCGCGACGTCGTGCAGCGCCTCGAGCTCCTCGTCGCGCAGATAGACTTGCGTTTTGGTCATATGTGTCATTCTAGACTTGTAAGTGACACCTGTCAAAGCGCAGAGACTGCGGCGGTGGGGGCTTGACGGCTTGAGCAAGAGAAAAGGCCTGGAGCGGTGGGAATTCCACTTCTCCAGGCCTTCAATTTTCAAGCCCTTAGGCCCTCAAGCCCTCAGCGCTAGAAACTGAGGCGAAACATCAGCTGCGTCAGCCGCATGAACCCGCGCTGGGTCCTGACCTGGCCGAAGGCCGCCGAGCCAAACGTGGTGGTCGGCGCCCACGCCTTCACGGTGTTGGTGATGTTCAACACTTCGAGGCGGACCTGCGCCCGGACGCTGCCGCCGAGCCGCACGTCCTTGCTGGCGACGAAGTCCCAGTTGTTCCGGTGGGGCGTGCGAGCGTCAGTGAGGGTCCGCGGCGCCGTGCCCAGAGCCAGCCCCGGATGCACAAACCCGGCGAGGTCCAGCCACGTGTTCGTGCTCACCGGGGGGGCATACAGCCGCTCTTCGCGGCCGCCCGTGGTTTCGAGAGACGATCCCGTCAAGTTCGGACGCTGGACCTGGAAGCCGTACGCCGACAGCGTGTTGGAGCTGTTCGCGACCGACATCGGGAAGCCGCTTTCGAACGCGATGATCGACGAGATGGTCCAGTCGCCGAGGATGGCGGCGCCGACGCCGCTCTGCGCCCAACGCTTGCCTTGGCCGAACGGCAGCTCGATGATCGGCGAGAACACGATCTTGTGCGGCACGTCCAGCAGGCCGGTCGAGTACTCGGCGTCGAGATCGTAGGCGTTGGCCATGTTGCCGTTCGTCGCGGAATAGCTGTTGCCTTCGCCGAACTGGTTATCCTTCATCCGGCTGTAGGTGTAGTTGACGCGGCCGCCCCAGCCGTGGCTCATGCGCTTGTCGAGCTTGAAGATCGCGGCGTGGTACTGGTTTTTGCCGCCCGTATTCTGCCGCATGAGGATGTTGCCGAACTGCGGGAACGGGCGGAGCGACTGGGCGCGAGAAAAGGTCGCGCCGTTCAGGTTGGTCCCGGGCAGAAGGCCGGCGTACGGGTTCGGCACCGGGGCGTTCAGCGCGGCCGCGCCGAGCGACAGATGGCGCGGATCGAGCTGATTGATGTTGAGGGTGCCGTCGTTCGACCCGCCCAGGCCGAGCTGACGACCCGTGGCGCCGTTGTACTCGAAGCCGACGGCCATGTTGCCTGGCAGCTCGCGAACGATGTCGATCGAGTACTGCTGCACGTAGGGCGCCTTCTTGTCCTGATCGATGAACTCGATGTTGCTCCCTACGCCTTCGAGCGCGCCGAACGAGTTCCCGCGCGGCTGCACAACGCCGGCCGGGAAGGGATTCGTGAGCGTGGCCGAGGGCACGAACTGGCCCTGGACCATGAACGTGTTCTGGCTGTAGCCAACCTGCCCGTAGTTGGTCCCGCCGACGAACTGATAGTTCCACGGCGCCTGGTAGATGCCGTAGCCGCCGCGGAGAACGGTCTTGGGGTTGGCCGAATAGACGAAGCCCAAGCGCGGCGAGAACTTGGCCGCCGGCTGGTTGCCCTGCTGAGTCGGCGCGCCATTCACGCCGGCATAGACCAGACCGCCACGCGCGCCGGCGGCGCCGAGGGCCCCGCCGGGATTCAAGGTGCGGTCAAACGCCACCGTGAAGCGGTCCTCTTCTTCCCGCAAGCCGTCTTCACGCTCGATGCGCAGGCCGGCGTTGATGGTAAACCGCGAGCTGACGCGGAAGTCGTCCTGGAAGTAGCCACCGTAATAGCGCACGAAGTAGTTGGCCGGCTCCGACACCAGGATGCGGCTCAGGGTGCCGGGGTCGCCGCTCGGATAGCCGAGCAGCATGGTGGCCAACGCGTTCCCTGACGGCGTCGTGCCGCCCGTGCCGTTGGCGAGCGGGTTCGACGATGTGTAGCGGCGATCGAAGTTGAGAACACCGGCGCCGCCGGAGAAGGACTGCGTGTCAATGCCAAGGGTCCGGTAGTCGACGCCCATCTTGATGGTGTGCCGGCCGACCAGCTTCGAGATGGTCCCGTTGGCGCTATACGAGTACAGGTTGCGAGGAGAGGGGTCGCTGTTTCCGAGCGAGAAATAGTCCGTGATGCCGACCTGGGGGAACTTCTTCACCTGCATCGCGCCGATATAGCTCGAGCTGAAGCCGAGCTGCGCCGGGTCGAAGTCGATGGTCAGCGTGTCGTCGTCGATGAACTGCGTCCAGCCCGCGCGCAGCGTCACGACCGTGTTGCTGCTCGGCAGCCAGGTGTTGTTCACCGCCAGGATGTGGACGCGACGCTTCAGCAGGTAGTCGCCGCTGTCCACAAACCGGTTCGGCCCATCCAATCCCGGCTCGAGGTAGTTCGCGCACGGCTCGTCGGTGGCGTTATACAAGTAGTAACCCGAGAGCGAAACGCTGTCGCTGAACCGATGGTCGGCCTTGCCCGAGTACATCATGGCCTTGTCGATGATTTCGGCCGTACTGAAGAAATTCGAGCCACCATTGCTGACGTCGTTGGTGGGATTGGGCAGATAGCTCAACATCTTCGTCGCCACCGGGTTCAGCCGGCCGGCGGGAATGACGTTCCCAGCGAACGGCGTCCGGCCATTGCCGTTGGCATCGCCGGTGAGCGGATCGTAGACCACGACCGGAACACCGGACGAATCGGTCGATCGCGAAAAGTCGCCGGCCTTCTCGCGGGCGGTCGGCAACCGCAGACTGCCGTTGCGCGTCGTGTTCGAGCCGTAACCCTCCATCGCGTACCAGAAGAACGTGCGGTTCCGGACGATTGGGCCGCCCACGCCGCCGCCGGCCAGGTGGTAATAGGTGTTCGGCTTGGCAACGCCCGCCTTCTCTGAGAAATAGTTGTTGGACGAGCCCCAGCGCGGCCGGGTCTGGTAGAAGCCGCTGCCGTGCCAGTCGTTCGTGCCCGAGCGGGTGGCGACGTTGAACGTGCCGCCGCCGGTGCGGCCGGCTTCCGCGTCGTACTGGTGCACCTGCACCGCGACGTCGTCGAGCGCCTCGATCGAAGGATTGGCTGACGCGCGGTTGCGGATGTCGGTGACCGGCACGCCGTCCACCAGGTAGTTGTTGCCGCGGCGCGTACCGCCGCCGAGCGACAACAGCGACGCATTGGTCTGATCCTGCTGGCGATTGAACTGGGGGTCGCCCGAGGCGACAACCGTTGGTAGCGTGACCGCGAAGAGGAACGCGGAGCGGCCGCCGCTCGGCAGCGTCGACAACTGCTCGGTCGAGATCACGCCGCCGCCGGTGGCGTTGGACGTGTCGATCAGCGGCGACTCGCCGGTCACAGTAATGGTCTCCTGCAGCTGGCCGACCTCGAGAGTGATGTCCAGCGTGATGAACTGCTGGGCGGCGATTCTGAGGTTTCTGTTTTCGTATGTCTTGAAGCCGGTGAGCTCCGCCTTCACGTTGTAATTCCCGGGAGGCACGGCGGCAAAGTTGTATTGCCCCTGCGCGTTCGACACGGCGTCGCGCGAGGCGCCGGTCTCCTCGTTGAGCAGTGTGACCGTCACGCCCGGAATCACTCCGTTGGCGTCGCGAACGGCACCGCGGAGACCACCGGTGAACGTCTGGGCCCACGCTGTACTCGTGGCCAATGGAACTAACAGCAGTGCCAGGAAGCACCACCGCGAAACAAGGTTCCTCATACTCGCTTTCCTCCAAATCGAAGAAGTCTGCAGCCACCGCACTGGCTGTGCAGACACCACGCCGCCTCTAAGGGATCAATCCGTCCAACGAGCGAGCTATTTCAGGTCTCTGGCTGAGAATGCCGGAGTTTACGCCGCTAACCTCCGGGTTTGCAAGCCAAACACGGCTGAATCCACTACAAATATTTGGATTCAGCACGGGCGGCCTTCCGCCTTCGCGCAAAGCCGCTACGGCGGACAAGTCGGCCGCGTGGGCCCACGGTGGGCGCCCCTTCGGCGGCGTAGGACCTCAATCCGTCACGGCACCGCTACTGGCAGTCGAAACCAACTTTGCGTACTTCGCCAGGACGCCGCGCGTGTAGCGCGGTTTGCGCGGGCGCCATTTGCGCCGCCGGGCGGCGAGGTCTTTCGCCGGGATGTCGAGGGTCAGCGTGCGGGCCCGCGCATCGATCGTAATGGTGTCGCCGTTCTTCACCAGCGCCAGCGGTCCGCCGTCGAACGCCTCGGGCGTGATGTGGCCGACGACAAATCCGTGCGTGCCGCCGCTGAACCGTCCGTCGGTGATGAGCGCGACGTCGGCGCCAAGGCCGCGGCCCATGATCGCGCTCGTCGGCGACAGCATCTCCCGCATCCCCGGTCCGCCACGCGGCCCTTCATAGCGGATCACGACGACGTCGCCTTTCGTGATCCGGCCGGCGAGGATCGCCGAGAGCGCCGCCTCTTCGCGATCGAAAACGCGCGCGCGGCCCACGAAGCGCTCGCCTTCCTTCCCGCTGATCTTCGCCACCGCGCCGTCGGGCGCGAGGTTGCCGCGCAGGATCACCAGGTGGCCGTCTTTCTTGATCGGCGCGTCGAACCCGCGCACCACGTCCTGGCCGGGTGGATAGTCGCGTACCTCGCGCAGGTTCTTTGCGAGTGTCTGGCCGGTCACCGTCATCACGTCGCCGTGCAGTAAGCCGCGCTCGAGCAGGCGCTTCATCAGCGGCGCCAGGCCGCCGATCTTGACGAGCTCCGCCATCATGTACTTGCCGCTCGGCTTGAGATCGGCCAGCACCGGCACGCGCCGGCCGATACGGGTGAAGTCGTCCATCGACAGGCGCACCTCCGCCGCGTGCGCAATCGCCAGCAGGTGCAACACCGCGTTGGTCGATCCGCCCAGCGCCGTGACGACGGTGATGGCGTTGTCGAACGCCTTCTTCGTCAGGATGTCGCGCGGGCGAATGCCGCGCTCGAGCAACCGCACCGCCGCCGCGCCGGCGCGCGCGGAGTCGTCTCGCTTCGCATCGGAAATCGCGGCTTGCGCGGAGCTATTGGGCAGGCTGAGGCCGAGCGCCTCGATCGCCGAGGCCATGGTGTTCGCGGTGTACATCCCGCCGCACGAGCCGGCGCCCGGGCACGCGTGTTGTTCGAGATCGGCAAGCGCCGCATCCGACAGCTTGCCGGCGGCGTGCTGCCCGACGGCCTCGAACACCGAGACGATGTCGACGGCGCGGCCCTGGAAGGTGCCGGGCATGATGGTGCCGCCGTAGACGAAGACCGCCGGCCGATTGAGGCGCGCCATCGCGATCACGCACCCCGGCATGTTCTTGTCGCAGCCGCCGATCGCCACGAGCGCGTCGAGTCCCTCGGCGCCCATCACGGTCTCGATCGAATCGGCGATCACCTCGCGCGAGACGAGCGAGTACTTCATGCCTTCGGTCCCCATCGAGATCCCGTCGGACACGGTGATGGTGCTGAAGATGATGGGCTTGCCGCCGGCGCCGGCCACGCCGTCGGCGGCATGCCGCGCCAGCACGTCGATGTGGACGTTGCACGGCGTCACCTGGCTCCAGGTCGAGCAGACGCCGACCTGTGACTTCTGAAAGTCGTCTCGCGTGAAGCCGACCGCATGCAACATCGCGCGCCCCGGCGCGCGTTCCGGGCCGTCTAATACCAGTGAAGAATGCGGACGTTTATTCATGGTGCGTCTATTCAAAGTGCGTAAAGTGCGTACGGTTCCAAGGGTGCGTACAGTGCTCTGGTGCCAAGGCTGTCGATTGTGCCACGAATGCACACCGCACTCTATGCACGAGTGCACCGTACGCACGCTTGGAACTGTTCGCACTGTACGCACCGTGCCTTACGCACCTATACTTTTTCCGTGGACTCCGTTCGTTTGGACATCTGGTTAGACGTGGCGTGTGTCTTCAAGACGCGATCGGAAGCGCAGAAGGCCTGCCGGTTGGGCAAGGTCAGCGTCAACGGCGCCACGGCCAAGGCGCACCGCGATCTGCGCATCGGCGACGAGCTTGTCATCCAGCGTCCGCTCGGCCGCAAGCAGTTGCTGACCGTGCTCGGACTTGCCGACAGGCATATTTCGAAGGCCGACGCCCGGCTGCTCTACCAAGACCGCACGCCGAAGCCGACGCCGGAAGAAATCGAGCTGCGCCGGCTCGAACGCATCTATCGCGCCGCGGCGACGCCCGCCGGCAAGCCCGGGCGGGACGAGCGCCGGGCCCGCCGCCGGATGAAGCGGAGGGAATAGGGCGCCGGCGCTTATACTCCCTACGTGCCACTTCGATTCCTGTTCCTGATCCTGGCCGGCGGCCTGTTTTTCGTCGTGCCCGCGATGGTGCAGTTTCTCACCGACTGGATGTGGTTCGGCGAGGTCGGCTATCGCCCGCTCTACGTGACCGAGCTGACCGCGCGGGCCGCCCTGGCCGCCGGCGCCTTCGTGGTCACCCTGGTGTGGCTCGGGCTCAACGTCCGCAAGGCGCTCGCCTCGATCTCCCCTGCCCCGCTCGCCTTCACCACCCGCGAGGGCTTCACCGTGGCGCTGCCGACGCGCGACCAGCTGCGTCCGCTGGTGATGCTGATCGTCGCCGGCGCCGCCTTCCTGGTCGCGTCGTACGCGTCGAGCCAGTGGCTCACCATCCTCAGCTGGTGGCACCAGGTGCCGTTTGGCAAGGTCGATCCGGTGCTCGCGCGCGACGCGGCGTTCTACGTCTTCACGCTGCCGGTGCTCGAGTTGGTGCGCGGCCTGGCGCTGGCGAGCGTCGTGCTCGCCGCGATCGGCTCGGCGGCGCTGTATGTCGCGGCGGGCCAGATGGCGTTGACGCCGTTTGGCCTCACCGTCGGCGAGGCAGCCCGTCGTCATCTCACCTGGCTCGCGGCGGCGTTCTTCCTCGTGCTGGCGCTCGGCGCGTGGCTCGGGCGCGTGCAGGAGATCGTGACGGCCTCGGGCATCATCCAGGGCGCCAGCTACGCCGACGTGCATGCCCGCATGCCCGCGGCACTTGCGCTGACCGCGGCGGCGCTGGTTGGCGCGGCGCTGGCCGTGGCCTCGGCGATCGGCGGCTCGCGACGCCTCTTGATCGCTGGCGCGGCGGTCTACGCCGTCACCATGCTCGGCGGCGGCGCCTACGCCGCCATGCTGCAGCGCTTCGCCGTCACGCCCAACGAGCAGGTCCGCGAAACGCCGTTTATGGAATACAACATCGCGGCGACGCGCGAAGCGTTTGCGCTCGATCAGATCGAGGAGCGCGAGCTGAACGGCGACGCCGCGCTGACGCGCGCCGACATCGAGGCCAACCGCGGCACGCTCGACAACGTGCGGCTGTGGGATCACCAGCCGCTGCTCGAAACGTTCGGCCAGATCCAGGAGATCCGGACCTACTACGACTTCGTGTCGGTCGACAACGATCGCTATCTCATCAACGGCCAGAACCGGCAGGTCATGCTGTCGGCGCGCGAGCTGAACCCCGCGGCGCTGCCCAACCGCACCTGGGTGAACGAACGGCTGGTGTTCACGCACGGACACGGCCTCACGCTCGGCCCGGTCAACCAGGTCACCAGCGAAGGACTGCCGGTGCTGTTCGTTCGCGATTTGCCGCCGGTCACCACGGTCGACATCAACATCACCGAGCCGAGCATCTATTTCGGCGAGCTGGCCAACGACTACGTCATCGTGCGCACCCGGGCACAGGAGTTCGACTATCCCAAGGGCGAAGACAACGTCTTCAGCACCTATGACGGCACCGGCGGCGTGCCGGTCGGCTCGTTCCTCAACAAGCTGCTCTTCGCGATCCGCTTCCGTTCCTACCAGATTCTGCTGAGCGACGACATCACGAGCGAAAGCCGGCTGATGTTCGATCGCCAGATCCGCCAGCGGGTCTCGAAGATCGCGCCGTTCCTGCTCTATGACGATGACCCGTATCCGGTGGTGAGCGACGGGCGGATTTTCTGGATCCAGGACGCCTACACGGTCAGCGATCGCTATCCGTACGCCACCGCGGCGGCCCGCGGGCTCAACTACATGCGCAACTCGGTGAAGGTCGTCATCGACGCCTATCAGGGCACGGTGATGTTCTACTTCGCCGAACCGGACGACCCGATCGCGCAGACGATCGCGCGAATCTTTCCGACCCTGATGCGACCGCTCGGCGAGATGCCCGAGGAACTGCGGCGCCACGTCCGCTACCCCGAAGGCATCTTCGCGGTCCAGGCCTCGGTCTTCGCCACGTACCACATGACCAATCCCGCGGTCTTCTACAACAAGGAAGACCAGTGGGAGGCGCCGGCGGTCGACAGCAGCGGCGAGAACCGGCGCATGGAGCCGTACTACGCGATGATGAAACTGCCCGGCGAACAAGACGCCGAGTTCATCCAGATGCTGCCGTTCACGCCGCGGCGGCGCGACAACCTCGCGTCGTGGATGGTGGCGCGCAGCGATGGTGACAATTACGGCAAGCTCGCGGTGTTCGCGTTTCCCAAACAGACGCTCGTCTTCGGGCCGCAACAGGTCGTCGCCCGTATCAACCAGGACCAGGTGATCTCGCCGCAGATCTCGTTGTGGAACCAGCGGGGCTCCGAGGTCATCCAGGGCACGTTGATGGTGATCCCGATCGCAGAGTCGCTGATCTACGTGCGGCCCTTGTATCTGCGCGCACAAGCCGGACGCATTCCCGAGCTCACCCGGGTCATCGTCGCCTATCAAAACCGCATCGTGATGGAGCGGACGCTCGACCAGGCGATCGATCGGTTGTTTGGCGACGGCGCGCGCGGCGAGAAGCCGGCGGCGGCGCCTACGACTGCTGCGACTCCGGCGGGCACGGCCCCGGCGGCTCCGCCGTCAGCCGGCGACGCGTCGGCCTTTGAGCGGATGGCGTCGGAGGCGCGCGACACCTATCAACGCGCGCTCGATGCCCAGCGCGCGGGTGATTGGGCCAAATACGGGGAAGAAATCAAGCGCCTCGGCGAACTCCTCGAACGGATGCGTCAACCCAGATAACCGTGCCTAAGGTGCGTACGGTGCCTAGGGTGCCTAAGGGGTTGGTGCCAGGGTGCTCAGGTGCCAAGGTGCGCGGTGCTCAGACGCTCAGGTAGATTTTCCGGCGGTGAAGAATCGCGAGTATCACGTAGAGCATGAGAAGATTCGCCAGCGCGAATAGTAACGACGCCACGTGTGGCGGTGCCAATGGCGTGAACGCCGACGTATAGATCCACCTTCCCAACGACATCGCCGGATCGGGCCATTTGACGTAGATCAGCGTCTTGGCCATCAGGCCCGAGAGTACGAACAGAAGAATCGCGTTCCGGCCCAACGCGACGAACGGTTCGCTGATCTTCCGCGCACGTTCGGTTTCGTATGCATCGCAGGTCCAATAGCAAATTGCGAGACCGCACGAGGCAAGGCCGGCGGTAAACACGACGTACGAGCTCGTCCACAAGCTCTTGTTGATCGGCAGCCACACGCTCCACGCGAGTCCAGCGAGCACGCCAAGCAGGCCCCACACGAGCAAACCCCTGACGGTCAGTCGCGGAGACGGCGCGTCCTGGATCAGCCAGCCGGTCAACACGCCGAGCAGCGTCGTGCCGATCGCCGGAATCGTACTGAGCACGCCTTCCGGATCCCAATCTGGTTTCCACAAGTGGCCCGACAGCAGCGCGCGGTCCAGCCACGCGCCGATGTTGCCGGCCGGCGAGAGATCACCAGCCGCGCCGCCCGGAAACGGAACGGCGGCGAGCAGGATCCAATACCCCACCAGCAGAATCGCGACAATGGCTCCGATCGCGCGATACCGCCGTTCGTCTGCCGCGACCACCCGAGTGATCAGCGCCGCGGCCACGTAACACCATGCAATGCGCGCGAGCACTCCGGGAATCCTGAGCGTCGCAAGACGGAAGAACGGAAACGCTGCGAGCAGCAGCCCGAGACCCCAAATGATTGCGCCCCGACGGAGGATGGACGGGACGCTCGAGGCGCTCCGGCCGAGGGTGATCGCCACGCCGACGATGAACAGGAAGAACGGGAAGATCAGATCGGTCGGCGTCCATCCATGCCATTCGGCGTGAAGCAGCGGCCAATACACCGTGCTCCAGTCACCGGGGTTGTTGACGATGACCATCCCCGCGACAGTGAGGCCACGAAACACGTCGAGCGATCTGAGGCGCGCGGTCTTCACGACGTTCCGCACCTTAGCACCCCGGCACCCTGGCACCAACCCTTAGGCACCGAGGCACCGTACGCACCTTAGGCACCGACACAGTATGATCACGTCAGTGTCAGTTTTAGACGTCCATCAGCGCCCGCTGCAAAACCTGCGGTTGTCCGTAACCGATCGGTGCAACTTGCGCTGTCAGTACTGCATGCCCGAGGCGGACTACCTGTGGCTGCCGCGCGAGGACATCCTGCAGTCCGAGGAGATCGATCGCCTCGTCGATCAGTTTCTCGCGCTCGGCGTCGATAAGGTTCGACTGACGGGTGGCGAGCCGCTGCTGCGCCGCGACCTGCCGGCGCTGGTCGAGCGGCTCGCGCGCAAGGCGGCCATCCGCGACCTCGCGATGACCACCAACGCGGTGCTGCTGGCGGCGCACGCGGGCGATCTCAAGGCTGCCGGCCTGCATCGTTTGACCATCAGCCTCGACACGCTGCAGCGCGATCGCTTCATCAAGCTGGCGCGCTTCGACGAGCTGCCGCGCGTGCTGGCCGGCATTGATTCGGCCGTCGACGTGTTTCCGGGCTTCAAGATCGACTCGGTCGTCATTCGCGGCGTCAACGACGACGAGCTGATTCCGCTGCTCGAGTTCGCGCGGACGCGGCGCGCCGAGATTCGCTTCATCGAATACATGGATGTCGGCGGCGCGACGACATGGTCAACGGCGCAAGTGGTGTCGCGCCAGGACATGCTCGACACTGTTGCGGCGCACTACGGTCCGATCGCGGCGATCGAGGAGCAGTCCTCGGCGCCGGCCGATCGCTTCCGCCTGCCGGACGGCACCGTGTTCGGGATCATCGCATCGACGACGGCGCCGTTCTGCCAGGCGTGCGACCGCAGCCGGCTGACCGCCGATGGTGTCTGGTATCTGTGTTTGTACGCCGCGCGCGGCGTCGATTTGCGCGGGCCGCTGCGGGGCGGAGCGACCGACGAAGCGCTGCGCGACCTCATCACCAGCGTGTGGCACGCTCGCACCGACCGCGGCGCGGAAGCGCGCCTCGGCCTGCGCGAACGTTCACCATTGATTCCGGTGAATACCCTCCGCCGGGATCCGCATTTAGAGATGCATACGCGCGGCGGGTAGCGACAGTTCAGAGTTCAGAGTGCAGAGTTCAGAGTTCAGACTCGCAAAGACTCTTAACTCTGCACTCTGAACTCTGCACTCTGAACTCTGCACTCTGAACTCTGCACTCCCAGCGTCAGCAGTGAGTCTCGAACGCTTTCTGCAAATCAGCAGCGATCATGTCGGCCGATCGGTTCTCGATATCGCGCCGCTCCATCAAGTACACCAGCTTGCCGTCTTTCATGAGGCCGATCGCCGGCGATGAGGGCGGGTTGGGCGCGAAATAGGCGCGCGCCTGTTCGGTCGCTTCGACATCGGCGCCGGCAAACACGGTGGCGAGGTGTTCGGGCCGCTTGCCCTGCTGCAGCGCCTTGGCAATGCCGGGCCGGGCCTTGCCGGCGGCGCACCCGCACACCGAGTTCACGACGATCATCGTCGTGCCGGGTTGCTTGATGGCGGCATCCACGGCTTCCGGTGTCTTGAGATCTTCGAACCCGAGGCGGGAAAGTTCTGCGCGCATCGGCGCGATAAACGGTTCCGGATAACGTTGTACGATCATCCTCTCAGTATAAGGCCGATCGCTACCTCGACCCTCGCATACTCCGTCACGAGCGCGTCGACGAGGGGTTTCGCATCAGTCAGGTCGCCCGCCCGGCCCTTATCGTCGAGTTGACGGCACACGCCGAACAAGGTCTGCGCGCCGATGTTGCCGGCGCTGCCTTTCAACGAATGTGCGGTCTTGTGGAGCTCGGCCGCGTCGCCGGCGGCCCACGCGGCCCTCAGCTTTTCGATCCGCCGAGGCACGTCCTGCAGAAATAACTCGAGCACTTCAGCGAGGACGTCGGGCTCGCCCGGCGGCGTCAACTGCCTGAGGTTGTCGATCATCGCCGCATCGAGCACCGGCTCAGACATCGGCGTGCCGCTCACTTGCGCTTCTGTTTCTGCGCCGCCTGGCTGGCATCGTCCAGCGCATCGAGCTGCGGCTTGACGAAGCGCTCGTAACAGTTCGGACAGTAACTATGCGAGAACGAGACGCCCGAGTGATCGTGAAAGTAGGTCTCGACCTTCTGCCAGTAGTTCTGGTCGTTGCGGATCGCCTTGCAGTACGCGCACATCGGCAGCAGGGTCTGCAACGCCTTGACGTTGGCGAGCGCTTCTTCGAGGCTGCGGACGCGTTCGGCCAGCGCGGATTGCAGCTGCACGACCCGCGCGCCGACGTTGACGCGGGCGATAAGCTCGTCCTGATCGGCGGGCTTGGTGACGTAATCGTCGGCGCCGGCCTTGAGGCCGGCCACGATGTCGGCTGACGAGTCGCGGGAGGTCAGCAGGATCACGTAGGTCGGTGTCGGCACCTTGCGTCCGCGGATCCGCGAGACCACCTCGGGACCGGCGAGGCCCGGCATTTCCCAATCCAACAGGGCAATCGCCGGCGGATTTTCTCCGTCCAGCTGGCTCCACGCCTGGTCGCCGTCATTGGCGAAGTGGACGATATAGCCGGCCTTCTTCAGCATGGCGCCCACGACGGTCCGCGACACCGGTTCGTCGTCTGCCACCAGGACCTGCAGGCTCTGCGTCGATATTACCATTCGACTCATGGCAGGCCCCGCGACCGCCAGGTACTTGCCATGAGCGAGGCGGGAATCACGAGAAGCGTGATTCCCGCCGAGTCGAATGGTAAGCTTTCGCGCCATGCGAACCATTTTTCTCACCGTGGCGGTTCTGGCCGCGAGCATTCCAGCGTCTGCCCAGCCGACCGCGTTTGTGGGCGGCAGGCTGATCGACGGCACCGGCCGTGTGATCGACGCCGGCACCGTGATCATCGACGGCGGCAAGATCACGGCGGCCGGCCCCTCGGCCTCGACCCCGGTGCCGGCGGGCGCGGCGCGTGTCGACGTCAAGGGCAAGACGTTGATGCCCGGCATTGTGAATGCCCATGGCCACGTTGCGGACACGGTGGGCCTGCGGACAGATCCGGCGTCATACATGAGAGACAACGTGCTGCGGCAGCTCAGGACCTACGCCCAGTACGGGGTGACTACTGTCTTCAGCCTCGGCGGCGAGCAGGCTCCCGCCTTCGAGCTGCGCGACGAGCAATCACGCGGCGTGATCGATCGCGCCAGGCTATTCGTGTCCGGTCCCGTGATCACGGGCGATACGGCGGACGCGGCGCGCGCCAACGCGAACAAAGCCGCCGACATGAAGCCCGACCTGCTGAAGATCCGCGTCGACGACAACCTCGGCACGAGCCGCAAGATGCCTGAGCCGGCCTGGCGGGCCACCATCGAGCAGGCCCACGCGCGCGGGCTGCGGATCGCCGTCCATGTCTATTCGCTCGAAGACGCCAGGGCCGTGCTCGCCGCCGGGGCGGACCTCATCGCGCACAGCGTGCGCGACCAGCCCGTCGACGAGGCGTTGATCACCGGCCTCAAGAGCCGCGATGTCTGCTACAGCCCAACGCTCACCCGTGAAATCTCGACGTTCATTTACGACTCGACGCCGTCATGGGTCGACGATCCGTTCTTTCTCAAGGGTGTGGACAAGGACATACCGGCGCAATTGAAGGATCCTAAACGGCACGCACAGATCCGCAACAGCAACGCGTGGAAGGCCGGGCAGCAATACAAAGTGGGTCTCGAAGTGGCGAAGCGCAACCTGAAGGCGCTCTCCGACAAAGGCGTGCGCATCGCGATGGGCACCGACACCGGGCCGCCGGCGCGCTTCCAGGGATTCTTCGAACATCTCGAGCTCGAGATGATGGTCGAGGCCGGGCTGACGCCGATGCAGGCGATCGTTTCGGCGACGGGCGACGCGGCACGATGCTACAACAAGACCGGCGAGCTGGGCACGCTGGCCGCGGGCGGTGCCGCCGATCTGCTGATTCTTGGCGCGAACCCGCTCGACAACATTCGCAACACGCGAACGATCGAACAGGTGTGGATTGGCGGGAAGCGCGCGTTTTGATCCCCGGCACCCCATAAAGGGGTGCCCTACGCACCCATAAAGGGTTGCCCTACTGGATTTTTCGCGCGAAGACGATCGAGCCGAGCACCTGGTCGTCCCAGAAGCCGACGACGTAGCCTTTGCGCGTGAGGTAGCTGCCGCGCAGGGTGAGTTCAGGCGTCAGCCGGTAGCCAACGGCGGTTTCAAAGCGCCGGTAAATCTCGAGACGCGGCGTGTTGTCGACGAGGCTCGTCGATCGCGTCCGCTGATCGTCATAGCGGGCCACGACGAACCAGCGCGGCCGGATCGCCTGCGTGATCTCGGCCCATCCGCCGTGCGCGCGCGCCTCGCCCACCGCCATTTCACGTCCGGTCCATAAATACTCGCCCGCCATGCGCGTGTGGCCGAACGACCATTCACCTTCGACTTGCGCCACCGAGGCGTTGCGATCGCCGCGGGCGGGGTCGCGCACCTCGCCGCTGCCGGCGTAGCCGCCGTGCGCGACGCTGGCGCCGATACGCACGCCGATATGAGGCGTGACGCCGGCGCCGAAAATGAGGTTGGCCATGCGCGGCGGCTTGTTGTCGCCGAAAAACGGCCGGCCGCGCACCGGCGATCCGTCGGTCACCGCCGCGCGCGCGTCCCACGTTTTCCCGGTCACGGTAACTTGCGCGCCGAGCGGATACGAGGCAGCGAGTAGGAAGTTCGTCGGTGTGCCGGCCTCAAAGCGCGGCAGCGGAAGATACAACGTGGAATGTTGCGAGACGACCGGGTTGAGATTCGGTCGATTCTCGAGAATGCTGAGGCCGATCGGCGACGGAATCTGCCCGGCTTCGATCCGATAGCCGACATCGCCCGGTCGTTCGTATCGCAGCGCCAGCTCGTAGATCTGCCCGCGCCAGCCGCCGTCGAACGAGCGGCGAAACACGACCGGCCGCACGCGGAGATCCAGTCCGTCTGTAATCCGGACCGCGCCAAACAGATCGAACCACGCGGTGGCTTTTCTCACGACCTGTGACCCGGCGTCGCCGTCGACCGCCACGACGGTATCGAGCGCGAAGCGCGAGGTTTGCGCATCGGCGTCGCGGGCCGCGGCGCCGAACAGGCACGCGGCCGCGGCGGCGCACGCCGAAGCTAAGCGGATCGCGCGCGATGGGCCCATTGGAATGCGGAAGGGTCGAGCGGCATCGGATCGCCGACGAGCAGCGGCAGTGCCGCAATGAGCCCCGCGACGGCCGCGCCGTCGAAGTCGGTGCCGACCGATCGCCGCAGCTCGGCGATCGCCTCGGCCGGAATGCGGGCGGGGCGGTAGGCGCGCGCGCTCGTGATGGCGTCGAACGCATCGGCGACGTGCACGATGCTGGCCGCCAGCGGAATCGCGTCGGCGAGCAGGCCGTGGGGATAGCCGCGGCCGTCGGGCCGCTCGTGGTGCAGTTCGACGATCGGAATGTGCGGCGTGAGAAAAGGAATGCTGCGCAGGATGCGCGCGCCGGCCGACGGATGCGCCTTGATCGCTTCGAACTCGGCGGGAGTCAGCGCACCGGGCTTGCGCAGAATCTCATCGGGCACGCCGATCTTGCCGATGTCGTGCAGCAGCGCGCCCAGCCGCAGGATCTCCATGGCGTCGGCATCGAGCGCCAGCTCCTGGCCGATCGCGACCGAATATGCGCTGACCCGTTCCGAGTGGCCGAAGGTGTACGGATCGCGCGCGTCGAGCGCGGCCGCCAGCGCGCGCACCGCGCCCAAATAGGTCGCCTCGGCTTCGGCTTCGGCTTCGGCCGCGCTGACCGACTGCAGCAGCGAGTTGAACGTGTCGGTGAGCTGATCGAGCTCCCGGCTGCTGCCGCTCGCCGGCACCGGCGTGCGGGCGCGTTCGGCGGACGCCATCGCGGCCAGCGATTGCGACAGATGATCGATCGGATTGGTCAGCGTGCGCGCCAGCCAGATGCTGCCCAGCACCGCGAGGCTGATCGCGCCCAATCCGATCCAGGCCAGGCTCGTGAGCGCCGCCTGCGTTTGCCCGGCGGCGGCGGCATCGATCGAGGCGAGGGCCACAAAGTCCACATCGCCGATCTGCGAGAGCGGCTGAATCGCCCACGACTCGCCCGCCAGCGTCACAATCTGCGCGGTGCGCCCACCCGTTGGCCGGTGCGCCGCGAGATCCGCGGCGACCGGCGCGTCGAGCGTGCTCGCCAGCACGACGCCGTCCTTCAGGATCGCCGCATGCCCGCGCGACAGCTCCGCGAGCTCGCGGGCATAGCTGCGATCGAGCGCGGTCCCCAGCTCCAGCGAGCCAATTACCGCGTCAACCAGTTGCAACGGCACCGAGACGACGCGGTAGACCCCGTCGGCAACGGTGACCGGGCGGTCGGACGTCGAGTTGTCGCTCCCCGCGCCGGCGCGAATCGTCACGCGGTCGCGCCGCTCGCCAATGCGCTCGTGCCACGCCACGAGCGTGTACGAGCCGGGTGGGACGCCGTCCATCGAGAACGCCCCGTTCTCTTCGGGAATCGTGAACCACCCGTGGTCGAACACGCGGACCACTGCGCTCATGTGTGAATGGATCTGACAGTAGACCTTGACGATGCCGGCCTTCTGAAACGTGCGGGCGCGGCTGGCGCCTGAGGGATAGCGGCCGAGATCGAACGTCGCGGGTCGCGACAGCGAGAACACGTTGTGGAAGATCGAGTCATCGTTGGGAAACTCGACCGACGAACCAACCGTCACCGCGACGACGTGGGGCATAAACTGTTCATCGCGCTGCGCGATCGACGCCCGCGCGGTCCTGGTTGCCGCCTTCGGCGCGTCGGCAAAAAAACACTACGACGTTGCGAATCTCCGGTTGCGCCTTCGCACGCGGCGCCACCGATCGGCCACCGTACACCGTCGCCCCTGAAGGCGCGCTGCCCGCCATCGTCAGTCGCACCGTGCCTGAGACGCGCCCGGCGCCGCTTTGCGCCGCGGCAGGCCAGCGATCAGACCAGACGAGGGCAATCGCCATCACGCCGGCAGCCGTCACGATCGCAACGTGGCGCGGCGCGATCATGGCCGTTTTGCCGGACCGTAGAGCGGGCGGCCGGGACGCGCGCCGGTGAGGCCCTTGGGATCGAGCACCGGCACGCCGTTGACGATGACATGCTCGATGCCGCGGGGTACTGGTGCGGCTTTTCGTAGGTGGCGTTGTCTGTCACCGTGGCGGGGTTGAAGACCACCAGGTCTGCGTACGCGCCCTTGGCGATCGTGCCGCGGTCCCTGATGCCGATCTGCTGAGCGGCGGCCGCCGTCATGCGGCGAATCGCGTCGGGCAGCCCGAGCGCCTTATCCTCGCGCACGTACTTCCCGAGGATCCGCGGGAAGGTGCCGTACGACCGCGGATGCGGCGAGCCCTGCGCCAGCGCGCCCTCGGCGCGAAGCGCCGACGAATCGGTGCCGATCGTGACGCGGTGCGACTGGAGGCCGGTGGTCACGTCGGCCTCGCTCATCATGTGATACAGCGCGCCGATGCGTCCGCCGCTGTCGATCAACAACTGAAAGTAGACCTCCCACGGATCGCGCTTCCGCTCGGCGGCAATCTGGGTGATGCGCTTGCCGAGCACGCTTTGATCGAACTCCTTCGGCACCGACGCAATCTGGATGCCGTCGAAGGTCGCGGCATTCAGCAGGTTCTCCCAACCATCGAGCTTGGTCTCGATCTCCTGCCGCGCGCGGGCGCGCGTCTTCGGATCGTTCAGCCGCGCGAGCATCTTCTCGCGCCCGCCTTCCTGGACCCACAGCGGCAGCGTCGCCGCCAGGCCGGTTCCACCCGCGGTGTAGGGGTACATCGTCGCGCTCACCGCCACGCCGGCGGCGTTGGCCGCATCGATCTTGGCCAGCGCCTCGCTCATTCGGCCCCAGTTGGCCTTGGCGCCGACCTTGAGGTGAAAGATCACGACCGGCAGAGACGCCTCGCGCCCGATGCCGATCGCCTCGTCCATCGCGTTGAACAGGTTGAAGCTCTCGCCGCGGATGTGCGAGATGTAGATGCCCTGGTACTTCGACGCGACCTTCGCCAGCGCCACGAGCTCGTCGGTCTTCGCAAACGAGCCGGGCACATAGATGAGCGCGCTCGACAGCCCGAACGCGCCGTCGCGCATCGCTTGATCGACCATCGCTGACATGCGCTGCAGCTCGTCTGGTGTCGGCGCGCGGTTGTCGAGGCCGATGATCGTCCGTCGCACCATCGTCGCCGGCACGAAGGTGCCGAGATTGATCGTGATGCCGCGCTGGCGCAGGCGCTCGAAGTAGCCGGTGAAGCCGGTCCAGTCGACGCTCACGCCAAAGGGCGTCAGCGCATCGGTGTCGGCGGTCTCGGCGGTCCAGAACGCCGGCGAGCCGCCCTCACCGATGATCTCGCTCGTGATGCCCTGTCGCAGGTGGCTCTCGCCGTTGCCGTCGGCGAGCAGCGTCGTGCCCGATTGCCCTTGCACGTCGATAAAGCCCGGCGCCACCACCAGGCCCGTGGCGTCGATGACGAGACCGGCGCGCGTCGCGGCGAGGTCGCCGATCGTCGTGATGCGATCGCCGCTGATGCCGACATCGGCGCGCCGCGCCGGCTGGCCGATGCCGTCGATCACCTGGCCGCCTCGAACGATGACGTCGAGGGCAGGTTCGCTCTGCTGGCAAGCCGACCCGACGAGGCCTGCGGCCATCAGTAATACGGCGAGCGAGGGGCGAGACATCGTCGACGCCACTATAATCGCTCTGCTATTCCGTCCCCAAACACATCCTCGGCCTTTGTGCCGTCTCCGCGACCTTCCGAATCGGCCGGTCTTTTCTCGCCGGCGGAGTATGCACAAGTCCGCGCATTCTTCGACGCGAGGCCGCGGTTACAGCCGACACCGACGCGTCATTTGCCTGCGTTAGCCGACCATCTGGGTCTCGGCGCGATCTTCGCGAAGGACGAAACCGCACGCTTTGGCCTCAACGCATTCAAGCTGCTCGGCGGGCTCTTCGCGATCGAAACGCTGATCGCCGAAGGCGCGATCCGGCCCGGCGACACGCTGGTCTGCGCGAGCGAAGGCAACCATGGCCGCGCCGTCGCGCGCGCTGCACGCGACGCGGGCTGCCAATCGCGGGTCTACATGGCCGGCGACGCCGCGGCCGCGCGCGTGGCGGCGATCGCCGGCGAAGGCGCGGAGGTCGTGCGCGTCGACGGATCGTACGATGATGCGGTGCGCATCATGAGGGGTGAGGCCGCGGACCACAGGTGGACGATCGTGTCGGACACATCGTGGGAGGGCTACGAACGAATCCCCCGTTTGATCGTGCTCGGCTACACGCGGATGATCGCCGAGATCTCCGAACGGTTTGACGTTGTGTTTGTGCAAGGTGGCGTCGGTGGGTTGTTGTGCGGCGTCGCCAGCGCGTGCGTGCGGGTCAGACCGGGGCCCCCGCCACGCGGACTTCGCGTGGCGGGGTGGAGACCCCTCGGCACCTCTCGCTCGGGGTCAGACCCCCACCGTCCCAATGTTGTGTGTGTAGAACCGTCGCAGGCCGCGTGCCTGATGGCGTCGGCGCAAGCGGGCCATCCAGTCGCGGTCGATGGTCCGCTCAGTACCAGCATGGCCGGCCTTCGCAATCGCGAGGTGTCGCCGCTCGCGTTCGAGGCGGTGCAGCCAATCGTCGACGCGTACGTGGCGATTGACGATCAGTGGGCGCACGACGCGATGCGGCGCTTCGCGCGCCCGGCCGGCGACGATCCCGCGATTGCGGCGGGAGCATCGGGATCCGCTGCTCTCGGAGGGCTGTTGGCCGTGTGCACGGAGCCCACCATGGCGCCGGTGCGCGAACATCTGCGACTGGGCCCGGCCTCGCGCGTGCTCGTGATCGTCAGTGAAGGCGTGACAGATCCGCAACTCCGATCACAAGTTATGGACGCCCAAAAGTGAGTTGACGATTACGGAATTGGGTCGAACGCGAACAACCTCCATTGCAACGGCTGGTTACAGCTGTTGCCCTTCTGGCACCTGCTAGGCACTGGGATTGCTCTGTCCTCCTTGGTTCCCAACAGGAGGACATCGATCATGTCGTTGAAGAAGATGCAACTCAAGGGCGGGCTCACGCGCGCAGCGCTCCTCGGCGTCGTCCTCATCGGCGTGCTGGCAGGCGCGATGGTGCTCGCGCGCCGCGGGCCGTCCGTGCTCGCGAAGACGACGGCGGCGCAGTCTCCGGCGGAGAACGCTCCTGCAGCAGCGCCGAAACAATTGCTGGTGGCGCCCGCTAAAGGCACCGGCCGCACGGCGAAGACGACACCATCACGACCAGCAGCGGCAACGCCGGCTGCGAAGCCCGTAGTCATGGCGGCAGCCACGACACCGGCCGTCGACGCGCCGGCCAGCGCGGTGGCGCAATCGCCCGAACTCATCAGCCTGACGGGCTGTCTGCAGCACGATGACGGGACGTTCCGGTTGAAAGACACGGCCGGCGCAGACGCGCCGAAATCGCGGAACTGGAAGTCGGGCTTCCTGAGGAAGCGCGCCGCGTCAGTCGAGGTGGTTGACTCGGCGAACCGGCTGGGGCTGCCGACGCATGTCGGCCAGCGCGTCACCGTCACCGGCGTGCTGCTGAATAAGGAAATGCGGGCGCGCGCGGTTCAACGCGTCGGCGTCTGCAGCTAAGTCAACCGACGGCGGGGCCACTATGATAGTGACGCCTTGAGGCGCCGCTTCAGACCTGGCCTCGCCGCCGTCGTTCTCTTCGCCGCGCTGACGGTCCTCATGACGTGGCCGCAGGCCCGTCATCTGTCGACGCACGTGCCGGATGCCGACGATCCGCTCCTCAGCATCTGGCGAATCTCGTGGATTGCCCATGCGTTGCCGGCGAGTCCCGGCGATCTCCTCAACGGCAACATCTTCTATCCCGAAAAGCGGACGCTCGCCTACACGGACTCGGTACTCTTGCAAGGCTTCGTCGCGGCGCCGGCGATCTGGGCGGGGGTCTTGCCGATCGTCACCTACAACCTGCTGATCCTTATCTCGATGGCGTTATCGGGCGCCGCGATGTGGCGATACGCGCGGCATCTGACCGGCAGCGCCTCCGCCGGCGTGATCGCCGGCATCGTCTTTTCGTTCGTGCCGTTTCGTTTCGATCACTTTCAGCACCTCGAGCTGCAAGCCACCATGTTCATGCCGCTGACGCTGTGGTGCCTGGCGCGGGCATTCGACTCGGGACAGCGGCGCAACGTCTGGGGCGCGACCGCGTGCCTGGTCGCGCAGGTCTACTGCGGAATTTATTACGCCGTGTTCCTGGTGACGGCGCTGCTGATCGTGGTCCCTCTGCAACTGAGCGCGTTGCCCGCGCAGCGGCGCAAGGCGCTCGTGCGCGCGAGCATCCCCGCGCTTGCGGTCGGCGCGCTGGTAATTGCGCCCTACCTCGCCGCCTATGTGATGAACCGCGGCACGCTCGGTGAACGATCCGATCGAGACGTGCTGCTGTATTCGGCGACGGCGCAAGACTATCTGGCGAAGCTGAAGGAGAACCTCGTTCACGGATGGTGGAGCGCGCCGCTCGGACAATCAGAGCGCCGGTTGTTTCCAGGCGCGATCGCGATCGCGCTCGCGGGCGTCGGGCTGTGGCAAATTGACCGGCGCCGCTTCGCCCTGGTGTGCGTTGGTCTAGTCGGCCTCATTCTTTCCCTTGGGCTGAACACGCCGCTATACGAACCAATTCGCACCGTCGTGTTCATCTATCGCGGGTTGCGCGCGCCGGCGCGCGCCAGCATCCTCGTGTACTTCGCACTGGCGGCGCTGGCGGCGTTCGGCTGGGCGAGGCTGGAAAGGAGATTCAAAAGGGATGCGTCCATAGGTGGAGGCACCCCCTTCTTGGGGGTGCCTGTCGCGACCGCGATCGTCGCCTCAGTGATGTTGCTGGAGTACGCCACGCCGATGAAGGCGTGGTTCGTCGTGCCACCGACGCCGCAGGTCTACCGCTGGCTGGCCGATCAGCCGCGATCGGTCGTTCTGGAACTGCCGGTCTCCACGGCCGATCGGCTCGACATCGTGCCCGATGGCCTCTACATGTTGCACAGCACCGCGCACTGGCAGCCGATCCTGAACGGCTACAGCGGCTTCTTTCCCCAGTCGTATTTGGATCTCACGGAATACGCCAAGGGGTTTCCGGATGAGGTCTCGATCGACTACTTCAAGAAACGGGGGGTGGACCTGATCATCGTCCACGGTTCCCTGCTGGCGCCCGACCAGTTCGGCGCGATCATGTCCAGCCTGCTGGCTCGGCCGGATGTTAGGGCTATTACCCGCTACGAAGAACGGTTAGGCCCGGACGTCGTATTTCGCCTGCTCAAGGGTGCGTCTCAATAGCTTCCGCATGGTCGGGCACTGTCTCTCAACCAACGTCCATGGGCCGTTCCTACGGAACGGCCCCTTGGCCCCGCGAACAAGTACTCCGCTAGAGTAGTCCCATCGACGACTTGGCCAGTCCCACGCCCGAACACTTTGCCCGTCCAGGGAGGGAACCTTCGGGCCCTAACTCTCGTTATTCCAATGGGTTGACTACTCCCATAGCGGTGGCACAACCCTTGAGTAAGGAATTGGTGAACCGGTGCCATCGTTTTTGGTGGTGATCACCGTCTAACAGGGCAAACTCGACACATGGACATTCAGCGTCCCGCATCTGTAGCTAAGCAGAAGAAGCTCCGCCGTATTGGTTTTGCCGTGGCGGCCGTCCTCGCCGTCGGGGCAGTTTCGGTGGTGTTGGCCCGCTTGAAACCAGCGGCTCCCACCGTTGAGCGCGCCACCGTGTGGGTGGATACGGTCAAGCGTGGACCGATGCTGCGCCAGGTTCGCGGCCTCGGCACGCTGGTGCCGGTGGACGAAGCGCGCCGGTGGGTTCCTGCGTCCACGCAGGGCCGCGTCGAAAAAATCATCCTGCGCCCGGGCGTGCAGGTCACGCCCGACACCGTGGTGCTCGAGCTGAGCGATCCGCAAGTGCAGCAGGCGCTCAACGATGCCGATCAGCAGCTGCGTGCGAGTGAAGCCGACTTCAACAGCCTGAAGGCCCGGCTCGACGCCGAAGCGCTGAATCAGCGCGCGCAAGCCGCGATCGTCAGCGCCGATTATCAGAATGCCCAGACCGAACGCGAGATGAACGAAGGCCTCTCCAAGGACGGCCTCGTGTCGAACCTGGTCCTGAGGCAGTCAGTGGTCCGAGCCGAATCGCTGAAGACGCGTGACGGCATTGAAACGGAACGACTGAAGGTGTCTGAACAGAGCGCCCGCGCGCAGTTGCAATCAGCGCAGGCCCTGGTCGATCAGCGCCGGTCGAACCTGTCCCTGCGCCGCCAGCAGGTCGATCAGCTGCGCGTTCGCGCCGGCATGTTCGGCGTGCTCGAGCAGGTGCCGGTCGAAGTCGGCCAGCAGGTCGCGCCGGGCACCAACCTGGTTCGCGTGGCGGACCCGACTCGACTGAAAGCCGAGCTGCGTATTGCGGAAACGCAGGCCCGCGACCTGACCATCGGCCAAATCGCGCAGGTCGACACGCGCAACGGCATCATCCCGGGCAAAGTCATCCGCATCGACCCGGCCGCGCAGAACGGCACGGTCACCGTCGACGTCGCCCTCGAGGGCGCGCTGCCGCGCGGCGCCCGCCCCGACCTGAGCGTGGACGGCACGATTGAGCTCGAGCGCCTCGATAACGTCCTTTCGGTTGGGCGCCCGGCGTTCGGCCAGGAACAAAGCACCGTCGGGCTCTTCAAGCTCGACAGGGCCACGGGCGAAGCCAGCCGCATCCAGGTGCAGCTCGGACGCAGTTCGGTGAACACCATTGAGATTCTTGGCGGCTTGGCGGAAGGCGACGAAGTCGTCCTCTCCGACATGTCAGCGTGGGATCAGTTTGGTCGTATTCGGTTGCGCTAACTATAAGGAGCCCTCAGATGAACGCTTCCGCACAGCCCCTGATTCGCCTCGACGGCATCAAGAAGGTGTTCTACACCGACGAGGTCGAAACCCACGCCCTGGCCGGCATTCACCTGGAAATCCAGCAGGGTGAATACGTCGCCATCGCCGGCCCATCGGGCTGCGGCAAGTCGACGCTGCTCGCGATTCTCGGGCTGCTCGATACCGCCACCGAAGGCACCTATACGCTCAACGGCAACGAAGTGGCCAACCTCTCGCTGTCGCAGCGCGCGCGCGTGCGTAACCGCGAGATCGGCTTCATCTTCCAGAGCTTCAACCTGATCGGCGACCTCACGGTCTTCGAGAACGTCGAGCTTCCGCTGATCTACCGCGGCATGAAGGCCGCCGAGCGCCGCGAGCGCGCCAATGCCGCCCTCGAGCGCGTCGGCATGGCCCATCGCGCCAAGCACCTGCCCTCTCAGCTCTCCGGCGGTCAGCAGCAGCGCGTCGCCGTGGCGCGTGCGGTTGGCGGGCAGCCGTCGATCCTGCTGGCGGACGAACCGACCGGTAACCTCGACTCGAAGAACGGCGAAGCCGTGATGGATCTGCTGCGCGAGCTGCATCGTGGCGGTGCCACGATCTGCATGGTGACGCACGATCCGCGCTACGCGGCGCACGCCGACCGCGGCGTCCACCTCTTTGACGGCCGCGTCGTCGAAGAGAACGTCGGCGCTACCGCCTAACGGCGGAAGGCAGAAGGCAGAAGGCAGAAGGCAGAAGGCAGAAGGCAGAAGGCAGAATGGTCGTAACCAAGGGTTTCTGCCTTTTGCCTTTTGCCTTTTGCCTTTTCTCAAGCAGGTCCCTGTGAACGCCATCGCCCGGGACGTGCGGTACGCGTTCAGATCGCTCCTGAAGGCCAAGGGCTTCACGCTCGTGGCCCTCGTCACTCTGGCGCTCGGCATCGGCGGCACCACGGCCATCTTCAGCATCGTTGATGGCGTGGTGCTTCGTCCTCTCCCCTACAACGACTCACAGCGCATTCTCCGGCTGGTCCGCATCAGCGCCCGCGGCGAGGAAGCGTCGTTCTCGGCCGCGGATTATCGCGACCTGAAGAAAGATGCCACCAACCTCTCCAGCGTCGCGGGCTATCGGTCAGACATCGTTGACCTCACGGGGCGCGGCGAGCCCGTGCGCATCATCGGCATGCAGACGACGGCCGGATTCTTTGATGTGTTCGATGCGCCGCCACTGCGCGGCAGGACGTACCACGAGGCGACCGACAAACCGGGCGCCGCGGTGGCCGTGATCGGTGAAGCGATCTGGCGCCAGCAGTTCGGCGGCGCCGATTCGGTGATCGGCTCGCAGGTCAGGCTCAACGGCACACCGACCGAGATCATCGGGGTCGTTCCGGAATGGTTCCGTCATCCGGGCAAGAGCGACGCATGGATGCTGTCGCCGCTCGACGTCCCAACCTCGCCATTCAGCCTGGACGCGTCCGGCAACCGCGAAGTGCAGTACTTCACTGCGGTGGCTCGTGTCGACCGGCGCAAGAGTCTCGTCGAGGCGCGGGAACAACTCAAAAGCATCGGCGCCAGGCTGGCGGACGAATTCGCGAAGACCAATGCCGGTGAAGCGCTCGACGGCAGGCCCCTGGCCGACAGCATGGTGGCCGATGTCCGCACCGCCCTCTTTGTGCTGATGGGCGCGGTAGGATTCGTGCTCCTGATCGCGTGCGCGAACGTGGCCGGCCTGCTGGTGGCGAGGGGCGCGTCGCGACGCCGCGAGCTTGCGGTGCGCACGGCGCTGGGCGCTGGGCGCGGGCGGCTGATGCAGCAGCTGCTGACCGAGAGCCTCGTGCTCGCCGCCGCCGGTGGCGCGCTCGGCTTGTTGGTCGCGAACTGGGCGCTCGACTTGCTCGTGAGCGTGGCTCCCGAGAATCTTCCGCGGCTGGACGAAGTCGCGCTCGACTGGCGCGTTGCGCTCTTCACCTTCGCCGCCACCATCGTCGTCGGCGTCCTGTTCGGCCTGACACCCGCGATGCAGGCGTCTCGTCCCGAGCTCAATGCGGACCTGAAAGACGGCGGCCGCACCGGCACCGCGCGCACCGGCGCGCGCAATGTGATGGTGGTCGCACAAGTCGCCCTCGCGCTGGTGCTGCTCATCGGCGCCGGACTGATGCTCACCAGCTTCTCGCGGCTGCGCGCCGTCGATCCGGGGTTTCGCACCACTGAGCTGATCACGGTGGAGCTGATGCTGCCGCTCGCGCGCTACGACGAGTCCGCACAGCGACGGTTCTACATGGGCGTGCTCGAACGGCTCCAGGCCAATCCGCTCACCGCGCAGTCGGCGATGCTATTTCCGTTTCCTTTTGGCGGTGGCAACGCGCAAGCGGGCTTCCAGGTGATCGGACAACCGGAGAAGCCGCCGGCTGAAAAGACTGTTGCGGAGCTGAATTCGATTTCGCCGGGGTATCTGCAGACGGCCGGCCTGCGGCTGATCGCCGGCCGTGATTTTGCCGCGACCGATGGCCCGGATTCACCGCCGGTTGCGCTGGTCAACGAAGCGGCACTCAAAGAATTCGGCGGCAAGAACCCGATCGGCGAACAAGTCGACCTTGGCAGCCCGGTCACAGTGGTTGGCATCGTCTCCGACGCCCGCCGCCGGTCTCTCGATGCGCCCCCTCGCCCGGCGGTGTATCTGCCCTATTCACAGTTTGTGCTGCCCTATATGGGCGCCATGGTGAGGACCGACAAGAGCGCTGCGGCGACCGCGTCTGCGGTGAAGGCGGCGGTGGCCCAACTGGACCCCGACCTGCCGGTTGGCGACGTCAAATCGATCGAGCAGATCATCGACGAGTCCACCGGGCAGCCCCGCTTCCGATCGTTCCTGATCACGAGCTTTGCCATCCTGGCCTTGCTGCTTGCCGCCGTCGGCGTCTACGGCCTGATCAGCTTCACGGTGACCCAGCGCATCCCGGAAATCGGCGTGCGGCTCGCGCTCGGCGCCAACCCCTGGCAGGTGTTCAGCCTCGTGATCGGCCAGGGCCTGCGGCTTGCCGTCATGGGCGTGGTGCTCGGGCTGGGCGCCGCCGTCCTCGCCACGCGGCTGCTGCGGGGCATGCTCTTCAACACCAGCGCAACCGATCCGCTCATCTACGCGTCACTCGCGTTGTTGCTGCTGACGATGGCGGGCGTGGCGTGTTATGTTCCGGCTAGGCGCGCGATGCGCGTGGACCCGATGCGCGCGTTGCGCTCCGAATGATGGATGCGCCGATCCCTGATCCCTGATCCCTGATCCCCGAAAAAATGATCACACTGAATAGCATCGAAAAGTCCTACCGGCACGGCCTGTCTCAAACCTTCGTGCTGCGCCGCGTCAACGCCGAAATCAAGCAGGGCGACTTCGTGTCGATCATGGGGCCGTCGGGCGCGGGCAAAAGTACGCTGCTGCACATCCTCGGGATGCACGACAGCGCGTGGACCGGCGAGTACTGGCTGTTCGACGATCCGATCCACCAGCTGTCGGCGAAAGACCGGATGCGCGTGCAGAAGCAGCACGTCGGGTTCGTGTTCCAGAGCTATCACCTGCTCGACAACCTCACGGTCTACGAGAACATCGACCTGCCGCTGTCGTACCGCGACGTCAAGAAGAGCGAGCGCGAAGGCATGGTCGCCGACATCCTCGACCGCTTCAACATCGTCGGCAAGAAGGATCTGTTTCCGAACCAGCTGTCGGGCGGACAGCAACAGTTGGTGGCGATCGCGCGCGCGGTGGTGGCCAAGCCGACGCTGATCCTGGCGGACGAGCCCACCGGCAATCTCCACACCGATCAGGGCAAAGAGATCATGGAGCTGTTCCGCCGCCTCAACGAGGCCGGCACCACGATCGTGCAAGTCACCCACTCGCAGGCGAACGCGGCCTACGGCCGGCGCGTCATCAACCTGAAAGACGGCTGGATCGTCGATGAGAACTGATCCGCCTTCCCGGATCCTCATCGCCGACGACCAGGCCGACGTCATTGAAGCACTGCGGTTGTTACTGAAGCCGGAAGGCTTCCTGATCGACACCGCCACGTCGCCACCACAGATCCTGCGCGCGCTCGAGTTGAAAGACTACGACGTCGTGCTGATGGACCTCAATTACACGCGCGATACGACGTCAGGAGAAGAAGGCCTGGACCTGCTGCAGCGGATCCATACCGGCGACGAGTCGCTGCCGGTGGTGGTGATGACGGCGTGGGGCTCGGTCAACGTCGCGGTGGAAGCGATGCGGCGCGGCGCCAGGGACTTCATCCAGAAGCCGTGGGAGAACGAGCGGCTGCTGGCGATTGTCCGCACGCAAACAGAATTGGGCCGCGCGATTCGCCGCGGCCGCCAACTGGAAGCCGCCAACCAGGCGCTGCAGGCCGACGGGCGCTCGCCGATCCTCGCCGAATCGGCGGCGATGCGACCGGTGCTCGAGATGATCGCGCGCGTCGGACCGTCGGATGCGAACGTGCTGATCACCGGAGAAAACGGCACCGGCAAGAGCCTGGTGGCGCAGGCGCTCCACACCGTGTCGCCGCGGGCCGGCCGGCCGATGGTCACGGTCAATGCGGGCGGCATGGCGGAAGGCGTGTTCGAGTCTGAGCTGTTCGGGCACCTCAAGGGCGCGTTCACCGACGCCAAGGCCGACCGCGTCGGCCGGTTTGAGCTCGCCGATGGCAGCACATTGTTCCTGGACGAGATCGCCAACGTGCCGATGACGCAACAGCAGAAGCTGCTGCGCGTGATCGAAACCGGCGAATTCGAGCGGCTCGGCTCGTCGAAGACCCGCAAGGTGAGCGTGCGGCTGATCTCAGCCACGAATGCCAATCTCAATGCCGAAGTCGAAGCGGGCCGTTTCCGGCAGGACCTGTACTTCCGGTTGAACACGATCGAGATTCACCTGCCGCCGCTGCGCGACCGGCGCGAAGACATTCCCCTGCTCGCCAGGCATTTCCTCCGCCAGCACGCGCAACGCTATCGCAAGGTGCTCTCGGGGTTCGATCCCGCGGCGATGCAGGTCCTGATGGATCACCGCTGGCCCGGCAACGTGCGGGAGATGGACCACTCGGTGGAACGCGCCGTGCTGATGTCTGGCGGGGCGACGGTCCGCGCCACCGACCTTGGCCTGCGCGCCGAAGGCGGCTCAACGGCGCGGCTCGAAGACATGAGCCTCGAAGAGGTCGAGGCTTTCCTGATCAAGAAGGCGATGGCGCGCTACGGCAACGTGAGCCACGCGGCCCGCGCGCTCGGGCTGTCGCGCAGCGCCCTCTATCGGCGGCTAGAGCGGTATAAGTTGTAGGGCGTGCCCTACCTTGAATATGTTCAGGCGGCTTCGCCTCGACCAACAAGTCTTCCTACTGGCGATCAGCGCCGGGTTCCCCGGCGCGTTGACGGCGCTGTGGATCCTCTGGACCGACGATTACACGCCGAAGGTCCAGTGGACGCTCACCGTCATCATCCTGTCGGCGCTCTTCGGCCTGGCCGCATCGGTGCGCACGCGCGTCGTCGTGCCGCTTCACACATTAGCCAACCTGCTGGCGGCCCTTCGCGAAGACGACTTCTCAATCCGCGGCCGCACCGCCAACCCTGACGACCCGCTCGGCGCCGCGCTGCTCGAAGTCAACGCGCTCGCGGAAACCCTTCACGAACAGCGCCTCGGCGCGGTCGAAGCCACCGGCCTGCTCCGCAACGTCATGGAAGAGATCGACGTGGCGGTGTTCGCCTTCGATCCCCAACAGCGCCTGCGCATCGTCAACCGCACGGGCGAGCGGCTGATGGGCCGCAGTGCGGAGCACATGCTCGGGCGCACCGCGGAGGAATTGTCGCTGACCGATTGGTTCGGCGAGGCGCCGCGCGTGGTCGACATCTCGCCGCTCGGCGGCGGCCCCGGCCGATGGGAAGTGCGCCGGACGACGTTCCGCTTGGGCGGGTTGCCGCACGATCTGCTGGTGCTGTCGGATGTCAGTCGTCCGTTGCGAGAACAGGAGCGGCAGGCGTGGCAGCGGTTGATCCGCGTCATCGGCCACGAGCTCGGCAACTCGCTCGGCCCCATCAAGTCAATCGCCGGCACGCTCGAAACACTGTTGCAGCGGGACCCGCCGCCCGCCGACTGGCGCGAGGACATGCAGCGCGGCCTGCAGGTGATTTCGTCGCGGACTGATTCGCTCAGCCGCTTCACAGGCGCATCGGCGCGGCTGGCGCGCCTGCCGGCGCCGCGGCTGGCGCCGGTGGTGTTGAAGCCGCTGCTGCAACGCATCGCCGCGTTCGACACGCGTGTGCCAGTGCAGATGAAGCCGGGACCCGACGTCACAGTCGATGCCGATGCCGATCAGCTGGAGCAGCTGTTGATCAACCTGCTTCGCAACGCCGCCGATGCGTGTCTGGAGGTCGGTGGCGGCACCGTGACCACGGGATGGCGCCGCACGCGGGCGGGACTCGAGATCTTTGTCGAAGACGAAGGGCCCGGACTGTCAAACACGGCCAACCTGTTCGTGCCGTTCTTCACGACCAAGCCCGGCGGATCAGGTATCGGCCTGGTGCTGTGCCGTCAGATCGCGGAAGCACACCAGGGCACGCTGACCCTCGCGAACCGAAAGGAGGCGCGCGGCTGCCGCGCGACGTTGACGCTCCCCACGCAGTAGGACAGAGACCTGACAGAATGATTCAGGGATCAGGGATCAGGGACCAGCGCACCCGAGTCGCTGATTCCCGATCCCCGATCCCTGATCCCTGATCCCGTGTTAACGCGGTAGCCATGAAACACCTATCTCTGATCATCCCTGCATTCAATGAAGCGCGGCTGCTGCCGCGGCTGCTCGATACGGTCGATACCGCCCGGGCGCGGTTTACTCACGGACCCGATGCCGTCGAGGTCATCGTCGCCGACAACAGCTCGACGGATGCGACCGCGGCGATCGCCGCGGCCCGCGGCTGCCGTGTCGCCTCCGTTTCCAAGCGGATGATTGGCTCGGCAAGAAACGGTGGTGCGGCGCTGGCGACCGCTCCCATCCTCTCTTTCACAGACGCCGACATGCAGATTCATCCTGAGACCTTCAACGCCATCGAGCGCGCGCTGGACGACCCGCGCATCATCGGCGGCGCGACCGGGGTCACCATGGAGCGCTGGTCGGCCGGCATCGCCGTGACCTATTCGCTGTTCGTGCCGCTGGTGTGGCTGACGCGCTTCGATACAGGCGTGGTGTTCTGCCGGCGCGACGACTTCGCCGCGATCGGCGGCTACGACGAGACCCGGCATTTTGCGGAGGACGTCGACTTCGTGTGGAAGCTGCTGCGGCGTGGCTGGTCGCGCGGCCAGCGGCTCACCAGGTTGAGGCCGGTCAAGGCGATCGCCTCGACCCGCAAGTTCGACCGCCACGGCGACTGGCATTACTTCACGATGATGCCGATGCTGCTGGCCGGGACGCTCCGCGCGCGCGCCGGCGATGCGCCGGCCGCCCGGCGCTACTGGTACGACGACCGCTAGGGGTCTGACCCCGAGCAAGGCGATGAGGACAAGCGAATGGCCATGAGCGATGACGAGTTGCTCCACGGATTCGTCAGCACGGCACTACCCGCCGATCAGTTTCATCACGAACAACACGTGCGGGTCGCGTGGCTGTTCGTGCGGCAGCACGGCATGCCCACCGCGCTTAGCGAATTCGCGACCGCGATCAAACGGTTCGCCGATGCGAAAGGCGTGCACGGCCTCTATCACGAGACCATCACGTGGGCGTTTGTCTTGATCATCGCGGAGCGCCTCGCGCGCAAGCCGGCGGATGCGTGGGACACGTTCGCCGCCGACAATGCGGATCTGTTGTGCTGGAAGCCGTCGATCCTCGATCGGTATTACTCGAAAGATTTGCTGGCGTCTGCGCTGGCGCGCACGACGTTCGTGATGCCGGATCTATTGAATGTAGAGGCGGGACTAACCGCCTCCGCCACAGCTACGGCGAGTCTCGCCGAAGCGCGCTTCGCGCGCGAAGGCGGAAGTCCCGCCTCTACTTCGCGGACTTCAAGATCTCGTCGACGACGAAGACGTCGGTGAGCAGCGCCCTCACGTGGATCGACGCGTTCAGGTTGTCGATCATCTGCGAGCTGATGCCGGGCTGTCCGAGTACCAGTCGCAGGGCCGACTGCGTTGCGGCGGCGTCGCGCGTGACCACTTCGAGGAAGCCGTCGAGGGCGTCTTTGGGGCCGACACCGAGCGCGGCTGCCGCCTGGCGGTAAAACTCCGCCAGGCCGGTGAGCGCCGCTTCGAATCGCTTGAGATGCTCGCGGAGCTGCCCGCTGTTGGCGGCCCCCTGGTCCGTCGCCAGGCCCTGGGCCGCGTAGGCGAGCATCAGTTCGTAGCCACCCTCAATCGCTTCCGCCCGTTGGGCCAGCTGTTCGCGTGCCGCGTCAGGCGACATTATTTCCTGATGCCGCGGCCCGCGGCATACCTTCCGATGTCGTCCTAGACGACATCGGACTTTCGCTCGGCCACCCATCGATCCGGATCGTGGTATTCGAGGTACTCCCGGCGCGAGATGGTGCCGAAGATCATCGCCTTCGTGATCCAGAGTTTCTCCGGCCGCAGCGCGAAGTAGATGTGCGCGATCACCAGGCCGACAAAGCCCACGCCCGCCAGGCCGTGCAGCACGTAGGTCAGGCCCCACGCCGGGTCGCTCAGCCAGTACGGATTGCGCTCAATCAGCGTGTTCCGAACGCGCGCCATCATCAGGATGCCGGTTGCGATCACGGCCAGACCCGCCACCACCACGGCGAGGTGATACAGGCGATTGCCGAGCGGGTACTTACCCGGCCGCGGGCCGGGCACGTCTTCGCGGCCCATCTCGCGCAGGACCTCGGTCTTCAGCTCCGGAATGTCCTTCGGTCCGACCCAGATCGACCAGAAGTCCAGGAAGAACGTGGCGTGGACGATGTGGAAGAGGATCGATGCGGTGAGCAGGATGCCCGCCATCCAGTGCCACTGCACCCACGCGAACCTCACCCCGACGATCGGGAAGAAGGCCGTGATGAGCAGCGTCAGCATGGCAAACGCCTGGACCCAGTGGAACACCCGCGCCACGAAGCCGTGGCGCGTGATGCGGGCCGGCAGCCCCTTGCGCTCGGCCTCCAGGCGATCGACTTCCGCCGGCTCGCGCTTGCGGTGCTGCGAGAACAGCATGTAGCCACCGTGCGCGAGCAGGAACAGCAATCCGCCGACCAGCGACGCCCAGAACAGATCCCATGAAATGTGGACGAGTACCGACTCGCCCCATGGACTGCGCATCCGTTCTAGGAGGTCCATTCAGCCTCTCCGCGAATCGCCCGCTTGACCAGCGCCTTGACCAGCGGGATCTTGTAGGCGTTGTGACGCAGCGGCACGGCGCCGCGGACGGCGATCTCGGCCGCCATGTCGGCAGTGGCCTTGTCGCGGGCCTTGCCCCTGATCGCGTCTTCGACCGCGGTGAGGCGATACGGCGTGGCGGACACACCGTTGACGACCATGCGCGAGTCGGCGATCGTCGAGCCCGACGCGTTGATCGACGCGGCGATGTTGACGAGCGCGAAGTCCCACACCATGCGGTCGCGGACCTTCTCGAAGTAGTGCGCCTTGCCCGCCCAGGTCGCCGGCAGGCGGATCGCCGTCAGCAGGTCGCCCGGTCTCAGCACCGTCAACCTTTCGATGTCGATGCCGGGGCCGATGAAGAACTCCTCGGCCGGCACCACGCGCTCGGACGAGCCGTTCTTGATCACGAACGACGCGTCGAGCGCCACCAGCGCCGGCGCGGTGTCGGACGGGTTCACCGCCACGCAGCGATCGGCGTTGAAGATCGCGTGCTCGCGGTTCACCGCCGTCGGCGTATCGGCGTAGCAGATGTTGCCGCCGGCGCGGTAACACGGCCAGCCCGCCCGGTAGTACCAGCAGCGCGCGTCCTGCGATACGTTGCCGCCGGCCGTGCCCTGATTGCGGATCTGCGGCGAGGCGACGATCAAGGCCGCCTCCGCCAGCATCGGAAAACGTTCCTTGACGAGCGGATTGTTGGCGACCGTGGTGAGCGTCGTCATCGCGCCGATCTCGAGGCCGCCGCCGGCGTCCTTGATCCCGCGCAGCTCGTTCACCATTCCGAGGTCGACGACCACGCGCGGCTTCTTGATGCGGTCCTTCAACCAGTCGAAGGTGTCCATCCCGCCGGCCATCACCCAGGCGTCTGCGCCATGTCGATCGAGAATCCCGAGCGCGTCAGACACGCTCCCGGGCTGGAAGAGCTCAAACGCCGGCATTGCATCGCGAATTGGAGGCATGTTCCTGATCTCCCTAGATGAACGCCGTCAGCGGCTCGTATGTGGGCTTGCCGCCATTGGCCAGCGCCGCCATGATCATTTCCGGCTGCACCGGCGTCCGCCGGATGATGCCGTCGCCGACCGCATCGGCCAGCGCATTCAGTACCGCGCCGGCAGCCGCGCCCACCGACGGTTCGCCGATGCCCTTGGCGCCGATCGGATTGGTCGGGTCCGGCAGTTCGACCGCCGCCCACTTGAGCGTGAGCGGAATGTCGAGAATGGTCGGTGGCTTGTTGTGATGCAGCCGAGTCGACAGGCCCGCGCCGTAGTGCGGGTCGTAAACCAGCTTCTGGCTGCGCACGTGGCCGATGCCCTGGATGCCGCCGCCTAAGATCTGTCCGCCGAGGCTGTTGGGGTGGATCACCGTACCAACGTCGGCGACGCCAACGTAATCAATGATGGTCCACACGCCCGTCTCGACGTCGACTTCGACTTCCGCGAAGCCCGACATGAAGCCGTAGGTCTGGCCGTCACGCGGCAGATTGTCGCGCGCCACGCCCATCAGGCCGAGGCCCTTGAGCGATGCGGCCGCCGTCTTCGTCATGGCATTCAGTTCCTTCGGAACTTCGCTGCCGTCGTAGATGCCGCCCAGCGCGATGGCGCGCTCAGCCGCCTTGGCCCACGTCAACACCACGCCGCCGCCCTTGCGGGTGACGCCCTGTGCGTTGGTGTCATAGCGTTCGGCCGTGCCGCCAAAATCCTTCGCGGCAATTTCCGTCAGCTTCTTCTTGAGGTCCATGCCCGTCGCGTAGTTGGCGCGGGTGTGCGCGTAGGTCGTCTGGCTGCCCGCCTGGATCGAGCTCCACGGCAGACCCTTCGACGTATTGCCCCACACCACCTCGCAGTTTTCCCACGGCATGTTGACGACTTCGGCAATCACGCGCGCCGTATCGCTGAACGACTGCGTGCCGAGGTTGCCGATGCCCTGATGAATCTCGAGCTTGCCGTCGGGACGCAGGATGCACAGACCGTCGACGCCGATCGAGCCGGCGGTGTAGGCGCCGGTCGCCACGCCGATGCCGCGGACCTTGCTGCCGGTGCGCTTGCCGCTATTGGCCTTGCGCGCTTCCCAGCCGAAGATCTCCGCGCCCTTGTCGAGCGCTTCCTTCACGAAGCAGCTGGTCAGCTTGTTTCGCGGACGCCCGGCCGGCGTGTTGGGCGCGACCAAACCGAAAAGCGCCGCGCCTTCCGGCGCGTTCATCCTGCGGATCGCAACCTGATCGACGCCGAGCTTGCGCGCCGCTTCGGCCACGACCGGTTCGAACCACACCGATGACTGCAGCCCGCCCGGCGCGCGCTGCGACGTGGGCGGAGGTGTATTGGTCGCCACCGAGACGCCTCGGAAACGCATGTTGGGCGCCTGGAACTGCAACGACCCGAGGTTGGCGGTGGTCGCGTTGTCGCCTTGGCGGCGATACGGGCCGGAGGCCTCGACGATGAAGGTGTCGATCGCGGTGACGCGGCCGTCCTTCTTGAAGCCCATCTTGATCCAGCCCTGATAGCCCGGGCGGACGCGGCCGATGTAGGTCTCTTCGGCCCGCGTGATGCGCATCATCACCGGCCGGCCGTTGAGCTTCTTCGACATCAACGCCGGAATCGCCATGGTCTGCGAGCCGGGAATCTTGCTGCCGAATCCGCCGCCGGTGTACTCGCTGATCAGGACCAGCTCTTCGGGCTTGATGCCGATCCAGCCGGACGCCGCCGCCACGGTGCGGGCGACGCTCTGCGTGGATCCGTGCAGGTAGCACTTGCCGTTCTGCCAGTACGCCATCGCCGTCCGCGATTCGAGCGGCTGGTGCGACGTGGTCTGCTGCTGGCTGTCGCGCTCGATAATCAGATCCGCTTCTGCAAAGCCTTTCTCGATGTCGCCGAACGTCAGCGTTTCAATTGGCTCGGCGTCGTGCGGGAACTTGCCGGCGGCGATCTGCTCGGCCTGCGCCGCGGTCCACTTGAGCGTCTTCATGTTCGGCGCCACGAAGACGTTGCCTTCGGTGCGTCCGTTGGGGCCGTCGGGCCGCAGTGAATCGAGCGGATCGATCACGAACGGCAGCGGCTCGAATTCGATCACGATGCGTTCGATCGCTTCAGCGGCGAGCTCTTCGCTGTCGGCGGCGATCGCCAGGATCGGCTCGCCTTCATAGAGCGGTTCGTCAGTCAGCGCGTACTCGGCCGGCAGCGGCGGGCCGGCGGGCGCGGCCGGCGGCGGCGCGGTGGCCGGCACGCCGGGCGGC
>JAUSDY010000013.1 GCA_030650395.1 Acidobacteriota bacterium | reverse complement strand
CCGGGAATCGACCAGATTAACCGGGTTGTACCAGAGCTCTCCAAAGGTCTCGTTACGCGTAAAGATTGTCGAGTTGTTCAGGAGATTGAACACTTCCAGGAACACGCGCGCGCGCCGGGCGGACCCGATCCGGACAATGCGCGAAACCTGCACGTCATTCGAGTACACGTAGCCGTAGAACAGTTGGGTCCACGGTCACCCCCGGCATCGCAGCACCACTGGTGTCGCGCACCAGCCCCACGATGCTCGCGCTCTCTTGCGCTGCGACACCTGGCGCGGCAAACAGCGTGGTGACGCAGACACACCCGACGGCAACGCACGACACAACTCGACGCATACGGCCTCCTCTGAGCTATTTCCGCGGATCGCTCGAATGTGAAGGGCTTCCAAAAGCCGCGCCCACCGGCCCCATACTCAATCGTGTGACTCATGCCCGCTGCCTTGGCCATGGTGCGGGTGCTGCAGTGCGTCTCGCCCTTCGGTGTCGTCTCCAGCGTTTTGACAATCACCGCCTCGACCGCCTCGTCGGACACCGTCTCGGTGACTACTACCTCGGCTCTGGGGCGTCCGATCTTTGCCATGCCCCTTTCGATCACACTACGACCATTTGTCCCTAGAGAATTCGCTTCCAGGGACTAGTTGGACCGGGTTGCTGGCCGCGAGACGCCGGCCCGATCGCGGCGACTCGCTGTGCTACGCTGGCGGCCATGCGGCCCCAGATTGCCATTCAGAGGAGTCAGCTGATGAATGCAGGCGGCGGCGAGCCGGATCTGAAGCGGGCGCTTCGTCCGGTCCCCACCTTCGAGCGTGCGGTGCGTGAAGTGTCGAGGATGTTTTCCGAGGCTGGCATTCGCCACGCGCTGGTCGGCGGGCTCGGCGCCAATGCCTATCGCAACCGGCCGCGGACGACCGAGGACATTGATTTTCTCGTGGGCGATGAAGCCTTCCAGACGCACCCCGGCGGCTTCGTGACCATGCGCGTGCCCGTGGTCGAGTTCGACGGCATCGCCGTGGACCAGGTCCCGCTCACCGAGGGACTGCGCGCGATCGAGGACGGCTTGAACCGCGCCCACGTCAGCGACGGTGTCCCGATCGCCCCGGTCGACACGATCGTGGTGATGAAGTTGGTCGCCGGCCGCACGCAGGACCTGGCCGACGTGGAGGCGATCGTTGAGTCTGGAGCCGACCGTGAACTCCTGAAGGCCGCGGTTCAGCACGCCCTGCCGAGCCGCGTCGAGACGCTCGAACGGCTGTTCGGCAACGTCGACCGCCGTCGCTGACTTCGCTCGATCGTGCCCGCGCAGTCGCCCCGTGGCCTACAATACGCCTGCCTATGACCCCACGTGTCCCCAACGATCACGCCTTCTTCGGTCACCCCCGCGGGCTCTCCACGCTCTTCTTCACCGAGATGTGGGAGCGATTCAGTTACTACGGCATGCGCGCCCTGTTGCTGCTGTACATGACCGCGCCGTTGAGCGCCGGCGGGCTCGGGTTCGACGCGGCGCAGGGCGGCGCCATCTACGGGCTGTACACCTCCATGGTGTACATGGCGTGCTTGCCCGGGACACGTCATGGCGCTCGCGAGCGTTTCGCATGACGCAGTCGAGGACGGCGTTCTTCGATTCGGTCCGCGCCCTCACCCGATCACTGGGACGATAAGCCGTATTAGCGGCCTCCCGGGTCAACATAAGGAGGTTAAACTAAAAACGCTCTGCGTTCTCAGACCCAGCCGCGATGGGGCACGCCGCATAGCGTCGGAATCAGTTTGTGGTCGGGCGCTTCGGTGCCGATTAGATAAATCGCGCGGTGCGGGAGGAGCCATTCTTTCTCGTCGTCCGGCAACATTTCGATGGCCTGATCGGCGATCCAGTCGTGCGTCCCGTAGGGCGGATCGCTGCATTCTGCCTTCGAAGTCGTTGTCGTGTTCCCGCTCTGGCCGTTATTCCAGGCGAAGAGCGTGACGTGAAGTCCCATGGTTATCAGGCACCCGAAGGCGAGTGGTCTCTGCATTCGTCCTCCACCTGATTGGGAGTCTAAACCGCTCACACATCCCGATTGCACGGCAATCCATCGAGCGGGTCCTGGATTCCGAAAACTTCGGCGGAAGCCTCAGGTGGCCCGCGAAGACGCCAATCCTAACGGCACGTCATTATGCGTGACGTAACTCGTAATGTGTGCCAAGATGTGACGAGTGATCGGCAGCTATCGAGACAAGCGAACCGCTGATTTCGCTGCCGGGAAGCGGGTAAAGGCGCTGTCGGGCATTGAACGGCCCGCGCGGCTCAAGCTGGACCGAGTCGAGGCCGCCCATACGCTGAAGGATCTGGCCGCATTGCCGGGCAACCGCTTCGAGGCCTTGAAGGGCGACCGAAAAGGCCAGTACAGCATTCGGATCAACGACCAATGGCGGATCTGCTTTGAGTGGTCAGACAAATCGCCTGGGCCGACGAACGTCGAGATTGTGGATTACCACTAGGGGGAAGCACATGGCACGCATCGCAATTCACCCAGGCGAGCACCTGGCTGAAGAACTTGACGCCCTGAACATGAGTGCGGCGGAGCTCGCGCGGCAGCTCAAGGTACCCACGAATCGCGTGACGGAAATTCTGAACGGCGAGCGCGCCATCACGGGGGATACGGCGCTGCGCCTGGCGCATTTCTTCGGAACGAGCCCCGAGTTCTGGCTCAACCTTCAGAGCTTGTATGAACTGCGCTTGGCCGAGGCCAAGACCGGCAAGGCCATCAAGAAACTGCCGACCCTCAAGCATCTGGAGGAGGCGCACGTCTGAGTGATTCTCGACACGGGTTCAGTCGGACGACCGCGGCCATCACCCGAGCATTCGCGTGCGTGCAGATAGCCTCCCTCGTCCGGCCCTCCTTGTGGCGCGCGGTTGATACCTCACGACCGCGGCGGCGGTGTTCTCGGTGGTAGTTCGCACCGTCAGCGCGAGCCGCTTCTCTTCGACCAGTAACGCAATCGCCGCGGCGGTGAACTGCTTTGACACGCTGCCCACGATGAACGGCGTGGCCGGCGTAATCGGTATGCCGTACTCGAGGTTCGCGGAGCCATAGCCCGTGGCGAGGACGATCTTGGCATTCTGATAGACGGCTACCGCACATCCGGGGCCGTCAGGCCTGAAGGCCGAGAAGATCTCGTCGACCTGGCTGGCGAGGGACTGCGATGCGGCCGCGGGCGCCTGCGCCGAGACGGGCGCGGCCAGGCCCCAAAGGACGAGCGCGCTCGAGATGAGTCGGCCCGCACGAGACATTTGTTTCACCACCGCATCCTATGACGCCCCCGATCGTCCCGGTCTCAGAATTGCCGTCATCTGATAACGTGTTATGATGACGCATGCGAACGATTGTGGACCTGCCGACCGATCAGGTCGAATCGTTGGATAAGTGGTGTCGCCGCGAGGGTGTGTCGAGGGCCGAGGCGGTGCGCCGCGCTGTGGCCGAACACCTGCGCAAGCATCACACCTCCGGTGCCGCACGGGCGTTCGGGATTTGGCGGTCGGATCCAGAAGACGGAATGAGCTATCAGGATCGGCTCCGGAGCGAATGGGACTCTCGGAATGGCGGCTGAGTCTTGAAGGCGCTCTTCGACACCAACATCCTGATCGACTACCTCAAAGGCGTTGACTCCGCACAAGCGGAGCTCGATCGCTACCGTCAGCGCTTGATCAGCATCGTGACGTGGATGGAAGTGCAGGCGGGCGTCCGCAACGCGGAAGAGGGCGATGTCATCGAGATGTTTCTCCGCGACTTCCGGGTGGTCGAGGTCACCCGGGCCATAGCCAGGGACGCCGTTGAAATTCGCCAGGCCTCGCGCATTCGATTGCCGGACGCCCTCATCTGGGCGTCGGCTCGACATGAATCTGCACTACTAATCACGCGCAATACGAAGGACTTTCCGGCGGACGAGCCGGGCATTCGCATCCCGTATCGCAGTTAGACGTCACGACGTCAGCGGTCTCGGTTTCTAGCCGATCATCACCTTGCGGGGATGCTGCGAGTTGTCTTCGAGGAACGTCTTCTTGACCTCGAGCTCCTCGGCGGTCGGCTGCACTTTACCGGTCGCGTCGGTCACGCGCGACACCAGCGTGTGCTCGCCGGCGGCCGCGCCGTTCCACGTGTAGTTATAGAGCTTCCATCCGTACTTCGCGGTGGTTGACGGATCGGCCGTCGCCATTTGCCACGGGCCGTCATCGACCTTCACTTCGACCGCCTTGATCGGCGTGCCGTCGTTCAGCACGATGGTGGTGACCTTGTGCGCGTTGCCGCTCTTGGTGACGCGCGCCACGAACGACTTGAGCTGCAGGTGCGTGATCGCCGTCTCGACCCACTTCATCTCGCCGTTGATCATCTCGCCCCTGAGCGTGCGGTACCAGTTCGCCTGGAACTTGCCGAGGTAGGGATCGGCCTGCGCGTTGATCTCCGCCAGCCACTTCACGTTCGGCGCGCCGTACCAGCCCGGCATGATCACGCGCAGCGGCGCACCCTGATGCTTGGTCAGCGGTTCGCCGTTCAACGCATAGGCCAGGAACGGCTCGGGCAACAGCGCGCGGTCGCGCTGGATGCTGCGGCCGTACTGCTGCTCGACGTCGTAGTTGGTGCCGCGGAAGTTGACCGACTCCTTGCCGCGATCCGCGCCGAAGAACACGATCTCGCGCGCGTCGGGCTTGAGTCCGGCCTTTTCGAGCACCGTCTTCAGCGGCACGCCGGTCCAGCGGCCGTTGCCGATCAGGCCCTGAACGGGGCGCCGGTTGCCGGAGCATTCGAAGCCCGCGACGAGCTCGGTGCCGCCCATCTTGCGCAAGTCGTCGAGCGACAGCGACAACGGCGAATTGACGAGTCCGCCGACCTTCAGGCGGAACGCGGCCGGATCAACTTCGGGATGACCGTAGTGCTGCGTCGTGAAGAACTGATCCTTCGGCGTGAACGGGCCGCTCAGCGTGCGGGTGTCGAAGGTCCGGCGATCGACCGCGGCCGCGGGATTGTAGTTGGCGGGCCACTCGGTGAACGGCACCACCGTTTCGCCTTGCGCCAGGACCGGAAGCACCCAATCGAAATTGCTCGTTGCGCCAAGGGCCGCCATGGCCAATCCGGTCTTCATTACGTCTCGACGATTCATCTTTTCCATGATTGGTCCCCTTCGCTCCTCAGCGAGACTTCAACTGTTCGATGTACCAGCCGACGCGCTCCACCGCATCGCCGTGCGGCTCCACGCCCGTCACCTGATACCGGATCGTCCCCGCCGCATCGACATAAAACGTCGTCGGCGTGTCGTGCACGTTGAACTTCTGCGCCGCCTGCTCGCGCGTGTAACGCGCCACCGGCATTGTAAACTTGCGCTCGGCGACATACCGGTCGAGCCGCGCCGGATCGTCGTCCAGGCTGACGAGGATGAACGTCACCCTCGGGTCGTCATGATACCTCTCGTAAGCCTTCTGGATGAGCGGTAACTCCGCCCTGCAGGCCCCTCACCAGGCTGAGAAAAAATTCAGCAAGACGACGTTGCCGCGCTCGGCCTGGAGGTCGACCTTGTGGCCCTGCAGGTCGGTGAGCACCAGCGCCGGCAGCTTCTTACCGGCCATGTTGCTGACGAGCGCCTTGCGGCGTTCTTCACGCTTGCGCTCGAGCGTGGCGGCGAGCCACTTCTCGTACTCCGCCGGGCTCTCACCCGACTTTGCCTGGACGTCGGCCAGCGCCGTCTTCGCCTGATCGCGCTGAACCGGCGTCGCGCCCGCTAGCCCGAGCAGGGTCAAGTAGTGCTCCCGCGCGTTCTCGAGATCGCCTTTTTTTCTCGACAGCTCGGCGAGGTGCAGCTGATTGGTGGAATCGAGACCGCGCGACAGCCGCGCGGATTCAGCCAGCCGCTCTTCGGCGATCTTGATGTCGCCCTGCAGGAACGCGGCCCATCCGGCGATGTCGGCAAACCCGGCGCGGTTGCGATCGAGCGAGGCCTGCACCTTGCCATCGAGCTTGTAGCTGCTTTCGTTCTCGCGGATGAAACGCTCGCCGGCCGCCTGGCCTTCGGCGGCCATGCGCATCACGTGCGGCAGATCGGCGCGTCGCGCCAGCAACAGGTTGGCGCCGAGCGCGTACGACATCGGGTCGGGTCGCAGCGCCGTTCGCGCATCGATCGCCGCGCGCAAATCGGCGACGGACGCATCAGTGGAGCTCTGAAGCATCGCGATGCGCGCGTCGAGCAACTTCAATTTCGCCTCGCCGGTTTCGATGGCCGCAACCCACTCGGCTTTCGGTTCGCCCGCGGCGGTGAATGCGGCCGTCGCTCGCGGACGGTAGCTGACCTCTTCATGCCAGCCCGGGTACGCGCCTTCGGCTTGCGATCCTTTGAAGGAATAGATCCGGCCGAGCCAATACTGCGCCTCTGCCGCGTACGCCGGCGACTTCGCGGCGGCGATCAACGCCTGTTCCGCAGACTTGGTGCGGAGCAGTCGCCAATAGATGCGCCCTTTGGCTGCAAGCATTCCGGGATCGTTGGGAGTGGACTTGAGGCCCTGGTCGAGAGCCGCCAGGGCTGCTGCCGTATCTTGCCGCGCCTCTGCAGCGAGAGCGGCTCCTCGCCGCGCAGCTGGAGTATCAGCTTGCGCGGCGAAGGCAGAAGGCAAAAGGCAAAAGGCAAAAAAGAAAATGCTTGCTAGTCGCTTTTTGCCTTCTGCCTTCTGCCTTGTGCCTTTTGCCTTTGCTCTTAGCAGGTCACGCACCGGTTGTTGTTCTTCGAACCCAGCTTCATCAACAGCGCGATGGTGTTGGGAATTGCCGAGAGGCGCTGCACCGGACCGTTCGCCATGTCGGCAGTGCTCTGTCCGCTGCGGGCCACGGCCTTGACGTCGGCGCCCTTGCTCACGAGATAGAGAATCATCTCGTTGTCGCCGCGCGCGGCGGCGTGATGGAGCGGGGTGTAGCCGTCGTTGTCGCGGTGATTGACGTCGGCGCCGAGCTCTTCGACGAGGTACTTGATCACCGCCATCCACGCTTCGGGCGCGTGGCGATGGGCGTTGCCGGCAAAGCCTTCGCCGTACTCGACGCCGGCCGCGGCGTGGATCGCGAACGCGCCAGGGCCGCCGTACGGAATCACCGGCGCGTCGTACTTCGCCATGCTGGCTTCAGCGGTCGGCATGATCGCGCCGCCGGCGCCCTGCGGCTGGCCGCCGGCTGCTGCTCCGGGAGGACCGCCACCACCGCGGCGAATCTGCTGCTGCGGCGCCATCGTCGGAATATTCGGATCGGCGCCGTAGGCCACGAGCAGCTTCATCGCCTGCAGGTCGGTGCCGTACGCAGCGCGCCAGAATGCGGTCGAGCCCGAGGTATCGGCGAGGCCGCAGTTGCGGTTGCCGCAGCCGGTGTAAACCAGATACCACGGGTGCGAGCCGATGCGGTGGTTGGGGTTCGCGCCCTTGTCGAGCAGCGCCTGCATCACTTCGAGATAGGTGTGCTTCTGCAGCTCCATCTCCTGCGGCTGCGGGAAGCGGGTGCGCGGCTGCCACGGCGTGTTGACGGCGGCCCACAACGGCGTGACGCCGTTATTCTTGGCGGCGAGGTTGTTGTTGGCGCCGCGCTTGATGAGCAGCATCGCCATGTCGAACTGGCCGTTGATGATTGCGGTCAGCAGCGGGCTGGTGGCGTCACCGGCGTTGACCTGATCGATCTTCGCGCCGCCGTCGAGCAGCGCTTCTGCCGCCTCGAGGTAGCCTTGGCGCGCCGCATGGAGCAGCGCCGTCATGCCGCCCTTGGTGGCGACCGGCGGGTTGATCTCTTCAGGATTGAAATTGCGCTGGTTGGGGTCGACCGGCGCATTCGGATCGCGCGGCGGGATCTTCCCCGACCGCAGGATTTCCCGGCCGGCCTGTACCGCGGCCTGCACCTGGCTCGGCGTCGGCGGGATTTCCGTTCCCTTCCCGACAAACCCCTCGATGACCTCTCGTTCCCGTTGCGACGCGGCTCGATCGAGCGCGCTGAACTTGGGGATGTCGATGACCTTGGTCGTGACGCCGGCGTCGGCGCCGCGCGCCAGCAGGGCCTTGACGGCTTCGACGCGATTGAGGCCGGCGGCGAAGACGAGCGGCGTCTGCCCGGCTTCATTTTCCTTGGCGTTGACGTCGGCCTTGGCGTCGGCGAGGACGTTCACGACGGCGGCGCTTCCGGACGCAGCGGCCAGGTGAAGCGCGGTCGCACCGCTGTTGGTCGATCGCATGTTGACGTCGGCGCCGGCCTGCAGCAGTGCCTTGGCAACCGGCGCGCTACCGGACTTGGCGGCGAGGTGCAGCGGGGTGTACTGCCCGATGCGGGTGACGGCGGCGATATTGGCGCCGGCGTAGATCAGGATGCCGGCGAGCTCAGCATCACCGCGCTCGGCGGCCCAGTGGATGGCGCTCATGCCGTCGCCTTGCGCGCCGTTGACGTCGGCGCCCTGCTTGAGCAGGTTGCGCACCGCGTCCTTGTCGCCGCGCATGGCGGCGTCGGCGACCGGCGAGGTCGACTGCGCGCCGAGCGCAGCGGTCAACATGAACACGAGAGCGAGCTTCACAGTAACCTGGCGCATGGCTTGTCCTCTGTCGATGGTCGATGGTCGATCTCAGATCTAAGATCTCAGATTGCAGATCAATTGCAGATTGCAGATTTCGGGGATTGTTCTTTCCCTCCATCACCAATCCATCAATCGAATCTGCAATCCTCCAATCTTCAATCTGCAATTGATCTGCAATCTGAGATCTGAGATCTGAGATCGACGCTCTGAGATCTGAGATCTATGCTGTCGCAGGCGAAGCCTGCGTCAGCGAAAGCTCACCGGTGCTATCACCGAACTGCTTCATGTCGTCCATCCCGAGGATGTGGCCCATCGTCAGGAACGCGTTGGCCATTGGCGTATCGGCCGCGGCCTTGATGTGCAGGTTGCCCTTGAGCGCGCCGTTGGCGTGGCCGAGCACGATCAGCGGGCAGCGGCGGTGGTTGTGGACGTTCGGGTCCGCCATCGGCGAGCCCCACACGACCATCGTCTTTTCGAGGAGGCTCTTGTCGCCGTCCATCGATTCCTTCAGCCGGTCGAGCAGGTAGGTCAGCTGGCTGATGCGGTACTTCGTGATCTTGTTGAACTCCATGATCCGCTCTTCGCGATCGCCATGGTGCGACGACGGGTGGAACGGCTGGAGCGATCCGCTTTCCGGGAAGACGCGGTTCTGCGCGTCGCGGCCGGTCTTGAACGAGATGATGCGCGTCATGTCGGTCTCGAGCGCGAGCACCTGCAAGTCGAACAGCAGCTTGATGTGCTCCGAGAACGAATCGGGCACGCCCGCAGGCGCGTCCGGAAGTTCGCGCTGGTCGCCGCTCGTGTTGCGGGCTTCGACGGCCTGGATGCGGCGCTCGATCTCGCGAACGTGGTTCAGGTACCGATCCAGTCGCGTGCGATCGGTGGAACCCAGTTCCTTGCGCACCGTGGCGACTTCACCCTGGATCCAGTCGAGGATGCTGCGGCGGGTCTGACGGCGTGCCACGCGGTCGGCCGGCGAGCCGCCCGAGCCGAACAGCATGTCGAAGGCGACGCGCGGGTCGCGGATCATCGGCAGCGGCTCGTTGGGCGACGCCCAGCTGATCGAGTCGGTGTAGGCGCACGAGTAGTTGTAGGTGCAGCCGCCGGCCTGGTCGAGGTTCTCGATGCAGAACTGCATCGACGGCATCGGCGTGGCCTGGCCGAAGCGCTGCGCGTACATCTGGTCGAACGACGTGCCGGCCCAAATGTCGGAGCCCTGCGTCTGCTTGGGATGAGACTGCGTCAGGAAGACGGCGCTGGACCGGAAGTGGTCGCCGCCGATTTCCGGCGCGGTGAACGCCTCGGCCATCCGCACGTCGGTGTTGCTGACGATGGTCAGGTAATCCTGATAGGGCGCCAGCGAGCTCAGCGCGTTGTCGGGCGCCAGCGTGAAGTCCTTGCCGACGATCTCCGGCGCAAACAGGTGCTTGGTCGCGCCCCATTTGTTGCAGCCGGCGAGGCCGTGGACCTCCTCGATGCAGATCAGGCGGGTGTGGTCGGTCGCGGCCGCCGCTTTCGCGCCGGTGCCTTTCGCCGCCACCATCGCATCAAGGAATGGCAGCGCCACCGCGGCGCCCATGGCGCCCCGGATGAACGTGCGACGGGGCATGTGCTTGCCGGTCATGAAATGCATCACGATCTCCTGTTAACGTCCAGCCTTAGTTTCGGTCGTAGTCGATTCCGCTTCAACCTTCTTCATGCGGAACGCGTCGCTCTTGACCACGCCCACGATGAAGGACGACATCCGGTAGTTGTTCGCTTCCGCCGCCTTCGCAATCGTGCGAATGGCGGGCTGATCGTAGTACTCGACGCGCCTTCCCAGTCCGTACGCCATCAGGTTCTCGGTGAAGTTTCGCACCAGCGGGATCGGGCGCTTCACGAGCGCCGCAGTCAGCTCGGCGAGCGAGGTCACCTTCGTGCCGTCGTAGAAATCGCCGGCGGTATCGAGCGACATGCCGTTTTCGCGTTCGCGCCACTTGGCGGTGACGTCGAAGTTGTCGAGCGCCAGACCGATCGGATCCATGAAGCGGTGACACGAGTTGCAGGTCGGGTTCCTGCGATGGATCTCCATCTTCTCGCGCGTAGTGAGCAGCCGGCCTTCCTTCGCCGCACCCGTTTCGTCGAGCGCGGGAACATTCGGCGGCGGTGGCGGCGGCGGCGTGCCGAGCAGTACTTCCATCACCCACTTGCCGCGCAGCACCGGCGAGGTGCGGTTGGCCAGCGAGGTCTGCACCAGTACGCTGCCCTGGCCGAGAAGGCCGCGGCGCGTGGTGTCGGGATAGGTGACGCGGCGGAACTGGTTGCCGATCACGCCCTTGATGCCGTAGTGGCGCGCGAGGCGCTCGTTGAGGAACGTGTAGTCGGCGTTCAGCAGGTCAAGCAGGCCGCGATCGTCACGCACCAGGCTGTTGAAGAACAGCTTCGTCTCGGTGCGCATCAAGTCGGCGAGGTTCTCGTCGAAGTTCGGGTAGAAGTTCGGATCCGGCCGAACCTTCTCGACGTCCTGCAGGCGGAGCCACTGCGCCGCGAACCGCTCGCCGAGGGCCTCGGCGCGCGGATCGGCCAACATGCGGCGCGCGTGCTTCTCAAGGCCGCCGGGCGAGGACAACTCCCGCCGCGCCGCGGCCGCGAGCAGATTCTTGTCGGGCGGCTGGCCCCAGATGAAAAACGACAGGCGAGAGGCCAGGTCGACATCGGCCACGCGGTACGTCCCCCCCGCCCGCGCGTCGGTCGGGGCGCGCTCGAGACGGAAGATGAAGTGGGGACTCGCGAGCACCGCTTCGAGCGCCCCGCGCACGCCGGCCTCGAACCCGCCTTTGGCCGCAGCCGACTCGTAGAACGGCAACAGGCGATCGACCTCGGCGGCGGTCATCGGACGGCGATAGGCTTCGCCGCCGAGCCGCGTGATGATCTGGCGCGCGCAGGCCCGCTCGTCGCTCCGCGAGGTCGGCCGGCAGGTGAAAATCTTTTGCCGGCTTGGCGTCGTGGAAATGCCCGTGGTTTTCATCGGCCCGCGGATGATCAGGTCGCGCAAGTGCGGCAACGTGGTAATGCCGCTGCCGCCGGAGCCGCCACCCGCGTACGACCACTCGTGCGGCTTGATGAGATCTTCGTACGGCCCCTCGATCTTGCGCACGAACGCGGCTGCCACCTTATGCTGCCCGGCCCGAATCAGGATGGGCTCCGTTCGAAGCGGCGAGCGGCCGCGACCGTCGGCGCCGGCGATGCTGAGTTGCTCGTACTCGAGGAGCGCGACCCGCTGCCCGTCGAGTGAGACATCGACGTCTTCGAAGTGGGTATTGTCGCCGGAGTCGAACGTCATCTCGATTGCGTACTCGCCGTCGGCCGGGAAGACGTAGTCAACGACCATTCCGCCGCGCGTGCCGTACGGTGCGCCGTCAATATGATCCCAGGGGTGCTGCGACACGTAGCTCGGGTTGGTGTAGGTGTGATCGATCGAAGGCGCGTCCTTATCGCCCACGGCCATGCGGCTGATGTCGGCAGCGGCGTTCAAGTACGACTCGAGCAGCGTCGGCGAGAGCGTCTGCTCGTCGGCGATGTTGTCGAAGTTGGCGCTCATCGTGTCGTTGGGCAGCCAGTTGCCTGACTCGACGTCGATCGCCAGCAGCTCTTTGATCGCGCGCGAGTACTCGGGACGATTCAGGCGCTGGAACGTGCGGCCGCCGGGATTCGGATTGGCCTTCGCGTGGCTATCAACCGTCGACTCGAGCGTGTGGATCAACCCCTGATACGCAACCGGATCAGGACGCGGCATGCCGGGCGGCGGCATCATGCTCGCCTGCAGCTTGCGGATCATGCGCTCGGCCACGTCCGCTTCGCGGCCGGACTTGGCGAGATCGAACGAAGCCAGCGACAGGTTGCCGGCCTTGCCGCGATCGCTGTGACAGCCGGCGCAGTAGCGCTTCACGAGCGCGTTCTGTTCGGCATGCGACGCAACTTGTGGCGACAAACCTTTAGGTTTGTCGATCGATGTTTGCGGATGCGAAACGGCGGGCGTCTGTTTCGGCGCGGCAGTCGCCGCACCCGTCACAGGGACGGATCTCGGAGCGGGTTGCTGTGCTGCGATGACCGAGACGAGCCCAAGGCACACAACCGCAGTGCCCAGGGAAATGGAACCGACGCTTTTCATTCCACGACTTTCATGCCACAACCCTCGCGACGCCAGGACCGGAGCGTCTAGCTCGGCTTCCTAGCCTCGGTATCTGGGCAAACTATACACCCAATCTCGCCCCGTCATGGCTGAGGCAACCTAATATGACAGGCCGTGACATTCATAGACAAATCCGGCCGAGTGGAGGTATAATGGAGGAATAATGGAGGCACATGGCGACGCTCAATTTGAAAGCCTTTCCTGACGGCTTGTACCGGAAGCTGCGAGCCCGCGCCAAGAAGGAGCGGCGCTCGATGGCGCAGGAGATTACCCACATCCTCGCCCAGGCGGTGGAAACACAGAAACCCCTGTCGATTCTTGAACTTAGGGGGCTCGGCAAGGAGCATTGGAAGGGCGTCGACGCCGCCGCCCATGTCCGGGGGGAACGGGATTCGTGGGACTGATCGACGATGTCGGCCCCGGCGACGTGGGCATCGACACGGCCCTCTTTATCTACCTGATCGAAGAAGACCCGCGCTTCCTCGCGACGATCGACCCCCTGTTTGCCGATGCTGAGCGGGGCAAGCGCGACCTGGTCACGTCGGCGCTAACGCTGCTCGAAGTGCTGGTGGTGCCCTACCGATCCGGCAATGGCGGGCTCGCGAGCCGCTACGAAGCGCTCCTGCTCGGGAGCCGCGGCATTCGGGTTTCCGACATTACGAACGACCAACTGCGCGCGGCGTCGCAACTACGCGCCGCAACCGGAGTGAAGACGCCCGACGCGCTGCAACTTGCTGCCGCGCTCAGCGCGGGATGTTCGACGTTCGTCACCAACGACCGGCGATTGCCTGATATTCCGGGCTTGCGGGTACTACAACTCTCCGCCTACTCCGCCTAACGAAAGGCCCATAATGGGCCTCGCCATGAAGATCACGATCACCGCAAATAGCGGCAAGGCAACGTTGCGGAGCTTGATGCTTGCCGCCGTGCTGCTCGCTACGCTCGCACCCGTTGCCGCCCGCAAGGCGATCGATCTGGACGCGGCGACCATCGCGGATCTCAACGCCGCGTTCGCCGCCGGCACGCTCACGTCCGAGCAGCTGGTTCAGCTCCACCTCGCGCGCATTCAGGCCTACGACCGGCAGGGCCCGAGCCTGCGCGCCGTGATCACGCTCAACCCCAGGGCCCTCGACACGGCACGCGCGCGTGACGCCGAACGCAAGGCTAAGGGTCCGCGCTCGCCGCTTCATGGCATTCCCGTGGTGCTCAAGGACAACTACGACACCGCCGACCTGCCGACGACCGGCGGTTCGATCCTGCTCGAAGGCTCGATTCCACCGGACGATGCGTTTCTCGTGAAGAAGCTGCGCGACGCCGGCGCGATCATCCTTGCCAAGGTCAACATGTCGGAGTTCGCATCGGGCGCCGCCATCAGCTCGCTCGGCGGCGCAACCCGCAATCCCCACGACCTGCTGCGAACACCGTCGGGATCGTCGGGCGGCACCGGCGCCGCGATTGCCGCGGCGTATGCCACCGTCGGCCTGGGCACCGACACCGGTGGATCGATCCGTGGACCCGCCACCGCCAACGGCATCGCCGGCCTGAAGCCGACGCACGGATTGCTGAGCCGCGACGGCATCATCCCCCTCGGCCTCAGCTTCGACACCGGCGGGCCGATGGCGAGAAACGTGTCGGACGTCGCCGCCGCGCTTGGTGTGATGACGGGAGTGGATCCGGCGGACCCGGCCACCAGGAAGAGCGAAGGCCGCTTCGAAACCAATTACACGAAGTACCTCAACGCCAATGCGCTGCGGGGCGCGCGCATCGGCGTGGCGCGCGACTTCATGGGCCACGACGCCGACGTCGACTGGGTCATGGAGTCGGCGCTCGACGCCATGCGGGGCGCCGGCGCCACCATTGTCGACGTGCGTTTTCCGGCGTGGCTGATCGCGGCCAAGGGCGAGTTCTATAACGCGATCAGGTATCCGGAGTTTGTCGCGCAAATCAAGGACTACCTGGCCACGACCGGCCCTCAATATCCGAAAACGATTGATCAGTTGATCGAGCGCGCGCGCAAAGTGAATGCGCCGAGGCCTGATGGCGCCGGGCCGAATCCCGGCCGCTGGACGTTGATGAAGCGCGAAGCCGGCAGCGGCACGCTCGATGACTATCGCTATAAGGCCGTGCGCGATCACGGGCTGCCGCTGGTGCGCGCGGTGGTGGAAGGACTGCTCGCCTCGCAAACGCTCGATGCCATCGTCTATCCGACGGCGCCGACCCGGCCGCAACTGGTGGCCGCGCCGCCTGATGTGCCTGGCGGGGGCGCGAGCTCACCCGCCAACATCGCCAACCTGACTGGCTTTCCGGATTTGATCGTGCCGGCGGGTTTCACCGGCGATCGCCTGCCGGTCGCCGTGTCGTTCCTTGGGCCGGCGTTCAGCGAGCCGCGCCTGATCGCGCTCGGTTACAGCTTCGAGCAGGCGACGCGCGCACGCCGTCTTCCGGTGCACACACCGCCGCTCAAAGGCGAATCCATTTCAGTGCCGTAACTTACTTCTTCATCTCGTCGAACACGACCTGCATCGCGCCTTTGACGCGCTCGTTCTTGTAGCCCGGGTAGTTGGCGATGTCGAACGCCGCCACTGCCTCGTCTACCGTCTTGCCCGCGCCGGCCGCCGCCTGCGCGGCCGCCACCAGGCCGGTCATGAACTGCTGATACCCCTGCACATCCGTCATCGTCATCATCGGGGAGTGTCCCGGGATCACGGTGTCGATGTTCTTCACGCCGGCGATCACGTTCGCAAGCGTCTTGGGATAAGCGAGGCAGCTGCCGCCGTTGTTGCGATCGCAGAGCGGCCCGTCCTTCCACGCGAACATGTCGCCCATGTGGAGGACTCGCAAGGCCGGATACACGATCACCGTGTCGCCGCTGGTATGCGCGGCGCCGAAGTAATAGAGATCGATCTGGTCCTTGCCCTTGCCGAGCGTCAGCTTGTCCTTGTACGTCTTACCGGGGAGGAATTGCTCCTTACCCTTGAAGGCGTCCATCTTCATCATGTTCGCCTTGGTGTTTTCGTGCGCCACCACTTCGACCTTGCCGAACGCGTCGTTGTTGCCGGTGTGGTCGCCGTGCGTGTGGGTGTTGATGATGGTCGTGACGGGCTTGTTCGTCACCGACTTCACCTTCTCGAGCAGCACCTGGCCCCAGCCGGCCAGCTTGGTGTCGACGAGCGTGACCCCTGCGTCGGTGATGAACACCGCCACGTTGCCGCCGCTGAACGATTCGCGAGGCGTCGGGCTCGAGCTCGTGATCACGTAGAGGTGGTCTCGCAGCTTGACGATGTCGAGCGACTTTGGCGCCGTCGACGCCGGCGCCTGGAACGCCGCGACCGTCATGGTCAGCAGTCCTGATAAGACGACGATACCGAGAGCAAATACCCGTTTCATGGCGACCTTTCTCCTACGGCGTAGCGCGGAACTTTAGTTCCGCGGTTTACATCTTCTTCGTTGCGGTAAACGCCGTCGGCCCGGTCATCTTGATCGTGTTGCCGTCGACCGTGCCGGTGTACTTTGCCGTACTGGCAGTGAACGTGATCTCGTTACCGCGGAGGCGGCCCTGCACGGCCTGGTTGCCCAGTGTGCCGGACAGCATCTGGAACGTCTGCGTCAGGTTGAGCTCGCCGTTCGGCGTTGTCCACCTGCCGTCGACCTTGGCGGGCACGATCCAGAACAGCGCCGTGCACCAGCTGCTCGAGCAGCCTTCGCTGAGGGTCGCGGTTTCATCGGCCTGCCAGTCTTCCATCGTGAAGGTGTTCGAGGCGATGCGCGTGCCGGGCCTGAGGTCGAGGATTTTCGGCCGCAGCTTCATGTTGATCGACGGCAGCAGGAACATCGTGATCACGTCGGCCTTCGAGAGGTCGGTCTCGAAGAGATCGGCCTTGACGAAGGTGGCGCGGTCACTCACGCCCGCGTCGGCGGCGTTCTTCTTCGACAGCTCGACCATGTCGGGGTTGTACTCGATGCCGATGGCGCGGGCGCCGCGTTTGGCGGCGGTAATCACCGTGATGCCATTACCCGAGCCAAGATCCATCACCACATCGTTCTTGGTGACCTTGGTCAGGTCGAGCATCTTGTCGACCACCGCCTGCGGCGTGGGGACCCACACCACGTCTTTGCCGGCCTGGCCGACTTGCGGCTCGAAAGGCTTCTGACCGGTGGCGGTAGCCTGGGCGTGGGCGGCGGACGTGATACCGGCAAACAAAACGCAAAGGAAAAGTAAACGCAGCCTTGTGGTCATTACGGTTCTCCAAAATAGCAATACGTCAGTGCAGGGCGATCGTTTAGTGCCAAGGCAATTTTCGCTACGGGGCGACGATTCGGTACAAGTGACTATCAGTCCTCAAGAAGAGCGAGCCGTTCGAGACCGCCATTGACGCCAGCAGCCCGCCGTTCAGCGGGTTGGTCGCCAATCGGCGAAATTCCTTGCCGGGCGCAATCACGATCGTCACCCCTTGCTCGGCCAGAAAGTATATGCGCCCATCGGCAAAAACCGGAGAGGCTGAATAAGTGCCACCCAGCCGCTGTTGCCAGATCACCGTCCCGGTCCTGGCATCGAGGCACGAGGCGATTCCGGCGTCGTTCACCATGTAGAACTCGTCACCGACGATGAGCGGCGAGGGGGTCAGGGGCGCGCCCCTCGCGAGTTTCCAGGCGACGTGGGTCTTGGTCACGTCGCCGAGCCCATCGGGACGCACGGCGATCATCGAGGGCTGCTGAAATCCGGTGGCGATGTAAACCAGGCCATGCCCGTAAATGGGACGTGGCACGTTAGAGAAACCGTCGGAATAGCTGACGCGCCAGATCTCCTTTCCGGTCAGGGGATCGTACGCCGTCGCGCGATAGGCGCCCACGCTGATCAGCTGATCGCGATCGCCGGCGCGGATCACAAGGGGCGTCGTGTACGCCTGGTCGGCGGGATAGCGCCGATTCGTCTTCCACTTCACTGTGCCGGTGGTCTTGTCGAGAGCGACGACAAACGCGTTGTCGCTGCCGTCGCAATTGAGAATCAGCAACCCGCCGTACACCACCGGTGATCCGCCGGCGCCGTGTTGCGATTCGTATTCGAAGCGCTGCTTCCAGATCACCGTGCCGTCGGTCGAGAGCGCCGCGGTGCCGTCGGCGCCAAAGTGCACGTAGACGCGGTCGCCCTCGACGATCGGCGTCGGCGACGCCCAGCTGTTCTTGGGATTGATTTCGCGGCGCGCGCCGGTCAGGTGGAACACCTCGACGTTGAGCGCCTCGCGCCCGGTGGCGGCGTCAAACGCCATCAGCCGTAACGACACACCGCGCTGTTCGATCGCGGTCGTGATCCACACCTTGCCGCCGGAGACGACGGGCGACGACCAGCCGAGTCCGGGGAGCGCCGTCTTCCACGCCACGTTGCGCGTCTCGGCCCATTCCAACGGCAGGTCGCGCTCGGATGACTGTCCCTGCCCGCCCGGCCCGCGAAACTCCGGCCAGTCCTGCGCCGCCAATTCGACAGCACAGGAGGCGACACAGAAGGCGCAAATTAGAAGGATTCTCACTGTCGGTCTTGCTTCCTGACTACTGCCGGCTGCCGACCTGGCGTTTACCGTGGCGCGTGACGGGCTCAAGCCTACTTGAGGGATGATGCTCTTAAATAACCAATAACGAATTTGCAATAACCAACACTGTCCCCTTTGGTTATTGGTAATTCGTTATTCGTTATTGCCCATGGCACGCGTCTATTACGGCTGGATCATGTTGCTGCTCGCGGCGGCGGCGATGGTCGGCACCTTGCCGGGACGCACGCAGGGCCTCGGCCTCGTCACCGAACCGCTGATCGCCGACCTCGGGATCAGCCGCGTCGCCTACGCTCAACTCAACCTCTGGGCGACGCTCATCGGATCCGTGTTTGCGATCGGCATCGGGCGTTTCGTCGATCGCTTCGGCGCGCGGGTCATGCTCACGACGGTGTCATTGTCACTGGGCGTGGTCGTCTGCTTCATGAGCGAGGCGCGATCGTTCTGGGCGCTCGCGCTCGGCGTCGCCCTGACGCGCGGGCTTGGCCAGAGCGCGTTATCGGTGATCAGCCTCGCCATGGTTGGCCAGTGGTTCGTGCGCCGCATCGACACCGCGATGGCGATCTACAGCATCGTGATGAGCATGGGGTTCATGGCGGCGTTTCCGATCGTCGGGTCGTTGGTGCAGTCGAGGGGCTGGCGTGCCGCCTGGTTTGCGGTGGGCGTCGCACTCGTCGCCGGTCTCGCGCCGTTGTCATGGTTGCTGGCGCGCCGCAGCCCTGAGTCGATCGGCGTGACGCCCGACGGTGAGAACAAGCCGTTGACGCTGCCGGCCGCGGCGGATTTCCTGTCGGGCATGGGTTGGAAGGACGCGATCGCGACGCCCACGTTCTGGGTCTTCGCGATCGGCGCGGCGCTCTATGGCCTGGTGGCGTCGGGCATCGGGCTGTTCAACGAATCGATCCTCGCCGAGCGCGGGTTCGACGCGAGCGTCTACTACCAGACGCTGATCGTCACAGCGATGACGGCGCTGGTGGGCAACTTCGGCGGTGGTTGGCTCGCCACGCGCGTGTCATTGCCGAAGCTGCTGGCGCTGTCTCTCTTCATTCTCACGGCAGGTCTCGCGGCCCTTCCGCACGTTGCGACGATCGCACAGGTGATGCTGTGGGCGGTCGCGATGGGCCTCGGCGGCGGCCTCGTGATGGTGCTGTTCTTCAGCGTGTGGCCGCGCGTCTTCGGCCGCCGCAATCTGGGCCGCATCCAGGGCGCCGCCCAGGCGCTGACGGTGGTGGCTTCCGCGGTAGGCCCGCTGCTGCTGGCATGGTGTATCGAGTGGACCGGCAGTTACGCCGCGATGTTCAACCTGCTTGCGGCCGTGATCGCCCTCACGGCTGTCGCCGCATTGCTGACTCCCCTTCCCAATCGAGAGCGCGATGTAGAGGCGGGACTTTAGTCCCGCCTGGGTATAGAGCGGAACTTTAGTTCCGCTTGGGATTACAGTAAGCGCCATGAGCGCTCACCACCGAATTCGGGCCGTCGTATTCGTCGTCGCGCTCGGCGCAGCCGCACCGGTTCTTGCGCAACGCGTCGTTGACCTCGGCCATCCGCTTGCGGTGACGGATCCAAGCTGGACCGGCGATCGCGTCTTCCAGCGCAAAGGAAACGATGGAGGTGGTTATGTCGGCGGCGCGTTCAGCTCCGACGAACACTTCGGCACTCACCTCGATGCGCCTGCCCATTTCGGCGGCGCGTGGACCGTTGACCGCATCCCGGTCGATCGCCTCGTGCGTCCCGGGATCTGCATCAACGTGACGGGGAAACCCGAGGACTACCAAATCACCGTCGACGACGTGAAGGCGTTCGAGGCGCGCAACGGCGTGATCCCCGAAGGCTCGATCGTGCTGTTCGCGACCGGCTGGGATGTGCGCTGGCCCGACCAGAAGAAATACATGAACGACCGTGGCGGCGTGAAGCATTTTCCCGGCGTTCATCCGGACGCTGCTGCTTACCTCGCGCGGGATCGCAAGGTCGCCGGCCTGGGCATCGACACGCCGAGCGTGGATTACGGACCGTCGGCGAAGTTCGAGACCCACAACCTGACGATGCGGCTGAATGTGTTCCACATCGAGAACGCGGCTCGATTGACGTCACTGCCGCCAAGAGGATTCACAGTGGTCGTCGCGCCAATCAATCTCGCCGGCGGCAGCGGCGGCCCGACGAGACTGTTCGCCCTGCTGCCCTGACTCTGGTAACCAATCCGTTAGCTCCCCGCTCTCGGGTTTCCGGAGCTCCATTGGCCCGAGCGCCACGCTTCGGGCCGTAAGATCACCAGCACGGTCAGCACTTCCAGGCGTCCGATCCACATCGCCAGTGTCAGCACGATGCGGCTCACCGGATGAAGGTCCCCATAGTGCGCCATCGGCCCGACCTGGTTGAAGCCCGGACCGACGTTGCCGAGCGTCGCGGCGGTGGCCGAAATGCCCGTGACGATGTCGGCGCCGAGAAAGATCACGGCCGCGGAACACAGCGCGAACGTCAGCATGTAGAACAGGAAGAACACGACGACGCCCTGGAGCACCGTTTCCGGCACGACCCGGCCGCCGAGCTTTACTGGCAGTACCGCGCGGGGATGCAGCGTCCGCCGCAGCTCGCGGATCGTGTAGCGCGCGAGCAGGACGTGTCGCACGACTTTGGGGCCGCCACCGGCCGAGCCGGCACATCCGCCGATGAACATCAGGCCGAGCAGCACCATCTTGGCCTGGTCGCTCCACAGCTGAAAATCCTCGCTCGCAAATCCCGTCGTGGTGATGATCGACAGCACCTGAAACAGGGCGATGCGCACCAGATCGCTGGAGCTGCCACTTCGCCACAGCGCGACGACCACCAGCGCGGCCGCAACCAGCACGACGATGGTGTACGCCTGCAGCTCTTCGTCACGCACGAAAATCCGCGCGTCGCGGCGCGCCAAGGCCCGATACTGCAGCGCGAAGTTGGCGCCAGCCAGGAACATGAACACGATGATGACCCACTCGGCCGCGGGATTCTGGTAACCCTGGATCGACAGCGGATGGGGCGAGAACCCGCCCGCCGACAGAGTGGTAAACGCGTGGACGATGGCATCGTACAGCGGATATCCAACCAACCTCAGCGCGAGGATCAGCAGCAGCGTCAAGATGGTGTACAAGCGCCACAGGATGGCCGCCGTGCGGCGGATCTGCGGGCTGACCTTCTCGTCGTCGGGTCCCGGGGCCTCGGCAAAGAACAGTTCGCGCCCGCCGATCGCCAGACGTGGCAGAACAGCGACGAACAGCGCGATGACCCCCATGCCGCCAAGCCACTGGCTCATCGATCGCCAGAAAAAAATGCCGCGGCCATACTGCGAGAAGTCGCGAAAAACGGTCGCACCAGTTGTCGTCAACCCCGACATCGATTCGAACATCGCGTCGATAGGGCCAAGACCGACCCATAGGTACGGAATGCCGGCGAAGCCGGCGATCAACAGCCACGAGGCCGACACGACCGCGAAGCCTTCGACGCGCCGCATGCCTTCGAGCGCCTGTTCGGCCGAAATGCCTCCGGCCTGCCGCATCAGCTGCCCGATCGTGACCGTGACGACCGCCGACACGGTGAACCCGAGGGCGTCGTTGAATTCGCGGTAGACCAGCGCGATCGCCAGCGGCGCGAGGAACATCAAGCCGAAGACGCGAATCAGAAGGCCGCAGACGTGAACGACGAGGGACAGCCGCATGAACCTGGAGCGGACCTAGCCGCCCGTGCCGCTAAAGTACGCCTGGACGCGTTCGCTAGCCGCGCCGGTCGAGAACACCAGAATGCGATCCCCGGGCCCGATGCGATCGTCGCCGCGCGGCACGATCGCCAGGTCGCCTCGCAGAATCGCGGCCACGATCACGTCTTCAGGCGTGCCGATCGCCTTGAGGTCACGGGCGACGAAGTTCGGAGAAACGGTGAGCTCCAGTACGCGCGCTTCACCGTGCTCCAGCACAGCGACCAGGCTCGACGTCCCGCCAGAGATGCGATGAAGGATCGAGGCCACCGCGGCGCCCCGCGCCGAGAGGGCCACGTCGATGCCGACCCGTTCGAACAGGCGCAGGTTGCCCGGCCGGCTCACTCGCGTCACGATCTTCGGCACGCCGAGCTGCCGTCCGAGCAACGACGCCAGCAGGTTGCGCTCGTCGTTGTCGATGACGCACACCAGCACGTCGCTGCGGCCGACGTCTTCGGATTCGAGGAGCTCGAGGTCGGTGCCATCGCCGTTGAGCACCAGCGTGCGGCTCAGCCGGGCCGCCAGCTTCGCCCCGCGGGCGGCGTCGCGCTCGATGATGCGGACTTCGACACTGGCGACCTTCTCGAGCCGCTCGGCGACTTCGAGGCCGACGTCGCCGCCGCCGATGATCGTCACCTTCTGGCGTTCCCCGGTCTCGCCGGGCCGGACCAGAGCCGCGACCTCGCGCATCGCCTCCGGCGTGCCCATGATGATGATCTTGTCGCCCGCCGCCAGCTGCGTCGTGCCCCGCGGCACGAATAGCTTGCCGCTGCGCTTCACCGCGACGATCAGCGAGCCGCGTGGCAGATGCAGGCTACGCACCGGCGCGGCCACCAGGGCGGAATCAGCTTCGAGCCGGTACTCCAGCAACCGCACGACGCCGCCGGCGAACACCTCCGCGTCGATCGCCCCGGGTGCGGTAACGACCTGTTCGATGTCGGCGGCCAGCTGCGCCTCGGGCCACAGCACGCGGTTGATGCCGAATTGTTCGAGGCCGGCTTCGGGAGACGCGCCGAGAAAATCGGCGCGCGACACGAGGCAGATGGTTTCGGGACTGCCAATCTTGTTGGCAATCGCGCAGGCGACGATGTTGACCTCGTCCAGGCCGGTGCAGGCCACGAGGAATGCCGCGTTCTTGATGCCCGCTCGGGCCAGCACGTCCGCACTCGTGCCGCTTCCGGGGATGAACTCCACGTCCAGGCTCGCAAACACGTCGGCCACCGCCGGATCGTGATCGATCACGAATACTTCATTGTCGGCAGCCAGGGCTCGGGCGAGCGCGGCGCCGACCTGCCCGCCGCCGACAATCACGATGTGCATCGACACGCTCTGGCAGACACTCTAACTGATTGCCCGCGCCCGGCAACACGGCTATCCTTCGGCGCATGACACTCACTCGAGCGTGGCTGTGCGCGTTGCTCTTGATCGCGGGCGTCTTGCCTGCGGACGCGCAGACCCGCGCGGCACGCTTCGGCCGCCTCTGGGACGGCACGAAGGTCATTGCCGACGCGGTGGTCGTCGTGGAGGGTGATCGAATCGTCGCCGTCGGCAGCGGAAACGCCGCGGTGCCAAAGGGCGCGGAGGTCGTTGACCTTCGCAAATACACCGGCCTGCCGGGGCTGATCGATCTCCACACGCACATCACCTATTACTGGGATCGCAAGCCCGGCACGCGGCCGCGAGGCCAACGGCGCTTGCCTGCCGTCACGGTGTTTCTCGCGCAGGAGAATGCCCGCCTCACCCTCGAGACCGGCGTCACCACGGTCCGCGACCTCAATGCCGGCAACGACATGGATCTCGCGATGCGCGAGCTCATCGCATCGGGCGCGATGATCGGTCCGCGCATTCTCGCGTCCGGCCCGGGCCTTTCCGCGCGTCAGGGTCAGCCGCCCGATCCGGAGGCGATGAAGAAGCTCGTCGAGGAGCGCGTCAAGGCGGGGGTCGATTGGATCAAGGTGTTCGGATCGCGCGGAGGTTTCGAAAACGTCGACGGCACGCAGACGGTGTCCTTCGACGAGATGAAGGCAATCGTCGACGCGGGCCACGCGCTTGGCAAGAAGGTCGCGATCCACTCTTACGGCGCGAGCGGTGTGCGAGACGCCGTTCGCGCGGGAGCGGATTCCGTCGAGCACGGCGCAGACGTCGATGACGAGACCCTCGCCGAGATGGCCAGGCGCGGCACGGTGTGGGTGCCGACCGTCGATCACAACCGCTATTACATCGATGCGCAGGCCGAGTACGGCTTTGCGCAAGGCTCCGATGTCGCGCTCAAGGACTACATCGAGCGCAACCTCGAGTCGGTGCGGCGCGCCGTCAAGGCCGGCGTGAAAATCGGGATGGGGTCGGACGCGGTCTACTCGATGTTCGGTCAGAACACGCGCGAGCTTGGTTGGATGGTCAAGGCCGGCATGACCAACGCCCAGGCGCTGGCCACAGCGACGACGACCGCTGCGGCGCTGCTGGGCATGCCAGACAAGCTTGGCCAGGTCGCGCCGGGCTTTCTGGCCGACCTGGTCGCGGTCGAAGGCGACCCGCTCACGAACATCGATGCCCTCTTCACCGGCGTGCGGTGGGTTATGAAGGACGGCAAGGTCGTGGTGCCATGATCCTTCAGGACATCAGATACGCCGTCCGCAGCCTCGGCTCGATCGCGGTGTCACCGTAATCGTGATCTTGTGCCTGGCGCTTGGCATCGGCATCAACGCCACGCTCTTCAGCGTAATTGACGCCATCCTCATTCAATCCCTCCCGTTCGCTGAGGCTGATCGGCTCCTCGTGGTCAACGAAACGTTCGATCGCGGCGGTGTCCGTGATCAGGGCCTGTCGTACCAGAGCCTCCGCGACTGGAAGACCATGACCACGACGTTGTCGTCCATCACCGCCATCAGCGGCCGCAGCATCACGCTGTCCGACGGCGCCGAACCGGAACGGTACCCGGGCGGCGCCATCACGTGGGACCTGTTCCCGATGTTGGGCGTGCCCCCGGCACTCGGCCGTCATTTCAACCAGGAGGACGATCGAACCGGCGCTGAGCCGGTCGTCATCCTCAGCGACGATGTGTGGCGGCGGCGCTACAACAGCGACCCGTCGATTATCGGCCGCGGTGTCATGCTCAATGGGCGCCCGCACACCGTCATCGGTGTGATGCCGCCCAAGTTCAGCTTCCCCGAAAATCACAAGGTCTGGATTCCGCTCACGCCGCTTGCGGAAATGAATCCGCGAAGTAACCGCGATCTTTTCGCCTTCGGACGGATGAAGCCGGGCGTCGACCTCACCCGGGCGCGCGCCGACGTCGCCTCGATGGCCACCACCCTGGCGCAACGGTACCCGCTGACGAGCGAGGGGTGGAGCGCCACCGCGGAGCCGATGTCCGACGAGTTCATCCCGGACGACGTGCGGCTGGTGCTGCTGACGATGATGGGCGCCGTCACGCTGGTGCTGCTGATTGCGTGCGCCAACGTCGCCAACCTGATGCTGGCGCGCGCGTCTGGACGACAGCGCGAGTTTTCCGTGCGGGCAGCGCTTGGGGCCGGCCGCGCGCGGATGGTGCGGCAACTGTTGACCGAATGCGTGCTGCTCGGTCTGGCCTCGGCGCCGCTTGGCATCGCGATCGCCTACTTCGGCGTGTGGCTGCTCGACGGCGCGGTCCCTCCGGGTGACCTGCCTTATTACTCGTCGGCGCGTCGTTGTTCGTCCGCAGTTACCTCAACCTGCAAAGCGCGAGCCCCGGTTTTGACACCTCGCCGTTGTTGACCCTTCGGTTTTACATGACCGGCGACAGCTACGAAGCAGAGGAGCGTAAGTCGCAGCGTGTCGAAGACATCATGCGCCGCATTGAAGGTCTGCCGGGTGTGACCAGCGCCTACGCGTCGAACTGTGATCGCGTCGTTGCTCTATAACGTGACGGCGACCGATCCGATCAGCTTCGGCGGTGTTGCGATCTTCCTGACCGCGATCGCCTTTGTGGCGAGCTACCTACCCGCGCGGCGCGCGACAACGGTAGATCCGATTGTGGCCCTCAGAAACGAATGAGCTCTTAGCAGACGCACCTTGAAGGTGGTCTGTTATAACATTTGTTGATACAATGGGCCCATGGTCGTCGAGCTCAAACTTCGCAAGATCGGCAATTCGCTGGGTGTCGTGCTTCCAAAGGAAGTGCTGGCACACCTGAAAGTGGGCGAGGGAGACACCATCTGCGTGACCGAAACGGTGGACGGGGGCCTGCGAGTGGGTCCGTCCAACGACGAGTTCAAGCGGCAGATGGAAGCAGCCGAAAGTGTCATCAACCGCTATCGCCGGACGCTGCGCGAACTGGCGAAATGAAGGCTCCGGTTTGGCTGCTCAGGGAGGTGGTCCTCGCCACCCACGAGCGGCTTCTGTCGGAGTTCGGTGGCGCGCCGGGTCTTCGCGATAGCGGCCTTCTCGACTCTGCGCTTGCTCGACCGGAGAACCTCCAAGCCTACGGCACGCCGACATTATTTGAGCTAGCCGCTGCTTATGCTTTCGGTGTGGTGAAGAACCACCCGTTCATCGATGGCAACAAACGGACGGGCTTCATCATCGCCGTCATGTTCCTGGAACGAAATGGTCAGATGTTCACGGCGACAGAAGTCGACGCCACCATTCAGACGCTGGCCCTCGCGGCCGGCGAGCTCGGAGAGCCGGGCTACGCGAGCTGGCTCAAGGCAAACTGCAAGCACGAATAACGGTCGCAAGGCCTCTCAAGAAGACTGAAGATCGATTCATGAAGACTCCACTCGCCGGTGATGCCGCCGGTTTTGCGTCGCTCGGACTCGCGGACTCGCTCGTTTCCGCGGTCGCTGCGCTCGGCTACGAAGAACCCACGCCCATTCAACGCGAAGCGATCCCGGTGCTGCTCTCGGGCAGCGATATGCTCGGCCAGGCCGCGACCGGCACCGGCAAGACGGCCGCGTTCGCGCTACCGCTGCTCGATCGGCTGCTACGCGACCTCAAGACGAACCGCGGCCGGGCCCGCGCGCTCGTGCTCGTGCCGACGCGCGAGCTCGCGATGCAAGTCGCGGAAGCGCTCCACAAGTACGCGAAGGGCTCGAACCTCAACGTCGTGCCCGTTTACGGCGGCGCCCCGATGGATCACCAGATCCGCGCGCTGCGCCGCGGTGCGGAGGTGATCGTAGGCACGCCGGGCCGCGTGCTCGACCACCTGCGCCGCAAGACGCTCGACCTCAGCACGGTGGAAGTGCTCGTGCTCGACGAAGCTGACGAGATGCTCGACATGGGCTTCGCCGAAGACATCGATCTCATCGTCGCCGAGACGCCGGAGACACGCCAGACGGCGCTCTTCGCCGCAACGCTGGCGCCTCGCATTGCGGCCATCGCGGGCCGCCACCTCAAGACACCGAAGCGCGTCACCATCGCCAAAGAAAAGCTTGGCGCCGGCAAGATGCCCCTCGTCCGCCAGGTCGCCTACATCGTCGGGCGCGGGCAGAAGATGACGGCGCTCGGGCGCATCCTCGATTTCGAAGGGCCGAAGTCGGCGATCGTGTTCTGCCGCACGCGCATCGAGGTCGACGAGCTCACCGACACGCTGAACGCGCACGGCTACGGCGCGCAGGCGCTGCATGGCGGCATGGTGCAGAAGCAGCGCGATCGCGTCATGCAGCTGTTCAGGAGCGAGCAGGCCGACATTCTGGTCGCGACCGACGTCGCCGCGCGAGGGCTCGACATCGATCACGTCTCGCACGTCATCAACTTCGATCTACCGACCGCGCCTGAAGTCTACGTGCACCGCATCGGACGAACCGGCCGCATCGGCCGCGAAGGCATGGCGATCACCCTGGCTAACCCGAGAGAGCACCGCTTTCTCAAGTTCGTCCAAGCGCTGACCAAGCAGAAGATCGAGATCCTCAACCTGCCGACCGAAGCGGATCTGAAGAAGCGCCGTCTCGAAGCGACGAAAGAAACCCTGCGCGAGCAGCTGGCCGAAGGCGGCCTGGACGAGGTGCGCGAGATCGTCGAATCGCTCGTGCAGGACTTCGACATCCTTGACGTCGCCGCCGCGGCCGTCAAGATGATCCACGACGCCTTCGACAAGAGCACGGGTGAAGGCGAGGTCGACGAAAGCCGCGACGAGGCCCGGCGATCGGGTCGCGACTCGGGTCGCGACGAGCGGGGTCCGCGCGACAGCCGTGCCCCGCGGCCGCGCCAATCGGGCGCGATGATGCTGCTCCGCCTGAGCGTCGGAAAAGAGGAGAGCATCCGCCCGGCCGACCTGGTGGGTGCGATCGCCGGCGAGGCCAAGATCAGCTCCAGCGCGATTGGCGCCATCAAGATCCACGACGACTATTCGCTGGTCGAGGTCCCGGCAGACCTGTCGGACAAGATCATCGCTGCGCTACGCACCACCAAGATTCGCGGCCATAAGGTCACTATTCAGGCCAAACCGGCGTAGCGGATTCCTCACGAGGGTTCCGGACGAGGGTTCCGGACGGAGGTTCTAAACGGAGGTTCGCCGAACCACCGTGAAGAACCACCGTGAGGAACCATCGTCAGGAACCCTCGTGGGGAACCGCCCTCCTGCGCGGTATCCTTACCGGATGAATCGAGCCGTCCTCATCCCCGTAATCGTCACGGCAATGGCAGGGCTCGCTCTCTCTGCACAAGCCGTTACCGCGCAGCTAGGTATCACTGAGGGCCGCGCGCGCGAGGCCGTCTTCGATTCGTTCGTGTCGGGCGCCGTGTCGATCGCCGGCAAGGCCGACGTCTTCACCGCCGCCTCGCCGCAGGTGCGGGTCGCCATCGTCAACGCCGCGCTGACGCTGGCCCGTGCCTTTGTCGAAAGCGCGGAATTCCCCAAACGCTACGCCGATCACCGCGACGCCAACGGCCCCGATCCGCTGCCGCCGCCAACCAGCGCCGACGACGTGCTCGCCAAACAGCGCGCCAATTTCGAGGCCCAGGTCGAGGGCATGCGCAAGCAGTTCGACGACGTCACACCGCAACAGCGCAAGACGCTGGAAGAGGGGTTTGATACCGTGCGCGCGCGCTTTACCGAGATGGAACAGGGCGACGCAAGAATCGCGTTGGAGGCCGCGCTCAAGGAACAGCGGACCCGTCAGGTCCAGGCCTACGAGGTGGCCGTGAAAGAGCTCGATGCCGTCTACCCTGCCGATCCGCGCGCCCTGGTGGCAAATCGTCTGCGCAAATTCCTCGACGTGTCGAAAGACATCAGTTTCACGGCCCAGCTGGTCGAGCGGGACAAGAAGATGCGCTTCGCGGATGCCGCCCTCGAGGCCAGGCCCGCCGAGTGGAAAATGCTGTTTCGGGCCGGAAAACCGGCCACCGACGCCGCCCGGGCGTTTGCCCAGAAATGGCTCGCCGACCTCGAGGCAAAAGGCGTAAAGTAGCGCGGAGAAACGACAGGAGGACTCATGGAAGTTGATCGCAGAGCCTTTATCGCCAGCCTTGGAGGCACCGCCGCCGTGAGCCTGATGGGCTCGGAGGCCAAGGCCGACGCCCTCGAACACTGGATGGAAGAGCACCTGGACGAACAGGTCGCGGCGACACAGGGCACCGCCCCGCAGAAGTTCCCGACCGTCGCCGAGCTCGAAGCGCAGATCGAAACCCGCAACTTCCGGCGCGGCACCGGCGGCCTCTTTGCGTCCAACCGCGGCAACGTGACGAAGCTCCCGCCGATGCCGAAGAATCCGACCATCCAGGATTTCTTCCGCCTGCGCTTCGCACCGGCGAATCACGTGCTGCAAAGCGCCACCCGCGCGCTCAAGACCGGCATGTCGGAAGAGGTCATCCTCGCCTGCCTGCTGCACGACTGCGTCCTGAACCTCATCAAGCCCGATCACGGCTGGTGGGGTGCGCAGCTGTTCGAGCCCTACATCCCGGAGAAGTCGGCGTTCGCGATTCGCTATCACCAGACGCTGCGCTTCTATGCCGACTCCGACGCCGGTTACGAGTACCCGGACCAGTACTATCGAATCTTCGGCGAAGACTACAAACCGCCGGCGCACATCGAGGCGGCCTACAAGATGCTCCGCAACCACAAGTGGTACATGGAGCCGCGGCTCGTGACGGTCAACGACCTCTACGCTTTCGATCCGAAAGCTGTTGTTTCGATCGATCCGTTCCAGGACATCATCGGACGCCACTTCAAGTCGCCGAAGGAAGGGCTCGGCAACGACAACAGCCCGAGCGCTCACATGTGGCGGACGATCGCGAATCCGGATCAGCCGCTGTGAAGTACACCTTCACCGCAACAGCATTTCTGACCGTCTGTCTCGTGGCCAGCGCCACTGGACAGGCGGGCAAGTCCACGAACTACAAAGGCCTCGAGATCACGCCAACCGGCGTCGAGCGGGCGATGAACGTCGCGCTGATCGACTGCCCGCCCGGCAGCAATACCGTGCGTGGCAACGCCAAGCCTGGTGAAGAATTCGCCGTCGTCACGCTGGCCTTCAAGGTCACCCCGGCCTTCAAGGAAACCATCGTCAAGAAGCCGATCCTGACGGATTCTGAGGGCAAGCCCTACAACACGTCGGTCGCGATCATCGATCCCGGATCGGTGCCCGAGTACAAGTGCTCGTTCCCCTTCCGCGTTCCGGCCGGCACCAAGGTCGCCTCGGTCCAGATCGACACCGCCAAGATCGACGTCTCCGGCCTCGAAACGAAGAAGTAATAAAATGGCGGTCTGACCGCCATCATCGACTTCGCGTCCACCCGCAACCTCTACTTTCCCACCGGCGAGATGGTGGCCGCGCTCGCCGAGGCGCTGCCGTCCGTGATCAAGCGCGACGGCTCGACGCGGGCGATCCTCAATCAGAAGCTCGCCGCGCACCTGCGCTGCGATCCCGCTCGGCTGCAGGCGCTCCACGGCGCGTCGCAGATCTTTCCGATTCTGAAGCGGATGGCCGGCGCGCGTCCGGTGGTCAGGCCGGAGCCGACGTTCGATCAATACGCGCGGACGTTCGCGCGCGCGTCCGCCTATCGCGACGTTCCCGGTGTCGACCTCGACGCGTTCGACGGGTCCATCAAACCCGACGCCGTCGTCATCATGGTCACGCCGAACAGCCCGACGGGCACGCTCATCCCGACGGCGTGGATCCACGACTGTGCGCGCCGTCACGGTCACACGCTGTTTGTTGTCGACGAATCGTTCCTCGACTATTCCGGCGAAACGTCACTGGTCGATCGGCTCGAAGCCGATCCGGTCGAGAACATCTTCGTGGTCAAGAGCCTGAGCAACTCGCTCGGCGTGCCCGGCCTGCGACTCGGTTTCGTCTACACCACCAATCCGGAAGTCGTTCGCGTCCTGGACGATGAGATTCCTGAGCGCAACCTGAGCGGGCCGGCCGAGCTGTATCTCGAGCTGATGCTGCAGCACCGCGCCGAATTCGACCGATCGATCGCGCAGACCAGGGCGGACCGGCAGCACTTCGCCGGGCTGCTCGAAGCCACGCCGGCGGTGCGGCGCGTCCATCCGAGCGGCGGCAACTTCTTCCTGCTCGATCTGCGGGCCCGCGATCCGATCCTCGGGCTGCGGGTGAAAGAAGAGATGCTGGCGCGCTACCAGATCGAATTGGAAGACGTGTCGAAGCGGCTGCTGCCGCACGCACCCCGCATCCGGGTCGCGGTGCGCACGCCTGACGAACACTCGCACTTCTGCGAAGCGCTCAGCCAGGTGGCGGCAACCCTCTAGGTGGCGACAACCTTTCTTGTCCGCCGTAGCGCTCGCGCGAAGGCGGAAGGTTTGTCGTGGAGATTCAAATGCTCGATCGCTTGATGGCGGCGGATGGCCTCGACCGCGGCGCCGCCCCGATCGTGGAGCCGGCGTGGCGGGGCTTCGTCGAATACGTTGCCGAAACGCTGGACGTCGGCCCGGGCACGCGTGTCTTCCAGGTCAACTGCGGCGCCGGCTCGTTGCTCTGCCCGCTGTGGGAAAACGGCTATGTCGTCGGCGGGCTCGGTCGGTCGCCGGAGCTGATTCGCATCGCGGCCGAAGCGATGCCCGAAGGCCGCTTCAGCCTGGGCGAGGCCTCGGCGCTCGATCCCGCGGAACCCTGGGCCGTCGTCGTGGCTTTCGGCACGTTCGGATCGTTTCCGGATCTCGATTACGCCCGCGGCGTCCTCGCGCGCATGGCGGCAAAAGCGACCCACGCCATCGCCGTTCTCGAGGTCCCGGATATCGACCGGGCTCCCTTCGACTTCGCTCAGGGCAGGCCGGGCTCCCCTCGACTTCGCTCGGGGCAGGCCGGGCTCGGGGCTCCCAGAACAGCTTCTCTAGGAAACCTGTTCTACGACCGCGCCTGGATGTTCAGGATGCTGGCCGAGATTGGCGCGATTGCCGTGCAGATTGAGGATGTGAAGCTCGCGGGCCGCGAAAACCATTTCAATGTCTTCGCTCGCCTGTAAAGTTGGAAGTTGAAGGTTGGAAGTTGAAAGTTTCAGTTCGCAGTTCAGTTGAGAGTTTCAAGTTGAACTTGTAACTCAAACTTAAAACTGAAACTTCGAACTTTCAACTTTCAACTTTCAACTTTCAACTTTCAACTTGACCACTATTGCAGAATGCTCGGCATCGGCGTGAATCCCTTCGACGAGTAGTCGACCATCGTCAGCGTCAGCAGGATCATCAGGAAGAACAATCCCGTCGCGACCGTCAGCTTGGTGAGCGCGCTCTGGTATTTCAGGTGCATGAAGAACCAGATGACCAGCGACGCCTTGAAGCAGGCGATCACGAGGGCCACGAAAAAGTTGAAGGGCCCCAGGTCCACGAAGGCCGCGAACACGGTCACCGCCGTGAGCACCATCAACGACAGGAAGATGGTGACGTACAGGCTGACCGGCGAAACGTGTCCAGACATAAACACCCTCAGGCACCCCATAAAGGGGTGCCCTACGTTACGGCCTCTCGACGAGGTACAGGAGCGGAAACAGGAAAATCCAGACGATGTCGACGAAGTGCCAGTAGAGCCCGCTCATCTCGACCGGCGTGTAGTACTCGGCGTCGAACTTGCCTTTCCACGCCATCCACGTGATCACGCTCATCAGTCCGATGCCGATGATCATGTGCAACGCATGCAGGCCGGTCATCGTGAAGTAGAGGCTGAAGTAGATCTGCGTCGTGAGCTGCAGCTGCTCCGGGCTCAGCGACAGCTCCCGATGAGGCGCTGCGGCAGCGGCAGGCTCGGCATGGCCGGCACCAGCCACAGGCGCCGGCGCACCTGCCCCGAGCGCAGTCGAGGGGTGTTCCGCGGCCCACTTGTAGTTAAGGCCGGGCACGTGGTGATGCTCGAACTTGTCCGAGTATTCGATCACCTTCACGCCGAGAAACACGGCGCCGAGAATCATCGTGAGGATCAGCCAATTCACCGTGGCCATCCGCTTGTTGACCTGCGCGCACCGCACCGCCATTGCCATCGTCAGCGAGCTGGCGATCAGCACCGCGGTGTTCAGCGCACCCCAGAAAATATCCAGTGAGCGGCTGGCTTCGGCGAACGCGTCGAAATACCACGTCCGGTACAGCATGTAGGCCATGAACAGCCCGCCGAAGAACAGGATCTCGGTCAGCAGGAACACCCACATGCCGATGACGGCCGCTTCCTTCTGCTGCCCCATCGTGTCGAAATGGTGCTGCAGCGCCGGGTGATGAGCCGCGTGCGCTTGCCCGTGGCTATCGGCGTGCACGACCGCGTTAGACAAGGTGCTTCTCCTTGACGACGACGTGCTCGTACTCGTAAGGCTCGGTGTTCACGATCGGCGTTTCGACGAAATTCTCGGTCAGGGGCGGCGACTGCATCTGCCACTCGAGGCCCGAGGCGCCCCACGGATTGGGGCCGGCGACCTGGCCGTACTTGAGTGACCAGAGAAAGTAGATCACCGGCAGCACGTAGCCGAGGCCGAGCACGGTCGCGCCCGCCGACGACATCACGTTCAGCACCTGGAATTCATCCGGATACGAATGGTAGCGGCGCGGCATGCCGAGGTAGCCGACCACGAACTGCGGGAAGAACGTGACGTTGAAGCCGACAAACACCATGATTGCCGACACTTTGGAGAAGAACTCGGAATACATCCGGCCCGTCATCTTCGGCCACCAGAAGTGCAGGCCGCCCAGGTAGCCCATGATGGCGCCACCCACCATGATGTAGTGGAAGTGCGCCACCACGAAGTAGGTGTCGTGCACGTGGACGTCGAGTCCGAGTGTCGCCAGGAACAGGCCCGTCAGGCCGCCGATCGCGAACAACCCCATGAAGCCGTAGGCGTAGAGCATCGGCGTCTCGAACGAGATGGCGCCCTTGTAGAGGGTGGCCGACCAGTTGAACGTCTTTACGGCAGACGGGATGGCGACCGAGAAGCTGAGGAACGAGAACACCATGGCGGCGTAGGTCGAGATGCCGGCCACGAACATGTGGTGCGCCCACACGATGAACCCGAACACGGCAATGGCCAGCGACGAGAAGGCGACGAAGCTGTAGCCGAAGATCCTCTTGCGCGAGAACGTCGAGATCAGTTCGCTCTGCACGCCGAGCGCCGGCAGGATCATGATGTAGACCGCCGGGTGCGAGTAGAACCAGAACAGGTGCTGGAACAGCACCGGGTCGCCGCCGCGGGCCGGGTCGAAAATACCGAAGCCAAAGCCGCGCTCGACGGCCAGCATCACGATCGTGATGGCGATCACCGGCGTGCCCAGCACCTGCACCAGGCTGGTGGCGTAGTGCGCCCACACGAACAGCGGCAGGCGGAACCACGTCATGCCGGGGGCGCGCATGCGGTGGATGGTGACGATGAAGTTGAGGCCGGTCAGGATCGACGAGAAGCCGGCGATGAAGATGCCGATCGCGGTCGGGATGACGTTGGTGTTCGAGCCGGTGGCGCTGTACGGGGTGTAGAAGGTCCAGCCGGTATCGACGCCGCCCGCGATCATGGCGTAGAGCGTGAAGATGCCGCCGATCCAGTAGATGTAGAGGCTGATCAGGTTGATGCGCGGAAACGCCAGGTCCTTCGCGCCGATCATCGGCGGGATCAGGAAGTTGCCGAGCACGGCGGGAATCGACGGGATCAGGAAGAAGAACACCATGATCACGCCGTGCATCGTGAAGAACTTGTTGTAGGTGTCGGCGCTGACGAAGTCGCCCTGCGGCGTGGCCAGTTCGAGGCGGATGCCCACGCCGAACAGGCCGCCGATGAAGAACATCACCGAGATCGACATCAGGTACATGATCGCGATCCGCTTGTGGTCCTTCGTCAGCAGCCACGACTTCAGGCTGTGGCCGTTGTTCAGGTAGTGGTGCTCCGGAATTTTCAGCTTGTCGAGCATGGCTTACTTCTTTTCACCCGCCGGTGCGGTGGGCTGTAGGGCACCCCTTGATGGGGTGCGGGACGTCTCCGCTGGTGCGGCCGTCGTCGCCTTGGGCGACATGGACTTGACGTGTTCGATGAGCGCGACCAGGTTCTCTTCGCTGATCAGGCCCTGGAAGGTCGGCATCAGCGGCTGGAACCCCTTCACGATCTTCGCCTGGGAGTTGAGGATCGACTCGCGCAGGTAGCCCTCGTCGACGACCACCGACGATCCATCCTGCAAGGCGACCGTCGTGCCGACGATGTCCTTGAGCGAGGGCCCGCGGCCTTGCCCGGTATCGAGGTGGCAGGTGACGCACGCCTGGTCGTTGAACAACTTCGCGCCGCGCTGCGCCAGCGTGCCTTCCAGACCGCCGCCCTGCAGCCACGCCTGGTACTGCGACGGCTCGAGCACGATGACGCTGCCGATCATACCGGCGTGGTTGGTGCCGCAGTACTCCGTGCAGAAAATGTGGTACGTCCCGGGCGTGTTCGCCTCGAACCAGAGCTCCGTGTACCGCCCGGGAATCGCGTCCATCTTGGTGCGAAACGACGGGAAATACAGGCTGTGAAGCACGTCTTCGGAGCTGATCGTGATCTTGATCGGCCGGCCCGCCGGGATGTGCAGCTCGTTGATCTCGCGCTGGCCTTCCAGGTGCTGGAACTTCCACATCCACTGCTTGCCCACCGCGTAGATGTGCATCGCCTCGTCGGGCGGACGCCGGAGGTGGTAGAACACCGACGCGCCCCAGCCGAACATCACCATCGCGATGACGGTGGGAATGACGCTCCACAGCAATTCCAGCGGCAGGTTGCCTTCGATGCGCGCACCAATCTCGCCGTCGTGCGTCTTGTGATAGCGGATGCCGAAGTAGATCACCGACACCGCCACGGCCAGCGCAAAGAACGCGCAGACGGCCAAGATGAAGAAATACAGCGCGTCGACGTCCTTGGCGAACGTCGAAGCCTGGTCGGGGAAGATTGGGATGCCGAATATCGACATAGTTAATCAGCCTGCCTCGCCGAAGCCTTGGCGGAGGCGGGAGCCTGTCTCGACGAAGCCTTGGCGAAGTCGGACCGAATCGACACGAACATGAATCCAAAGAGCGCCACGAGCGTCACCGCGCCGCCGATCCGCACCGCGCGCATCGCCATGAACCCGTAATTGCCCGTCGCCGGATCGTAGTGATAGCAGTAGAGCAACAGCCGCTCGGCCAGCGACCCGATCTTCTCGTTCGATGACTCGATCAGCGCGAACTTGACGTCGCGCGGCGAGTAGTCGATGCCGAAGAAGTAGCGTGACAGTTTTCCTGCCGGCGTCGCCACCACGATGCCGCTGGCGTGCGCGAACTGCTTGGTGTCTTCGTCGTAGACGTAGCTGAACCCGGCGGCTTTGGTCAGCGCGGCAATCGACGCCTCGTCTCCCGTGAGGAAATGCCAGCCTTGCTCGGCGCTCGGACGCTGATAGCGGTCGAGATACGCCTTCTTCTTGCCCGCAGCCAGCACCGGCGTCTCACGCGGATCGAAGCTGACCGTGACGACGTCGAATTCCATTCCGACCGATTCGTCGATCACGCGCAGCGCGCTTTCGAGGCCGTTCAGCACCTGCGTGCACAGCATCGGGCACTCGTAATACACCAACGCCAGCACCACCGGCTTGCGGCCAAAGTAGTCGCCCAGCTTCACGCGCTCGCCCGCTTCGTTCTTGAACGGCAGGTCGAGCGGCAACTGCTGGTTGAGACGCTGTTCGAACGCGACCTTCCCGAGCACGCCCGGAACCGCGTTCGAGGGCAGCGCCGCCGCCGGCCGGAGCCCCGGCGCCTCGCCCTGCGCCGACACGACGACATGCGCGAGCGCAATTGCGCTCGCTGTCACCGCCACCGCTCGCCAGGTCGAACCCTTCAGCACCTTTCAGAACCTTTCTGAACTATCTCGGAGCAATTGTCCGGCCGGACGAGCTGTCCTGCGTCACGACGTTGAGGCTGTCGCCACCATCGGCTCGCGCCGGGAATCCGCGCTGCAGCATCACTTCCATCGCGCGATCGATCGGGATGCGCGCAATGCCGCCGTCCTTGTCGACCCACCCGTAAGTGCTCAGCTTCTCGGCTTCGGCGTTGCGCAGCTGGTAGATGTCCTTGAACGGCTGGTTCTGCAGGTTCGGCACCGGCGGCAGCTTCGGCAGGCCCACCGAGAGCGGGTAGGTCTGCGCGACCACGTCCGCCGCCTTTTGCTGACGCTCGAAAAAGAAAAACGTGCCGTAGACCATCGCCACTGACAGCAGCATCGCCACCACCAGCCACACCGCAAACTTGTAGCCGACCGACGGATCGATGTCGGTGTGCTCGTGCTGCGCGCCGGCCGGAGTCGGCCCGTACTCGATGTCGTGTTCGTTCATGTGTTCGTTGGTTGACATGTTTGGTTATTCGTAATTCGTTATTTCAGTGCACGTGATGCGTCAGGGCTTTTTCGAGGCCCGGATCGTTAATCGGCAGCAGCGCGCGTCCGCGCAACTGCGACAGGAACAGCGAGATGAAAATGCCGCCGAGCGCGATCGGCAGCGCGATGTCCAGCAGGCTGAAGCTGAAGCCGTCGTTGTGGAACTCGGGCGCCACGTGCCAGTAGTAATCGGCCAGGCGCGCGAAGATGATCCAGGTCGCGATCACCCGCAGCCGGCCCGGATTCTTCTTGAGGTCGCGTGATAGCAGCAGCGAGTAAGGCACAATGAAGTGCCCCACGATGATGAAGATGCTGAGGTACTTCCAGCTGTTGTCCCACCGCGTCAGGTAGTGCGGAATCTCTTCGGGCAGGTTCGCCGACCAGATGATCAGGAACTGCGAGAACGACAGGTACGCCCACAGCATCAGGAACGCGAACAGGAACTTGCCGAGATCGTGGAAGTGGTGCGTCGTGAGCACCCGGTTCATCGGCGCCGTCTGCGACAACATCACCAGCACGCAGATGCCGAAGGCAAACGCCGACAGCCCCTGGCCGCCGATGTAGAGCAGGCCCCAGATGGTCGAATACCAATGCGGGTTCACCGACAAGGTCCAGTCGACCATTGCGAAGGTGACGGTGAGGAAGTACACCACCAGGCCGCCGCCCGACACGCGCGCGATCTTGTCGAGCAGCGCGGGGTCGCCGGTACGATCGTGCTCCGCCGACCACTTCGTCAGCAGGTAGCCCATCGTCGACCACACCACGAAGTAGAACACCTGCCGGCCGAGGAAAAACGGCGTGTTCAGGTAGAGCGCTTTCTGCGAAATGATCGGGTCGGTCGCGGCGGTCTCGTGCGTCCACTCGTAGATCGAGTGCATGCCAAGCGCGATCGGCAGGAACAGCACCGCCATGAACGGCAGCGTCCGCACCGCGGCCTCGAGCGGCCGGCGCAACACGATGCCCCACACACCGCCGGACAGGTGCTGCACCATCAGCAGCGCAAGGCTGCCGAGCACCACACCCATCCAGAACGTGTAGGCCACGAGATAGGCCTGGAAGAAGCGGTCGAGGCCCGAAATCATGAAGCCCGCCACCGTCAGGGCGACGCCCAGCACAGCGGCGATCAGGCCGAACTGCTTCATGCCTGGAAGCGGCGAATCGGGCGATTGATACGTGTCCGCAGTCGCAGTCGACACTAGTGTTTCTCCGCCGCGTCAAGTTCCGCCCGCTTGTCTGCCGGCACGTCGGCCACTGCGGCGTGCTGGCTCAGTTGCAGCGTGCGCACATACGCCACGATCAACCAGCGATCGCGTACCGGAATCTGCTCCGCGTAGCCCTGCATGGCGCCGAAGCCGTTGGTGACCACATCGTAGAAGTAGCCAACCTTCTCCTCGCGGAGCCGGTCCTGGTGATACGACGCCGCCTGGCGCAAGCCGCGCTGCACGACCATGCCCTGGCCGTCGCCGAGCTTGCCGTGGCACGGCGTGCAATAGATGTTGAAGCGCGCCTGCCCGCGCTGCAGGTCGGCGGCCGCGATCGGGAACGGGAACTGATCGACGAGCTGTCCCGCGACCTTGCCGGTGTAGAGCGCTTCGTCGTCGCGCAGCCAGCCGCGCGCCACCGTTCCGGCCGGAGCCGTGCGCGAGGCGCTGCCGTTCGGGAACGACGAGCTCGCCTCGAACGCCTCGTAGCGCGGCGCGTCGTGCATGTCCTGCCGGCATCCGGCCAAAGCCAGCGTCGTCAGAAGCGCAAGCGTGAGCGTGAATTTAGCCGGGCCCCACGCGCGGCAGCCGCGCGTGGGTGGCAGGTTACTCTTCAACGTCGTACACTCCCTTCGCGCCCAGGCTCCTCAGGAACTCGCTGGTCACGGGCTGATCGAATTTCGGGTCGGCCGACTCGAGGACTAGGAAAAACTTGTCGGAGCTGGCCATCGAGAAGCGCTCGACGTTGAACACCGGGTGATACGGCTGCGGCAGGCCGCTGAGCACGATCATGCCCAGGGCCGCCGCGATCGACGCGAACAGGATGGTCAGCTCGTACGACGGGATGATGAACGTCGTCCAGCTCGCCTGGGGGCGGCCGCCGATGTTCATCGGGTACTCGATCACCGACGCCCAGTACTGCAGCCCGAACCCGGTCGCCATCCCGGTGAGCCCGCCGGCCAGGACCACTCTCGGAAGGTTCGTCCGCTTCTTGTGGATGATGTCGTTCAACTCTTCGATCGGCACCGGCGAGTAGGCCTCCAGCTTCGTGAAGCCCTGCGCCACCGCCCGGCGCGCCGCGTCGACGAGCGCCTGGCCGGTATCGAATTCGGCCATCACGCCGTGCAAGGCATTTGAAGTCATCGGTGTTCCGCCTTGACCTTGCCCTGCGGCAGCAGCGTCTTGACTTCGAAAATCGAAATCATCGGCACGAACCGCAGGAACAGCAGGAACGCCGTGAGGAACAACCCAAGCGTTCCGAAGAACGTCATGAAGTCCCACCGCGTCGGGTAATACATGCCCCACGACGAAGGCACGAAGTCGCGGTTGAGCGAGGTCACGATGATGACGAAGCGCTCGAGCCACATGCCGATGTTCACGAAGATCGACATCACGAACAGCAGCCCGGTGTTCTGGCGCACCCGCTGGAACCAGAGCAACTGCACCATCACCACGTTGATCGAGATGAGCGTCCAGTACGACCACCCGTAGGGGCCGAACATCCGGTTCCACATCATGAACCGCTCGTGCGGGCTGGCGCTGTACCACGCGAAGAACGCTTCCATCGCGTAGCCGTAGCCGACCATCAACCCCGTCGCCAGCATGACCTTGGCCATGTTGTCGATGTGGCGTATCGTGATCAGGCTGCCCATGCCGTAGAAGCGGCGGACAGGAATCGCGAGTGTTAGCACCATCGCGAAGCCGGAATAGATGGCGCCGGCGACGAAGTAGGGCGGGAAAATCGTGGCGTGCCAGCCGGGAATGACCGACACCGCGAAGTCGAAGCTCACGACCGTGTGTACCGACAGCACCAGCGGCGTAGACAGGCCGGCGAGAATCAGCGTGGCAACCTCGTAACGGTGCCAGTGGCGCGCCGAGCCGCGCCAGCCGAGCGACAGCATGCCGTAAATCACCGCCTTGACCTTCGACACCGCGCGATCGCGCATCGTCGCGAAGTCTGGGATCAGGCCGACGTACCAGAAGATCACCGACACCGTGGCGTAGGTCGAGACCGCGAACACGTCCCAAATGAGCGGGCTCTTGAACTGCGGCCACAAGCCCATGGCGTTGGGATACGGGAACAGCCAGTACGCCGCCAGCCACGGGCGGCCGGTGTGGAACACGGGGAAGATCGCCGCGCACATGACCGCGAAGATGGTCATCGCTTCGGCGAGGCGGCTGATCGACATTCGCCACTGCTGCTTGAAGAGCAGCAGGATCGCCGAGATCAGCGTGCCGGCGTGGCCGATGCCGATCCACCAGACGAAGTTGATGATGTCGAACGCCCAGCCGACGGGGACGTTGTTGCCCCAGATGCCGATGCCCTTGATCACCAGGTAGCCGAGCGCCATCTGCAGCATGCCGGCGAACGCGAGGCCGACGAGCAGGAAGCCGATCCAGCCGAGCGGGAACCGCTTGGAAAGCGGGATTTCCGAGACGGTCTCGGTGACCGTCTCGAAATCGTGACCCGGCAGGATCACCGGCGTCTCTTCGAGCAGCGCCGTCTTTTTGTGAACGGGGTTAGCCATTAGTGTTCGCCGCCGGGTTGATCGTGCGACTCGGTCGTCTCGTGGTGGCCGCCGACCATCGCGTTGTGTGGCAGGCCGGGGTTCGGATTACGCACCGCCGCCAGATAGGTCGTGCGCGGCCGCGTGTTGAGATCTTCGAGCATCGTGTAATTGCGCGGGCTCGATTTCAGCTTGGCGACCTTGCTGTTCGGGTCGTTGATGTTGCCGAAGACGATCGCCTCGGTCGGACACACCGCCTGGCACGCCGTCACGATCTCGCCGTCGCGGATGCCGCGATCCTCGCGCTTGGCCTGGATGCGCGCGGCGTTGATGCGCTGCACGCAGTAGGTGCACTTTTCCATGATGCCGCGGCTGCGGACGGTCACGTCCGGGTTGCGCTGCAGCTTGAACTGCGGTGTGTTCCAGTCCTGGAACAGCAGGAAGTTGAAGCGCCGCACTTTCCACGGGCAGTTGTTCGAGCAGTAGCGTGTGCCCACGCAGCGGTTGTAGACCATGTCGTTCAGCCCCTCGTCGCTGTGGACGGTGGCCGAGACCGGGCAAACGACTTCGCAGGGCGCGTTCTCGCACTGCTGGCAGGGCATCGGCTGGAAGTAGGTGTCGGGCGTGTCGAGGTTGCCGGCGAAATAGCGATCGATGCGCAGCCAGTGCATCTCGCGGTTCTTGCCGACCTGCACCTTGCCGACGACCGGGATGTTGTTCTCGGCGACGCACGCGATCACGCACGACATGCAGCCGGTGCAGGCGTTCATGTCGATCGCCATGCCCCACTGATCGCCCCGGTATGCTTTGTCGGCGTAGAGCGAGATGCGCTTGTCGAGCTTGACGCCGTGCTCCATCTCTTTCGCAAACGCCGGCTTCGCCTTGAAGTCTTCGAGCGTCGCGGAGCGGACGATGTTGCGGCCTTCGATCGACCAGTGATCCTGCGTGCCGACGAGATCGTAATCGTCGCCGGTCTTGGTGATCTTCGCGGCGCCGAACCAGGGCGACGTCGAGCCGCGCAGCGTGTAGGTGTCGAAGCCGGTACCAGTTCCGAGACGGCCGGCGCGGGTGCGGCCGTACCCAACCGGGATGGTGATTGAATCCTTCGCGTGACCGGGCAGGATCCACGCCGGCACCACGAGCTTGCGGCCCTCGTGTTCCACCTCGATCATGTCGCCGTTTTCGAGGTGAAGCGCTTCGGCGGTCGCGGGCGCCATGAGCGCGGCGTTGTCCCACGTCAGCTTGGTCATCGGCTTGGGCAGTTCCTGCAGCCAGCCGTTGTTGGCGAAGCGGCCGTCGTAGATGGTCGGGTCGCGGCGGAAATTGACTTCGACACCGTCGGCCGCCTGTGCGGCGGTGGTGCGCGAGGCCGCGTCGCCCGCCACGGCTGGCGTCACCGGCGTGAACGCGCTGCCTACGATCAAGCCGTCATGCAGCCACTTCCGCCAGGTCTTCTCGAAGACCGCCGCGTCGGTTGAGCCCTGCGGCTGTGCGGACCAGAACTCCCGGACAACATCGTAGCCATTGCGTTCAGGCCGATCCGAGAGCGTTGCGATCACTTCATGAGCGGATTTGCCGCCGTAGAGCGGCTGGATCAGCGGCTGCACAATCGACACGGTGCCGTCGATGGTGCGCGCGTCGCTCCACGCTTCCAGATAATGCGCCGCGGGCACGTGCCAGTGACTCTGTGTCGCGGTCTCGTCGAAGAACAATCCCGAGTGCACGCGCAGCGAGACCTTGCTCATCGCCTCGGCGAACTTGAGGTCGGCCGGCGCGCTGAACACCGGGTTCGACTCGCCGATGATCACGAGCATCTGCACGCGGCCGCCGTTGATGTCGTCGACGAGCTCGCGAAGAGCGGCGTGCTGTTCGCTGGGCACCGCTTCGGGCGTCGGCACATAGGTGACGACTCCGTCCGCCGCCGCGGCCGGAGGCCGCTCCGGCGAGACCTCGCCGGAGCTCGCGGGGGTCCTGGCGAGAGTAGGCGGGCCGAGCGCGGCGTTCATCGCGTGCGCCAGCACATGCACGGCCGGCGGCTGTGCGTCGCCCGCCATCACCGCGACGCGGCCGCGATGCGCAACGAGATCTTTGGCAACCGCGTCGACGAACGCTGCCGTTCCGGCAGGCGCTGTGCCCGTCGAACCGGCGACGCCCACCTGCGCGGCCACCGCGCGCGCAAACGCTTCAATCTGGCTTGATTTGATCGGCAGCCGGTTGTCGGCGCGGCCGCCCGTGACCGTGTGGTTCGACTCGACGACGTAGAGACGATTGAGGTTGTCGGCACTCTCTTCGACGCGGCGGCGCGACGCGAACTGCCGCGAGTAACGCAGCGTCGCCGCGCCTTCCGAGGCGAGGAAGTCGGCGTCGAGCGACAGGATCACGTCGGCCTTGGTCAGGTCGTAGAGCGGCTCGAGATACTGGCCGAACGCGGCGCGGGCGCCCGCGCGCGCGTTGTCGCGCGGCATCGGCTCCCACTGGATCCACTTGGCGTTAGGCTGCAGCGCCAGCACCTGCTGGATCTGCGCAGCGAGCGTCGGCGAGCTCACCGTTTCGGTGAGAATCCGGAGGCCGGCGCCCTTCGACCCCGACTGCGCAGAAAGACCGCCGCGCACGGCCGCAATGACCGCGTTCCATGGGCGGATCTCGCCGAGTTGCGTGATGGTCTGCGATCGATCCGGATCGTAGAGCGTCAGCACGGAACCCTGCGCATAGAGGTCCGTCGCGCCCTGGCTGGCCGGGTGATCGGGATTGCCTTCGATCTTGGTCGGGCGTCCTTCGTGGCTTTCAACCAGCACGCCCGTGGCCACGCCGCCAAGCGTCATCGCAGTCGCGAAGAACAGCGGCTTGCCGGGGATTTCCTCTTCAGGCTGCCGGACGTACGGAACGATCAGCTCGGTGGGCTGCACCGTGCACGCGGTGACGCCGGCCAGCGCCATCGACGCGCTCATCAGTTTCAGGAACGAGCGGCGGCCGACCGGATCGAGCCATTCGGACGCGTTGCTCGGAAACTCTCGGTGCAGATAGTCCTTGAACTCGGGCGTCTCGGCGACCGCCTCGAGGCTGCTCCACACCTGGGGCCCGCCCGGCTGCGCGAGCCGCGCCCGCACCGCTTTGATGTCGATGGGCGGGCTCATTCCGCGCAGCGGGCTCCGGGCTCCGGGCTCCGGGCTCGGAATTTGATCTGTGTTATCTGTGTAATCTGTGGCCGTATTTTTGGGCGTCATCTGTGGCACACCGAGCAGCTCGTCATGTGTTCGACGCCCGCGATCTTGTATTCCTTCACGAGTCGCGGTCCGATCTCTGACTGCGCCACGGCCGGCTGGTATCCCATCGTCGTGATCTGATCGAGCGGCCGCACGTACCGCGACGGATCGCGATGGCAATCCAGGCACCATTCCATCTGCAGCGATGACGTCTGCATCATCAGCGGCATCCGGTCGACGCGTCCGTGGCAGGTTTCGCAGCCGACGCCTTTGGTGACATGAATGCTGTGATTGAAGTAAACGAAGTCCGGCAAATCGTGAACGCGGACCCAGTTGAGGGGCTTGTCGTCGCGGAAGCTGGCGCGCACCGGCTCGAGGTACGAGCTGGTGGACCAGATCTGCGAGTGGCAGTTGATGCAGGTCTTTGTGGGCGGAATGCCGGCCGACGGCGACACCTCCACCGATGTATGGCAATACCGGCAGTCGATGCCGATGCCGCCGGCGTGATGTTGGTGACTGAACTGGACCGGCTGCTCGACGAATTGATTCGCCGAGGTGACGAAGTCCGATCGTTGAATCGTGAGAATGACCCAGCCGAGGCTGAGCAGCACAAATACGATCGCGAGCAAGCTGGCTTTCGACCAGGCGTTGGCCTTCTTCGGGAATACCTGCGACATTCGTTCCTGCGGCCCCCGGCGAAAGGGATAACTTTACCCCGAATTACGCGGTAATAAAGTCTTGTGAAAAATTTCTCAAACTCAATTCTATGTGGGGCGGCGGATCAAACACAAGGACTGCAATGCCGACGGCCTTCGCGCTTGACGAGCCGTCGGCTGGTGTCATAATCGGCCGGCCGACGCCACGGCGGCGGTCGAGCAATTCATGCGGCAGCAGGCCGACCAGGTCGGCGCCGCGCCCCACGAGGAGAAGGCATGAGCGATGTAGATGTAGATCTGCGGGTCGGACAGCGGATGGAGATCGTGGGCGGCGTGGCGCGCCTGGTCGAGAACGGTGAGGTCATCCGCGAGCTCGAAATCCAGGAGCTGCCGCAGGCCTTCATCCAGTGGCAACTCGACTACAAGCGGCGCGTCTACGACGCCATCGAAAAAGACGAATACATCGCCTTCAACGCCGGGCATCTTCCGGTGGTCGCCACGCTGAACGATGAAGGCCTCATCCCCAACCTGGCGAACAAGGGCGTCGGCTTCACGCCGAAGGACGAGTACATCGAGCACTACGTGAAGTTGGTCGAAGACGCCGTCGAGCAGATCGTCAAGCTGCCGCCACACGCAGTGGACGACACCCGCGCGCTGCGCATCGGGACGGCGCGCGAGTTCTACAAGCATCCGGAGCACATCGACTGGCGCCGGCTCGGCCTGCTGGAAATCTTCGAAGGCGAGACCTACCGGAACCTGACGAAGCGCCCGCTGGCGTCGGTGCTGTGGACCGGCGATTCGCCCGTGTTCGTCAGCTTCCAGGTGGACTGCGCGGTCGAGATCATCCCGAAGGAGGATGCGCGCTACCGCTTCTCGTGGGCGATGCGCCGGCTGTTCGAATACGAGCCGTTCCACGTCGTGCAGACGATCTTCCCCTACGCCTACACCTTCTGGGTGGTCGGCGCACACGACAAGACTCCGAAGCGGCGCCACAAGTGAAGGAAGCGGGACTCGCGGAGCTTTCCACGCTAATCGCCGCGGTGCAGCAGCGCACAGGGGCCCCCGCGACGCGGACTTTGCGTCGTGGGGTGGAACTCGCCGCGCCGGCCCGACTCTACCTGGTCTCCCGCACCTCGCACCTGGCCGAAGGCTGGTGTGATCGGGTGCCTGCATTCGAGTTGGCGGGGGACGCAGGCAGGGCCGAGCTGGGCGAGGCGGTGCGCGAGGCGGGCCGGGCGCTGGGGGTCGACCTGGTGTGGGAGTCTCCGGCCGACGTGATCCCGCTGCCGGTGGGGTGGGAGGAGCGGTCCCGGCCCGCGATGATCGGACCGGGTGGCACCGGCAACGCCCTCGAGCCCGGGGTCCCCGCCGCGCGGACTCTGCGCGGTGGGGTGGAGGAGCCCGGGGTCCCCGCCGCGCGGACTCTGCGCGGTGGGGTGGAGATCCGGCACTTCGATCCCTACAGCGTGGTGCTGCGGCTGATCGCGCGCGGCGACGAGCCCGATTACGTGGCGGCGCTGCAGTACGTGCTGCACGAATGGGTGGAGCCGGCCCGGCTCGAAGGCCTGCTGGCCGAGGTCGTACCGCGCCTGACCAATCAGACGCTGGCGCAGGATCCGGCCGAGTTCCGCCGCAAGTTCAAGGGACTGCGGCAGCTCTACCTGCGAAGCCACGCGGTCTACAGCCCCGGCGGCACGCGCGCCGGCGAGGCGGTGTCGTGGGCGTGACACCGACGCCTGCCGCCCGGAGATCGACGAGCTGCGAGACGCGTGCAGATTAGCCAATGACGTCCAGCTGAAATGGGCTGACCGCCTGGATGGCGCGGTAATGGCCCGCATTCTGTGTCACGACGGTCGCGCCAATCGAGCGAGCCGAGAGCGCGATCAACACATCGTTGACGATCGAATGACTCGTCGCCAGGTGGAACCCCTGTCGTGCTTGGAGGCGGCGGAGCACGTCACCGGCTTCGCCGAATACGCGGCGCGACGGCAAGAGAATTCGCCCCGCTTTCTCGAACGCGGACTCCACACGTTGCACGAGACGGCGATCCCGTGCGGCGAATGCCCCTGCGCGGAGTTCCATCAGGACGACCGCGCTCAGATGCTTGACGGCGTCGCGCTGGAACAAGACCTGCTCGTGGCGGCCAGCATTGAACCAATCAATGTAGATATTGGTATCGATGACGACGCGGCGCATGGTCAGCGGAAGAGCTTTTTGAGCTTTCCTTTGCCTGCACTGTGCCGGAGCGCAGCGTCGATGTCGGCCTCCGACACGACCAGGCTGAGAGCTCGATCGATCGCCTCGGTTTCGGTGCTCGCCACGAGCACCTTTCTGGCCTTGTCGAGCTTTCGCTGGTCTATCCGGACATGTTTGTGTCGGACCGATGCCGTCGCTGCCATTGAACCCCTCGAATGTACATCATATCAACAATCATGTACACACGGACGCTAAGCCGTATTAGCGGCGTCCCTGGGTTGAGCGCAATTCGCGGATGTTTGCAAAACAGAAATTATATTCTATAATACAAGAATGATCCAGCGGGCCATCCTGCCGGTAATGCGCCGGCGCCTGCGCGCCTCTCCCGCCGTCGCGCTGGTGGGGCCCAGGCAGTCTGGCAAAACCACCCTGGCTCGGGCGCTGCCCGGACAATACTTCGACCTCGAGCAGGAGTCCGACCGGCTCGCGCTCGACCTGCAATGGGCGGACCTGCAGAGCGGCGCCGCCCTCATCGTCCTGGACGAAGCCCAGGCGTGGCCGGAGGTCTTTGCCCGATTGCGGGCGGCCATCGATGCCGACCACCGCAGGAACGGGCGATTCCTGCTCCTCGGATCGGTGTCGCCGGCGATGATGGTCGAGGTCTCGGAGTCGCTCGCCGGACGCCTGGCCCTCGTGGAGCTGCCGCCGCTGTCGTTCACCGAAATGCCTCGCGTGCCGCTCGGACGCCTCTGGAGCCGTGGCGGATATCCGGACGGCGGGGTGCTCGGGGAAGCCCGTTACCCGCACTGGCAGCTCGACTACCTCACGTTGCTCGCTCAGCGGGATCTGCCGGCCTGGGGCCTGCCGGCGAAACCTCAGGTCACCGAGCGACTGCTTCGGATGACGGCCGCCGTGAACGGGCAGGTCTGGAACGCCACGCAGATCGGCCAAAGCCTCGGCCTGTCGTACCACACGGTGAATGGCTATCTCGATTTCCTGGAGGGCGCCTTCCTGATTCGACGCCTGCCGCCGTATCACGCCAACGTCGGCAAGCGTCTCGTGAAGAGCCCGAAGATGTACTGGCGCGATAGCGGACTGCTCCACGCGCTTCTTGGGGTTTCGTCCGAGGCGTCACTCCTCCATCAGCCATGGATCGGCGCTTCCTGGGAGGGGTTCGTCATCGACCAGCTCCTGACCCTGCTGGCCCAACGCGACCATCGAGCCGAGGCCTGCTTCTTTCGCACGAGCGATCAGCACGAGGTCGATCTCGTCCTCGACTTCGGCGGCCGCCGGTGGGCCATCGAGATCAAGCTCACCTCGTCTCCGGGTCCCAATGACATGCGGCGGCTGAACACGGCGGCCGACCTCATCGGCGCGGAGAAGCGAATCCTGATTTCCCAAACCCGGCGTTCCCTGGCGAACGACCGTGAGGTCTCGTGCAGCCTTCCCTGGTTTGCCCGCCACATGAAGACCGCGCTCCCGCCCTACCGACGTCGTCGTTGACGTGGCCTCGCGGTTCCTCTGATGGCCCTCCTGGTCGCGCGGATAAGGCCGCCAACGTCACCTGACTCGGGCTAAGATCGGCACGGATTCCGCCGCAAGTTCAAGGGACTGCGGCAGCTCTACCTGCGAAGCCACGCGGTGTACTGCCCCGGCGGCACGCGCGCCGGCGAGGCGGTGTCGTGACCGGCGCGCGGACGGCGCCTTCGCGCCCTGCTCGATTTCGACGCGCCTGAATCGCTGCATTCACGACGGGCGATCCCTGCGCGATGAGGTCGCCGTTGACATCGGTCCACGGCAACGTGCGCGTCGTCAAGGTCAGCGTTGGGATGGTACGATAGCCTGGTGCGCGAGATTGTCTACCTCGACATCTGCTGCTTCAAGCGGCCGTTCGATGACGCGGCGCAGGAACGGGTGCGGCGTGAGGCCGAAGCTGTGGCCGTCCTGCTGGAGGCAGCCGGCAGCGGCCGGGTCCTACTCGTGCGTTCCCCTGCGCATGATTTCGAGAACGCACGGAATCCGCGTGAAGATCGGCGGCTGGCGACGTTTCTCTGGCTGCAGGCGGCAACGATCAGGCCAGTGGCCGATGGTGGGGCCGCCACACGCGCGCGGGCGCTTACGGCTCTCGGATTCGCTCCGCTTGATGCGTTGCACCTGGCGTTTGCTGAGCAGTCGGAAGCGAAATGGTTTGTGACAACCGATGACCGATTGCTGAAACGCGCCGCAACCTATCAGGACCGGTTGCGAGTCCAGGTGCGCACGCCTGACGGACTGCCGCTGTCGAGAGAAGGAGACCAAGAATGAGCGGGTCATCCGCCATGTCCCTGTATGAGATCCGCCTGGCGGGATGGAAGGCCCTGTCCGAGCGGCTCGGACCAGCCGGAGCCATGCGCTTCATGATGCAATACGATCCGGGCCGAGGTGACTACTCGACAGAGCGGCACGAAATCTTTGCTGGCCTGACGATTGACGAGCTCCTCAAGTCGATCGAGCCCGCCAAACCCGAGACGCCGTAGCGGAGCCGCGCTCCGGATGCTTCGCCGGAGCCTCTACTCGTTGTCCGTACGCCGCCCGTACGTTATGATAGCGGAGAGGTTGTTAGCATGCCTAGTTCAATGGCCAACCGTGACGACCGGATTGAGCTTCGCGCTTCTCGTGAAGAAAAGCGTGTGCTTGCTGCTGCTGCCGCGTACGAACGGCTTGATCTGACGACGTTCGTGCTGCGCGCGGCGCTGCCTGCGGCCGAGGAGATTATGGCCCGCCATGAGCGGATCACGCTGTCGGCGCGCGACAGCGCCCGCGTCCTGGAACTGCTCGAGAACCCGCCGAAGCCAACCGCCGCGCTGCGCGCCGCAGCCAGGAGACGACGGAACAAGTCGTGACCCCACGCGTGGCTTGGCTCGAACGGGCCTTGGCCCGCCACCACGACCGTGCGGGTTTCGACTGCGGTACCCCTGCGCTGAACGAGTACCTGCGACGCTATGCGCGCCAGAACCACGAGAGTGGCGGCGCGAAGACTTTCGTCGCGGTGCCCGCCGCCACATCCAACACTGTTCTCGGCTACTACACCATCAGCCCAGGGGCGATTGCGTTCGCGAATGCTCCTGCAAGTGTCACGAAGCGACTCGGCCGCTACGAGGTGCCAGTCTTTCGCTTGGGACGCCTCGCCGTGGCGGCCGACACGCAGGGGCAGGGACTCGGAGGCGACTTGCTCCTCGCGGCTGGCGCCCGAGCGTTAGCCGTTGCAGGAGAAGTCGGCGGCGTGGCTCTGGCAATCGACGCCAAGGATGATCGCGCAGCGGCATGGTACGAACGGTTTGGTGCGATCCGCTTGCTCGACGATCGACTGAAACTGGTTCTGCCGCTCGAGGTGATCGCTGCAGCGTTGAAGAAGTAGCCGGCGCGAGCATTGTCATTCTGGGATTCGCTCGTCGTCACTTGCGCTGCGTCGGCGGGATGCGACACCCTGTACACCGAAGATCTGAACGCTGGCCAGACAATTCTCGGTCTCGCGGTCCGGAACCCGCTCGCGTGAGCAGCGGCGGGCGGGCAAGCGAGAAGAGAGGGATCGGCGCTTGACCCTCTTCCCAGTTTGTGGATAAGATCCGCGGCGTCAATTGTCGGGATTTCGTCGGCCACTGCGACGAATTTTTTGGGGGTCGCGGATGTGGCATCACAGTTCCATAGCGGACTCGCGGCCTGGGCTACTGGCCTCCAGCGCAGCGGAGTCCTAGCCATTGGCCCAGATCTTCCCCCCCTGGTGGAACAAGCTCCCGATCGTGGCCGCCATCGCGGGCATCATCGGTCCGACGCTTGCGATCGCTGGCGTCTGGTACTTCTTTTCCCCGTGGTACACAGACGTGGGTTACCGTCCCGTCCAGCCCGTCCCGTACAGCCACAAGCTCCACGTCGGCGAGCTCGGTCTCGATTGCCGATACTGTCACGCCTCGGTCGAGATTTCTAACGTCGCCAACCTTCCGCCCACGCAGACGTGCATGAACTGCCATCAGGCCGTGAAGAGGGACAGCGCGCTGCTTGCACCGATTCGGGATAGCGCGCAGAGCGGCCGGCCGATGCGCTGGATTCGCGTCCACAATCTTCCCGACTATGCCTATTTCACCCACCGCATGCACGTGACGGCAGGAATCGGCTGCGTCACCTGCCACGGCCGCATCGACGAGATGGAAACGGTCACCCAGATGACGCCGCTCAGCATGAGCTGGTGCCTCGACTGCCACCGCAACCCCGGTCCCCACAGACGCCCCGTCTCGGAAGTCACCAACATGAAGTGGACGGCTCCGCGTGACGTTCAGGCGCTCACGGCGCAGCTCGACCGCGAACGGCCGGTCAATCCGCCGACTGACTGTTCGGGGTGCCACCGGTGACGCCGACATATTGGCGAAGTCTCGCGCAGCTCGAGGAGAGCCCCGAATCCCGCGCCTTTCTCGAGCGGGAGTTCCCGGAGGGAGCCTCGGAGCTCCCCGAAGGGATCACCCGTCGCGACATGATGACGCTCCTGGGCGCCTCGCTGTCGCTGGCGGGGCTCGCTGGATGCCGGCGCCCCGTCGAAGAGATCGTCCCCTGGGTCACGGCTCCCGAGGAGATGGTCCCCGGGATGCCCCGCTACTACGCCACGACCATGCCGTTCCGCCGGAGCGCCTACGGCCTCATCGTCGAGAGTCACGAAGGGCGACCCACCAAGATCGAGGGGAACCCGGGTCACCCCGCGACCCTCGGGGCCTCGAGCGCGCGGATCCAGGCGTCCGTGCTCGGCCTCTACGATGCCGACCGCTCGCAAGCAGTCAGGCTGAAAGGGGAGCCGAAGTCCTGGAGTGATTTCGTGACGGCCTGGACGCAGCTGTCCCAGGCTCATGCCGCGGATGGTGGTGCCGGCCTTGCGGTCGTCTCCGAGTCCTTCTCCTCCCCCACCCTGGCGCGCCTGGCATCCGAATTCCGCGCCCGCTACCCGCGGGCGATCTGGGCGACCTACGAGGCGGTCAGCGACGAGAACCGGCTCGCAGGCCTGCGGTCCGCCACGGGGCGCGACGTCGACCTCATGCTCCGGCTCGATCAAGCGTCCGTTATTCTCGCCCTCGACGCCGACCCGCTCCTGACCGACCCCGAGATGATCCGTCACGCGCGAGGCTTCGCGGCCGGAAGGCGCGCGGGAGCCTCGGGTGGCGCGATGAACCGACTCTACGCCGTTGAAGGGGTCTACTCGCTGACGGGAGCCATGGCGGATCATCGGCTCCGTCTCGAGAGCCGGCAGATCGCGCCCTTCCTCGCGGCGCTCGCGACACGACTGGCTCCGCCTGCGGCCGGCTTGTCCGCCGTAGCCTTGGCGGAGGTGGAAGCCGCAACTGCGGCGGGCGCGGACGTCCCGGGCGCCGACCCGCGCTGGATCGACGCCCTTGCCAAGGATCTTCTGGCGAACCGCGGCAAGGGGTTGATCGTGGCTGGGGAGCGCCAGCCCGCAGCCGTCCACGCCGCGGTCTGCGCCCTGAACACGTCTCTCGGCAACACCGGCAGAACGGTCAGCTACTTCGAGACGAAGGACGCGGCGCTTCCGAGCGTGAGCTCGCTGGCCTCGCTCGTCTCTGCGATGAAGGGGGGCGCGGTCCAGACGCTCGTCGTCCTCGGCGGCAATCCTGTGTTCGATGCCCCCGCCGATCTCGACTTCGCCGCGGCCATGGCGAAGGTCCCTCACTCGATCGCGCTCGGGCACACGGTCGACGAAACATCCTCCAAGGCGGAGTGGCATATCCCTCGCGCTCACTACCTTGAATCGTGGGGAGACGCGCGTGCGGTTGGAGGCACGCTCAGCGTCGTCCAGCCGCTGATCCTCCCCCTGTTCGGCGGACGAACCCCCGTCGAAGTACTGGGGCTGATGGTCGGGGGCTCGGGCATGATGGGCCCGCCTCCGCCGCCAGAGGATCGTTCCGGCTACGACATCGTGCGGGAGACCTGGAAACCGATCCTGGGCCCACTCGAGAGCCAAGCCGAGTTCGACAAGAAGTGGAACCGCGTCCTGCACGATGGATTCCTTTCCGGAAGCGAGCTTCCAGAAGTTATCCCCAATCTCACCGCGCAGCCCCTGGCGGAGCAGGCCGCGGCGGGATCTGCGAGTGGGCTGGAGGTCGTATTTCTCCCCTCCTCCTCGCTTCACGACGGCCGCTTCGCAAACGACGGGTGGCTGCAGGAGCTTCCGGATCCGCTCACCAAGCTCACGTGGGACAACCCCGCGCTCGTGAGCCCGAAGACAGCGGAAACGCTCGGTCTTGCGAGTGAGGATTTGATCCGTCTCGACTACGCGAGCCGCTCGCTCGAGCTTCCCGTCTGGATCCTTCCTGGCATGGCGGACGGGGTGGTCGCCTTGACGCTCGGCTATGGCCGTTCGCACGCGGGTCGGATCGGCTCGGGGGTCGGGTTCGACGCGTTCACGGTCCGAAACTCTGGAGCAACGGGCTTCGACAGCGGGGCCAGCCTCACCAAGCTCGGGCGCACGTACCCGCTCTCGGCGACCCAGGAGCACGGCAGCATGGAGGGGCGGCCCGTCGTGCGCGAGTCGACCCTGACCGAGCTTCAATCGAAATCCGCCTCCGCCAAGGCTACGGCGGACAAGCATGCGGAGGATTCCAAGCCAGCCCCGAAAAAGGGAGGAGGCGCACTCGGGGTCTTCCCGGAGCACACGCCTCACTTCTCACTCTGGAATCCGCATACCTACGATCGGGGCCACCAGTGGGGGATGACGATCGACCTGAACTCGTGCATCGGGTGCAACGCCTGCATGGTCGCCTGCCAGAGCGAGAACAACGTGCCGGTCGTCGGCAAGATCCAGGTCGCGAAGGGGCGCGAGATGCACTGGATCCGGGTCGACCGGTACTTCTCCGGCGACCCCTCCGGCAGCCCGGAGATGGTCTTCCAGCCCATTCCCTGCATGCACTGCGAGGACGCTCCCTGCGAGCAGGTCTGCCCCGTGGCAGCCACCGTCCACAACGGGGAGGGCCTCAACGTGATGGTCTACAACCGGTGCATCGGGACCCGCTACTGCTCGAACAACTGTCCCTACAAGGTGCGCCGCTTCAATTTCTTCAACTTCACCAAGGACACGCCCGACATCCTCAAGCTCGCGATGAACCCGGACGTCACGGTCCGCGCCAGGGGCGTGATGGAGAAGTGCACCTACTGCACGCAGAGGATCAATCGGGTGAAGATCGATGCGCGAGTCGCCGGACGCGAGCTTCGTGACGGCGACGTCAAGACGGCCTGCCAGCAGGCCTGCCCGGCCTCGGCCATCGAGTTCGGAGATCTTCGGGACCAATCGAGCCGGGTCGTGAAGGCGAAGGCCGATCCGCGTAACTACGCGCTCCTCGAGGAGCTGAACACCAAGCCCAGGACGACCTATCTGGCCAAGGTGCGCAACCCGAATCCGGATCTCGAGGGGCCCGTGGCATGATCGCCCCGCCTCCGCTAAAGCTTCCACCTCCGCCAAGGCTACGGCGGACAAGACGGCGGGCAAGCCGCGTGCTCGGGGTGATCGTGCTCACCTCTTTTATCCCCCTCGCCGGGTGCGCGCGCGGCTGCACGTCGAGCCGCCCTCCCATCCATCTCAATCCAAGCATGGACGACCAGCCGAAGGCGCTCCCCCAGACGGCCAGTACGTTCTTCTACGACGGCGCCTCCATGCGCCAGCCCGTTCCAGGAACGGTCGCGATCGGCGGGCTGAAAGAGGACGTGGCCTTCTTCACGGGCAAGGGAGCGGACGGGCAGTTCGTCGCCACGATCCCCGTGACTGCGGACGAGGCGCTACTCGAGCGCGGCCGCCAGCGGTATGTGATCTATTGCCAGCCTTGCCACGACGCTCGGGGAGACGGCAAGGGGATCCTGTTCCAGCGAGGCAGCGTCCCCACCGCCACCTTCCACCAGGAGAAGATCCTGAAGTACCCGGACGGGCAGATCTTCGACGTCATCACGAACGGGGTCGGGCTGATGCCGGCGTACCGCTGGCCGATCCCTCCTGCGGACCGGTGGGCGATCATCGCCTACGTGCGAGGGCTCCAGCGCGATCGGCAGGCTCGCGCCGCGAGTGCGCCCGCGGGCGTCAAGTGAACGGAACGCCGTGATGAACCGCAAACTGCTGTTCGTGCTTGGTCCCGTCACCGGTCTGGTGATGTTCGGCGCCGTCGTGTTGATCGCGACGTTCCTGACCAACCGCGAGTACAAGGAGCCGTACCGGGCTCCTGCCGCGATCGTCGACGCGACGCCGCGCGCGGCGGGACTGACCGACGAGAAAGCAGCAGCGGACGCGACGAATCGGGCAAAGCCGTACGTCGAGGTCGAGTACCGGGCCTTTCCCGTCGTCGGGAGCCGCGTGGCCATCTGGGCGGTTGCGCAACTCCACCTGCTGTTCGCGGCCTTCGTCCTTGCCGTGCCGATCTTCGCGGTTCTCATCGAGGCGATCGGCTACAAGACGGGTGATCGGCGATACGACCGGCTCGCCCACGAGTTCACGAAGCTCCTCTCGGTCTCGTTCTCGCTCACGGCGACCTTCGGAGCCGCCCTGACGTTCATGCTCATCATCCTGTATCCGAAGTTCACGAACTACATGATGAGCGTGTTCTCCCCGACGTTTCTTCCCTACGTCGGGCTCTTCTTCGCGGAGGCCTTCTTCCTCTACACCTACTACTACGGATGGGGCAAGTTCCATCCGCTCGTGCATCTCTTCCTGGGGATCGGCCTCAATGTGGTGGGCACCTCGATCATGCTCATCGCGAATGCCTGGCTCACGTTCATGATGTCGCCGAACGGGATCTCCGACGGGGGGGCGCTGATCTCCACATGGGACGCGATTTACAACTTCACCTGGATGCCCATCAACGTCCATCGCTTCATCGCGAACGTCGCGTTCGGCGGCTCGGTCGCGGCCGCGTACGCGGCCTTCAAATTCCTCCATGCCACAACCGACGAGGAGCGCGCCCACTACGACTGGATGGGATACATCGGCAACTTCGTCGCCATCATCGCCTTTCTCCCACTGCCGTTTGCCGGCTACTGGCTCGCGAAGGAGATCTACGCGTACTCGCAGACGCTCGGCCTCACGATGATGGGCGGCGCGTTCTCCTGGCTCTTCATCATCCAGGCCGTCCTGATCGGGAACCTGTTTCTCGGCGCCAATTACTACCTCTGGCTGGGGATGGGGCGGGTCGAGGGGGCGCGGTCGGTTCAGCGGTTCATCAAGTACCTGTTGATCGCGATCGCGGTGTGTTTCATGGTCTGGGCAACGCCGCGCTCGATCATCGCGACCGTCGCCGAAATCCGGGCCATGGGGGGATCGTCACACCCGATTCTCGGCTTCCTTGGTGTCATGTCCGCTAAGAACACAGCGGTGAACATCCTGATCCTGACGACCTTCATGAGCTTCCTCTTGTACCGTCGCACGGGGAAGACCGCGACGGTGTCGTGGGCGAAGGCAGGCCACGCGGCGCAGCTCTTGATTTTTGCGTCCGCGGCGATCATCGTGATCTCTCTCGGCATCTACGGGTACTTCGTCGAGGCGAGCGTGAGGATCGGCCTCTCGGTGCCCCAGGTCAGCTCGGTCCTGTTCGCGATGGTGGCGATCACGACGATCGACGTCTTCCTGTTCCGCCGCCCCAGAATGACCGGCGACGTGCGCTGGGGAAGGATGCCGGCGGTCTCGCAATACGTGCTGATCTTCATCGCGGTGACCTTCACCTGGCTCATGGGGTTGATGGGCTACGTTCGGTCGGGCCTGCGCCAGCACTGGCATGTTTACGGTGTCATTCGCGACACCTCGCCCGACGCGTTCACACCCACGCTCGGCTTCGCGACACAGGTGGTGTCGTTGACCGTGCTCTTGTTCTTCGTCCTGATCGGCTTCGTGTTCTGGCTCGCGAGCCTGCACGATCTGCCCGATTACGATCCGGTCCACTCGCCCCACTCGCCTCTGCTTGCGGCGGATGGGCATAAAGCCGAGCGGTCGTCGTGACGGTCCCGCACTCGGTCCGGATCGCCGCCCTCGTCCTCGCGACGACTGCGTTCTATGGGTATGTCGGTCAGTTGGTGCCTCAGAAGGAAGTTCAGCCTCCTCAGGAGACCGTTCTCAAAGCCGATATGACCACCGCCGACATGGTCAAGATCGGCGGCGAGCTCATGGTGGGCAAAGGACTCTGCCTGACCTGCCACACCATCGGCAAGAGCGGGGCGCTCCGGTTCCCCGACCTCGAGGGGGTCGCCGCCCGCGCGACGACCCGCATTCCGGGCCTGAACGAGATCGAGTACTTCGCAAAATCGCTGTACGAACCTGACAGCTTCATCGTGCCGGGATTCAATCCGGGCATGCCCGTCATCAACAAGCCTCCGATCGGCCTCACCGATCAGGAGATCCTCTGCGTAATCGCGTTCCTCCAGACTCTTGGCGGCACGCCGACGGTCACGCTCCAGACGAGTCATGCCTACTACAAAGCCCCGGGCGCAACGCCAGCGGCGCCGGGCGGAGCGCCGGGTAACGCCACGCCCACGAACGCCACGCCCGCGAAAGGCCCGGTGACGCCATGAACATCCTGGTCGTCCTCGCCGTCGCCGCAGTGTTTGCGCTCCTTCGCTTCCGTCGAGCGAACCTGCTCGTGTGGGCGGGCGCCTGGTGGGTGGGACTCTACGTCATCTTTCGATTTGGATTCAGTGCTCCGATTCCCTCCTCCGTCGTCTCGCTCTACATGGGCATCGTCTCGATTGCGATCCTGGCGTACGTCTCCTCCAGCGAAGAGCGTCGCGAAGAAGTCTCCCGCCCGCTGGTCCGGTTCATGACGGAGACGCGGTACGCAGCGCTCCTCGGCGCAACGGTCGTCGCAATCCCGGCGCTCGCGGCCGCGAACGTCTACGTCCAGATGAACGTCCCCCTGGAGCCTCCCCTGTTCCCGCGGACGGTCCATCCTGCATCGCCTACGGAGATCACGGTCCACGACAAGAAGATCGATCTCGACGCCGGAGAGAACCCCTACCTGGAACTCGCGATTTCGCATCCGGAAGAGTTCCGCAAGCACGTCGAGAATGGGCGCCGGGTCTACTACCAGAATTGCGTCTTCTGCCATGGCGACAACATGACCGCCAACGGCATGTTCGTCCACGGACTTGATCCGATCCCGACCAACTTCGCTGACCAGGGGGCGATCTCGATCTTGCGCGACACGTATCTCTTCTGGCGGATTTCAAAAGGGGGCCCTGGGCTTCCCGAAGAAGCGGCTCCCTGGGACACCGCCATGCCGGCCTGGGAGAAGTTCCTGAAGGAAGAGGAGATCTGGGACGCGATCCTCTTCCTCTACGATTTCACCGGCCAGAAGCCTCGCGCCAAGGAGGAGGTCCACACGCAATGACCTCTCGTCTGATCGGTTCGAGCGCGCTCGGATGTCTCGCTGTCGTGATCGCCTTGTTGTTTGCCGCTCCGACGGGCCCAACGGGAATGCTGCTGCGCGCGCAGGGTCCTGACATCGGGACCGAGGCACAGCGGGAGTCGGGCAAGACGCTCTACCTTAAGTACTGCGTGCAATGCCACGGCGAGAAGGGGGACGGTAATGGGTATGCCACCCCGCACCTGTTGCCCAGGCCCCGCGACTTCACGACGGGCAAGTTCAAGGTCCGGACGACTCCCAGCGGAGCGCTCCCGACCCATCAGGACCTCGTCAACATCATCAGGCGCGGCATGCCCTACACCTCGATGCCCGCCTGGCCTAACCTGTCCGACCAGGAAGTGTCGGATCTCGCCTACTTCACCAAGACCTTCTCCCCCGACTTCTCGATCCCGGAGAATATCCCCCAGCCCATCCCGCTTCCGAGCGCGCCGGCCGCCACGAACGAGTCCATCGAGCTCGGGAAGAAGCTCTACGAGGAGAACGGCTGCCTGAAGTGCCACGGCACGCTCGGCCGGGGCGACGGACCCTCGGCTCCAACCCTGGTTGACGACTTGGGCCACCCGATACGCGCGGCGGACCTCGCGCAGGGTTGGACCTTCCGGGGAGGCTCGTCCCGCGAGGACGTCTTCAAGACGATGAGCACGGGGCTCAACGGCACGCCCATGCCGTCGTTCCTCGAGGCCCTCCAGCCCGAGCAAAGATGGGCGATCAGTGACTTCATCGTCTCTCTCTCGGGGAGCAACGGGCCTGGCTATACCAACCTCGTCGTCGCCAAGCACGTCCTGGATCCGATCGATCTGGCAAAGGGGGCCGCGAACTTCGGGTCCGCTCCTGTCGCCCGCTTTCCGATCATTGGACAGATCACGGAGCCCGGGCGCGCGTTCCATCCTCCCACCACCGCCGTGACCGTTCAGGCAATCTACGATGCGGAGTCGATCGCGCTCCTCGTTCGATGGCACAACATGAGCGCGGAGAAGGCCGGGAAGAACGATCCGACGCTTCCCGTGCCGCCCGAAGAGGAGGAGGAGTCGGCGACGAGCGGTGCCTCGAAGGGCGGCGTCTTCGGTGATCAGGAAGTTGCGCAACCCCCGGCCGCGGCAGACCCCTTTGCAGAGGCGGCGGCGCCGATCGCCCCGCCATCAGAGTTCTCGGACGCAGTCTCGATCCAGATTCCGATGCAGGCGCCGACGGGCGCCCGCAAGCCCTACTTCATCTTTGGCGACGCCCAGAACGCCGTGGATCTCTGGTTCTTCGATCTGGCCCGCCCCGATCCCCTTCAGTTCACCGGCCGGGGAAGCGCGGACATCGCGCCGAACGACACGGGGGATCTCTCCGGTGTCGCGAGCTACGACCAGGGAGAATGGTCGGTCATCTTCAAGCGGCCCCTTCGCGCAACCTCGGGCGCCCCGTTCGTGCCCGGAGAGTTTCTGCCACTCGCCTTCTCGGTCTGGGACGGGTTCTCGCGCGAGCGTGGCAACAGGCGAGGTCTCACGGCCTGGTACTCCATCTACGTCGAGCCAGAAGTGGCGCCATCGGCCGCCGGCCCGATGGTGAGGACGGCGCTGCTCATTCTCGTCATCGAGCTGGCCGTGATCGGCTTGGTGCGGCGGTCTCGCCGGAGCGCGGCTGAGGTTCTGCGCGCGAAGGCGGACGGTGAGGGGAGACAGCAAGCAGCCACTAGAGCGTGAGCTGCTTGGCGCGCCGAAGCTTTAGCGGAGGCGGGTCGGGCTATTCAGAGGATCCTATGTACAAAAGCATTTACGTTCCAGTCGATAACTCAGAGCACTCCAACCGCGCTGTCGCTTGGAGCCTCGCGTTGGGGAAGGCGTACTCGGCGAAGCTGGTCGGCTGCCATGTCTACGCGGCAAAACTGCACGACTATCGCTTCAGGCAGATGGAGTACACCCTGCCCGAGGAGTACATCGACGAGGTGGAACTGGAGCGCCAGCGGAAGATCCACGACAGCCTCATCACGATGGGCCTCAAGCTCATCTCCGACAGCTATCTCGATGGCATGTCGCGCCTCTGCAGGGAGTCGAGCCTCGAGTTCGAACCGCGGATGATGGACGGGAAGCATCACGCCGAGATCCTCAAGGACATTGTCGGCTCACAGCACGACTTGGTCGTGATCGGCGCCCTGGGGATCGGTCGCGCGCGCGACAGCACGATCGGCTCGGTCTGCGAACGCGTCGCCCGCCAATCCGACCGTGATGTCTGGGTGGTCAAGCACGTTCCCGAGCCGGGCGAGGCGGAACGGGACACCATCCTGGTCGGCGTCGACGGCAGTCCCCAGTCGTTCGGCGCGCTCATGACCGCCATCGACCTGGCGCGCACCTTCGGCAAGAAGGTCGAAACGATCGCCGTCTACGACCCCTATCTGCACTATGCCGTCTTCAACGGCATCGTCGGCGTCCTCACCGAGAAGGCGGCGAAGGTCTTCCGTTTCGAGGAGCAGAATCAGCTTCACGAGGAGATCATCGACACCGGGCTGGCGCAGATCTATCAGTCTCATCTCGAGGTGGCCGAGCGGATGGCGAGCGAGGAGGGCGTCGCGATCAAGAAGACACTGCTTGACGGCAAGGCCTTCCAGAAGATCATCGACCACGCGCGCAAGACGAATCCGTTCCTCATCGTGCTGGGCCGCATTGGCGTCCACAGCCCGAAAGACGAGACGGCGTTGGGGAGCAACGTGGAGAACATTCTCCGCGCCGCACCGTGCGATGTGCTCCTCTCCACGCGTCTCGAGGTGCCCCGGATCGACGTGCGCGCCGAGGAGACCATCCGATGGACGCCCGAGGCCGAGGCGCGAATGAAGAACGTGCCGGAACAGGTCAAGGGCATCGCGAGGACCGGGGTCCTGCGCCTGGCGCTCGAGAAGGGGCACTCGGTAGTCACGAGCGCGGTGATCGACGAAGCGATGGATCGGTTCATGCCGAAGAGCGCGTCGGCCGCGACCAAGGCGCTGGCTGAGGCGGTGGCTCTCGAGCGGGCAAAGTCCGGCCCCGTGTCGATGTGCCGGGCGTGCGGCGTCACGGCCACGCAGAGCGGCGCCGTGAAGTGCACCGTCTGCGGCGCCGCGGATTTCGAGGTGATCTCGCAGGAGATGATCGAGAAAA
>JAUSDY010000008.1 GCA_030650395.1 Acidobacteriota bacterium | reverse complement strand
CGTAGCCGCGCATCTCGGAGTTGCCGCCGAAGTACATGAAGTCCGGGGAATCGCCCATGCTCTTGAAGCCGCGGGCGCGGAGCGCGAGGAGCCCGGAGCCGCCGAGCCGCAGGTAGTACCGCGCGTCGGCGTCGGCCGTCTGCCGCGACAGCGTATTGCCGATCTTCGGCGAGACCTCGTACGACAGCCGCATCGTGTTGCCGGCCAGCGGCCCGAACTCGCGGAAGACGGTGGTCTCCTGCACGAACGCCGCGCCGAACGGCGCCATGTAGCCGTTATTGAACAGCGCGCGGCCGAACTGCTGCTGCTGGTACGCGGCGGATTCCTGCTCGAGCAGCGGATCGTTGAAACTTTCCCGGTAGCGGGTGAACCCGCCGAACACCTCGATGCGGCGATAGCGGTTGAACGGATAAATCCCGAAGACCGTTCCACCCTGCATGGTGCGCGTCGCGGTGGCCAGGTCGCGGTCGATGAACTGGCTGAGATACGGGTCGTAGAACACGCCTTCGAGCTGGCCGTAGTAGAACTGCGTCGTGTTCTGGGCCTGCACGGCCCACTGCAGGCGCTTCTCCATGTTCACCCAGGTGAACGACATGGTGCGGTACTGCGATACCGACGACACGAACATATTGAACTGCTGATCGCCGAGCACGTCGGTGAAGACCACCTGCGTGCCGCCGAACACGTCGCCGCCGCTGGTGACGCCGAGGGCGACCGGCGGCCGGCCCTCGAGGAACAGCTTCTCGAACTTGCCCTTCTTCTTCTTGTTGGCCGCGACCATGGTGTGACTGAGCGGCGCCTGGAAGTCGACGATCGGGCCGGGCGAGCCGAAGTCGGACGAGGCGACCTTGGTGATCTCGTCCTTGCGCTCGAGCACGTGCAGGCCGTACTCGCCCTTGAAGTAGGTGACAAACGCCAGCTTCGAGTTGACGCCGTCCTTCAACACCACCGGCGAGATGTTGCCCGACAGGGCGTCGGTGTACTGCTTGAGCTCGTTGGTCTTGAGGTCGAGCGTCCACAGGTTGTAGATCTGGCCGTTCTTGGCGACCTCGGGATCGATCGGCTCCGCGGGGTTGACCGCCGTCGACGCAAACACCAGCGTGTTGGCGTCCATGAACTGCGCGCCGCTTTCGTCGTGCGTGCCGAAGGTCAGTTGCGTCTTGTTCGAGCCGTCGGCATTCATCCGGAAAATCTTCTCGTTGCCGCTGACCCGCACCAGGAACACGAGCGACTTGCCATCCGGCGCCCACGTCGGCGCGTAGCTCGCGAACTGGTCCTTCGTGAGGTTGACCACCTCCTTGGTGTCGACGTTGATCGTGAAGATGTCGGAATCGCTATTGCGCATGCCCGAGAACGCGATCAGCTTGCCGTCGGGCGAGAAGTCCGGCGACTCCGGTGCGTCGATCGTGTTGAGCTCCACGCGGACCTCGATCTTCCGCGTGATCACGTTCTGGACGATGAGCGAGCGGTCCTTCTCGGTGCGCACGAAATAGGCCAGCCGGTCGCCCGAGGGCGACCACGACATCCACGGCACCGAGTTCCAGCGCCCGCCGCCGGGCGTGCCCAGGTGCTCGAAGCCCATGCTTTGATCGAAGCCGCTGGTGAGGTTGCGGATAATGGCGCCGTCCTTCGCCGAGATCAGGACGATGTCGTATTCGCGATCCCTGCCGTTGCCGGTCATGGCGGCGATCAGGTCGCCCGACGGTGATGGCTCGATCGTCAGCACGTTGGAGAAGCGTCCTTTGCGCGGGTCGGGCGCGAGGTCGCGGCCGTAGTCGGCGGGACGTTCCTTATCGCGGAACGGCTTGAAGCGCTCTTTCAGGTAGCGATCGAACTGCTGGTCCCATTCCTCGGGCGTGGTCTGGAACGCTTCCTGGTAGGCGTCGTCACTGCCGCCAATCACCGACCGACGCAACGCGAAGACGTACGCCCGCACGCCTTCCTTGCCCCACTTCGCTTCCATGAACTCGAATGCCGCGTGACCGAGGTTGTAGATCAGGCGCGGGTTGCTGAAGCCGCCGTAGTCCTCCATCTCGCTCATCTTCGGTACGATGTCCGTCACCGCGGCGTCGCGCACGGTCATGATGTCCTGGGGGCGCCAGTAGCCGGTCATGTAGTCCGACATGCCCTCCATCGTCCACAGCGGCATGTTGCGGCGGATCAGGCCGGTCGGAATGATGTCGAACTGAAACTGGTGCGTGAGCTCGTGGACGATCAGGCGGTAGAGCAGGTCGGGCGGCTCGTCGATCGGCATCACGATGCGATAGCGGCCGGGTTCGGCGAAGGCGCCGACGCCTTCCTGGGCGGCGCCCGGAATGACATTCTGCTGCCAGAACTCGCTGCTCGATGAAAACAGGATGAGCGGCAGCTTCATCGAGAGGTCGTGCTTCAGCTCGGAGCTGACGTGCTGATACGCGCTCTCGGCGTAGCCGGCAATGCGTTCGAGGTGCGGCTCGATTTCGGGGTAGTAGTAGATCTCGAAATGCTCCGTCTGGTAGGTGTGCCAGTTGAAGTTGTCGTAGCGAATCTGGTTCTTCCCGAAGTAGGGGATGTACTGCGTTTGCGCCGCCACGTCGGGCGCGCCGAAGACAACCGCCAACATCACGACGACGGCCATGGCGACGGGCGTCAAGGACTTCCGAGGGGTGCGCATAGAATCTCCTTGCTGCATCTTACTGATCCTGCGACGACGGCCGCAATCAACCGGGCGCCTGCCCTGAGCGAGTGGCCCTCGACCGAAGGTCGGGGGCCCGCGAGTCGAAGGGCCGTCTGAGCGTCCGCAGAGCAAGATTCGATCCGGCAAACTTCGTCCTCTACTTGGGACGTGGCGGCCGGACTCCAGCGTCCCGCCGGTCCTTTTTGAGGGCAGTCGCACGGTTCAGAGGGCGATCGGCCGGCGTAGCGTCACACCGCCGGAATGAGGCAAAATAGCTGCATGGAACAAGAGTCGACCGCCACCGAATCGCCGCGGCCCCAATCGAACATGCGGCTGGTTGCCGTGGCCGCCACCGCGGTGGCGCTGCTTGGCATCAGCATCCCGTTCGTGTGGCAGAGCCAGGAGGTCCCCACGCTGTCGGCAGCGCAGGCGCCCGCGCCCGTCGCCTCGCACGACGCGACGCCTGCCGGCGGCGCGGGCGAAGACCCCGGCGCGTGCATGGCCAACGCGAAGCCCGCGAACATGGATTTCACGATGAAGGATCTCGACGGCCAGAACGTATCGCTGTCGTCGTACAAGGGCAAGGTCGTGTTGTTGAACTTCTGGGCAACGTGGTGCGGACCGTGCAAGGCTGAAATTCCCGGTTTCGTCGAGCTCCAGGAAAAGTACCAGGGGCAGCTCGTGATCGTCGGCTTCTCGGTCGATGACACCGCGGAGAAAGCGCGCGCGTACGCCACGCTGTACAAGATGAATTACCCAATTCTGCTCGGCGAGGGGCGCGAGGATGTGCAGGACGCCTACGGACCGATCTGGGGCATCCCCGCATCGTTCATCATCAGCAAGGACGGCAGGGTGTGCCGCAAGCACCTCGGCATCGCGCCGAAAGCGGTGTTCGAAAAGGAAGTCGTCGCGCTGATGTAGATCCGTGGGGACAAACCTTTAGGTTTGTCCGCGGTAGTAGTATGATCGGCCAATCATGTTGAAGGGATTCTCAAACGCTCGTCTCGCCTGCGGGTGCCGACTCGCGTTTCGGGAAGGCTCTACCGGCAGTCCGGTGCTCGTCGTGCTCGAGACCAAGTCGGTTGGCTGCGTCAATCCGCGGCACGTCTCCGGTCTTCCGCTCTACGACTATCGCGAAGCGCTGCGTCCGTCGACGCGCCTCGGCCCGCCAGTCGACGAAGAATTCGAAGAAGAGAACTAGCGCGTTCGTGGGACGCGTTCGTGGGGACAAACCTTTAGGTTTGTCCTACTTCCTGAACGGATAAAACCCAATCCCGACAGTCGCGTGGAAGTTGCTGGCGTTCCACCGATCGCCGATCGACCCGCTGGGCGTCGTCACGGTGATGTTCGGCTGCGTCAACACGTAATCGGCCGACGTCCGCAGCGTGAACTTTTGCGTCAGGAAATACTCCAGCGTCAGTTTCGGTCTCAGTAGAAGCGAGTTGCCGACCTTGATCGATACCGGGCCGTCGGCATTGAAGGCCAGCGCCGCGTTGCCATCGAGCCGGGCCGAGTTGAAGGCCACGCCGGTTTGCACCGCGGGGCTGATGGTCAGCTTGCCGATGTTCCAGCCATAGCCGACACCACCGACGATCGCCCACGATTTGAGGGTGGCGAACTGGCCGCCGTCAGGGGCGTGCAGGTACTCGTCGAAGGTGGTTAGCGCGAAAGGATATTTCCACCCAGCGGTACGCCCGCCACCGAGGACCACCGAAGCGCCAAAGGACCTGCCCTTCGTCACGTCCTGATCGAGCGGCTCGCGCACGGTCAGGTTGACGTGCACCCCGAGCTTACGGACGATCTTGGTGACGTTGTCCTTGACGAATTCCGGCTGAGCCTGCGACGGTGCGGGGACCGCCAGAACGCCGAGGAGGAGGAAGGCGGAGGCATAGGAGGTCTTCATGCCTCCGATACAGTGCAAGTAACGCGCCTAACCGGCTGAACCCTATAACTCCCTGAGGGCAGAGGGTATAGGGAGCCTTGCGGCGCGAACCGCGGGGAACAGGCCACCCACCAGGCCCATCAAAAGTGCATAGATCAGACCCATTACTAGTAGTGCGGGGTGAGATCGAAAAACCGGGGATGTATAGAAGAGAACATCCAGGCGTCCCGACGGCGCGGCAATATCGTTCACATGAGACGGTCACTCTTGTTCGGTGCGCCAACCCTCTTCGTGGTCGTGCTGGCGTCAGTCGCGTGCGCGTCGATCACGATCAATACTGTCCTCGCGGACCCCAGTCGCTTTCGCGATCGCGACGTGACCGTGTCGGGCGAAGTCGCCGACAGCTTTTCGGTAGCCTCCCGTGGGGCCTACCGAATCAAGGACGGTTCCGGGGAGCTCTGGGTCGTCTCGGACCATGGCGTCCCGCGTACGGGCGCGCAGGTCAAGGTCACCGGAAAGATTCGCGAGGGCTACAACCTGGGTGGGCTCGGCGACCGGCTGCCGGCGGGGTTACGCACCGGCCTCGTGCTCGTCGAGTCGTCTCACCGGGCCAAGTAACCGCCCGGGTCTGTGACCCGCCAAGTGGGATAATCCGGGGCATGATTGCGGTTCCGCTCGACGACCAGTCGCGCGTCCTGTTGGACGTCGTCGGGCGGCTCGAGCGTGAGGGTATCGAGTACATGATCAGCGGCTCAATCGCGCTCAGCGCCTACGTGCGCCCGCGCATGACCCGCGACATCGATGTCGTCGTTGATGTTGGAACGAACCAGGTGGACGCCCTCCTGCGGGCGTTCCGCGGAGACTACTACTTTGACGATGAGGCTGCGAGACGCGCTGTGGCCGAACGGCGGTTGATCAACGCGGTTCATGAGTCGACACTCGTCAAAGTGGACTTGGTCATTCGAAAGGACGGGCCGTTCCGACAGGCCGAGTTCGATCGTCGTGGGTGGGTGACCGTTCACGGCCGGCAAATCCGGTTTGTGTCGCCGGAAGATCTGCTCTTGTCGAAACTTCTCTGGGGAGCCGAATCGGGCTCGGCGATGCAGCTCGCGGATGCCAAGCTGCTGGCCGCATTGGAACTTGACTGGCCCTACGTCAAACGCTGGGCGGCAGTATTGGGGTTGACGGAGTCCGTTGAGGGATTGAAACGATGAGCGACACGCTGGCCGGTACCGAGGCATATCTGGAGACGCGCTATCGCGAGCGGTCGGCCGGAGAGCGCGTCGAAATGGCTTGCGGAATGTTCAGTGCCGCTGTGCAGCTTGCCCGCGGTGGCATTTGCGCGTCGGAACCTGGACTGTCAGAACCGGAGCTCCGCATCCGACTTCTCAGGCGTTTGTACGGAGACGAGCTGCCGCGCGAGTTCTTGGCAGCGGTATCCGCCCGCCTCAGGTCTGCCGTCAACGTTCAATAGCAACGTCGAGCGATATCCTGCTCGCCGAGCGCTCGCGCGTGCGGACGATACCCTGAACGGGAGGTGAGACCTGGGCCTATAATCACCGCACTCGATGCCACTTCCGGCGGGTACGCGAATCGGCGTCTACGAGATCCAGTCCCCGCTTGGCGCCGGCGGCATGGGCGAGGTCTACCGCGCGCGCGATACGAAGCTCGGGCGCGAGGTTGCAATCAAGATTCTCCCTGCCGCGTTTACCAACGATCCCGAGCGTCTCGCGCGCTTCGAACGCGAGGCGCGGATGCTCGCGTCGCTCAATCATCCGCACATCGGCGCGATCTACGGCGTTGATGATGGAAAGGGGTTTGTCGTCAATCGCAGCGACACGGTGACGAATGTGGTGCTGTTCGATCCCTTCTGGATGAGCGGAAGAACGCCATGACGTGCGCGAATTGACTGGTGTGCGGTTTGCCAGCCGTTCTCAAGGCGCGGGCCACGAAAACACCATAGCACGCGATGTGCGGTGCTAGAATTTCACCACCCATGAAGGCGCCAACGACAGCTCAAGCCCGCGAGCGTCTGGCCACGGGGTATGCCCTCGATCAACTGTGGGGTGAGACCATGGGCTTGGTCGCGCGTGTCCAGGATGTTCGCAGGCGGCTCCTGTCCGCCGGTCTCGACGGCCGCGTCTCCGGCTGAACCCTTGGAGGTCGTCGTGGGCGGGCCCGCCTTCATTCGCGGTGGCATCGGCGTGCGCCAACTACGGCGAACGAACCAGCTGATCGCTTCGTTCCCTTCGTGGTTACAGTTCGCGGAGCGCCGACGGAATCGGCAACCGCGCCGCGCGAATGGCCGGGAACAACCCTCCCACGAGACCCATCAACAGGGCATAGATCAGACCCATGACGAGTAGTTGCGGGGTGACCTGGAAGGCGAACGCCACCTGGCTGAAGGTCTGAAAATTCATGGTCGAGGTTTGGTAGCCGTTGAAGGCGAGGTACGCGGCCACGCCGCCGAGCACGCCGCCAAGCGCGGCAAGCGCGAGTGATTCGACCAGCACCGACACCACGACCGAGGTGGTGTTGAAGCCGAGCGCGCGCAGGGTGGCGATCTCGCGCGCGCGCGTCGACACGGCCGTGTACATCGTGAGGATGGCGCCGAACACGGCGCCGATGCCCATCAGGGCCGCGATGCCGAACCCCACGCCCTGGATCAGCCCGCTCAGCGCGCGCGACTGCTGCGCGTAGTACTCCGTCTCGCGCCGCACCTGCACGTTGACTTGCGGGTTGGCGGTGAGCCAGTCGCGGAAGGTGTCGAAGCTGTCGGCGGTCTCCAGTTGCGCCAGCACCGACTGATACGAGTTGCCGCGGCGATAGGCGCCCTGCAGCACGCGCGAGTCGCACCAGATTTCGGTCTCGCTGACGCCGCCATCGGCCTCGAAGAGGCCGACCACCTTCCAGGTGTCCTGTCCCGATCGGAACTCGTTGCCCAACGTGAGCCCCGCGAACTGACCGCTGGCGCCGCGGCCCACCACAATTTCGTTGGTGCCGAACTCGAACATCCGGCCGTCGATGATCGAGACGTCGCTGCGGACGCTCATCACCGTCCGCTCGACGCCGCGCATCGGCACGTTGGCCGAGGTGTTGGTCGAGATCTTCGGGATGTCGATGATGACGTAGAGCTCGGCCGATGCCACCGGCGTCTGGCCGTCCCGCCGCAAGCCGGGCGCTTGCTTGATGACGTCGACTTCCGCGCCCGACAAGCCGCTCGTCATCTCGCTGTCGGCGCCGCTGCGCATCACCAACGCACGGGACGGCGAACCGGAGTCTTGCATCGCCGCCGTGAACCCCGACGCGATCGACAGCACCGACACCAGCACAATCACGACGCCGGCGATGCCGATGATGGCGACGCCGGATGACCCCAGGCGCTGAGGAATGGTGCGGAGGTTGAGCGCGGTGACCGCGACGGTCTGGGCGATCCAGTTGAACACGTCAGGCCCTCCTCAAGGCGTCGGTGATGTTCAGGTTCATCGCGTTCATGGCGGGCAGCACGCCCGCGAGCAGGCCGAGGCCGACGATCAGCACGGCGCCGAGCGCGACGTCGCGCGGCGGCAGCACGAAGATCGGCAGCATGCCGCCGGTCGGGTCGCCCTGTTGCACGAACAGCCACGACGCCAGCAACCCCAGGCTGCCGCCGATCACCGCGATCAGCACCGATTCACTCAACACCAGCACCAGGATCGAGGCGTTCGAGAACCCGAGCGTCTTCAAGACCCCGACTTCGCTCGTCCGCTCGCGGACCGATTGCGCCATCGTGTTGGCCGCCACCAGGATCATCGTGAACAGCACGGCGATCGTGATCGCCACCATGATCGCGCCGATGTCGCCGACCTGTTTCGCGAAGCCTTCCACGAAGCCCTTCTCGGTGGTCGTCTTGGTTTCGGCCGACGAGTTTGCGAACATCGAATCGAACGTCGCGCCCATCTGCTGCGCGGTCGAGGCGTCCGCGATCTTGACGATGTACCAGCCGACGAGCCCCTGGCCGCCGTTGCGGTTCTCGTCGAGGTAGTCGTAGCGGAAGAAGAACTGCGTCTTGTCGACGCCGGATTCGCCGTCGTACAGCCCGGCGACGTTGAACTCCCAGACCTGGCCCTCTTTGGGTTGCCAGATCGTGCCCATGATCGGCACCCGGTCACCGACTTTCCAGTTGAAGCGCTTGGCGAGGTCGACGCCGACCATCACGCCTTGCCGGTCCGTCAGCCACGCCTTCATATGCTCCGGTGACACCTTGTACTCCGGATAAATCTTCAGGAAGGTTTCCGGCTCGACCCCGATCTGCGCGAAGAAGTTGGACGGGTCCTGGTAGACCCCACCGAACCAGGTGTTGTGGGTGGCCAGCGCGACCCCCTCGGTGGTCTTCAACCGGTCGAGATACGAGACCGGCAGCGGCATGATCAGGCTGACCTTGTGAATCAGCACAAGGCGGTCGACGCCGGCGATCTCGACGCCGAAGCTGAATGCCATGCGGATCGCCATCAACAGCCCGAACAGCACGAACGCGACGAAGACCGACAGCAGGGTGAAGATCGTCCGGATCTTCTTCCGCCACAGACTGCTCCACAGCAACGGCAGGAACTTCATGCGTGCACCCCTTCCATGAGGAGGCCCTTCTCGAGGTGCAGCGTGCGCGTGGCGCGCTCGGCCGCGCGCGGGTCGTGGGTCACCATCACGATGGTCTTGCCGTGATCGCGATTGAGCGCCTGCAGCAGGTCGAGGATTTCGTCGCCGGCCTTGCGATCGAGGTCGCCGGTCGGCTCGTCGCACAGCAGCAGAGTGGGGTCGGTCACGATAGCGCGCGCGATGCCGACGCGCTGCTCCTGGCCGCCTGAGAGCTGGCGCGGGTAGTGCTTGGCGCGATCGGTCAGGCCGACGACCTTCAGGGCAATCGCCACGCGCTTCTTGCGCTCCGCTTTCGACAGCTTGGTGAGCAGCAGCGGCAGGTCGACGTTGCGCTCTGCCGTCAGCACGGGTAGCAGGTTATAGAGCTGGAAGACGAAGCCGATGTTGTTGGCGCGCCACTTCGACAACTGCCCACCCGACAGATCGACGATGTTGGTGCCGCCGACGTCGATGGTGCCGCCCGAGGGCTTGTCGAGCCCGCCCATCACGTTGAGCAGCGTCGTCTTGCCGGAGCCCGACGGGCCCATCAGCGCCAGGAAATCGCCTTTGGGAATGTCCAGGTTCACGCCCTTCAGCACGTCGATCTTTTCGCTGCCGCGGGTGAAGTACTTGTGGACGCCGTTGACCTCGACGAGTGATTCCATGACTCCTCAATTAGCGGAACTACAGTTCCGCTCTACTTGATAACGATCGGCACGCCGGCGGCGAGGGTGGGCGGTGGCGACACCACCACGCGATCGCCGCCCTTCAAACCTGCCGTGACTTCGAGGCGGTCGCCGTCAGTGCCGCCGGTCTTGATGGCGCGCCGCTCCACGGTCTGATCCCGCACCACGAACACATGACTGGCGTTGTTCTCGCTCTTGACGGCTGATGCCGGCACCAGCGTCATCGGCTGCGCCACGACCGTTGCGGCCGCGTCGGCTTCTTTCGCGCGCAGGAACGTCACCTTCACGCCCATGTCGGGCAGGATGCGCGGGTCGAGCGCGTTGAACCCGATGCGCACGAGCACCGTGGCCTTCTGACGATCAGCCGTCGGCACCACGGCGATCACCCGTGCGGGTATCTGCCAGTCGGGATAGGCATCGAGCACCGCGCTGACCGGCTGGTCCGGCGTGACGCGATTGATGTAGCTCTCGTTGACGTCGACTTCGATCTCGAGCGAGCGCATGTCCACGATGGTGCTGATGCCGGTACGGGTGAAGCCGCCGCCGGCGGAAACAGGGGAGACCATCTCGCCGGGCTGCGCGTCTTTCGAGAGCGCCACGCCGCTGAACGGCGCGCGGATCACCATGTCGTCGATCGCCGTCTGCTGCAACACGACCTGGCTTTCGGCCACTTTAATCTGCTCGCGGACCGACCCGATGCGCGCAACGAGCGAGTTGACCTCGGCCTGCGCCTGATCCAGATCCGATGGGGTAGTGAGTCCCTCTTTCATCAACTGCTCGCGGCGGCGCAGGTTGGTACGCGCTTCCGCGAGCCTCACTTCGACTTCAGGAAGCGTTTGCCGCGCGGCTTCGAGCTGCGCGCGAGCCAGCCCGATCGCCGCGCGCAGGGTCGAGTCGTCCAGCCGCGCCAGCACCTGGCCTTCGCGCACCGCCATGCCTTCTTCGACGTTGACCTCGATGACCTTGCCGGTGACCTTCGACGACACGGTGGCCCGGCGGCGGGCGGTCACGTAGCCTGACGCGTTCAGCACGGATGCCTGCGTGCCGGCGGCGCGTTCGGTGACGGTGGCCACTTCCACTTCAACCGGCCGCTCGCGCGTCCACCATACCCATCCGGCCGCGCCCGCGCCGCCCACGAGAACGATCAGCACCAGCCACTTCACCCAGCCGCGGCTTTCGGCGCGCATCGGCTCTCGCTCGATGCGCAGCGCTGACAAATCGTCTGTCGAATCAGTCAACTGATGAGGTCCTCTGGTAGAGCCCAAGATTTTATGCGAACAAAAAGCGAAAATCAAATCATCCGCTTCGATAGGTAGGACGTGGCCTCGACTGACGGGGTTCGACCGAAGCGGATGTGCGGCGTGTTTCGCGACTCGAGCGGCGGGATTCAGCTCTTGGCGGGTCTAACGCCACCTTCGCCAGGGCTTCCACCTCCGCCAAGGCTACGGCGGACAAGACGGCGGGCCAGGCTTTTTTCCTGTTTCAATCGCCCCGCCTGCTGGGCCGCGCGGCGCAGGACGAACTCGATCTGCGCGTTGAGGCTGCGCAGATCGTCGTTCGCCCAGCGCTGGAAGGCTTCCAGCAGGGCGGGGTCGACACGAAGCAGAAACGGTTTGCGCTCGGCCACGACGCGCTACTGATAGATGGTGCCCGTGTTGATGACCGGCTGGGTGTTGCGATCGCCGCAGAGCACCACCAGCAGGTTGCTGACCATCGCGGCCTTGCGATCTTCATCGAGCGTGATGATCGACTTCTTCGACAGCATGTCCAGCGCCATTTCCACCATGCCAACGGCGCCTTCGACGATGCGCTGGCGTGCGGCGATGATGGCCCCGGCCTGTTGGCGTTGCAGCATGGCGGCCGCAATCTCCGGTGCGTAGGCCAGGTGGCTGATGCGCGCCTCGATCACCTCGACGCCCGCCTTCGACAGCCGCTCGTTGACCTCGCGCTTCAAGTGATCCGCCACCGCACCGGTATGCCCCCGCAGCGACGCCTGCGCATCGTCATGCGCATCGTAGGCGTAGCTGGTCGCCAGGTTGCGCAAGGCCGATTCGCTCTGCACCTTCACGTAGTGCTCGTAGTCGTCCACTTCGAAGACGGCTTCCGCGGTCTCGAACACCTTCCACACCACCACCGCGGCGATCTCGATCGGGTTGCCGTCGATGTCGTTCACCTTGAGGTGCGAGCTTTCGAAATTGCGGATGCGGAGCGATACCTTCTTCTTGGTGTAGAAGGGATTCGCCCAGCGCAGCCCCTGCTCCTTGGCCGTGCCCTTGTACTCGCCGAACAGCTGCAGCACCTTGGCTTCGTTGGGATTGACCATGAACAGGCCGCCGGTGAGGAACATCAGCACGGCGATGCTGACGGCCGCGACGACGATTTCGAGCGGCGACTCGCTCCGGATGTTCATGATGAGCATCCAGATCGAGACGAGCACGCCGAGGACGATGACGAGAACTACCGGCAAGCCGGGCAGACCGTTACGGGAGCGTTCGCGAATCATGGAAAGGGGTCCTCCTTGAGACGATTTCAATTTGATATCACTTAGATATCGCTTGTCAAGTCGGTCATAACAGGAGGTCAGGAGATCAGGAGCAACCAGGGTTGGGCGAATCCCACCGGCGTCGTCAGGCTGGGTTACCAGTGAAGCTGCGCCTCAAACCGTCGAGTGGAGAGCGTGAGCGCCGGTTTGAGGCGCAGCTTCACTGGGAATAAAGCGTTGGCGCCGACGTCGAAGACCTCGGCGTACTCCGTGTGGAGTAGCATCGGGCGACTTCTTCACCAAAAGGAGACGCTGATGCCCAACGTCCACGAGCTTATTCGCGACCACGTGACCCTGTCCATTCGTTGTCTTGATCGCCTCTACCTGCACGCCTACATGCCCAAGCTCCAAACGTCCGGCGGGCTGTGCTACTTCCTCCGCGATCACTTGGGCTATCCGATTCCGTCACCGGCGTTGTTTGCGCCCATGCTCGATCGCTTCGTCGGCGCGATCAAGACCTACGCGACGACGCAGGACGTCCCGCTGATCCCGTTCGAGCGCGGCCAACGCAAGGACGACGTGGTCGCCGACTATCGCGCGCGTCGGCCGCTCGCCGACGGCGTGGTGGTCATTGGCGTGGCGCAAGAGAAGATGCGTGCGTTCAAGGCGCAGAAGCGATCGGGCCCGCAGGGCGGCGTCACCTTCGACTTCTCGCGTCAGTCCGTCGCCGTGAACCATTACTACTTCTACCTCCAGGATCCGGAATGGGGTCCGGCCTTCCTGAAGTTTGGGACGTACCTGCCGTACCCGATCAAGCTGTGTCTCAACGGCCACGAGTGGGTGAAGCAGCAGCTGCGGCGCGCGCACGTCCCGTTTGACAGTCTCGACAATGGCTTCCTCGCGTGTGCCGACCCGACGCGGCTGCAAACGATCTGCGATCAGCTGGGGCCCGCTGACGTGCAGGCCTTCTTCGATCGCTGGACGGCACGGCTGCCGGCGCCCCTGACGGCGGTCGATCGCGCCGCCGGCTACACCCATCGGCTCGCGCTGCAGCAAGTCGAGGTCAGCCTCACGCAGGTGTTTGCCCGCCCGGTGCAAGGCCGCCATTTCTTCGAAGCCGTGATCCGCGAGAATCTGGACCTCGGGCGGCCCGACCGCGTCGGTCTGCTCTTTCCGCACCGCATCACCCGAAGAACGCCGCCCCCGACCTGGGGCTATCGCACGCGGGTGATCACGGATGGCGTCGAGCCCAGTCTCCACATCGAGTACAAATCGTCGCACGTGAAGCAGTACTTCAAGGAGCAGCGCGCCCTCCGCACCGAGACCACCATCAACAATCCCAACGACTTCCACGTCAACAAGGGGATCCCGAATCTGACGCACTTGCGGGATCTGGGTGACCAGGTCAATCGCAAACTGCTGGAAGTCGAACGCGTCAGCCACCAGTGCGTGCTGACGCAGGACGCACTGGACCGACTCCAGCGGCCCACCGTCGAAGGCGGGCAACGCACGTCGGCGCTCCGCTTCGGCGATCCACGCGTGATGGCGCTCTTCCAAGCGATCACCGCCTTTACGCATCTGCCGCGCGGCTTCCGCAACCGCGACTTGCGCCCACAGGTGGCAGCGCTGCTCGGCCGGTCGTACTCCACGACCCAGATGACCTACGACTTGCGCCGGCTGCGGCTCAAAGGCCTCATCCATCGCATCCCGAAGACGCATCGCTACACCGCGACCAGCTACGGCCTGAAGGTGGCGTTCTTCTCCGCGAAGCTTTATCTGCGCATCCTGCGACCCGAGTGGCCGGCCCTGCTCCCTGCCCACGACGCGTTGCCTCGTCCGCTTCGCGACGCGCTCGACACTCTCGACGCCGAAATCCGCAAAATCCACGAGGAGGCCGTCCTTGCCGCCTGAAAAACTTGCTTCAAGCTTCACGATTCAACCCATAGAAGATGTCTAG
>JAUSDY010000003.1 GCA_030650395.1 Acidobacteriota bacterium | reverse complement strand
GATGATCGGCGGCGCGAACAGGATGGTGCCGCCAATGACGTTGGAAACGATGATCGCCGCCGCATCGAGCGGACCTAACCTACGTTCTAGAGAAGCAGAAACTGGGGTCGCCATCGACGCCGATTATATGGTGCCTATCGGGTAAGTAACTGGCGATCGATGGGAAACTCGGCGAGCTTGGCCCACACCTTCGAGCCCTGCTTGAGGAAGATCTCGACCTTCGCATCCACGAACTCCTTGTTCTGGAGCATCTGCATGCGCGGCTGCACGCCGGTGTAGCCGAGGGTCGAGCGCATCACGAGCGGTGCGGTGGCGACGGTGGGCTGCAGCGGCCGTTCGCGGGGAATGGCCCAGCCGAAGTACTCGCCCCACATCTCCTTCTCGTTGACGCGCTTGAAGATGGCGTTGATTTGAATCGAGTTGATCGGCTCGGTGCCCTTGTTGCGCAGCTTCAACGACACGCTCGGTACCAGCTTGTTCTTGCCGCCCTCGATAATCCCGTCGTCGAACCACCCGGTGACCACGTCGATCGGTTCGAGCGAGGCGACCGCGTCGACCGAGGCTCCGCAACTGGCGGAGAAGAGGACCAGCAGAGAGACGATGGCGAGACCCGGCGTACGCGAGAGGAGCGGTGCCATACGGTTATTGTAAGACACCGCCCCTCGCGTAAAGTTCCGTTTTCTGCTGCCGTGCGCCCCGCCTAGAACTGGCCCATCAGGACGCGCTTGCGGGCCTCGTCCTTGTCGATCTTGCCGGAGCGGTAGGCCAGCAGATCGCTGCCCTTGATGCGGTAGATCATCGTGACGACCTCTTCGAACGGATCCTGCGGCGCCAGCGTGTCGCGCGGCTCGTTGTCGCGCGCCGCCACGGTGAGCCACTGGTCAGGGCCGATCTCGAGGGGCGCGCTGTAGATCAGCATGGTGTCGACCAGCGCGCGCGTCACGGCTTCGGTGTAAGCGCGATTGGGATCCTGCAGGTACGACTTGGCAGTTGCGGTCGTCGCCGGACGGGCGCCCGCCGCCGCGGCGGCGTTGGCGGCGCCGACGCCGCGCTCGGGCGGCATCATGAGACCCGTCGCAACGCCGGGGTCGCGCCCGCCCTGAGAGGCGTTGCGCGGCAGCGCCTGCGAACCCGCAGCCGTGACCTCGAGCTGCTTCAACGCCCGCTCGAGCGACGCGCGCGTCGCCGGATCGGTGATGCCCTGCAAGTGCTTCCTCAGGTCGGTGATGGCGGCCTGCGTGGCGGCGTCATCCTGATCGAGCATCATGCGCAGGCTCCAGATCATGCTCTGGCGCAGCATCGGCACCTGCACGTCGAAGAACACCCCGTAGCCCTCGAGATACACGCCGCGCGCTTGCGCGTCGCCGGCCAGCATGAACACGCCCGGCATCACGTCGAGGATTTCCTTGTTGAGTTTCTTGGCGCCGTAATCCACGGCCCGCGCCAGCGCGCCTTCCATCACGTAGATGTGATGGCGCATTTCGCCCATGTCGACCGCGGGCTTGGCCGGCTCCTGCGCCGCTGCTGGAATCGCGGCCGCCAGCACCGCCAGGACAATCCACGTGCTCATCTGCTTCTTCATGTCGTTATCTCTTCTTAACTCTTAACTCTTAACTCTTAACTCTGCACTCACTGTTGGGGAGCTGAGGCGCGCATTACGTAGTTAAGCATCTGCCGCTGTTTGGAAATCTCGCCTTCGGAATGACCGAAGAGCTGTTGAATACGAACCAGGTCGGCCTGGCGCTGCACGTTGACGTCGCGGTTGAACTGCGTGAGACGCAGGGCCAGCTGGCGCTCCTGCCGCGCCTCGCTCGCCGCCAGCAGCTCCTGCACGCGCCTGATGGTCGCCTCGTCTGCGCTCGGCCGAGACGACGTCCTCACAACCGCGTCAGCGCTTCGGCTGGTTCGGATCTCGTTGCGCAGCTGTTGCTCGAGCGACACGAGCGCGGCCTTCCAGTCCTCAGCGCCGGTGACACTCGCTGTCGCCACTGGTGCACGCGTTGCGGCGGCCCCGCCTTCGCGGCCTATGGCCGCTTCCGCCTTCGCTGAAGCTCCGGCGGACAAGTCGGCGGGGTCCCGCGGTAGCTCGCTCGTTCGTTCGCGAGCGGAGGCGGACTGCGACATCCAGCCCGTGGTCACGGCAAAGCCGTCGGCGCCCGAGCGAACCTGAATGTTCGCCACCGCCGCGCTCACGGCCAGCACCAGGATCGCCGCGACGGCTTGCGCCCACACCGGCACGGTGTTCCACCACGGCGCGGGCCGCAGCACGCGCGCGGATTGTTCCGCCTCGGTCCGTGGCACCACGGTGAAGCCGAGCCCGGCGTGAGGCGGCGCCCACGCCTGCAGTACGGTGCGCACGCCGGTCAACGCGGCGTACTCGGCGCCGCACGTTGCGCATTGCTGCAGGTGACGGGCGACCCGCGCCTTCTCCGGCGCGTCGACCTCGTCGTAGATGTAGGCGACCAGTGTTTCGTTCTCGATATGAATCGTGTCGTTCATGATGCTCGTCCGCTATTGAGGCTTGTCATGCCCTGGCTTTCGAGGTGCTTTCTAAGCACGCTCAGTCCCTGATACAAACGCGTCTTCACGGTGCTGAGGGGACATCCCTGCAGCTCCGCAATCTCCTGAAACGTCAGCCCGTGGTATTCCTTCAGCACGATCGCGGTGCGTTGTTCCTCGGGGAGCAGTTTCATCCCTTCGGCCACGATGCGGCTCATTTCCTGCCGCGCCACCAGGTCTTCGATCGACTCGACCGGTCCCTGCTCCGCCGCCAGCTCCGCGATGTCGACCCCCTCGGGCATGTCGACCACCGGGGTCCGCTTCTTGCGGCGGATCCAGTCGCGGCAGAGGTTCAGAGCAATTCTGTACAGCCAGGACGAGAATTTCGCCTGGCCTTTGAATCCGGGCAGGGCCCGGAACGCCCGGAGGAAGGTCTCCTGGGCGACATCTCGCGCGTCCTCGTCGCGTCCGAGGACCCGGTACGCCAGGGCATAGATCGGCCGTTCCCAGCGCAAAACGAGCTGGTTGAAGCTCTCGAGGTCGCCAGCCATGGACTTGGCGACGAGCTCCTCGTCGGTCGCTACCATCCGGAAAGTGTCAAACTTGCTCGCTATTCTGTTTGACTCCGGACCCCCTCCGAAAGTCGGAAACGGCCCGAAATCCCAGTTCATCAATCGCGCGGGACGTCTTTCAGCATAAAATACCGGGTTCAGAGACACTCAGTGGGCGTGAATTTTCCAAACGACGAAATTTTTCTCACAACGGAAGAAGTCCTGGAGTACCTCCAGGTCAACCTCCGCACGGTGTACCGGCTGATCAAAGCCGGCAAGATCCCGGCGGTCCGGGTGGGCCGCCAATGGCGATTTCGCAAACGCGACATCGACGCCTGGCTCGATACCCAGCGCCCCCGCAGCGATCGCTCGCCGTCGGCGGCCACCGCCGACAAGCCTCAGCAGCGCGACGGCCGGTCGCGCGTGCTCGTGGTCGACGATGAGTCGAGCATTCGGGAGCTGCTGGCCAAGACGCTGGCGTTGGCCGAATACGACGTGGATACGGCGCCCGATGGCCGCGCCGCGCTCGAGCGCCTGCGCCTCGGCAATTACGATCTGCTGATCGCCGACCTCAAGATGCCCGGCATGGACGGCTTGACGCTGATCCGCGAAGCCAAGCGCATGAAAGAGGATCTGCCGGTGATCATCATCACGGGCTTTTCCACCGAGTCGAGCGCCATCGAGGCGGTCAACCTCGGCGTGGCCGGCTACCTCACCAAACCGTTCCGCGTGCCCCAAGTGCTCGCGGCGGCGGCGCGCGCACTCGGGGAATAACGATCGTAAGGGCTTGAGGGCTTGGGGGCTTTAGGGCTTGGCCTTCATGCCTGAGTCCTCAAGCCCTCAAGCCCGTAAGCCCTCAAGCCCTCCGCGATGATCCAACTTCAAGACGTCACCAAGGCGTTCGGCGAGAAGACGCTGCTCGAACATGTCACCTGGCAAGTCGGCGATCGCGATCGGGTCGGGCTGTGCGGGCCTAATGGCGCGGGCAAGACCACCCTTCTCAAGATGCTGTCGGGGATCGACGAACCCGACAGCGGGTTTATCCAGAAGCCCAACGCCCTCACCTTTGGCTACCTGCCGCAGGACGGCCTCGCGCACAGCGGGCGCACGGTTGTGGCCGAAGCGAGCCTCGCGCTCAAGCCGCTGCTCGACCTGAAAGACGAGATGCACGCGCTCGAAGCGCGCCTCGGCGACGCGACCGTCAGCGAATCGGAACACGACGCGCTGCTCCATCGCTATAGCGAGGTCCAGGATCGGTTCCGGTTGTCGGACGGCTACCAGATCGAGCTCAAGGTCGCGACGGTGCTGCGGGGTCTCGGCTTCGAACCGGACGTGCAGGAACAGCTGACCGATCATCTCTCGGGCGGCTGGCAGATGCGCCTCGCGCTCGCCAAGCTGCTGCTGAGCGAGCCGGACCTGCTGCTGCTCGACGAGCCGACCAACCACCTCGATCTCGAGGCGAGAAACTGGCTCGAGGAATATCTGGTCGCGTACCCGCACGCGGTGATCCTCGTCTCGCACGATCGCTACTTCCTCGACGCCGTCGTCACTCACATCGCCGACTTGTCGCTGCGGACGATCACCGACTATCACTGCAACTATTCGAAGTACCTCGAGCAGCGCGACGCCAACCTCGAACGGCTGCGCGAAGCCAAGCGGCGGCAGGACGAGGAAGTGCAGCGCGTCGAGGAGTTCATCAGCCGCTTCCGCTACCAGGCGACGAAGGCGGCGCAGGTGCAGAGCCGCATCAAGATGCTCGAGAAGGTCGAGCGCATCGAGGTGCCGCCGGAGCGCAAGCGCATTCACTTCCAGTTTCCCGCCTCGGCGCGCAGCGGCCGCATGGTGCAGGAGCTGAAAGGCGTCCGCAAGGCCTACGGCAGCGCCGCGGAGCTGGCCAAGGAAAAAGTGGTGCTGGACAAAGTCGATCTCCATATCGAGCGCGGCGATCGCATCGCGCTCGTCGGGCCCAACGGCGCGGGCAAATCGACGTTGATGCGGATGCTGTCGGGCGAAGAGCCGCCCGATGCCGGCGAGCGTCATGGGGGCCACCAGGTGGTGATGCAGTACTTCGCGCAGGACGAGGCCACGCGGCTCGATCCGGCGCTCACCGTGTACGAGACGCTGTCGGCCGGATCACCGCACACGATGGTGCCGGCGATCCGGAACATCCTCGGCGGCTTCCTGTTTTCCGGAGACGATGTCTACAAGAAGGCGGCGGTGTTATCGGGCGGCGAGCGCACGCGCCTGGCCGTGGCGCGCATGCTGCTGCGGCCGTCGAACACGCTGCTCCTCGACGAACCAACCAACCATCTCGACATCGATTCGAAAGAAGTGCTGCTCGACGCGCTCGCCGATTACGGCGGCACGTTGATCTTCGTGTCACACGATCGCTACTTCGTCGAACGACTTGCCACGAAAATCGTTGAGGTCGGTCACGGCAAAGCGCTGATGTACCCGGGGACGTACGAAGCCTATCTGTGGAGTAAGGCACAAGCACAAGGTGCGAAGGGTGCGTACGGTGCCCAAGGTGCCAAGGGGGTTGGTGCCAAAGGTGCGACGGGTGCCAAGGGTGCCAAGAGTGCTGCCCCGCCGGAACCAAAACCGCAACAGGCACACGATGACCGCAAGAAGGTGGACGCCGAGAAGAGACGGCGGGAGCGGGCGTTCAAGGCGTTGAAAGATCGCGTCGCGGACCTCGAGACCCGCATCGCCGAGAAGGAGCGCGCGATCAAAGAGGTCGAGCAGGAAATGTCCGCGCCCGACTTCTACAGTGACCACGAAAAGTCGAAGCCGGTGCTCGCCAAACACCAGGCCCTGATGTGGGATGTCGGCGAGCTGCTCGCTCAATGGGAGATGCTGCAGGCCGAATCTGAAGGCTTCGCCGACCTACGATCTTCGTAGTGCACTTACATTTCTGTTAGCCGACCCGCAAATTGGATAATATCCAAATTCTGTAATCACAACGACTTAGAGCGTTAAGTCGTTTATTTAGAATGGGGCACGAGCTTTGCTCGTTCCCGCGCGACAGCTGATGCTTATGCCCAGGCGCGCGGCCAAAAAGAAGCCAGGCACTGACGTGTTTTTCCGCCACATGGTGGGGAACATGAGGAACGGCGTGCTCGCCATCGCGCGCGATGGCAGCGTCGTGCTCGTCAACGAAGAAGCCTGCCGGCTGTTCCGTTTACCCCCGCCTCTGACCTTAATCGGCCGGCCGTACGCCGACGTTCTCGGCGATCACCCGGATATCGTGCGCGTACTCGGCGGCGCCTTCGGCATGGCGGCCCTCCCCAACCGCGCGGAGCTCAGGCTCAGCTCGACCGACATGGTGATCGGCTACACCTTGTCACTGGTCCGCCAGGAAGATGGCGAGCCGGTGGGCGCGGCGCTGTTCTTCAAGGACCTCACGCTGGTCGAGCAGCAAGAAGAGCGCGAGCGGCTGCGCGACCGGCTGGCAGCGGTCGGCGAGATGGCGGCGGTGATGGCGCACGAGATCAAGAACCCGCTCGCCGGCATCGAGGTCATGGCGGGGCTGCTGCGGCGCAAGACGAAAGACAACGCCGACGCACAGGCGCTGGTCGGCGAGATCATCAACGAAGCCAAGCTCGCCAATGCGATCGTGCAGGAAGTGCTGTCGTTCGTGCGGCCGGTCAAGGTCCAGTTATTTCCCACGTCGGTGGCCGACGCGCTCGGTAGCGCCTTGACGCTGGCGGACGGCGAGGCGCAGCGCGGCCAGATTGTGATCAACATGGCCGTGCCGACGGATCTGCCTCCGGTCGGCGGCGACATTCACCAGCTCACGCAGGTCTTTGCCAACCTGTTGATCAACGCCTACCAGGCGCTCGACGGCCAGGGCCGGATCGATCTCAGCGCGCGGCTGGCGACCACCGCCGCCGAAGGCGCGCTGCTGCCCGACGGCCACCAGGCGGTGCCCACCGTGATCGTCGACATTGCCGACAACGGCCCCGGCGTGCCGCCGGATGTGGCGGAGAAGATCTTCAACCCGTTTTTTACCACCAAGCCGAAAGGCTCTGGCCTCGGCCTGGCGGTCGTCCGCAAGATCGTGGACGCGCACGACGGCCGCATCGACATGTCCACCGCCGAAGGGCGGGGCACCCGGTTCCGGGTGACGCTGCGGGTCGGTCCGAGTCCCGACGCCGCGGTCAAGCCCTCGAGTCCTCAACCGGGCCCCCAGCGCGGCACCCGCGCTGGGGTGGAAGCGCTCAAGTCCCCTCGTAACGATTAGACGGAGTAACTGCACATGGCTCGCATTCTCGTTGCCGATGATCACGACGCCCTCAGGCGCGGGCTGGCGCTGTCGCTGACGTCCGCCGGACACGATGTCGACGAGGCCGCCAACGGCAACGCCGCGCTCGAGCGGCTGCACGACGGCTACTTCGACGTGGTGGTGAGCGACCTCAAGATGGGCGGGTCGGACGGGCTCGACGTGCTGCGCACGACCAAGACGCTGCACCCGACCGCGGCGGTGATCCTGATGACCGCGTTCGGTTCGGTGACCACCGCCGTCGAGGCGATGAAGCACGGCGCGTTTGATTACGTGCAGAAGCCGTTCGAGCTCGAAGAGATGGAAGTGAAGGTCGAGAAGGCGCTCGAGCTGAAGCGCCTCCGCAACGAGCTCGATTACCTCCGCAACGAGCGCCACGAACACTACGACTTCGACAAAATCGTCGGCGCCAGCGAAGCGCTGGCCCGCGTGCTCGGCGTGGTGAAGAAGGTGGCGAAGAGCAATTCGACGGTGCTGATCCGCGGCGAGACCGGCACGGGCAAGGAGCTGATCGCCGGCGCGATCCATCACAATTCGCTGCGGGCGGCGCGTAACTTCGTCAAGGTCAACTGTGCGGCGTTGCAGGAGAACCTGCTCGAGTCGGAACTGTTCGGCCACGAGAAGGGCGCCTTCACCGGCGCGGATCGCCAGCGCATCGGCCGCTTCGAGCAGGCCGACGGCGGCACGCTGTTCCTCGACGAAATCGGCGACATGAGCGCGAGCACGCAGGCCAAGATCCTGCGCGTACTGCAGGAACACGAGTTCGAGCGCCTGGGCGGCACGCGCACCATTCGCGTCGACGTCCGGTTGATCGCGGCGACCAACCGCGATCTGTCGGCGATGGTGGCGTCGGGCCACTTCCGCGAAGACCTGTATTACCGCTTGAATGTCGTCTCGGTCGAAACGCCGCCGCTGCGCGAGCGCAAGGACGACATCCTGCCGCTCGCGACGCATTTCATGCGGAAGTTCAGCGCCGAGCTGAAGAAGCGCGTCGACGGCCTCGACAGCGAGGCGCAGAAGCTGCTGGTGCGCTATAACTGGCCGGGCAACATCCGCGAGCTGGAGAACGCGATCGAGCGCGCCGCGCTGCTGGCGGAAGCGGCGATCATCACCTCGGGCGATCTCCGTCTCGGCGACTACGCCCCTGCCGGCGGGTCGCGCGATTCACAGAGCGTGGTGAAGATCCCGCCCACCGGCATCGCGCTCGAAGAGGTCGAGCGCCAGGCGATCACCGAAGCGCTGAAGATGGCGAACTGGGTGCAGAAGGATGCGGCGGAGCTGCTGCAGATCAGCCCGCGCGTGATGAATTACAAGATCAAGACGCTCAATATTGAACTGCCTCGGCGGCGAGTCTTGGCCTCGGCCTAAATAAGGTGCGTACGGTGCCTCTAGGGTGCGTACGGTGCTGGGGTGCCTAACATTAAGTGATCTGCTCACCTCGACCCTATGGGCTCCATTCCGCTCTTCGTGATGGCAGCGGCTGCCGCCGGAGAAGCCAGGAATTTGATGAGGGCGCGAGCCGCATTCGCGTTCTTTGAATGAGCTGCGATGCCGGCCGAGAACACCGTGGTCTTCTGAATTTCCGGCGGCAAGGGTCCAACATAGTCGATGCCGGGTACCGGCAGTAGTTCCGCGATCTGCTGGAAGCCGATCTCGGCCTCGCCACGCGCGACCACGGCGCCGACGCGCTCGGTATCGATCCGCCGGCTCTTCCCCAGGACCTGATCGGCGATCCCGAGGCGCTGAAACAATTCGGTTGTGAGGTAGACGCCGCTGACGCTGGCGGAGTACGCAATCGATTTCGCCTGCAGGAGTGTTGTTCTGAACGCGGCGACCGAGCTGATGTCCGGCTTGGGCGCGCCCGCTCGGACGGCCATGCCGATGTTCGATCGCGCAAGCTCGACGCGGCTGTCAGCTAGTACCAGGCCGTCCTTGATCATTTGCCGCAGCGAGTCGTCCGCCACAATCACCACATCTGCCGGCTCGCCACGTTGAAGCCGGCTCGGGATGAAGGCGAGTCCGGTTCCCATGGTCGTTGTGGCCGTCACGAGCTTGTCGTTGGTGGCGCGCTCGAACTGCGGCAGGAGCTCAAGATACGCGGCGGTAAAGGCGCCCGACGTCATGACCGTGGTGTCGTTCGCGGCTGCCGTCTCCGGCCGGTCGTAACTCCCCAGGCGGCGAACCCAGATGTTGCGATACCGCACCGGATTCTCGTGATCCTGGATCTCATACAGCCCCATCAGGAAGATGCCGCTGTTCCCTCGTCCCTGGCTGTTGCCCGAAATCACACTCGGCGAGGCCCACTCGACATGAAGCTGCACGTCGCCGAAACTCTCACGCGTGTAAAGCGAACCGGTTTGTCCGCTCTCGAAATACCCGACCCGCACGGGCCACTTCGGGTCGAGCAGCTGGTTGCGGTCGGCGCCCGTACCGTGGTGGGCCCATCTCGACAAGTCACGACCGTCGAACAGCACGACGGCATCAGACGGCGGCGCGCCAAGCGTGGCGCCGGGCGTCACGATGGGAGGATGCGGCCGCGCGGGGTCATGCACATGCCACGGCAGGCCCGGCAGCATCGGGGTGTCCGTGAAACCGTCATCCGCGGCCGTTCGCGGCGCCGGAGCCTGCATCGCCGCCGGCCGCGACCAAGTCTGTGGCGCGAACAGGACAAGAACGACCATCAGGCAACTAGCTGCAATCCACCGGGACCTCGACATCGCTCCTCCGGTTCTAATAAGCAATCGCGTAGCAGTCTCTTCTCGGGTCCGCGCCCGCAAAGCGATTCTGCGTCGCCGGATCGATCATCACCGCGGTCGCGCAGCCCGACATCCCGAACGGACGCAGGCGGCTGACGTCGTGGCCGCGCGCCTTTAGCTCGTTGTAAACCGAGTCTGGAATCGTCGCTTCCACATTCAGCTGATTGAAGCCCGCCGTGTGCGGCCAGAACGATCCGTAGAAATGCATCGTCTGCGCGCGCGGGCGCTCGAGCGCGGCGTGCAGGTTCGGGTACCACTCATCCCAGAAGTCGACGATGCTGAGGAAGGCCTGCAGGATGGTTTGGTCCTGGTTGTCGCCGCCGGGCGTGCCGAGGCCCATCATCGGCATGTCGCCCTTGAACACCAGGCTCGGCGTCAGCGTGTAGCGCGGCCGGGCGCGCGGGCGGATCTGGTTGGCGCGCGTCTTGTCGAGCCAGAACTGCTCGCCGCGCACGCTCATGCCGATGCCGGTGTCGCCGAGGATCACCGCGCCGGGCACCCAGCCGCCGCTCGGCGTGACGTCGAAGATGTTGCCGTCCTTGTCGATGATCGCCATGTGCGTGGTGTCTTTGACCACGCCCGATGAATCGTCGCCCGACAAACCTTCCACCTTCGCGCCAAGCGCTTCGGCGGACAAGAAAGGTTTGTCGCCACCAGCGGCCACAGCTCCGGTGCGGGGTGTGACGGCGTTCTGCACATTCGCCTTCCAGAACGTCCACTGCTTGACCTGCGAGTCGTGCTTCAGCGGATCGCCGGCAATGAATGATGTCGACGATTTCTTCGGATCGATCAGCGCCGCGCGCTCCCTGGCGTACGCCTTCGACAGCAAGCCCTCGGCCGGTACCTTCACGAACGCGGGATCGGCGTAGTAGGTATCGCGATCCGCATACGCCAGCTTGATCGCCTCGATCACCGTGTGCAGGTAGTCGGCGCTGCCGTACCCCATCTTGTGGAGATCGAAGTTCTCGAGGATGTTGAGCGCCTGCAGCAGCACCGGGCCCTGGCTGCCGAAGCCATGCTTGTAAACCGTATAGCCGCGATAGGTCGTCTTCGCCGGCTCCTCGATGCGCGCGAAATATTCGGCGAAGTCGGACGCGTCGAACGGCGCGCCGTTCTTCTGCAGGAACGCGACCATCTCCTGCGCGATGTCGCCCTTGTAGAAACGATCGCGCGCCGCGACGATCCCGGCCGCGCGGCCGCGCGACTTCGCGCCGCGCTCCGCCTCGACCATCCGCTTGAGCGTGCGCGCCAGGCTGGGCAGCGTGATCGTCTGGCCCGGCTGATACTGCGAGCCGTCGGCCTTGTGCCAATAGGTCCTGTTGCCGGGCCACTTCTCGAAGAACTTCTGTTGCGCGCGAATGGCGCGCGCGGTGCTGTTGCGCATCGGGAAGCCGTTCTCGGCGTAGCCGATGCCGGCCGCCGCGACGTCTTCGAAGCTCATCGTGCCCCACTTCTCGAGCACCGTCAGCGCGGCATGTAACGCGCCCGGGACCACGGCCGGATCCAACCCCTCGCCTTCCAGGCTCTTCTTGCGCGACAGATACCAATCGACGTCGACCGCTTTCGGCGCCCAGCCTTGGCCCACGATCGAGGTGACCTTGCCGTCTTTCTTCGGATAGACGAGCACGAGCGCTTCGCCGCCGAGGCTGTAGAGATCCTGCTCGAGCACGCCGCCTGCAATCAGCGAAGCGACACCGGCATCGAATGCGTTTCCGCCTTTGAGCAGAATGCCGAACGCCGCCGCCGTGGTCAGTGGGTGCCCGGTCGAGACACCGCCGGTCGGCCCCATCACCGCAGGCCTTAACGCCGACCCCGCCGGCTGCCGGTCTTGCACCGGCACCTGGCCGGCGCCGCCGAGTTCGAGAGCAAAGACGAGCGCGACGAGCGTCAGGATCGGTGTTCGCATGATCAACCTACGGTTCGAGGGTGGCGGCCTTGATGTAATCGAGCTTGGGAAATTCTTTTTCGAGATACGCGTTGCCTTCCTTGGCCATCCGCGCGTTGTCGGGCCCCTGGCCACCGCGGGACGGCGCGTCGCCGTATCCGTTGAACAGTTTCCCTGCGACGTCCTGGCCCTCGACGACCTCGCCGAACGCCGCAAAGCCCTGGCCGTCGAGATTCGAGTTGTCCCGCGCATTGATGAACACCTGCGTCGTCGCCGTGGACGGCTTGCCGCCCATCGCAAACGTCAGCGTCATGCGCTTGTTGCCGTGCTTGACCGGATCGGGAGTGAACGACGCGCGGCTCCAGATGTTCGCGACGGTTGGATTGCCGTGCACGCCGAACTGCGTCATGAAGTTCGGCACGGCGCGGTGGAACCGGATGCCGTCGTAGAAGCCGTTCTTCACGAGACTGTAGAAGCGATCGGCGGCTTTGGGCGCCCAGTCGCGCGTGACCTTCACCACGAACACGCCGGCGCTGGTGTCGAAACGGACGTTGTAGGTGGGCGGCGCTTCATCCTTGAAGGCCGCGGGGTTCATCAACGAGATCTTCTGCGCCGCGACGGCACCGGCTGAGATCCAAAGCGCCAGGCCAACGGCGATGGCTGTCCATACTCGAGTCATAAATGTCCTCAACTGGTCGCGGAACTGAAGTTCCGCGCTACAGCAAACTAAAGCACGGTTCCGGCGCCCGGAGCCCGGAGCCCGGCGCCCGGAGCCCGGCACGAAGCCCGTTGATTATGGCGTCGAGACGGTGCGCGATGGAAGAGGGGGCGGTCGAGCGCGGCACGCACCGCGCGGGTCAGCGCCGCGGGCGAGAACGGCTTCGCCAGCAATGGCGAATCCTTCAAATCGGCGCTCGACGGCACACTATGGCCGTTCTGCGCCGTGCGGCGGAGAAACTCTTACGGTGTGCGTAATGAGACCGTGACGCCGACGCGATCGGGCGCGCGGCCGGTGAACGCGACCGGCCCGGTCACCGGCCAGCTGCCGCTGACCCACGGGAACGGGTTCGACACGTCCATCCAGAAAAAACTGACGTTGACGAGGCGGTTGACGTCAACGAAGCCGCGGACGATGAGCTCGCGATCTTTCTTGCCCATCGAGACGCCGTAGAGGTGATTGAGCGTCAGGTACTGGATCAGGCTGTCGTCGCGAGTGAGCTCTTCACGCGTCACGCTGCCGCCAAGGCGAATCTCGCTCGTGATCGGGGCTTCGAGCTGAAGTCCCATGTAATAACCGGGCTTGTCGATGCCGGCGAGGTCGGGCAGGCCGACGAGCTCTCCGGAGGTGAGCGTCGGGCCCCATCGGTACTTCGCGTATTCGCCGAAGATCGACGCCCACGACGTCGGCGACAGCTTCAAGCTCACCACCAGCGCATCGTCGTTCCGTTTTGACGCCCAATAGCTCGGCAGGCGTTCGACTTTCGAACCGGTGTAGCCCTTCTTGTAGGCCGCGCGCAGGTCGAGGGCCTTGAACGGCATGAGCCGCATCGAGGCGGCGACGGTCACGGCGCTGTTGGTATCGAGCGAGGTGTTGACGAAGTAAAACCAGTCGTAATCTTTCTCGCGGTTGCCGTCGCCGAGCACCGCCATCACGCCGAGGTCGAAGACCGGCCGATCGCCGCGGCGCGCCGAATACGCCAGCATGGCGCCGTAGTTGGCCTCGGCGTTCAGGCGCGTGATGCGGGTCATGTCCTTCGCCGTCGCGGCGCCGACGTCGCGAGGCGCGAACCCGATGGGCAGGATGAACCGGCCGCCACGGAGCGACACCGAATCCGACAGACCCCAATCGATGTAGCCCTCGCGCAGGATGCCCTGCTGCGTGATGTAGTCGAGCGAGAAGGTGTTGTAGGTGTCGACGCGCTTGAGGCCGTCTTCGGGATCGCACGGCACGATCGGTCCCGTGCCGGCGAACAGCCGCGGGTCGTTCGGAAAGAAGAAATCCTTCTCGCCGCACGCCGGCCTGGAGTTGGTTTCGCTGACCGGGTTGACCGACACGTAGTAGCGGACGCGGTTCGACACCTTGCCGCCGAGGCTGAGGATGGCCATGCCGACGCGGCCCTGCTTTTCGAGGCCGAGCGCCGCCTGCGCGCCGTCGTGCGACCAGCCGGCGATGAATTCGCCGCCGAACTTGAAGCGCTCGTTCTGCGTGACCTTGAGGCCGAACAGATCGACGGTGTCGCCGGCGGGCGCGGGCTTGGGCTCTTGTGCGAAGGCGGCCGATGCGGTGACGAGGCCGAAGAGGAGGATCGCGGTGAGCGAGCGAGGCTGGACGAAACGCGTCGAAACAGGCACCTGGATCGATTCTACTCGCTCTTTGTGGCCCGGGGGTGCGATTTGCGGTAGACCTCGATCAACTGCGCGGCGTTGACGTGCGTGTAACGCTGCGTCGTGCTCAAGCGCGAGTGGCCGAGCAGCTCCTGGATCGCACGCAGGTCGGCGCCGCGTTGCAGCAGATGCGTGGCAAACGAGTGACGCAGCGCGTGAGGGCTGATGCCGAGCCGCGTGCTGCAGAGGGCGACGTATCGGCGCAGCATGCGATCGACGCTGCGGCCGGTCAGGCGGGTGCCGCGGTAGTTAACGAACAACGGGTCGGCTTGAGGGCTTGAGGACTTGCGGGCTTGGGGAGTTTTGCCTTTTGCCTTTTGCCTTCTGCCTTGTTCGACCGTCGCCACGATCGCAGCGCGATCGTTGATCCATGCTCGCAACGCCGTCAGCGCGCTCTGGTTGAACGGCAGCAGCCTTTCCTTGCTGCCCTTCCCCATCACCCGCACCATTCGGCCGCTGAGGTTGAGGTCTTCCATGTCGATGCCGACCAGCTCGCTGAGCCGAAGTCCGGACGCGTAAAACAGCTCGAGGATGGCGCGGTCGCGCCGGCCGAGCGGGTCGGTGGTGCTCGGCATCTCGATCAACCTGGCGATCTCAGGCTCGGACAAATGAGTCGGCAGCGTGTGATCGCGCTTCGGGGCCACGGCCCGTGCCGTCGGGTCGTGCTCGATCAAATCCTCGCGGCGCAGGTACCGGACAAAGGTGCGAAGCGCCGACAGTTTGCGCGCCACCGAGGAGCGGGCCTTGCCGGCCTTGCCGAGATCGGCGAGGTGCGACTGCACGGAAGTCAGGTCGAGATCCGCCGGCGTCAGCTGCGACATCCTGCGGTCTTTGTCGCTGGCGACCCACGCGAGGTACTGCGTGATATCGCTTTCGTACGCGCGCACGGTATGCGGCGAGACGTGGCGATTGAGCTTGAGAAAATTGAGAAACGCTTTGAGGTGGTCGCGCATGGAGTTGGACAAACCTAAAGGTTTGTCCCCACCAGTCTAATGGTTTGTCCCCACCAGCGACCCGCGCCAGGCGTCCAAGGCGGCGAGGGCGCGCTCGGCGATCATCAGCTTCTTCTTCATCTTGTCGCGCGGCGGGTTGTCGAGCGGCGGCATGATGCCGTGGGTGATGTTGGTGGGCTGATAGTTTTTCGGATCCGCGTGCGACACGTAGTGCGCCAGCGATCCGATCGCCGTCGATCTCGGCGGCGCCTGCGGCGCTTCGCCCCGGGCGAGCGCCGCGGCGTTGCGTCCGGCAACCAGCCCTGACGCCGCCGACTCGACGTAACCTTCAACGCCCGACACCTGGCCCGCAAAAAACAGATCGGCACGATGGCGCGTCTGCCAGGTCGGCAACAGCACCTTCGGACCGCAGATATAGGTGTTGCGATGCACCATGCCGAAGCGCACGAACTCGGCGTGCTCGAGCCCGGGGATCATCCGCAGCACGCGCGCCTGGTCGCCCCATTTGATCTGCGTCTGGAAGCCGACGAGGCTGTAGTGATCGCCGGCGAGAGTATCCTGCCGAAGCTGCACGGCGGCGTACGGGAAGCGGCCCGTCTTCGGGTCGGTCAAGCCGACCGGCTTCATCGGGCCGAAGCGCAGCGTGCCCTCGCCGCGATGCGCCATCACCTCGATCGGCAGACACCCTTCGAAGAACTTCTCCTTGTCGAAGTCGTGCACCGTCGCCGACTCCGCTGTGGTCAGCGCCGCGTAGAAGGCGTCGTACTCGGCCTTCGTCATGGGGCAATTCAGGTAGTCACCTTCAGCTTCGCCAGGACTCAAGCTGCGATCCCATCGGGACGCGCGGAAGACTTTCGACATGTCGATCGATTCCGCGAGCACGATCGGGCTGATGGCGTCGTAGAAGGCCAGGTGTTCTTCACCGACCATCGCCTGGATGTCTTTCGAGAGCGCGTCAGAGGTCAGCGGACCGGTCGCGATGACGACCGGCGACCATTCGCTGCCTGGCACGCGGCAGACTTCTTCGCGAGACACGCGGATGCGCGGGTGGGCGGTAACCGCGTCGGTGACTGCCTTCGAAAACGCATGGCGATCGACGGCGAGCGCCGCGCCCGCCGGCACGCGCGTGGCATCGGCCGCCCGAATCACGAGCGAGCCGAGCCGGCGCATTTCTTCCTTGATCAGTCCGACCGCGTTATCGATCTTGTCGGCGCGGAACGAATTGCTGCAGACCAGCTCGGCCAGTCCATCCGTTTGATGCACGGCAGTCGGCCGCACCGGCCGCATCTCGTGAATGGTGACGTCTTCGCCGAGCTCGGCGGCCTGCCACGCAGCCTCGCAACCCGCCAGACCGCCGCCAATAACATGAATCATGCAGAGTGCAGAGTTAAGAGTTTAGAGTTAAGAACACGCCGCTAGATTTTAGCTCTTAACTCTAAACTCTGAACTCTGAACTGGTGTGGCTTTAGACACGCCTTGTCTTCCACCACCCACGCCGGAAAATCACACCGCTGACCACTGCCAGCGTCGAGAACGCCACCGTCATCGCGATGAACACGCCGCGTGGGCCCATGCCAAGGTTGATCGCCAGCAGCCACGCCAGCGGAGTCTGCCAGGCCCAGAAACACCCCAGGTTGATCCAGGTCGGCGTCCAGGTGTCGCCCGCGCCGTTGAACGATTGCGTGAAGACCAGTCCGTACGCGAAGAACACAAAGCCGGTGCTGACGATGCGGAGGCAATCGATGGCATACGGCACCACCGCGGCGTCGGCCGTGTAAATCGCCACGATCTGCGGCGCAAAGACCACAAACAGGAGGCCGACCAGGCCCAGCACGATCGCGTTGTACTTGGCCGCCGTCCACACCGCCTCCTCCGCGCGCTCCGGCTTGCCGGCGCCGAGCGCCTGCCCCACCATTGTCGCCGCCGCGTTGCTGAGGCCCCACGCCGGCAGGATCGCGAAGATCACCGTGCGGATGCCGATCGTGTAGCCGGCCAGCGCGTCGCTCCCAAACGTCGAGATCACGCGCACCAGCCCGATGTAGCTCGAGGTGTCGATCAGGATCTGCAGGAAACCGGAGCCGCTCAGGCGGCACACGTTCCACATCACCGCCGGCACCAGCCGGAGATGCCGGGCCCGGATGTGAATCCGGCTGCGCCCCGACGACAGCATCCACAACTGTGTGACCACGGCGGTGCCGCGGCCGATGTTGGTGCCGATGGCCGCGCCGGTCACGCCGAGCTCCGGAAACGGCCCGATGCCGAAGATCAAGAACGGGCAGACCACGATGTTGATGGCGTTGCCCAGCCACAGCATGCGCATCGCGATCGCGGGATCACCGGCGCCGCGGAAGATGGCGTTGATCAGGAACAGCAGCGTCACGGTGGCGTTGCCCGCGAACATCACCTTCGTATAGCCGACCGATGACTCGATCATCGACAGCGATGCGCCCATCGCGCGCAGTAACCGCTCGGCGTTGAAGTAGCCGACGAGCGCCACGGCCGTCGCGACGATCAGGCCGAGCGCGATCGCCTGTGCCGCCGCCTGCGCCGCGCCGTCGTCGTCTTTTTCACCGATCCGCCGCGCCACCACCGCCATGGCGCCGATGCCGAGCCCGAGTGCCACCGTGTAGACGATGGTCAGCATCGATTCGGTGACGCCGACCGTCGCCACGGCATCGGCACTGACGCGCGACACGTAGAAGACGTCGACGACGGCGAACAGCGACTCCATGGCCATTTCGAGCACCATGGGGACCGACAACATGACCAGCGCCGGCCCAACCGGGCCGACCGTATAGTCGCGGTCGGATCCGCGCACTGCTTCAAGAAAGAGAGACCAAAACCGTTTCATACAGCCATCAGCCTTCAGGGATCAGCCATCAGCCATCAGCAGAATGAAGGCTGAAGGCCGAAGGTTGGGAGCTACAGGTTTTAGTTGAGAAACGCGATCGTAATCCCGGCACGGGGTGCCAGGTCGAACGGCGAGGGGAGGAAAATGTGCCGCTTCATTGATCGCTCTTGAGAGTTCAAAAATCTTACGAGAGGGCGCCTGCGGGTGTCAACCCAGCGAGTTCAGAGTCAAGAGTGCCGAGTTGAGAGGTCGAACTGCCTCGTACATCATCTCGGGCCTCACAGTTTTCACCTGCAGAGGTTCGGCACATTCACAATGCGCCGCATTCGTGGTTAGGCAGCTCGCCAAACGCCTATTACACAGCGATCCACCTTGAAGGCCGTCTTCAAGAGAGCGCCGGTGATTTCGAAGTGGCCGCCCGCTGTTTGAACTGAGCGAACGCCGGCTTCTTCGAACGTTGCCGGTAATGTTTCGGACGCTGGAAGAAACAGAGGCATGACGTCCGCATACTTGGCTTTGCGGCCACGCCGATCTTGCTTGATTCCGCGTAGTGCGTCGTACAACGTTACGTCGGCCGCGAGGACGAACGCGTCGACTGCCTGGTTGCCAACGCGTCGGAGATCGTCGAACAGATTCTCAGAAAAGAGGGCGCTCTGAGAACCGAACGAGCTGCGGACCTGAAGTTCCAGTACCAAACGACAAGGCGCCCACACGCGCAAGTCAGGAGACATCTTCGCCTTCGTGGAGTCTGAAAACGGGGCGATCGATGGTCGCGGCTCCAGCGTAGACGTCAGCACACCTGACCGCAGCGAAACCAGCCGACCGCTGCCCTTCCGATTGGCCGACTCCAGAATTGAGTAACCGGACCGAAGCAAGGCGTCGGCAGCGACTACCTTCAGATGAGATTCCAGGAGGTTCCCGAGGGGACTGCGCATGCACTCGTCGGCACAAGCGCGCAGTACCACGGTTAGAGCCGTCTTTTGCTGTTCTGTGAGCATTCTCGATCGAAGCTGCCATATCAACGTGCCGCTTCAGCCGCGGCGCGCGTCATCATCACATCGCGCGCCGACGGCTGCAAGCGGTGGTAGGCTCACGCGATCTGGAGCGTGTCCTCAAGCAATGCGCTTTGCTTCGATCTGGTCACGTTAAGGCCATTGGCTACTTCGCCCAAGCCATCGACGACCGAAAACGGCGCAGCAGTAACAACTACCTTCGAAAGTCTCAGGAAGGACATGCCAGTTCCGCCGCCGTAGCCCTGGCGCTCCGCTTCCGCGCGCAGCCCGGGTGCGTCTGGATCGGTCCACAACAGGTTCGTTTGGTAAAGGTCGCGCGGAGCCTTGAGCAACACGCCGCCGCCCAGGAGTAGGAACCTGTGTTGGTTGGGATCACGCCAGACAAGCCAGAGCCGATCTCCTGGTGACGGCGTGTCGGGCCACGCGCGCAACCCGGGTGGACTGCACCAAATGGCCTGATGTGTGTGAAGGAGGCTCTGCGTACTGGCGGCACCCGCAGGCGGCTCGGAGCCGCAGTAAACCCAGTCCTTTGTCGAAGCCCCGGTGGCTTCGGAGGTGTGGCGCTCGATCGAGCCCGTCAGCGGAAGCCAGTCGCTCTCGGGTTTGGCGATGAGCCTAGCGTTGTTGTACGCACGATCCAGCGCCAATACGGTGAAGGCTCGATAGGTACGCTCTTCGCGCTCTACCACGAGGGCCAGGTCGGCGCGGGCTGGGCTTTCAAAGCACAGAGGCAGCAACAGCTGGATGCGTCCCGGTTCCGCGCCTTCATGGCCAAAGTAGAACTGTGGAACTGCGACCTTGTAATTCATTTGCGCCCGCTTGCCCGCCTCGGTCACGGCGCCCTGCAACATCATGCGACGGCGGTGAGAGTTGTCTCGCAGGTCAGCAGGATAGCGCTCGAGGTTTTCGTCGAGAATGTGGTCGAGATTCGGAATCAATTCTCGATCGGGATCGTAGATGAGTTCGCCTGGCTTGTCGAAGTAACGAGCAGGACGAGGCCGCCGGGCGAAGAACGCGACCCTTCGGTCGCTCTCGGCGATGAAGTCCCTGAGAACCCAAGGTTGACGAGCTGGATCTCGATTCGCTTCAAAGAACGCGTAGATCGGCTCGTAGTTGGGTGTAAACAGACCCGTGTTAAAGGCCGCAACCTTGTTGCCGCCGGCATCGACGCCTTCCTCAATCTTGCCTTCCTGGTGCAGTCGCTTGAAGGTGTAGCGCAAGTAGTTGCCCAGGATGACGAATGGCTGCGCCGGATCGAATGACCAGCGTTCGGGTTGCGCGCGCTCGGCGAGGTCCCGCAGTCGGGAGTAGTAGATCTCACTCTTCGGAGTGTCCGCACTCCTTGCGGGCATCCAGGCAAAATCGAAGAGATTGTCGGCGGGTTTGCGGAGTACAGGCGTGGTTTCCATCTTTTCTGTCCCTTCGTTAATGAACCGATTCGTTAAATGGCCACCCGGATGTTTTCCAAGTGACTGAACTGACAATAGCACGCTGTCGGTCGATGCGCAAACGGTGGATAAGCGGGACGCCTAACAAGTAGTCGGCTCAACTCGATAGCCAAGTACCCGCACGCCGCCCGCAGTGTAGCGGGTCATATGATCGCTTTCAATGTGGCCGGATTCGCTAGCGGCCTCGTCGTTTGCGGCTGCTCGACGCCTTGAACGCATCGGGAGATGGGTCGATCTCGATAGCCCAATACAGCCACACGGTCTGGCGGCCTACCGGCCTCCGCCAGCACGGGGACAGGGTCCACCTGCTTCGGGGCAGTTGATTGAGGCCTCGCAAGCCATCAGCTACGGCAGATTCTTCGCCATGCAAGCCATCGCCGCACAGCAGATTCTGCGCACCAGAATTCACCCCTCCGCGGGTTCTGGCCGAAACCCTCGCGGCACGGTGTTCGCACCTTTCAGTGCATGTCGAGCGACGATGCTAGGATTGCCGGATGGAAGGGAGGGACGCGATGTCCACGGCCGGTTCCGCGACCAGGCTCACCTACGACGACCTCGTCGCGATGTTCCCGGAAGGCGACAGGCTCCGCCACGAGCTTATCGCCGGGGAGCACTTCGTGACGCCCTCGCCGACCAACCGGCATCAAGAGCTCTCCGTACGACTCACGATTTCCATAGGAGTTCACCTCGAGGGGCATTCTGAGCAGGGAAAACTGTACGCGGCACCATTCGATGTGGTCATAACGCCCTACGACGTCGTGGAACCGGACCTGCTTGTCGTACTTGGCGATCAACTCCACATCCTCACCGAGGCGAACGTCAAAGGCGCGCCTGGCTTGGTGGTTGAAATCCTCTCGCCTGGCACACGAAAGCGTGACCAGACGCTCAAGCGGCAGCTGTTCGACCGCGAAGGCGTCCGTGAATATTGGATGGTTGATCCCGACCGCAATCGGGTAGTGGTCTGCCGGCGCGCAGCCGACGGGTCATTCCCCCTCGTCAACACGCTCGATACGACCGAAACGCTGACGACCCCGCTCCTGCCAGGCTGGGGTCTGCCACTCGACAAACTGTTCCTCTGAAGCGCTTCACGAAGGGGCAGTTCCTCGCGATCGTGAGAGTCGCTGTCGTCGCGCGCCGCGGCTCGCTCGCAGCCCGGACACATTCCCCCATTCCGCGAGAAACCTCGTCACAAACAAGTGCTCCTCGGCCGGCGTGACCGCCAGCGGCGCGAGGGCGAGCGCCACCGTCAGCGCCAGGTGATAGCCGAGCGATCGCGACGACAGCGCCCGCCGGTACGCCGGATGCGCCCCGTTCACCCAGATCGTGCTGTCGACCAGCCGGCCCAGTTCCTCATCGTCTGGACGCGCCTCGAACTGGAGCGACAGGCCGTAATGGATGCGGCGCCGCGTGGTGCCCGATCCAGGCAGAGCCGCGGCCTCGTGCTCTGGCGACGGTTTGCGGGGCGGTTCCGGCGGCGCGCTGTCCGGCGCCGGCGAGGGGTCGGACGCCGGTGGAACAGACGTGAGCTCGTCAGGGATCTCCACCTCGTCTCGCTCGGCCTCGGCCTTCCGGATCAGCGAGAACAACGGGCGCATGGCGCTGCCCTCGCGACCGTCCTCTATCGGCAGGCGCTTCTGGCCTCCAGGCCGCCGTTCAACCAGTGCCTGAAGCAACGGAAACTCGCCGGCCAGATCCTCGAGCACACGTTCGAGGTCGCGATCGAGGCGCGCCGGCTTGGGAGGCGCCGGCAAGTCCGATCGCGCGTCGCTCCAGGCGGTGAGCTGTCGCGACACCACCTCCTGCAGCGCCTTGCGGTAGGCCAGGTAGGTCGCGCCGCGAGGACCCGTGCGCAGCAGGTCGTTCTTGTTGAGCGTGAGGCATTCTGATAAGTCTGGCACTTCGACGAGCCCCGTGACGTGGTCGGACAGAGCGGGCGTGAGTCCCAACCAATCCCACCCGCGCTTGATGACCTTGCCGAACGTACTGATGGCAATCCCACGACGCTCCATCGGCAGCGGCGCGTCGTGGCGTGCGAGGTAGCCGGCGGCCGAGGGCGTGCGCCTGCGCGCCATCCGAATGGACACAGGCACGACGTCGGCCGCCGTGGTGCCAACAGGCGCAAGCCGGCGACCGTCGACGTGCACGCTGACACTTCGCGAATAATGACGCGCGAGAATAGTCGTGAACACGGGCTCGAAGAGCGGCTCGAAATGACGGCGGATGGCTTCGTCGAGAAAACCCGCGTCGAGGAGCGGCGAGAGTGGGTTCGCCAGCGTGAGCCGCACGGCGGTCCCGCGCGCCGTGGTCAGGCCCGGAGGCGGCACCCACTTCCATGGCGCGCGATAGCGTGAGGCGAGCGACCAGCTCGATGCCACGTGGCTGCTGGCACGGCGGGTCTCGGTGAGCACTTCGCTCGACACCAGGAGGCCCAGCTTGATGCCCACGCCGGCAAACCCGATGCCTTCGCCTCGGCGCTTCGTGCTGGCGGCAATGTCGTGATAACGAGCCAGGTCGCGGCGCTGCATCCCGCGCCCATCGTCCACGATCGTGAGAGACGACGTCGCGGGATTCACCGAGATGCTGATGATCGCGGCGCCGGCATCGAGCGCGTTGGCCATGATCTCGGTGACGATGGTCTCTTCGAGCGACCCGGTGTAAGCATCGCGAAGGTCTTCGAGGAGGTGTTGGAGGTCGACGCGCGTCTCGCCCACACGTGCCATCCTATCCTCTTCACCCGCTCAAATCCTTTCCACGCGCACACGCGCTGCAAACTGTGCGAGCGTGTCCGGTCAACCCGCCCGGCGGGTCGGTCGTCGTTCGAGCCGCCGTGCGACGGAGAGAGCCTGCTCGCGGTCCTGGGCCGAAGGCGGACCGACTTCGGCGATCAGCCTCGCGACGTACTGGTCCGTCTCGGCGAGAAGGTCGAGTCGACGCACCTCCGCCCGGACAGCCTTTTGGAGAAGTTCGGAGGCAGGCAAACCTCGAGCTTTCACAAGGTCGTACAGGTCGTCAGGCAAGTAGAGTTGCATGCGAGGCATGCGCCTAAGTACACACCCTTGTGGACAGACAGGAGAAGCTGATCAGGCGCTCGCCGGCGCGGCCTTCTTCGCCTTCGCAGGCGCGGCTTTCTTCGAGACCTTCCGGCCGCCGCGCATCGGCTTCTTCTTCGACATCCCGGCACGCTCCGCCAGCAACGCCACCGCCGAGGCCATCGTGACCGACTCGACGTGCGTGCCCTTCGGCACCGAGGCATTGGTCGCGCCGTCGGTGACGTACGGGCCGTAGCGGCCGTCGAGAATGCGCACGACCTCGCCGCTGTCGGGATGCTTGCCGAGCGACTTCAATTCCTTCGGCGCCGAGCGGGCGCGGCGCATCGACTTCTTGGGCTGCGTCAGCAATTCCCTGGCGCGCTCCAGCGTCACCGTATACACGTCGTCGGCATCTTCGAGCGAGCGGAACTCGGTGCCCTGTTTCACATACGGACCGAAGCGGCCGGCGTTGGCAAGAATCGGCTCGCCGTCGTCGCCGGTGCCCAGCTCGCGCGGCAGCGAGAGCAACCGCAATGCGACGTCGAGCGTGATGGTCTCTTCGGTTTCGTCGCGCCCGAGCGAGGCGCGGCGCGGCTTCTCGTCGCGATCCTCCGGCGTCTCGCCCAGTTGCACGTAGGCGCCGAAGCGGCCGTGCATCACGTAAACATGCTGGCCGGTAGCCGGATCGACCCCGAGTGATTTCGGCCCCTGCGCTTTCGCGTGCAGCAGCGCGACGGCCTTCTCGAGCGTGAGGTCGGCCGGCGCCAGATCTTCAGGCAGCGACGCGCGCGGACCGTTGTCGGCCTGGGAGCCGAGCTGCAGGAACGGTCCGTATCGGCCGATGCGGACACGGACGGGCAGGCCACTGTCCGGATCCTTGCCCAACTCGATCATCGGGTATTCGATCGCCTGGCCCTTGTCTTCGACCAGGTGCTCGAGGCCCGGGTGCTTGCCGTCGCCGCGATAGAACTCGGCGAGGAATTCGAGCCAGTCCTTCTCGCCGTTGGAGATCTTGTCGAGGATCTCTTCCATCTCCGCGGTGAACGCGATGTCGACGTAGTCGCCGAAGTGGTTGCGCAGCAGCCGCGTGACGGCAAACGCCGTAAAGCTCGGCACCAGCGCCTTACCCTGGCGTGTGACGTAGCCGCGACGCTGAATCGTCGCGACCGTCGGCGCGTAGGTCGAGGGACGGCCAATGCCTTCTTCTTCGAGACGCTTGACGAGCGACGCTTCGGTATAGCGCGCGGGCGGCGAGGTCTGGTGGCCCTTCGCATCGAGCGCGAGCAGGATCAGATCCTGGTCCATCTTGTCGGGCGACCACACTTCATCGCCCACCGACAGCTTCGGCAGCACGATGTCTTGCTCGAGGAGCTCGGCCGACGGATCGTCGGAGCCTTCGACGTAGGCGCGCAGGTAGCCGGCGAATTCGATCGCCTTGCCGCTCGCGTTGAACACCGCGGGCACGCCGTGGCCCGCCTCGCCCGTGATCTCGACCGACGTGCGCAGCAGCTTGGCGTCGGCCATCTGCGAGGCGACGGCGCGCTTCCAGATCAACTCGTAAATCTTCATCTCGTCGCTCTCGAGAATCTTCTCGAGCGACGCGGGCGTGCGATGGAAATGCGTGGGACGAATCGCCTCGTGCGCTTCCTGCGCGTTACGAACCTTGGTCTGATACTGGCGCGGGCCCTTGTGATAGTCGGCGCCGTACAACTCCTTGACCGCCGCCGCGGCCTCGGTCAGCGCCTTGGAGCTCAGCGTGGTCGAGTCGGTGCGGTGATAGGAGATCAAACCCTCGAGATCGCCGCCGCCAAGGTCCATACCCTGGAACAGCCGCTGCGCGATCTGCATCGTCCGCTCAGATCCGAAGCCGAGCTTGCGGTTGGCTTCCTGCTGCAGGGTGGAGGTCGTGAACGGCGGTGCGGGCCGCTGCGTGTAGGGCTTTTCTTCGACGCTCGTCACTTGCCACGGCAAGCGACGCATCAAACCTTGGCGGAACTCCTGCGCGGTCTTTTCATCGAGCAGCCGAACAGACTTGGATGCGAGCTGGCCCTTGCTGTCGAAATCCTTGCCGGTGGCCACGCGCTGCCCGCCGACCTTGGCGAGCGTCGCGGAGAATTCACTCGAGCCGCCGCGTAATTTCGCTTCGAGATCCCAATAGCTCGCGGTGCGGAAGGCGATGCGTTCTTCTTCGCGCTCGACGATCACGCGCACGGCGACGCTCTGCACACGCCCCGCGCTGAGCCCCGTCTGCACCTTCTTCCACAACACGGGCGAGAGCGTGTAGCCGTACAGGCGATCGAGAATGCGGCGGCTCTCCTGCGCGCGGACCAGGTTCTCGTCCACGTCGTGCGCCTCGGCGAGCGCCGCCTTCACCGCTTCTTCCGTAATTTCGTGGAACACGATCCGCCGAACTTTGACCTTCGGCTTCAGCAGCTCCTTCAAGTGCCAGCTGATCGACTCGCCCTCGCGATCGGGGTCGGTTGCGAGAATCAGCTCCGAGGCGTCCTTCATCGCCGCCTTCAGCGCCGCGACGTTCTTTCTCTTGTCGGCCGGCACGACGTAGTACGGCGTGAAATCGCCGTCGGTATCGACGCCCAGCCGGCCCCAGGACTTCCCCTTGATTTCAGCCGGAACTTCAGCCGCCGAGTCGGGCAGGTCGCGAATATGGCCGTAGCTCGCCTCGACCCGGTACTTGGTTCCAAGGAACCGCGACAGGGTGCGGGCTTTTGCGGGCGACTCGACGATAACCAACGGTTTTGCCATTCGATTTCTCTACACCTTACTCTGGGAACGAACGAACCGCCCCGATCCAATCCGCTGGATTTCGCCGGTCAGCTCCCATTCGAGCAGCCGCGCCAGCGCTTCACCCGCCGGCAATTCGAGCTGTTGGGCGATGTCATCTACCGTAAATTCAACACTTTCCGGCCCCCCGGCCAAAACAGGAGGTCCGGTGGCGATCCCCAGCTCTTGCAGGATATCGACCGCTGACTCCACGAGCTTTGCCCCATCGCGGATCAGGGCGTGCGCGCCGCGGTTACGGCCCCCCAGCACCGGGCCGGGCACGACCATCACCTCGCGGCCCTGATCGGCGGCGAGCCGCGCCGTGATCAGCGACCCGCTTTTCTCCGCGGCCTCGACCACCACGACCCCGCGTGACAAGCCGCTGATGATGCGATTGCGACGGGGGAAATGAAAGACCTCCGGCGGCGAGCCAGGCAGGAACTCGGTGATCAATAAACCGTCGCGCGCAATTCTCTCGGTGAGCTCGCGATGCTCTGCCGGATAGACGATGTCGATGCCCGTGCCGAGTACGGCGATCGTTTTTCCACCCGCATCGAGCGCGGCCACATGCGCAGCCGAGTCGATGCCGCGCGCAAGGCCGCTCACCACCACGATCCCGGCGCGGGCCAGATCACCCGCGATCGCCGATGCGATCGCCATTCCGCCCCTGGACGCGGCCCGTGCACCGACAACGGCTACCGCGGGTTTGTCGCAGATCGACAGGTCGCCACGCGTCCAGAGTTCTTCAGGTGGATTGGGGATTTGCGCGAGAAGAGCGGGAAAACGTTGCGATCCGAGCCGAATGGTATCCATCACCACCTCGGCCGAACGCCCCTGACCAGACGACGATAACTCACTTGCCCCCCTAGGGGCCAGTAGCTATAGTGCCTGTAGGAACCCATGTTTGCACGCCAGTTGGTGATCGGCCTGCTCTTGGCCTTGGTGTCGGCTCCCGCCGTGTGGGCCGACCAGCGAGGCGATGCCAAGAAACAGGTTGAGTTCGGCATCCAGGTGGCGCAGCGCGGGCTCTGGCGTGAGGCGATCTACCGTTGGGAACGCGCCACCCAGATCGATCCGACTTACGCCGCAGCGTTCAACAACCTCGCGGTGGCTTACGAGCACGAGGGTCAGTTGGCGAAGGCACGAGACGCATACGACAAGGCGCTCGCGTTAGAACCAACCAATGCGCTCGTCAGGCAGAACTACGACCTGTTCAAGGAAATCAATGACCGCGTTCTTCAGAAAGACGGTCGGCAGCCTTAGCCTGGCGCTAGTGGCCGCGTTCGCGGCGTGTACCAGCTATACCGAGATTCCGATCGAAACGCCGATCCAGCCCAAGCTGGACGTGTCGGCATTTCAGCGCATCTTCATCGCGGGTTTCATTGCCGGCGCCAATGAAGATGTCGACGCCAACATGGAAACGGTGCGCCTGCTGCGGAGCCAGCTTCGCAACAAGGGCATCATGCGCGTGATCGACGCCGATACGCTGCCGCTGCTCGAAGTCGCCAGGCAAAGTAGCGGCGAGGCCAATACCGCGCCGGTGCCCGATCAACAGGCGGTCACTCCGCAAGAGCCGCAAGACCCGAACAAGGCGCCGGTCTTCAACGACGAGAAAGCCCTCGAGCCCTACAACCACATCTTCGCGAACGTGGCGTACTGGAAGCGCATCGGCGAAGAGTTTCAGCAGCCGCTGATCGTCACGGGCGCCGTGCTGTTCGCGCCGCAACAGCGTTCGGGCTTCGTGCAGCGCGAGCAGGAAGTCTACGACCCGTTCGGCCGGCGCTCGGTGGTGCCCGTGCGCACTTACATGGAGCGCAAGGGATTCGTGCTGCGGCCCACGTTTATCTTCATCGACGGGCGCACCGGCGAGACGCTCCACACCGAGACGTTCCGGGAAGAGATCCTCTACAACGCCAGCCAGCAGACCCCGGCCCTCTCCTCGTACTTCGAGCTGATGGACCGGCTGCTGCCGGCCTTCCTTAACACGTTGAGCGCACAGAAGATAAAGGGAACCCGCACCCTCCTGAAATAGCGCTGCCGTAGGGCCTCGGGTAGCGCGGAACTTCAGTTCCGCGATGGCCCTGTGGTATCGTTGACAGTTCACTTACTTCGGAGAATCCACAGTGTTTGCAATCATCCAGGCCTCGGGCCGCCAGTTCCGTGTCGAACCCGGCGCCATCATCGCCATCGACGGCCACAACGCCGGCGAAGCCGGTGGTGAAGTGTCGTTCGACCAGGTCCTTCTCGTCAGCAACGCCGCGGGCGACGTCACCGCCGGCACCCCGTTCGTCGCGGGCGCGAAGGTGGTCGGCGTGATCGGCGAGCTCGACAAGGGCAAGAAGGTCCGCATTTTCAAGAAGAAGCGGCGCAAGCAGTACCGTCGGACGAAGGGCCATCGGAGCCTCTTGACGCGCGTCCGCATCACCGACATTCAGGTGTAAGCGATGGCAACAAAAAAAGGGCAGGGCTCGTCTCGTAACGGCCGCGACAGCAACTCGCAGCGGCTGGGCGTCAAGCGTTTCGAAGGCAACCTCGTGAGCGGCGGATCGATTCTCGTCCGGCAGCGCGGCCGCAAGTACCAGCCCGGGCTGAACGTCGGCCTCGGCAAGGACGACACGCTCTTTGCGAAAGTCACCGGCAAGGTGAAGTTCGAAGACCACGGCCAGCGCGGCAGATTCATCTCGGTCCACCCGGTCGAAAACCAATAAGGAATAACGAATAACCAATTACAAATAACCAAAAGGGACATTCCGTCCTTTTGTTATTTGTAATTCGTTATTTGTTATTTTTCCCATGTTCGTCGACGAAGTCGACATCCACATCAAGGCAGGCGACGGAGGACGAGGCTCACTCAGCTTCCGTCGCGAGAAGTTCGTCCCCAAGGGCGGCCCTGATGGCGGCAACGGCGGAGCGGGCGGCTCGGTCTTCATGGTCGCCGATCCGCATCGCAACACGCTCGTTCACTTCCGCTTCAATCCCGATTACAAAGCGCAGCGCGGCGGCAACGGCGCTGGCGCGCTTCGCACCGGCCGCGGCGGGCGCGATCTGGATATTCCCGTGCCGGTCGGCACGCTGGTCTACATGAAGAACGCCGAAACCGGCGAGCTGAATCAGGTTGCGGATCTGACCGTGCTCGGTCAGCGGGTGCTGCTCGCCAAGGGCGGACGCGGCGGGCTCGGCAACGCGCACTTCGCCACCTCCACCAACCGCGCCCCGCGCAAGGTGCAGTCGGGCGAGCCGGGCGAAGAGTTCGATCTCCATCTGAAGTTGAAGCTGCTGGCCGACGTCGGACTCGTGGGATACCCCAATGCCGGCAAGTCCACGCTGATCTCGGTGATCTCGGCGGCGAAGCCGAAGATCGCCGACTACCCGTTCACCACGCTGACGCCGAACCTTGGCGTGGTTGCGCTCAGCGACGACCGCAGCTTCGTCGTCGCCGACGTGCCGGGCTTGATCGAAGGCGCGCACGAGGGTCACGGGCTCGGCCACCAGTTCCTGCGCCACATCGAACGCACCAAGGTCCTCGTGCATCTGGTGGATGTGTCGGGCGCGTCGGGCCGCGATCCGGTCGAGGATTTCGACACCATCCGCCGCGAGCTCGACCTCTATAATGCGGATCTGTTGAAGAAGCCCCAGCTGGTGGCCGCCAACAAGATCGATGCGGTCGACGAGCCCAAGCGCGTGACCGCGCTCGAGAAGCGCGCCAAGAAGCTGAAGCTGCCCTTCTTCAAGATCTCCGCCGTGACGGGCGAAGGCGTGAAAGAGCTGGTCGAAGCGTCCTGGCCGATCATCGCCGAGGCGCGCGCGGCTGAAGCGGCCGCCGTCACCTTCGAGGATGATCAGGACTTGTCCGCCGAAGCCTTGGCGAAGGCGGACGTTCCTGAAAACTACAATCCGGCACTGGTTCCGCCGCTGCGCGGTGGAGCTGCGAAGAACGCCAAACGACGATGACCCTGGGTGTGCTCGGCGGCACGTTCGATCCGATTCATTGTGGTCATGTGGCCGCCGCAGTGGCCGCTGAGCGCGCGCTCAAGCTCCGCTCCGTGATGCTCATCCCCTCGCGCCTGCCTCCTCATCGCCCCGAGCAGGCGCGGGTCAGCCCCATGCATCGACTGGCGATGACGACGCTGGCGGCAGCGGATCATCCCAGCTGGTCGGTGTCTGACATCGAGTTGAAGCGGGATGGTCCCTCGTACACGTTCGACACGCTCACCGAGCTCATCGGACAAGGCCACCACGCGTCGCAGATTTTTTTCATCACCGGGGCCGATGCGTTTGCAGAAATTGCCACATGGTCGCGCTACCCCGCGGTCCTCGACCTTGCGCATTTCGCCATCGTCGCGCGACCGGGAATCACGTTAGACTCATTGAAGAAACGTGTACCCGACCTTGCCGACCGCATGACGACGCCTGAGTCTTTCAAGCCCCAAGTCAAGAGCTCCTCGCCCAGTGACAAGACGCGCGTCATCTTGATCGAAGCCGCGACTCCCGACATTTCGTCAACCGAGATTCGGCGGCGCCTCGGTGCCGGCGAGAGCATCGCCGGACTCGTGCCTGATTTCGTCGCCACTTACATTGCGCATCACCGTTTGTACGTGGGGACAAACCTTTAGGTTTGTCCGCCCAACTGAAAAACACCTTGCATGGCAAAGACGACAAGCCCACGGAAACCCCGAGCGACAGCGACGAGAGCGGCAAGTCCGCGACTGCCGAAGCCGATCCAGGCCGTGATCGACGCGGTGCAAGACAAGAAAGCCACCGGGCTGATTGTCCTCGACCTGCGTAAGGCCGGAGCGTTCACGGATTTTTTCGTGATCTGCACGGGGGCCAATCCGCGGCAGGTGCAGGCCATTGCCGATTCGGTGGAAGACTCGCTCAAGGCGCAGAAGCAGCGTCCGTCGCTGGTGGAGGGCTACGCCCGCGCCGAGTGGGTGCTGGTCGACTACTTCGACTTCGTGGTGCACGTGTTTTCGAAGCACGCGCGCGATTTTTACGGCCTCGATCGGCTATGGGGCAACGCCACCCGCATCGAAATCCCCGACGTGCCGTGATTGTGGGTGCCGTGATTGTGGGGACAAACCTTTCTTGTCCGCCGAAGCGCTAAGCGCGAAGGCGGAAGGTTTGTCCTCGAGGCGACAGCCATGACCTGGCGCGCTCTTACCAACCGCCTCCTCTCTTCCCTGTTCGAACCGCCCTGCGCTGCGTGCAAGACGGTGTTGTCACACCCGCTCGACGGCGCGGTGTGCGAGACGTGTTGGGCCGCCGCCTCCGCCATGGCTACGGCGGCCAGGCTCACGTCAGGAGCGTACAACGAGCGCTTCGGCGATGAGCGCGCCGTCGATTGGGCGGCTGCGATCGGCGAGTACGAAGGCTCTCTTCGCGAGATCATTCACGCGCTCAAATATGAAGGCCGGCGATCGATCGCGCCGCCGCTCGGCGCGTTGATGCGGTCGGCGGGCGCCGATCTGCTGCGCGGCGCGGATGTCGTCGTGCCGGTGCCGCTGCATCCTCGGCGGGAGCGATCGCGCGGGTTCAACCAGGCGGATGATCTGGCTCGAGCTCTCGGAGTGCCCGTTCGTCCGTTGCTCCGCCGCAATCGCTACACCACATCGCAGATCGAGCTGCCGAAGGACGAGCGGCATCGCAATGTTCATGATGCGTTCGCGCTCGCGGACAAACCTTCCGCCTTCGCGCTTGGCGCTTCGGCGGACAAGAAAGGTTTGTCCCCACATGTGGTGGTGCTGGTCGACGACGTGTCGACGACGGGCGCGACGCTGGACGCGTGCGCATCAGTCTTGAAGGCGGCGGGTGCGAAAGAGGTGCGCGCGCTTACAGCAGCCCGAGTTGCGAGCGCACGGCGCTGAGTACGGCAGCCGACACGGCGTCCTTGTCTTGCTGCCCATCGAGGTGCACCCATCGCACCCCTTCCTTCGCTTGACGCACGTAGCTTTCGCGCACCCGGCCCAGCAACGACAAGTCGCGCTCGAACTTGTCGCGCGCGACCTTCTTGCGATGCAGTGACGCGTCCGGCGGAATATCGAGCAACAACGTCAGCGAGGGTTGCGGCAGATGCCGCTGGATCGCGCTGAGCCAGTGCGGATCCACGCCCTGCGCTTCGCCATACGCGATGCTGGAGGCCAGGTAACGATCGCAGACCACCATCGTGCCCTCGTCCAGCCACGATGAGATCCGCGGCCGAAACTCGAACCGGTTCGCGATGTAGAGCAGCTGCAGCGTATCGGGTGCGTAGTCGCGCTCCCCTTGCAGCGCATGGCCGATCTCGGTGCCGATGGCGGTCTTGTATTCGGGGAAGGTCAGGAACTCGGCGCGATGCCCGCCGGCGCGAAACGCGGCGAGCAATCGCTCCGCCTGGGTCTGCTTTCCGCTTTGATCGAGGCCTTCAAATGCGATCAAGTGACCGGTGGGCTTGAGCCTGCCCTGAGCGAAGCCGAGTCCGCTTGGGGAGTCGGCTGAGTCGAAGGGGGCTTGAGGGCTTCCACCCCAGCGCGGCTGCCGCGCTGGGGGCCCGGTTGAGGGCTTGACTGTCATTCAGATTCCAGTGAGAGCAGCTCGTCGAGCGTCTGCCGCCGCCGAATCACGCGCCACTGTCCCTGATCCGTCATGACTTCGGGTGGCAGCGGGCGCCTCAAATAGGTGTGCCCCATCGCCGCGCCGTAGGCGCCGACATCGCGCACCACGATCAAATCGCCGACCTCGACGGGCGCAAGCAGGCGATCGCGCGCGTAGGCGTCGGTGCTTTCGCAGATCGGCCCGACGACGTCCACGGCGACGGCTTCACCGCCGCGTGGCACGAGCGGATCGATGCGGTGATAAGCGTTGTAGAGCGCCGGCCGCATCAGCTCGGTCATGCCGGCATCGACTACGACAAAACGTTTTGCGCCCGGGAACTGCTTCACGTCGACCACGCGCGTCAGCAGCACGCCGGCCGGGCCGACCAGCACGCGGCCGGGCTCGATCGCCACTTTCAGGCCACTGACGCGTGTGGCCTGCACCAGCGCGCGGACATATTCCGCCGGATCGATCACCGGACCGCCATCGTAGGAAATGCCGAGGCCGCCGCCCATGTCGAGGTGTTGAAACTCGATGCCCTCGGCACGAAGCGCGAGCGCGAGCGCGACAACGGCTTCCGCCGCGCGGGTCAGGGGATCGAGCGTCGTGATCTGCGAGCCGATGTGGACGTGCGCCCCAACCGGCTGCAGCCCGCGGCGCGCCGCCATCTCTCGAAACAGGGCGGGCGCTTCGTCGATCGGCACGCCGAACTTGTTGGACTTGAGTCCGGTCGAAATGTGCGGATGGCTCCTGGCGTCGATGTCGGGATTGACGCGCAGCGCCACGCGGGCCAGCGTGCCTTGCGCGATGGCGCGCTGGTCGATGCGATCGAGCTCGCCGGGCGATTCGACGTTGATCGCCAGCAGGCCGAGCGCCACCGCGCGATCGATCTCCGCGGCGCTCTTGCCGACGCCGGTGAACACGATTTGATCGGGACGGAAGCCGCACCGCATGGCGACGTCCACTTCGCCAAGCGAGTTGGCATCACCGTGACTGCCGAGCGAGTGCAGCAGCCGCACCACCGCGAGCGACGAATTGGCCTTCAGCGCGTAGTGGATGGCATGCGGATAGCCGTCAAACGCATCGTCCAGCGTCGCGTACGCGGCGCGAATGAGGTCGGCGTCGTAGACGTAGCAGGGCGTGCCGACGGCGGCTGAGATTTCTGAGAGCCGGCCAGTGATTGCGTCGGAAGAGACCGAGGGAGTGGGTGGGACCACTCCCTCGATATTAGCGCAGTCCGGCTGCCCTACCGCTTCTGCAAAACGATTTCGTACGTGATTGGCTGCCCCATTGGCAATTCCCCGCCCGTGCCCAGCGTGTAATTGAACCGCGCCTGGCCCGTGCTCGCCGTGATGGTGCCCTCGCCACGAACGCCGACGTTAGGGAATCCAGCGACGGTGCCTCGACCGGTCGCGGTGAACACGCCACTGGTCGTGTTGTAGTCGCCGGTGATGGTGACAAACGGCGCCGGGTGCGCAATGGTGATAGACCCTTCGGTGAAGATGAAGATACTCAGGACGCGGCAGAGTGCGAGTACCGCATCGTGGAATCCCGGATCGGAGGCGACGCGGCACGACGACGGCGCCCACGTGCCGTTGGCGGTTGCCAGCGGGGGCGGAGCCGCTGGCGGTGGATTGCTCGGCGCCGCCTGCGGCGGCGTATTCACGGCAGGTGCGATCGGCGCCGCACCGGTCGAGCCATCGATGATGTCGTACTCGATCGTCGTCTCGCCGAGCGGGCCCGGAAGACCCGGCCCGCCGGACGTGAAACGAATGGTGCCGTTGGTGCCCTGCGAGCCGCCGCGCGCGCTCGTGCCGGTCGTGTTGGTCACCCGGACGTCATGCGGCGTGGTGTAGCGATCGCGCCCCCGGTTGATCGGGGTCATGTCAAAGGGCGTTCCCCGGCAAATCGTGACCGTGAAGTGGCCCGGAATCTGCCCGCCGTTGCGATCCAACGCAGGCTTCGGACTCTTCAGGTCGGTCTGCGCAGCAGCCAGCTGCGGAAAAACCAGTCCGAGGGCGAGAATGACGACGCCGGTTGACACGACCGCCCGCCACAGTGTGCGTTGCCGTTTGATAAGGCTCATGTGCTCCTCCAGATTGCTTACCTGGAAGAACGGACACGGAATTGGCGGCGAGTTTGCGGAGCATTGCGGGGGCAACAGCTCCTTCACTGAGATGGACGGAGATGGTCGTCGAATTCGATGATGGGACGGGATGGTATGATTCCGAGTCTGGGACCGACCGTCCGGCCCGCTGAAACATGCCCGATCCTTCGTCGGTTTCCACTGATGCGATTGATGCCCTGATCCAGCGCTGCCTGGGCGGCGACCAGACCGCGTGGGAAGACATCGTTCGCCAGCACCGCCGTAAGGTCTTCAACATTGCCTACAAGTTCACGGGCCGCCACGACGAAGCCGAAGACCTGACGCAGGACGTGTTTCTCAAGATCTTCAAGTCGCTGCACACCTTCGACCGGCGCGCCAATTTCCAGACCTGGCTGGTGAGCGTGAGCCGTAACCTGTGCATCGATCACTATCGCAGCGTGCGCAAGGAGCGCGAGACCATCGATCGCGACGTCGATGCCGGCGAGCTCACGCCCTCCGCGCCCGGCCAGAACGCCTACCAGGCGCTCGAACAGCGCGATCGTGTCGAGCTGCTGCGCAAGGCCATGTCGGAGCTGGCGCCGTCGCTGCGCACCGCCGTGATGCTGCGCGACATCCAGGAACTCTCGTATCAGGAAATTGCGGACCACTTGCAGCTGCCCGAGGGCACTGTGAAATCTCGGATCAATCGCGGCCGCACCGAGCTCGCCCGCCAGGTCCAGCGGCTGCGTGACGAAGACGAAAGGGTTACGGAATGAATCTCACCACCGACCGCTCTCAAGGCATCGCCATCGTTCGCATCGGCGAAACGCGGCTGATGTATCCGCTGCTCGCGGATTTTTCCGGCGCGGTGATGTCGCTGCTGTCGGCCGGCGACAAGAAAGTGGTGATCGATCTGTCGAAGGTCACCTACGTCGACTCGGCCACCATCGGGTGCCTGATGGACCTCTATCGCCAGAGCTCGGCGGCCGGCGGCGAGCTGCGGCTGGCGGGCGTCAATAAGCGGGTCGAGACGATGCTCACCATGACGGGGGCGCACAATTTCCTGAAGATGTTCCCGGATGAGGCGGGCGCCCTTCAGAGCTTCGGGAGCTAGTCATGCGCAGCATCAAGACCACATCCGGAACCGAGGTCGCGCTCGACGGCGACTTGCTCGCCGTGCTCGAGGCGTTGTTCCAGGAGGTCACCGCCAAGAAAGAGCTGGAGCGGTCGTTCGAGGACCTCAACCGCGAGATCAATCACCTGATCGGTCAGCTGACCGATGACGAGCGGCGCGCCTATCTGGCGGAGAGCCTGTTTCTCAACCAGGTGTCGTACGAGAACGACAAGCTCGAGGCGTATTTGCGGAAACTCGGGAAAAGTTAAGAGTTCAGAGTTCAGAAATGTCGCTCAACTACCTGGCAACTCGTTTTACCTGTTCGTGGCCCTGGTCGATCGGCGTCCTGCTCTGCGACGGCCGCATGGTGTGCGGCTGCGCCGATCCGTATGCGCAGCGCGTGCTCGGCGATACACGGACCTCGTCGATCGCTGATATCTGGCGCGGCCCTGTTGCTACGCAGCTTCGCACCGACATCAACGCCGGTGGCTCGACATTCTGCGGCGACTGCCCGCTCAAGCTGCCGCTCGAACCGGATCAGGCTCCGCCGCAGCGCGACCTCAACGTCAGCGCGATCCCGGGGCGTCTGTATATCGAGTGCACGGCGGCCTGCAACATCTCGTGCTTCCAGGCGTGCTGCGCGCCCGAAACCGGCATCACCCGCACGCGGCAGGCGGGAATGCTCGACTTCGACCTGTTCACGCGAATCATCGACGAAGCCGGGCCCACGCTCGGGCGGATCGACTTCTTCAATTACGGCGAAGCGTTTCTTCACAAGCGCGCCGTCGAGATGTGCGAGTACATCAAGACGAAGTTCCCGCATATCTACCTCTACACCAGCACCAACGGCCTGGCGTTCACCGAGGAAAAGGTCCGACAGCTGGCGCGCTCGGGCATCGACGAAGTGACGTTCTCGCTCGACGGCTCGTCGCAGGAAGCCTACGTGCGCTATCGGCAGCGCGGCAACTTCGACAAGGCGATCGCCAACCTGCGCGCCCTGATCGATGAGAAGGGACAAATCGGCCGCGACGTCCCGTTCGTGAACTGGCGCTACATCCTGTTCAACTGGAACGACTCCGACGAAGAGATGGCGCGTGCGCGGCAGATGGCCGCCGACATCGGCGTCGATCGCCTCTGCTGGGAGCTCACCGACCACCCCGAAGACAGCTTCTCGCGCCGCTTCGCGCCCGGCTCGCCCGACCATGAGCGGATCAAGTACGAGGTGTGGGATGTCAGCGGTCTGGGCAATGCCATCGCGGGCGCGACGCCGCGCGCCGAGATCGACGTGCGCACGGTGCTGCCGGATCTGCCGTTCCTCGCCAGGGCCGCAACGCCGCTGACGCTGACCGCGCACGTCAAGAACCTCTCGAGCCGGCCGTTTCGCGCGCAAGCCAGCTACGGGCGCCGCCTCGTTCGCCTCGGCGCGCAGCTGGTCGCTCCCGACGGCACGCTGCTCAATCGCGATCACGCCCGCGCCTGGTTGCCCTCGGACCTCGCGCCAGGGGCGCAGACCACCGTCCGCATCGAAGTGCCTGCACCCGAGACACCAGGACGTTACGGGCTCAAGTTCGATCTGGTGAGCGAGGGCATCGACTGGTTCGAAGCCTGCGGCTCGCCGACGACGATGCGCACGCTGTGGGTGAGCTGAGCCGGCGCGACAGGGCGTGGGCGGCCGGCATCGGACTGCTGACGCTTGCGCTGTTCGTCGTCACCCTCCGCTCCGGCGTGGGCGGGCCTGAAGATTCCCCGAAGTTTCAATTTGTCGGCCGTGTGCTTGGCACGGCGCACTCACCCGGCCCCGGCGATCCGCGTGAGCTGGCCTTCGCCATGCAAGGGGCGCGCGTTCGCCTCGGAGCGCCGTGATATCGTGGCGCGTCCGGAGAGCGATGGCTTTAGCCGTCGCTGTTACAGGAGCATTCATGACCCGTCTCTTCATCGCGATCGTGATGACGTCCGTTCTGTCGTTCACGGCTCTTGCCCAACAGCGCGCGGCAGACGGCGTGACTATCAACGACGAAGGGCTGCCGCAGTACTCGACATTTTCACTGTGCGCGATCGATCCGGCGACCGGCCAGTCGGGCGCCACCGTCACCACGCGCGTGCCGTTCGTGGGCCGCGCCGTGCCGCACGTGCGCGCGGGCATCGGCGCCGTCTGCACGCAGGCCTCCACGATGGTCGAGTACGGCGCGCGCGGATTGGACTTGATGGCGAAAGGTGTCGAGCCCGCGGCGGCCATCGCGCAGTTGCTGTCTGACGATCAACAACGCGAATCCCGGCAGCTCGGGATGATCGACATGAAGGGGCGATCGGCGGCACACACCGGCAAGGGCAATGGCGATTGGGCGGGCAGCCGGCAGGGCTTGAACTACACGGTGCAGGCGAACATCATGGTCGGCCCCGAGGTGGTCGAGGCGGTGGCGGCGACGTTCGAGTCGACCGAAGGCGCGGGCCTGCCGCTGGCCGAGCGCATGATTCTCGCGATGGAAGCCGGCTACGCCAAGGGCGGCGATCGCCGTTGGGGCAACCTGCAGTCGGCGGCGATCAAGGTCGCCGACCCGAACGACTCCGGACGCGGCAACGACCACATCACGCTGGCGATCGAAGTCGGCGAGCACGCCGATCCGGTGGCCGAGATGAAGCGCATCTACTACACGACCGGCCGGCGGCTCGGCTATCGCACCTTCTCTCGCGTCGAGGGCGCCGACGTGGTCGAGTTGAAACGGATGCTGCACGCGCTGGGCTATTGGCGGCCCACGCTCGCGGCCTTCCCTGACGCGCCGCGGGGGACCAACACGCCGGCGCTGCAGGAGTTGCGCAAGACGAATCCGGCGGCCTACGACAAGGCGATCGCCGAGGCCCGTCAGGCGACGGCCAGCTACACGCGCGATTTCGCGACGTTTGACGACGAGGCGATCGCGGCGGTGGATAAGTTCAGGACCGATCGCAAGCTCAACTTCCAGGGCAACGCGCCCGGGCTGGTCGATGCGAGGCTGGTGGACGCATTGAAAGCGGCATACCTGGCGAAGAAAAAAACGCGATGACGCCATGCGCAAGATAGATATTTTCACGCACATCCTGCCCGAACCGTACGTGACCCGGATGAACGAGGTCGCGCCCGGCTTCAAGGACACCGGCAAGCGCATGCGCGGGGTGCCGATGCTGGTCGACCTCGACGTGCGGTTCAAGGTGATGGACACCTTCGAGGGCTATCAGCAGATCCTGTCGATCTCCACACCGCCGATTGAGGCGTACGCCAACCCGGTTGATGCGATCGATCTCGCGCGCCGCGCCAACGACGGCATGGCGGAGCTGGTGCGCCGCTATCCGGATCGCTTCCCGGGATTCATCGCGTCGCTGCCGCTCAACAACCCCGATGCCACGTTAAAAGAGATCGATCGGGCGATTGGCGATCTCAGCGCGCGCGGCGTCCAGATTTTTTCGAACATCGCCGGCAAGCCCCTCGACGCGCCGGAATTCCTGCCGCTATTCGACGCCATGGCCCGGCACGATCTGCCGATCTGGCTCCATCCCTACCGAAGCGCGGAGTTCTCGGATTACGCGACCGAAGACCGTTCGCAATATGAGATCTGGTGGACGTTCGGCTGGCCGTACGACACCAGCGCCGCGATGGCCCGGCTGGTCTTCTCCGGGCTGTTCGATCGCCTTCCCGACATCAAGATCATCACGCACCACATGGGCGCGATGGCGCCGTATTTCGAGGGGCGCCTGGGACCGGGCATGGATCAGCTCGGCGCCCGCACCTCGGATCAGGACTATTCGCAGGTGCTGAAGCGTCTCACAAAGCGGCCGCTCGATTACTTCAAGATGTTCTACGGCGACACGGCGGTGTTCGGCGCCTACGATGCCACCGTGTGCGGGCTCAAGTTCTTCGGCGCCGGCCACGTGCTGTTTGCGTCGGACGCGCCGTTCGATCCAGAAAAGGGATCGATGTACATCCGCGAGACGATCGCGATCATCGACCGGCTGCCGATCAGCGCCGAGGAGCGCGATCGGATCTACTGGGGGAATGCGGTTCGACTGCTGAAACTGCCATGACAACAACCATCATCGCGCTCGTGCTTCTCGGACTCTCGACGGTTGCTGACGCGCAGACGATCCAGGGCCGCTGGAAACTGCTCGCCGCCGAAGACATCCGCGCCGATGGCTCGGTCGCGCGGCTGCCCTGGGGCAAGAATCCCGTCGGCACCATCGTTGTGCAGGGCGGGCACTGCTATGTGCAGATCATGTCGAGCGACGTGCCGTCGTTTACGGCCGCCACACCGGGCGTCAGCGAGCAGATGAGCGCCGCGCTCCTCAGCAGTTACATCGCGTACTCAGGGCCGTGCGCCATCGATGAAGCCGCCGGCAAAGTGACGTTGAAGGTTGAGGCGGCGTGGCGGCCCAACTACGTGAGCACGGAGCAGATTCGATTCTTCCGCTTCGAGAACGGCAAGATGTTCTTCGGACCGGCGCCGGGCTCGATGCGCGCGGGTACTGACACGCTGACCCGCCGCCTGACCCTCGAACGGGTGCCCTAAACAGAAGACCAAAGACTACAACAGGAGGCCAGGAGATCACTATTTTGAAAACAACATTGATCGCGGCTTGGCTGTTGGCGCTCTCGCTGACGGCAAACGCGCAGCCGTCGCAGCGCGAGACGCATGCGGAGTTGCCTGGAGTACGGCTGTGGTACACGGATACCGGCGGCACGGGCGAGGCCGTGGTGTTCCTGCACGCGAATACTGGCAGCAGCCGGGTCTGGGAGTATCAGATTCCCGC
>JAUSDY010000001.1 GCA_030650395.1 Acidobacteriota bacterium | reverse complement strand
CACCAGTACCGACTACGTCTATGTCATGCAGTTCGATGGGGACAAGATCGCCCACATGACCAAAATCTGGCATGCCGGACTGGCAATGAAGGAACTCGGCTGGTCCGGCTAGCGGACGACGGCCTGGCCGCTGCCGACATTTCCCAGCGCATCGGTCGCGATCACGCTCGCGTGTTCGTTTCTGCCATCTCGAGGCCATGTCTTCATGGCAATGGCAGCGTACTTTCGAGTGCGGCGATCGATTTTCCCTAAGCAATGCCGCCGGTACACTTTTCGCACTTCCAGGGGCATGCCCGACGACCCGATCAGCCCCGCACCGCCGAAGCTGCTCGAGGGTGTGAGGGCCGCCATCCGTTTGCGGCACTACAGCCGCCGTACCGAACAGGCGTATGTCTCATGGATTCGACGCTTTATCGTGTATCACGGCAAGCGCCATCCGCGCGAGCTGGGGGCACCCGAGGTTACCGGGTTTCTTTCGAGTCTTGCTGAGCGTTCCGTGAGCGCATCGACTCAGAACCAGGCGCTCAGCGCCATTCTGTTTCTCTACGATGTCGTCCTCGGCGAGCGGCTTCCGTGGATGAACGACATCGTCAGGGCGCAGCGACCTGTTCGGCTGCCGGTCGTGCTCTCGCGCAACGAGGTAGCGTCGCTGCTGTTACAGCTCAGGGGTCCGGCGTGGTTGATGGCGTCGCTAATGTACGGCGCGGGGCTGAGGCTGCTCGAGTGTGCCGAGCTTCGGGTCAAGGATATCAACTTCGATCGCGGCGAGTTGACGATTCGGGACGCCACGGGTGGCAAGGATCGAGTGACAATGTTGCCGGCGGCGGTGAAAGCGCCTCTCGAGGATCACTTCGCGCGAATGAAGCGGCAGCACGAGTCGGACCTCGCGACGGGGCGAGGGAGTGTGTCCTTGCCGGGGGCGTTATCCGAGCATTCCTCCACGAAGCACGCGACTTCTCGAAATGGCGTCGTGAGCAGGCGCCGGACCTTTGAGCGACGCAGGCCAACCCCCACATGGAGCCGACGCGCCAGACCGTCTGTGACATCATGTCGCGGCGGCGCGCGGCTCATTTGGACCGTTAGGTGGACATCTTCACACTCGGGACTCGTCGCGCGGATTCAAACAGGCCGGAGTGGTTGCCATGCACTGGCTGCTACCAGCAGTCTGAGATTCTCGAGTGACGATGGTAGGCTCTTGGAGTGAAGGTTCGCGAGTTGATCTCGTTGATCGAATCGGATGGATGGGTGCTGGTGCGTGTTACCGGGAGCCACCGCCAGTTTCATCACCCAACCAAGCTTGGTACGGTCACCGTCGCTGGACAACCCGGAACCGACGTGCCGCCGGGTACGCTCAATAGCGTGTTGAAGCAGGCTGGCCTGAAGAGATAGGAGATTCGCGAATGCGTTACCTAGTGGTGCTTGAACAAGGCCCAACGTCGTTCGGTGCGTATGTCCCCGATCTTCCGGGCTGCGTAGCAGTGGCAGACACCCGTGATGAAGCCTTGCGCCTCATTCGTGAAGCCATCGAGCTTCACATCGAAGATCTCAAACAGAGTGGGCAGCCAGTGCCACCGCCGTCGTCTACGGGCGAGCTAATCGCGGTACACGCCGCCTAACAACCAGCCGCTGCAACCGGCGAGCGGCGCGAGTTCTGACACACTCGAGTGATGAAACCGCCGCTCGCGGCTGAGCGGCCGGTCGTTGGCCCATTCCGTTAGCCTCAGGCGGTGCCGATGGTCAAGCCCGTCGTACCCGACGCGATGCCGATGGCCTTTGCGGTCGGCGGGATCTAATATTGGCGGGTGACTGAACCGGTCATCCACGTCTCGGGGCTGACGCGCCGCTTCGGCGGCAAAACGGCCCTGGCCTCGGTCAGCTTGTCCCTGTCGCGCGGCGCGGTCTACGGCCTCGTCGGCGCAAACGGCGCGGGCAAGACCACGCTCATCAAACATATTCTTGGTCTGCTGCACGCCGAAAGCGGCTCGGTGCGCGTGTTCGGTCTCGATCCCGTTGCCGATCCGGTCGCCGTGCTGTCGCGCATCGGCTACCTCTCTGAGGAAAACGACCTTCCCGGCTGGATGCGCGTGGACGAGCTCATTCGCTACTCGCGCGCGTTCTACCCGGGGTGGGACGATGGCTATGCGGAGGAGCTGAGACGGGCCTTCGCACTGGACCCGGCGGCGAAAATCAAGACCCTGTCAAAGGGGCAGAAGGCGCGGGCGGGACTGCTGATCGCGCTGGCATATCGGCCAGAGCTCCTGGTGCTGGATGAGCCCTCGTCCGGCCTCGACCCGATCGTCCGCCGCGACATTCTCGGCGCGGTGATCCGCACCATCGCGGATGAAGGCCGCACCGTGCTGTTCTCGTCGCATTTATTGGAAGAGGTCGAGCAGGTCGCCGATCACGTCACGATGATCAGCGAAGGCCGGATCGTTCTCAGTGCGCCGCTGGCCGCCATTAAGCAATCGCACGGCGGCGCGTCCCTCGCCGAGATCTTCATCGCACAGGTCGGCGCGGCCGCGCCGCCCGCACCGGAAGCGTAGCCATGCGTTCGCCCGGGCTCGCCATCGCGTGGGAATTCCGTCGCTCGCATCGCTGGGCACTGATTGCCCTGGCCGGCTACCTGCTCGTGGTAGGGATCATCCAGCTCCGGGTCCTGGGGCCAGGCCATGCCGAGCTGGATCCCCCCAATGGCGTGGCCGCCGTGGCCATGGCGCCCTTTTCGGTGGTGTTCCTTTATTTCCTCGGGGTGTTCAGCTTCGGCCTGACCGGAGACCTGGCCGCGCGTCAATCCCTCTATCCCGCCCGCATGTTCGTGCTGCCCGTGTCGACCGCCGCGCTGGCGGGCTGGCCGATGGTGTATGGCGCGACAGTCATGGCCAGCCTGTGGCTAGTGACAGGTCTTCTAACACGGTGGCCGTGGGGCATCGACGTGCCGCTGATTTGGCCGGCACTGCTGTTCGCGGTGTTTCTGGCTTGGACGCAAGTGCTGACGTGGATGCCGTACGGTTTACGAGGACTGCGAGTAATCGTCGCCGTGCTGTCGCTGGCAACACTCGACGCGGTGGTGATTCTGGCCGTGCATTACGAAGCCTCTGAGTTGCTGATGGTCGCCTTGCTTGCGCCGCAGCTTCCGCTCGCATATCTCGCCGCCTGCTTCGCCGTCGCGCGGGCGCGAAGGGGCGAGGTACCCGATTGGTGGTTCGGCGCCGGCCGGACGGCGAAGGGTTCGCGACGCCTTCCAGACTATTTCCTGTCGCCGGCCCGCGCGCAACTGTGGTTCGAGTGGCGGCGGCATGGCCGTGCGCTGCCTTTCCTGGTGGCGATCCTGCTGCCGTTCGAGTTCGGGTTACTGTTCGTTCCCGGCAACGACGGGCCAACGCTCGTCTTCTACGTTCTGATCGCCGCGCTGCTGACGCCAGCGGTGATGGCGGGGTTTGCCGCCGCGACCGTCAGCAAGGCGAATGCCCATGGGCGGGATTCGTACGGCGTGACGCCGTTCACGGCGACGCGGCCGATGAAGAGCGCCGCGCTCATTGCCGCCAAACTGAAGATGGCGATATTGAGCACGCTCGCCGCCTGGGGGCTCGTTGCCGTCGCCATCCCGCTCGGACTGATGTGGTCCGGCACGTGGCAGATTGTGGACGAGCGAGCTCGCGACGCGGTCGAAGTGATTGGGGCGCCGCGCGCGATCGTGATCACGCTGCTGGTCTTCGCGATGCTGCTCGCCTCAACCTGGAAGAAGCTCGTTCAGGGTCTGTACACCGGCCTGACCGGCCGCGAATGGATCATCAAGACCAACGGCTTCCTGGCCCTGTCATTACTGGTGGCCATCGGGCCCATCCTGGAATGGATCATCGAAAGCGGACGGACCATCCGCACGCTCTGGGACGTGTGGCCATGGGTTCTCGCTGTGCTGGTCTGTTTCAAGATGGCCGCCGCAACCTGGATTGCGGTGCGCCTCTACCGCAGCCGCTTGCTGAGCGATCGCACGCTCGTCATCGGCGCCGCATCCTGGACGACCGCCGTGCTCGCGCTCTACGGCTTGCTGGTCTGGTTGATCGACTCGCCGTTGATTCCGCGTGCCCCCCTCGCGCTCATGGCCATCCTGGCGGTCCCATTGGCCCGGGTCTCCGCGGCACCGCTGGCACTTGCGTGGAATCGGCACCGCTGACGATGAAGAACCGAAAGATGGTCCTCGTGGCCATGCTCGTTCTCATCGGGCTGCCGGTGGCGGTGGCCGTGGCGGAGGCCGTGTTGTACGGCATACGGAACCGCCACAACGGCTCCATCGTGTCCTCCGGTGTGGAGCGCGAGTACGTGCTCTATGTCCCGAGCACCTACGACCGTACCAGGCCGGCGCCGCTTGTCATCACGCTGCACGGCGCGGGGATGTGGGGCGCGGCGCAACGTGAAGTCAGTCGGTGGGACGAGGTTGCCGAGCGCGAAGGGTTGATTGTGGTCTACCCGTCGGGCGCAGGCGGCAGGGGGCCAAGAGTCTGGCGCGCGGACCCGACGGTGAGTGCACCGCGGGACGTCACATTCATCTCGGACCTGATCGACCACCTGGCGCGGACCTACAGCATCGATCCGGCGAGGATCTATGCGAACGGACTGTCGAACGGCGGGGGCATGTCGTTCGCGCTGTCCTGCACGCTCGGCGGTCGGATCGCGGCAGTCGGAATGGTGGGGGCCGCTCACCTGGTGCCATTCACCTCGTGTCCGGATCCCCGGCCGGTGCCGGCGATCGCGTTGCATGGCACAGCCGATCGATTCACGCGCTATCACGGCGGTAAGTCGTGGGTGGCCCCTCGTCCGTTTCCGGATATCCCGACGTGGATGGCGAATTGGGCGCGGCGCAATCAGTGTGAACCCGATCCCGTCGATACCCCGGTCGCCGCGGATGTCGTTCGTCGCGACTATCACAACTGCGTCGATCGCGCGGACGTCGTGCTCTACACGATACGAGACGCGGGTCACACATGGCCTGGAGGCGGGCCGCTGCCTGAATGGTTCCTCGGAACGACGCCTACCAGCATCGACGCCTCGAGCGTGATGTGGGAGTTCTTCAAGGAGCACCCGCTTCGAGGGCGAACCGCCGGCTTCGCGGCAGGCAGATAAGGACGTATGCCAGACAAGGCCGTTTGCTTGCTCGTGATCGACGGGTTCGCGGATTGGGAACCGGCCCACGCGATCGCCGAATTGCGGCGCCATGGTCACTATCACGTCGAGTCCGTCGGCCTGACATCGGCCCCCGCCCTGTCGATGGGTGGTGTGCGCGTGCTTCCGTCAAAGATCGTGTCGCAAGTCGATCCGACGGACGTTGCCGTTTTCATTCTTCCTGGTGGCGACCGGTGGGAGCAGGATGCCATCGAGCCGGAACTCGAGGCGACGCTCAGGCGGATTGACGCCGCTGACGTGCCAATCGCGGCGATTTGCGCGGCGACGGTCGCGATTTCGCGACTCGGTCTCCTACGAGGTCGACGGCACACGAGCAACGGTCTCGATTACTTGCGTTCGCACGTGCCGGGCTACGCGGAAGCCGACAACTACGTGGACGCACCGGCGGTTCGCGATCGGAAGCTAATCACCGCCAGTGGACTTGGCGACGTCGAATTCGCCCGAGAGCTCTTCGAGGAACTGGACGTGCTGAGTGCGAAAGACCGCTCGCTGTGGGCTCAGATGTTCCGCAGTGCGAAGCTTCCAGCAGGAGCTGCCTGACATGGCTGACGGACGGCGGTCAAGGGTTTGTGGCACAATCCGCGGCACCCACCGCCGTGGCTCACGCGCAGGCGTTGGCCAGACGGAATCAAGAACAACTCGATCACTCCGCATTGAAGAGGAGACCTCCACATGGCATCGATTACGAGTGTCGCTGAAGCCTTCTTCGCAGCCTGCGAGACGGGAAAGGGATGGGAGGTCTGCCGCGCCTATTGCGCGCCCGACGCCACATTCAGCGCCCAGGCTGAACCGCTGCTTGACGTGAAGACACTTGCTCAGTACACCGACTGG
>JAUSDY010000177.1 GCA_030650395.1 Acidobacteriota bacterium | reverse complement strand
CTCGCCCGGAAGGCTGCTGAACGGGCGGCGTGGGCGGTGGCGCTGGCGATTCTGCTCGCGGGTTCGATCAGCACGCTGAGCCGCGGTCCGCTGGCGGCGAGCGCGGCGGCGTTGTTGCTGGTCCTGTCTGGGGTTGCATGGGAACACCGACAGCGCATCAGCCGTTGGGCGGTTCTCGGCGCCGCCGTTGTCGTAACGATTGCGTTGGCGGTGGGGTACCGACAGGTGGTCCAGGTTCGTGAAGGTCTGGCGGGTGCGCCTGCCGCGGAAACCGAGCGCACCCTTCTCGACCGCTTCAATACTTATGCGGCCGCAATCCAGATGGTTCGTGATCATCCGTTCACTGGTGTCGGCCTCGAGAATTTTTCTGTCGTGTATCCGCGCTACCGTTCGGCTGAAAGCGAGCGGCTCACGCCCGACGTGTTGCCGACCATGGTGCACAACGGCTACCTTCACGCGGCCGCCACGACCGGAATTCCGGGCCTGTTGGCCTACCTGGCATTGGTCGCTTCCGTGCTGATCGTTCTGGTGCGCGGTTGCGTCGCAACCCACGAGCGACGCGAGCGGCGGCTGATCCTGGCGTTCATCGCAGCCGTTGCCGGTTACCTGATTCAGGACCTCTCCGGCTGGCTCGAGATCTCGCTGTCGGCGTTGTTCTGGCTCGTGCTCGGCCTGGGCCTGGCGCTGGCGAGCCCGTCGCCGCCGCCCAAAGCGATCACACCGTTACGGCGGCGGGTGACGATGGCGGCCGTGGCTGGCGCCGCACTGCTGGCCGGCGGTCTTGCCGTTCAGACCGCCGCCGCGATGCGGGTCGACCACCTGCTGTGGAACCTCCAGACTCTGAGTCCACGAGAGAACTGGCCGGCCATCGAGGCCGGGCTGTCTGCGGCGGTTTCGTCGGCGGGTCGCGACGCCGTCTACCTGGATAAAGCCGCCCTTCGCTACGCCGATCGTTATGCGGTTTCTGGCATGCCCGCCGCCTACGATCGCGCGGCGTTGCTATTTGATGAGGCGCGCCAGCGCGATCCCTTTCACCCCTACATCCAGATTCACCGGCTCGCTCTCGAGACAGTGGCGCTTGAGAAGACAGTGGCGCTCGAGAAGAAGGCCGGAGCGGCCGGCCGTGCCGATTCTCTGGCGTCCGATCTGCTGGCGCTCGATCCCAACAACGCGGCCGTTCACGAAACGGTGGCGCGGTTTCGACTGGCCCAAGGCCGCCCAGCAGATGCCCTTCAGGCGCTGTCGAAGGTAAAAATGCTGCGACCGGTGTCCGGTCGGTACCACGAACTGGAAGGCGACATCGACCGCGCGATGAACAACCGCGTCGCCGCGGTGGACGCCTACCGGGCGGCCGGCGCGTCCCACAAGATGATTCTGATGTTGTTGGAACTTGGACAGGGTGCCCGGGCCGTTGAGGAGGCCAAGCGACGTCTCGCGCTGGCCGACAGCATGGGATACACCTTGCTCGGCTACGCGCACCTGGCGATGCGAGATTCGGCGCGTGCCCGGGAGGCCTTTGAGGCGGCGCTCAGAATTGATCCTGACGATCAGGGCGCGAAACAGGGGCTAAACGAAGTGGCGAAAACTCTGGCGAAATAACAGGGGTTCAGCGCCGACTCCTGGTGCACCGACTGTGTGTTGTACAGGGATAGGGGTGGCGACGATCATCGGTCCCGCGCTGCGCGAGGGCCGGGAAGTGTATGCCGCCTGACGCGCGCAGCCCAGAAGGTCCGCGGGAACGGCTCCGGCGCGCGCGAAGCAATCTCGCGCGGGTTCGACTCGGGCACGGACAACCGACATGCTGCTCGAAGACTTGTGCTTCGACGCCCAACAGAGGACGTCATCTCCGCAGTCACGTCCCGCCGGAGCCGAACCCGCTCTCACGTTTGGACTTCAGGCGGCAGCCGCGCCAGCACGGCATCGGAGACCGCTCGCGCGTCGGATAGCGCCGCCTGCGCCTCGTCGTCAGTTGGCGTGGCGACTTCGCCTGGATAGCGGAACTTCCACGCGTACTCCGTGAGCGGCACCGCGCGGTCGACAGTCGCCTTCAGACTGGCGTCGATGGCGAGACACTGTTCGCCGAGCTCCTCGAGGCGTCAAGAACCCCTTGAAACATTTCTCCGCGGCCTGCTGTGCGTGAAAGACGATGTCGTCGACCAAGGGCGGGACGGCGGTGAGCGAATGATCCGCGGCGCGCAGGTCGAGCGCGGCCTTCGCGAGCCAGGCATGGGTCTCGGCCACCAGCTCGGGATCATGCGGCATGGAGCAGCAGCCCCTCTCGCAGGATGGTTGCCGGCAGCGACGCGAGCACCCGAGCGCGTGCCTCGAATCGCGAGTGTGTCGACACGAGGACGTCGGCGGCCGTACCGGTGCCACGCAACGCGCGATAGGCGAGACGGCTACTTCTGCGTTCAGGAGCGGCATCGTCAGGAACCACAACCATGAGATCGTAGTCGCTGTCTGGGCCCGCCTCCCGGCGCGCCATCGACCCGAACAGGTAGATGCGCTCCGGCTGATACGCCGCGATCAGGCGGTCGACCACGTGGCGGAGCTTCTCGTCGCGTTCGAGCATCGGGTCAGTCATGGAATGGATGCCTCGGCCAGGGAGCAGGATAGCTCAGGTTCCCTTTCTAACCGCTCAATCACATGACGACAGAAGCCGGAGCGGCCGGCCGTGCCGATTCTCTGGCGTCCGATCTGCTGGCGCTCGATCCTCACAACGCGGCCGTTCACGAAGCGGTGGCACGGTTGCGGTTGGCGCAAGGACGGCCAGGCGAAGCCGTAGAGGCGCTGTCTCGAGCGAAGGCGCTGCGGGTAAAGGCTGAATCTTGGCCTGCCTGCCAGGTTTTGGGCAGTGAATAAATGGCGAAGCGACGAGTACTGTAATGCTTCTTGCAAAACGCAAAACGTAGCTTACCCTCAAAAATGAGTGCTCCTCGCCAGGCGATCTCTAGCTTTGACAGCCGTATGTGATTGCGAACAAACGGTTTTGCTCAAGACACAGAAAGGTACGAAACGTGCTTTCCGGGGAGCGTGCTCACGCACTTATCCTCGAACCGTCGGTCGCCGTTCACAAGGCCCATGACGAATCCGTCGCGCCAGTCGGGGCGACGGGCACTTGTCGTCAGCGCGGTCTTCCTCTGTGCGGCCGTCGCGGTGGGGGCCGGCTTCATCGCCGCCGGCCTGCGGCTCGGATGGCCGCTTGGGACGCGTGTGGAAGCGGTCGCCTGGCGCAGCCTCGAGGAGACCCGCCCTGCGCTGCTCGACCTGGTCGCACGGGTGACCATGCTGCGCGCGCGAACGGGCGCCCGCATCGCGCATCCCGGCGTGCCCGACGCGCTGGTGCACGTCACGCTGCTGTCGCAGCTGCCGGACCTCCGCGTGCTCAGCGAACGCGCGCACGCGGTGCACGCGCGTCTTGCGACGCGTGACGGCGGCGCGGCGGACAACGCCGTCCTGGCGCTGCGTGCCGCCACCAAACGGAGTGGCGAGAACTGCGATGCGCTGGTCGCCGCCCTGGTGCCGCCGGCGCGCATGCCGGCGCCGGTGGCGGCGCAAATCGTGTGGGAGATCGAGGCGGCGGCGCGGCAGATTGCCGCGCTCCCAGCCCCGAGGACAGGCGTGGCGCCATGAACCTCGGAAGGCGCCGCGCGATCGTGATGCTGCTCGGGATCCTGAGCGCCGTGGTGACGGCGCCGGCCATCGGGCAGGTGCTCCCGGAGGGCTTCACGTCGCGAACCGCTGCCGACCAGGGCGGCGGGCTGACCGGCTACGATGCCGCGGGGAACCTCTATCTGTACCGGGAGGCCGGGGTCACGTCGAGTGGGCAGGCGACGCTCGAGCGGATCAGCCCCAATGGCGATCGGACCGCCCTGAGCGTCCCGCTCCAGTATGGCCAGGACATGGCGGTCGCGCAGGTCCCTCGAAGAGTTCCCTGCCGTCAGACAGCCCTAGAGCATTTTAGGCCCATAAAGGGCTTCGTGGTGAAGGAGTCTCCATGACACGCCGGACGATTCGCCTCGGCGCCTTGGTCTGTTGTGTCCTCGCGCTCACCCTGTCGGTATTGGCCGGCACTGTACAGGCCGCTCCCTTCGCCTATATCCCCAACTATGGCAGCAACACCGTCTCGGTGATCGACACCGCGACCAACACCGTGGTCGCCACCGTGGCGGTGGGAACCAACCCGTGGGGCGTCGCCGTCAACCCCGCCGGCACGCGCGCCTACGTGGCGAATTACGTAAGCAACGACGTCTCGGTGATCGACACTGCCAGCAACACCGTGGTCGCCACCGTGGCGGTGGGAACCTACCCGCTCGGCGTCGCCGTCAACCCCGCCGGCACGCGCGCCTACGTGGCGAATAACAACAGCGACAACGTCTCGGTGATCGACACCGCGACCAACAGCGTGGTCGCCACCGTGGGGGTGGGAATCGCCCCCATCGCCTTCGGCGTTTTCATCGCTCCGGGTGGCACATCGCCCGTCGACGACACGACGCCGCCGGTCATCACCCCCACGGTCACCGGGACGCTGGGCAACAACGGCTGGTACACGTCGGACGTCAGCGTGTCCTGGAGCGTCACGGACCCGGACTCCGCCATCTCGGCCTCGTCCGGGTGCGGCAGCAGCACGGTGAGCTCGGATACGGCCGGCACCACGTTCACGTGTACGGCGACGTCGGCCGGCGGCACCGCGTCGGAGAGTGTCATCGTCACGCGGGATGCGACGCCACCGACCATCACCGGTTCCCGGTCGCCTGGCGCCAATGCCAACGGCTGGAACAACACCGACGTGACCCTGAGCTTCGCGTGTGCCGACGCCCTGTCCGGTGTGGCGACGTGCGCCAGCGACATCACCCTGTCCGCCGACGGCGCCGGCCAGAGCGTGACGGGCAACACTGCCACCGACCTGGCCGGCAATACGGCCTCCGCCACGGTCAGCAATATCCATATCGACAAGACGGCGCCCACGGTGATCTACAGCGGCAATACCGGAAGTTACACGGTTGATCAGACCGTCACGATCGCGTGCACCGCTGCCGACGCGCTCTCGGGTGTGGCATCGACAACGTGCCTGAATGTGTCCGGCCCCGCGTCCTCATTCGCCATCGGCCCTAACGCGTTCTCGGCGGCCGCGACGGACAAGGCCGGGAACATCGGCAGCGGGTCGACGAGCTTCATCGTCCTGGTGTTCCAGTCGCAGGGTGCGAACTTCGGAACGTGGAGCGTCGGTCAGATCGAAGCGCAGCTGAGTGCGACGGGCGGAAACGGGACGTACGCGTGGTCCGTGGTTGCCGGTTCGCTGCCGCCTGGCTTGGCGATTCGTACC
>JAUSDY010000166.1 GCA_030650395.1 Acidobacteriota bacterium | reverse complement strand
AGCACGTCGCCGGAGAGTCCGGAGCCGGCGTCGGTCTTGGGCGGTGCCGGCGGCTTCGCACCGACGACGGGTGTGGCGCGAGCGACGGGCGTGGGCGCGGCGATGGGCTGCGGATCGACGGCGGCGGGCTGCATCAACGTCAGCATGGGCGGCTCCTACTCAGGTTGAAGGAGAAAGGCGACGGCGATAAGGTGCGGGACGATGCTCATGACGAAGGTGACCGTGACGATGATTTGGGCACAGAGCACGCGGCCTTGCTCGGACCACGACTGGTAAGCGTCGGTTCGCTTGTCGAGCTTGTCCATGAGGTCGTTGATGCGGTACGGCTGCAGCGTCTTCTTGGTCTCGACCACTTCCCAGAAGAGATCGTAGACGACGAGCAGCAGAAGCAGCGCGCGAGCCCACGTGGGGATCACAGGGCGAACACCCACGCGACCAACTCGTCGAACGAAAGAGCGCCGCGGCTCGACAGCGTGCGCGGCGGCGTGCCGTCGGCGTAGACGACGACGTAGGCGGGGATCGAGTCGGGCGCGGTGAGAAGTACCGGCGACTCGGGGATGGGCAGCACGATGTCTTCGTCGCCGTTCGTCTCCAGCGCCGTCAACTCGATGTAGCGCACCTCGACGTCGTCGCTGCGCTCTTCGGCGAGTCGCTTCGCGTGGGGCTTCGCCTCGGCGCAGGCGTCGCAGCCGATGACCCAAACGAAGTAGAGCGTGCGGTTAGCCACGAGCGGCTTCCTGTGGTGACGCGACGGCGGCGAGCATCCGTTTGATGCGCACGGTGAAGCCGCAGGTATCGACACACCCGTGAGGGCACCCGTCGGCGAGTAGCGCTTCGAGGATCTCTTCGCGCATCGACGGCGGCTGCTGCGGCCTGCCAGGACCGCGCCGCATCAGAGTCTCCGCACGGCCTGCTTCGTACGCCTGCTCCATGAGCGCCGTCAGGCACTCACTGCAGAGCATCCGCGTCTCGGCGCGGGGATGTGCACGAACGCATCCCTTTTCTGCCTTGTCGAAATTCACGAGTCGATGCCCTCTTTGAGCGTGATTACGCCCGGCTCGACGCGGTCGCGGTGGAAGCCGTGCGCGCGCGGAAAGCCGAACTGATTGCACGAGGGCTGACCGAGCTTGTCGAAGAGCGGCGTCTCGACGATGCCGAGTGAGGCAAGCTCTTCGACGCCGGCCTTGTAGTGCTTCACCCACGTGTCGCGGGTGAACTTGTCGTTGCCCCACGGGCGGCCGTAGACCTGCATGAAGGCCACCATGAAACACGCGGACAACTCACCGGTGACCGGCGTTTCTCCGTCCGGAGCGACGCGGATCTTTCCGTCGATGATGGCGGCGTCCATCTCTTCGCCGCAGCAGAGCAGCGTGTACGCTTTGCCCGCCTCGTCAGAGAGTGCGCTGGAGTAGAAGACGCGGGTTCCGTCTTCGCGGGTGTAGCCGGCGACGTTTGCACTCATACGGTTATCAGCGCCTCCTGCGCTTGCTCCAAAATCTGCACGACCTTCAGCCCCAGCGTCGTGCCCACGCGCTCATCGTACGCTTCGCCGCGGACGGCTTGCAACCACACGGTGAGCGCCTTGGTGAGCGGCGGCGCGTCATTGACACCAAGTGCCGTCGTGCCGTCGAAAGTCCACGCGCCGGTCGTGGTGCGAACGGTGACGTGCCGCATCTTCGCAGTGCGCTGATTGCCGGTGCCGATCTCCACGTGAGGTGCGTGCTGCCCATGAAAATTCAGGTGGTAGATGCCCTTGTCGAGCACGGCGCGCTGCAAGTCGAGAATCGGCCCATTCAAGTCGAGCACCATCGCGATATCGTGTCCTGCCCAATCCCACAGTGCCGCATGCTCTCCGGGCCAACCACGTACCGGCCCTGCGTCACCACTGTTGCACTCGATGGTGATGATTTGCTTCTCTTTCAATTCCTGTTTCAGCCACTCGAAGAGCGGATGAAAGAGCCAAACGTGATCGACGACGACGGGGAGCCCGCGCATCGCCGCCGCTTCGTGAATGCGCCGCGCTTCGATGATGTTCAGCGCGAGCGGCTTTTCGAGGAAGCAACTCAAGCCCATCTCCAGCACGGTGATCGCGATGACGGGTTGCGCGTCGGGCGGTACGCAGATCACCACCGCGTCGGTCTTCTCGGCGTTCTGCTGGAGCTTGTGGGCCCAGTCGCCGCGCGAGGCGGTCCAGACGATTTGGACGTCGGGCATCGTCGCCAGCGTCTTCAAGACGCGGCTCCCCCACGCGCCCAAACCGATCTGGCCGACGCGAGTCACTTTTCGGCCTTCGCCTTTCGATTCGCCGCGCGAGCCGTGCCGCCCTTACGACCGGCTTCCTGCGCACGCTTCCGATCGTTGGCGAAGTTGCCGCCGCTCGCCGTGCCGCCCTGGCTGGCGATCTCTGCCGTGCGGGGGTCGCCCTTCTCGAACTTCGTCGGCGATGCCTGCCCGCCAAGCCTGCCGATTTCCGCCATGTGCCCGGCACCGTACTTCGCGACGGTCTTCGCACCGCCCAGCCGTCCCGCCTCTGCTACCGTCATGTCTTTCTTTTCGGTCATTTCTTCTGCGCCTCCTGCGCATACGCTTCGATGGCCCATGCCAGCATTCGACGCACTCCTTCACGCAGCGGCACCTTGGACTCGAATCCGAGA
>JAUSDY010000161.1 GCA_030650395.1 Acidobacteriota bacterium | reverse complement strand
TCGCTCATCGCCGAGGGTTTCGGTCTGACCGGCATCGAAGCGCTGGCGCACGGTAAGCCGGTCGCCGGTTTTCCCGCGGGCGGCGCGAGCGAATGGCTGCGCCACGGCGAGACCGGGATCGCCGCTGCCGAGGGCGATGCGCCGGCGTTGGCGCAGGCGCTGCGCACGCTATTGTGCGATCCGGCGCTGGCGTCGCGTCTCGGCGAGAACGGGCGGCGGCTGGTGCACGCGCGCTTCGCGGCGGAACCGTGCATCGCCGACCTGTGCGCGGTTTATGCGCGCGCGCAAGACGATTTTAATCGGGGGACGCAAGCGTGAAGCGCTACCTGATCTTGAGCACCCTCGACGTCTCGCGTATGCCGAACAACCGCGACCACCACTTGCTGCAACACATCGCTCCGCGCTTCGACGAGACCTATGTTGTGTTTCGGAAACGCTGCGACAAACAGGGCAAGCTACAGTTCCTGCGCGACGCCTTCGTGCCGCGCGCACGCGTGGCGCGGCGCGGCGGTGTTTCCTATGTCGAGGTGAATCCGCTATTGAACCACGCGCAGGGACTGGCGATGGATGTCGCGGGTACTTACGATGTGCGTGAGCACGAGCGCGGCCGGTTTAATTTACGCCAAGCCGCGTACCGGCTGTTGACCAGCCTCGGCATCTTCAAGGATTTATCGAGTATTTTTTTTCTGTTTTGGTTTGCGTGGCGCAAGGCGCCTGGCAAATTCGATGTGTGCACGGCGCTGGGACCGTGGGCGGGTGCCAGCGCATTTCTGTTGAAGAAGCTGGGCAAGGTGCGCGTGACCGTGTTCGAAGATCGGGATTACGAGCCGGGCTTTCTCAGTACGCCGCTGCGTCGCCGGATGGCGGTGGCCATCGAAGTCGCTGCGCTCAAGGCCGCGGATCTGCGCGTCTCCGTCGGCGGCCGGCTGGCGCGGCTGCGTCAATCGCAGACCGGCATGCCGGTGGCGACCGTGCACAACGGCGTGGCCGTGGATAATTTCCAGGCGCCGTTGCGCGATCTATCTCAGCCGATTTTGGTGTACACCGGCGCGGT
>JAUSDY010000159.1 GCA_030650395.1 Acidobacteriota bacterium | reverse complement strand
GCCGCGCCTTTCGCTCGGCGGTGGCATCCTGCGACAGGCCGGGCAGCGCATCGAATTCCGCGAGGATGCCGATCACCGGCCGGCCCGTTCCGTAAGACGCCACAAAGGCGGTCGGCATGCCGGCGACACCGCTCTCGACCGTGAAGCCGTTGGACCGCAGCAAATCCTGCAGCTCTTTCGAAGACTTGAACTCCTCGAGCCCGGTCTCCGCCCAGCCCCAGATGTTGCGATTGACGCGGTTGAGCGTCGACGCGTTGGCATCGATCCATCCCATGGCGCCGATCTTCGGATCGGACTGCGCCGACGGCTGCGCCAGCGCGCTCAAGGCGAGCGTAATGACGAGTACGCGTTTCATCATGGGCGCGATGCTAACAGATCGAAGTGCCTGGGGTGCGTACGGTGCCTAGAGGTGCCAAGGGGTTGGTGCTTCTTCTGGACAGTCGCACCGGGCACCATCCCTTTGGCACCTCTAGGCACTGTACGCACCATTAGGCACGTTGCTTGTTATGCTACCCGGATGACCCAACGTTTTTTCGCGGTCGTCCTATTCGTATTCGTCAGTACGTCGGCATGGGCGCAAGCAGCGATCGAATACAAGCTGTCGTTCCCGTCGCCCGAGCATCGCTGGATGCAGGTCGAAGTGCGGTTCCCCGAGGTGCCCGCGGGCACGCTGCAGGTGCGGATGGCGCGAACGTCCCCCGGGCGCTACGCGCTCCACGAGTTCGCCAAGAACGTCTTCGACGTGGCAATCGCCAACGGCAAAGGTCAACCGCTGACCGCCGCCCGCCCCAACCTTCATGAGTGGGACGTCGCCGGCCACGACGGGACGGTGGTGGCGACGTACAAGATCTTCGGCGATCGCACCGACGGCACGTATCTCGGCATCGACTCGATGCACGCGCACATCAATATTCCCGCGGCGCTGATGTTCGCGCGCGGCTGGTTCGAACGGCCCGCTCGCGTCACCTTCGTCCAGCCGCCCGGCAAGACGTGGCAGGTGGCCTCGCAGTTGTTTCCCACCAGCGACCCGCTGGTGTTGACCGCGCCCAACATCCATTACCTGATGGACAGCCCCACCGACTTCAGCGCGTTCACTTTGCGGACGTTCACGGTGGACGATGGGCAGAAAAGAGCGGGGCCGCCGCCGACGTTCCGCATCGCGCTGACGCACGACGGCACGGAAGCCGAAGCCGATGCCTTCGCCAAGGACGTCGAGCGCATCGTCCGCGA
>JAUSDY010000157.1 GCA_030650395.1 Acidobacteriota bacterium | reverse complement strand
CTTGCCGTCTTTCGACGGCGCGAAGGTCGCGAGGCGGACGGTGCCATCGGTGGACCACGTGTTTGGATCCAGCAGCACTTCCGGCGTGCCGTTCAGGCCCTTCTGGATGTAGAGCACGCTCTGGTTCTGCAGGCCGTTGTTCTTCGAGAAGAAGTAATGCTCGCCCTTGCGCGACGGCGACGAGTACTTCGCGTAGTTGTAGAGCGTGTTGAGCCGCTTGAGCAGCTGTGCGCGGTAGGGAATGCGCTCGAGATAGTCGAAGGTGACCTTGTTCTGCGCCTCGACCCACTTCGCTGTTTCGGCCGAGGTGTCGTCTTCGAGCCAGCGGTACGGATCCGGCACCTTGGTGCCGTGATAGGTATCCACATCATCGACGGTTCGAGTGGTCGGGTAAGTTAAACCTTGTGCCGCGAGCGTCGCGGTACACGCCAGGAGCGCAAGACCTGAAAGCCACTGTTTCATGAGCTGAATCATAATATTGAACATCGCTTCATACACTCCCCTTCCCCGCTGGGCCGGCGGCCACAAGATGACGCTGTACGCGTGGGCCCGCCAGCGCCGCTGGCCCGCTCTTCCCGCCGCCGAACCCAGGTATTTCGACGTCGCCGCCGACGCGCGCGTGCTGGCGCTCTGCAACTGGCAGCCTGCCCTGAGCGCTTCCCGTCGAAGTGTCGAAGGGCCCATCCGCGAGTCGTGTCCGACGCTACTCGTGCTGCACGGCCTCGAGGGCTCGGGCGAGGCGCATTACATGCGCGGCGTCGCCGACAAGGCGTTCGCCGCCGGCTTCAACGTCGTGCGTCTCAACCAGCGGAACTGCGGCGGCACCGAGCATCTGTCGCAGGGCCTCTATCACTCGGGCCTCACCGCCGATCCGCTGCGCGTCCTGGCCGAGCTGAGAGATCGCGACCACCTGACGCGGTTTGCGGTGGCGGGCTACTCGCTCGGCGGCAACCTCGCGATGAAGATGGCGGGCGAGCTCGGCGCGGAGGAATTCCCCGAAGTGCGGGCGTTTGCCGCGGTGTCGCCGGTTATCGACCTCGAGGCCTGCATGCAATCGATCGAGCGGCGGCAGAACCGGATCTACGAGTGGAACTTCTGCCGCAACCTGCAGGCGCGCATGCGGCGCAAGGGGCGCGCGTTTCCCGGCGGCTTCAACCTGGCCGGCCTCTGGAAGATCTGGTCGATCCGCGCCTTTGACGATCGCTATACCGCGCCGCATCACGGCTTCGCGGGCGCGTCGGACTACTACCATCGCGCCAGCGCGCTCCGCGTGATCGATCGAGTGGCGCGGCCGGCCCTGATCCTGAGCGCCGCCGACGATCCCTTCGTGCCGCCCGAGATCTTCGACGCGCCGGCGGTACGGAACAACCCGAACATCACCACTGTCATCACGGCCCACGGAGGACACTGCGCGTTCGTGGAAGATGCGAACGGGTACGATGGGTACTTCGCCGAACGAACCGTCGTGGATTTCCTCGCCGCCCGCGTCTGATTGAGTGCAGCCCGTGCTATCTTTCACGGAGGAGGCGCATTGGTATGAACGTGACGATTCCGAAGAGCCTTGAGGCGCTGGTGCGGGGAAAAGTCGAGGAAGGCCGATACACCAACGAAGAAGAGGTCGTTGCCGACGCCCTTCGACTGATGCAGGCGCGGGATGACGTCGCCGAGATTAAGCGCGCGCGACTGAAGGACGCGATTGATCGCGGGTACGACGACGTGTCGGCCGGCCGGACCATCGTCCTTAACGACGAGGACCAGATCGACGCGTTCATCGCCGAACTGTGAAACGACTCGAACTCACCGAGATCGCCCGAGCGGACCTGAAATCGATACGCCGCTATTCCCAGCGTGAATGGGGTGCGGAGCGTACCGCGCACTACATGACGGCCATCTCCATTGTGATGAAGGGTCTCGTAGCCGGAACCACGTTGAGTCGTGATCGCGACGACCTCCGACCAGCCCTTCGCATGGCTGCCAGCGGTCGCCACCGTGTCTTCTTCGAGGAAGATCCCGCAAGGGTTCTGATCGTTCGCGTCTTGCACGACCGCATGGATTACCAGCGGCAGTTGGACGTCGTCAACCCTACGAATCAGTGACGCTGGTGTCTCTTGGAATCGGCGGCCCGCGCCGTGGTGGTTGTGCGGGATGGCGACATGCCCTGATTCAAGAGATCTGTGACGATGCATCGAGCTTGGTCGGGGTCATCGGCGGTCGCCTGCTGCAAGTCTTGACGGCGGCTGGGCACAGGATTCGGCGCGTCCCATCGAAGATCGGGGCCACTCCTCACCGCACGCGCATAAGTGTTACACGCCCGGTTAGCCTGAGGCTAACGACGGTAGTCGTGCCACTTAAGGTGTCCCCTCCGGGGTCCACCGTCAATTCCATACGATTGGCGAGTGTAATTGTCGCGACGCCATTGAGCGCGGTTGGGCAATCAGGTTCGTTGGTCGCAACTTGGGGTGCGCTGGATTGGATGGAGCCGGTGATCGGGCAAGTGCCGACGCGCTTGCCTGTCATGATCACCGTGCCCCACAGCGAGCTACCATTTTGACTGAATTCAAATCTGTATCTGACGTGCCGTCATTACAGCAGGTTAAGTCCCACGAACCCGTTAAGGTTTTCATCTCGAGCGTCATTTCGGAACTGGCCGCGGCCTTGCCGTCGCTGACCGTCACCCGAATTCGCCACGTACCACCAAGCTGAAATACTCGCGAAAACGCGCGCTGATTGGACTGGGTGCCGTCAGGGAACTCCCACAGGTACGTCAATGGATCGTTGTCGGCATCCGAGGCTTGGACCTGGAGCGCGATTGGCGTGTCAATGCCAACCAGGGCCACATTTGGCGTGATCGAGGCGCTGTTGATTGTCGGTGGGCTATTCGGAGGCGGCGGCACCGGCGTCGCGGGCGGTGGAACGGTTGGGGTACTGCCGACAGGCACTGCTGGATTGCTTGTTTGGGTCGAGATCGCGGGCGCAGAATTACCTGAGCCGCCCGCAGCCAATGCGACGCCGGTCCCGGCGGCTGCCACGCCGCCGAGGACGCCGAGCATGGTGCCCGAGATGCCGCCTCCGCCACCCCCCGCCGCCGTGGCACCGGTCGATGCGCCCGATGTCGACGCGCCTGCCGACGCGGCAGCTTGTGCCGCGGCTTGCGCCGTCGCGAAGTTGGTTTGCGTGATGGTGGCGGCGATCGTCTGGCCGTTCACGACGGCCGTCGCGTTGATGGTGACCGCGCCCGTGGCGGTCGGTGTCAGGCCCGCCGCGACAACCTGGCCGGCCGCATTGGTGGTCAGCGTCAGCGTGGATGCGCCGCCGGCGAAGGTTGCGCCCTGCCCGCCGACGCTGAAGGTGACCGCAACGCCCGAGACGGGCAGGTTGTTGCGATCGCGTACTTCAACAATCGGGTTCACCGCGGTCTTTTGCTGGATGATGTTGACGGCGCCTTCGCCCTCGATGACGACAATCTTGAGCCCGTCAGGTCGCTGCGCGTCGATCGTTGATGGCGGGGCGGAAATACCGATGATCGATGTGAAGACGAGAGCGAGTTGGACCGATCGCGGCTGAAGAGACATGGCAGCTCCGGATGGATTTAGAGCCGACAGCATACCAGAGCAAGGACGATCTTGTTCCGACTGGTAAACATTGGGGATCGCCAAGTACGTTTCGGGCTTGGGAGGAGAGCGTGAACATTGAGCGCAGAATTTTTCTCAGCGGCCCTTGGGCGCCGTGCTTCGCACTAGGCACCAACCCTTTGGCACCCCAGGCACCTTCGGCACCCTTGGCACTCTTACTGCGCGAGCGTCGCTTTGAATGTCGGCGGCTTGCGAGCTTTGAGCGTTTGCTCGAGCGCGTAACCGAAGCCAATCAGCGCGCCCTCACTGTAGGCGCGGCCCATGAACGTGATGCCGAGCGGCAGCCCGTGACTGTCGCCAGACGGCACCGTGAGGCTCGGCGTCCCGGCGACCGCCGCCATGCCATAACCGGCGCCGACGAAGTGATCGCCCAGCACGTGATCGGTCGGCCATGCCGGCGACAAGCTTGGCGCGACAAGCGCATCGAGCTTGTCTTTCTCCAACGCGGCCAGCAACCCGTCCTTCCCCGCCATCCGCCGGGCGCCGTCGCGCGCTTTCTTGTAGGCGGCGTCGCTGAGTGGTCCCTTCGCCTGCGCCTGTTCGAAGATTTCCTGCCCGAAGATCGGCATCGCCTGCGCGGCGTTCGCCTTGTTCCACGCAATCAGCGCTTCGAGCGATGCGTGCGGCGCGCCGCTGTTCTTCAAGTAGGTGTTCAACCCGTCCTTGAACTCGTAGAGCAGCACGCTGAACTCGGCGTCGTTCCAGTCGTTGTAGGTGGGAATCTTGACGTCGATGACCTCGGCGCCGCCGGCCTTGAGCGCGTCAATCGCCTTCGTCATCGACGCGTCGACGTCGGAGTGATACCCCATCGCCTGCCGCACCACGCCGAACCGCTTCCCTTTGATCGCATCAGCCTTGAGGAACGCGGTGTAGTCGGCAGCGATCCTTCCGGCCGCCGCCGCGCCCGACGGATCCGCATCGTCCGCGCCCGCCATGCCGTTCAGCAACAGCGCCACATCCGAGACCGTGCGAGCCATCGGCCCCGCCGTGTCTTGCGACACGGAAATCGGGATGATGCCGGTGCGGCTGACGAGGCCAACGGTCGGCTTGAGGCCTGCAAGACCGTTCACCGACGCCGGGCAGATGATGCTGCCGTCGGTTTCGGTGCCGACCCCGATCGCCGCAAGGCTCGCCGCGATCGCCGACCCGGTGCCCGAGCTCGATCCGCATGGGTTGCGATCGAGCACGTACGGGTTCCTGGTCTGCCCACCCCGCGAGCTCCAGCCGGACGACGAGCGTGTGGAGCGGAAGTTCGCCCATTCGCTGAGGTTGGCCTTGCCGAGGATCACCGCGCCGGCATCGCGCAGCCGCTTGGCGACAAACGCATCCTGCTTCGGGAGATGCCCGGCCATCGCCAGCGAGCCGGCGGAATTGACCATGCCCGCCACATCGACGTTGTCTTTGATCAGGATCGGGATCCCATGCAGCGGCCCGCGGATTTTTCCTGCCTTGCGCTCGGCATCGAGCGCCGCGGCGTCGCTCATCGCCGACGGGTTGAGCTCGATCACCGCATTCAGCGTCGGGCCCGCGTCATCGACCTTCGCGATGCGATCCAGGTAGGCCTGCGTCAGCGCCTCGGATGTCAGGCTGCCCGACGCCATCCGATCGCGCGCCTCGGTCGCGCTCAGCTCGACCACGTCGATGCCGGGTTTACCCACCGTAGCACCTGGGGATTGCGGTGCGGAGGTGGGTGGCGTCGAGCACGAGACAAGAATTGCCGTGACAAGCACAATCAGCAATCTGCCATCTGCAATTGATCTGCAATCTGAAATCTGCATTCTGAGATCCCTCATACCCCCAGCAGCGTGAGCATGTGTTGCCCGAACGCTGCCCCCTTCCCCTCGTCCTCGTGTTTGAAATACACGAAGACGTCGGAACACTTGGCGCCGAGGTCCTTGGCCGATGCCGCCCATCGCTCAATGTCGGCGTCCTGGTAGCCCTCATCGCGCAGCCTGAAATACGCATAGTCCGCGGTGGTCATCGTCGGTGTCTGCCGCTTCTCGCTGTCGGCGATGCACAGCGCGATGTTGCGCGCGCGCAGCGCCTCATAGACATCGTCGCTCAGCCAGGAGTCATTGCGAAACTCGAACGCCGCCGTCACCCTGGGTGGCAGCAAGCTGAGGAACTCATTCAAGAGCGGCAGGTCTTTCTTGAAGTTCGGCGGCAGCTGGAACAGCAGGGCGCCGAGCCGCGGGCCAAGCTCGCCGGCGACGCTCACAAACGTCTGCAGCGAATCGGCGACGTCCGCCGCGCGCAGGCGCTGGTCGTGGGTGATCCGCTTGGGCGCCTTGAGGGTGAAACGGAAACCGTCCGGCACTTGCGCCGCCCAGCCGGCGACGATCTTCGACGTCGGCATCCGGTAGAACGTGTAGTTGATCTCGACGGTGTGAAACTTCGAGGCGTAATACGGCAGCATTTTCGCGGTCGGCAGATCCGCCGGATAGAAGCTGCCCTTCCACTCCGGATAGTTGTAGCCGCTCGTGCCGACCAGGATCATACGGCGCCAAGCTTGGTGTCGGGCGCACCTCCGAATCGCGCGCAGAATGCACTGAGCCCGACTGCGTTGGGGTTGATGAACTCAATGCCCGCGCGGTACTGGATGGTGCCGCCTTCCGGCACGGCGATCGACCACGCGACCGTGCCGCGGCTACGCAGCTCGCCCGAGTCGTCCGGCAGGATCATCCGGATCACCTGCGATGGTCGTAAGCGCGTCAGCACCTGCACCTGGGCGCCGCTCACCGAGAGATCGATGAGATGACCTCCTTCGCCGTTGACGAAAATAGCGCGGCGGTGCATCGGGTAGCGCGCCGCCTGGCGCGTGCCGGCGCGATCCAGCGGGCGCGAGGTCTCGAACAGCGCCTTCTCCGGCGAGAAGCTCATCTCCGACAGGATGAGCGGCATCTTGTCGTCGTCTTCGATGAGGACGCGGACCTCGACGCTCTTCAGGCGCGCTTCCGACTGGAGCCGGGCGACCAGCGTGGCGCCCCGCGAGCTGGCCGCGAACGACTGGTGGATGGCGAGCATTCGGGGAGGGTGGGCCAGGAGCTCGTCGAACACCTGGAGCGAATCTTCAGAGAACACTTCGACGTGCGAGGCATCACCGAGGAGTCGCTTGCGCATGGTCACCACGTGCGCGGGCCTGGTGATGACGACTGCCGATTTCTGGTCCATGGTGGGGATGCGTGTCGCTAACCAACCGCCGGCGGGGCGACTGAAGTAACAGCATAAGTTACCACGCGACCATCGCGTCCTCGAACAGCCGGCCCAATTCCTCCGGACCGGCCGGCCGCGGCGACAACTTCGTCACGCGATGCTGCGGCAGCGTCCCTGCCACGAGCGCGGGAATGTCCGACGAGGTGTAGCCGAGCGCGGCGAGGCCATTCGGCGTCTTCAGCCGCTGCATGAACCACGTGATGCGATCGGCGAGCGCCCGCCCCGCATCGGCTGCCTTGACAGTCGAGACGTCGACGCCGAGCGCCTCAGCGGCCTGCAGGTGACGCGCGGGAGTGGACGACGCGGTGAAGCGGAACACCGCGGGCGCGTTGAGAATCACCGAGAAGCCGTGCGGCACGAGCGGATGGTCGGCGGCGTAGCCGGGCGCCAGGTAGCTCTTGACGCGACCCGACACCGGGTACGACATGCCGTGCGGCAAGTGGACGCCCGCGTTGCCAAACCCGACACCGGCGTAAGACGCCGCCAGCAGCATGTTGGCGCGCGCCTCATCGTCCGACGGATCCTCGACGGCACGAACGATGAACTGCGAGACCATGCGGAGGGCTTGCAGCGACCAGATGTCGCTGATCGGATTGGAACCCTGATACGCGGGGCGCAGCGCGGGACGCTCCGGCATCGGGCGGCCGGTATACGGAAGCGCCGTGAAGGATTCGATCGCGTGGCTCAGGATGTCGAGGCCGGTCGACGCCGCGACTTCCGGCGGCATGGTGCGGGTGTTGTCGGGATCGAGCAGGCCGAGCGTCGGTTTGAGGCGCCGGCTCGCGATGCCCGTCTTGGCGTGCATGCGGGTCAGATCGAAAATCGTGACGCCGGTGGTTTCGCTGCCGGTGCCGGCGGTCGTCGGAATCGCGATCAACGGCTTGAGCGGCCCCGGCACGGGCAGGCCCTTGCCGATCGGCGGGTTGACGTAATCGAGAAAATCCGCCGGCGGATAGGTCGTGTAGAGATTGACGGCTTTCGCGGTATCAATCGACGATCCGCCGCCGACGGCGACGATCGCATCGTGCGGATGCTGCCGCGCAAACTCGATGGCGTCGAGAAACGACTCTTCGCTGGGCTCGATGCGAACGCGGTCGTACAACACGAATGGAATGCCGCTCGCCTCGAGCGACTCCTTCACGATCCGCACCGGAGCCAGGCGGCTCAGCACCGGGTCCGTGATCACGAGCGCGCGCTTGACGCCAAGCTCGGCGAGGTCGGCGCCGACCTCGCGGGTGACACCCGCACCGAAGCGAACGGCAGACGCCGCCATCTCGAAAGCAAAATCGTTGGCCATTACCGGCCGAGAGACTATCACTCAACGGGGTACGGGTTCGATATGCCTTGGGGCCGTTCCATAGGAACGGCCCGAGAGTGTTGGTCGAGGGACGTTGTTAGCCCGTAGGAATCGGTTGATACGCTCCATTAAGATAGATCGGTGCACCGAGGCGTCATTCTTCTCCTGGCGGGCCTGACAGCCACCATCGGTTGCAGCCGCAAGCCGGACGCGCGCCGTTACGAGCTGCAGGGACAGGTGCTGGCCGTCAAGGCCGACACCAACGAGATCCTCATCAAGCACGAAGACATTCCCGGCTTCATGCCGGCAATGACGATGCCGTATGTGGTGAAGGATGCGGCGATCCTGAAAGATCGCGCGCCGGGCGACCTGATCACGGCCACGCTGATGGTGGCACCCGGAAGCGCCTGGCTCTCGGCGATCACGAAGACCGGCTCGGCGCCGCTGCCGGAAGACGCGCGGACCGACATTCCGGCGGCCGCCGGCGTGCACCTGCTCACAGTTGGCGACGCCGTGCCCGACACGAAGTTGATCGATCAGGATGGCGCGGCCCTCTCGCTGGCAGACTGGCGCGGCTCGCCGATCGTTGTCTCGTTCATCTACACGCGCTGTCCCCTTCCCCAGTTTTGTCCGCTCGTGGATCGGCGCTTCGCTGAAATACAGAAGATGGTCGCCTCGGATCCTGCGCTGAACGGGAGAGTGCGGCTGCTGTCGATCAGTTTCGACCCGAAGACGGATCAGCCCGCGGTGTTGCGCGCGCATGCCGCCAAACTGAACGCCGACCCCGCGGTGTGGCGCTTCGCTACGGCAGACGCCAGCGTCGTCGATCGACTCGCCGCCACCTTCGGGGTGAACGTGATTCGCGAAAAGGACGGCACCATCACCCATAACCTCCGGACGGCGGTGATCGATCCGCAAGGGCGCATCGCCGCCATCCACGACAGCAACGCCTGGATCGCCGCCACCATTGCCGATGAGCTCAGAACCGCGCTTCACGCGCGCTGAACGCGCGCTCGTGGCGCGGCTCAACACGCCGGCGAAGGCCCAGCGCTGGCTGAACGCGCTGCCGTACAACACCGAAAAAGGCGGCCCGACGCAGCGCAGCTTTCGCCCGGTCGCGCGGCTCGAGACCGCGCACTGCATGGAGGCGGCGCTCTTTGCCGCCGTGGTGCTGGAGCAGCACGGCTATCCGCCGCTCGTCATGAGCCTCGAGTCGCAGGACTGGCTGGACCACGTCATCTTCATCTACCAGCACAACGGCCGGTGGGGATCGGTGGCGCGATCGCGCGATCCGGGGCTGCACGGCCGCAAGGCGGTGTTCCGCTCGCCGCGGGCGCTGGCCCGGAGCTACATCGATCCGTACGTCGACTACACCGGGCGCGTGAAGGGCTTCGGCGTGGCGAACCTGGCCGACGCGATGGGCCGCTACGACTGGCGCCTCACGGCCAACAACGTGTGGAAGGTCGAGCAGATGCTGATCGATCTGCCGCACAAGAAATTGAAAAGCTCGATCCGGCGTTACCGGGTGTTGCTGCGCAAATACCGGGCGTATCGGAAGGCCCACAACGACAAGAAGCCCTTGTATTATCGCGGCCGGCACCACTGGGATCCGCTCCCACCTGAGTTCAGAGTTCGGAGTTAAGAGTTATGAATTGAGAGCCATGGGACTCTGAACTCTAAACTCTGCACTCTTAACTCGGTTAAGATCCAGCCATGGCCAAACTGACGAGCGAGCGCGAGCTGACCTGCCCCTGCTGCAGCGCGGTGCTCACCGTGGATCTCAACCTGGGCCGGATCGTCAGCCACGAGCCTCCCCCCAACCCCGACCGTCCGGAGCTCGACAAGGCGCAGCAAATCCTGGCCGATCAAGCGGCGCGGCGCGAGGCGATCTTCGAGCAGTCGGTCCAGCATGAAAAGACGAAGGGCGACGCGCTCTCGAGGCGCTTCGAAGAAGCGTTGAAAGAAGCGAAGAAGGAACCGGCGTCGAAGCCCCTTCGCGGATTCGATCTGGATTAAGAGTGCCGAGCGACGACGCCAAGCGCACGCGGAACGTCCGCGTTGCGACCTACAACATTCATCGCGCCCGCGGCCTCGACGGCCGCACCAGGCTGGAGCGCATCGCCGCCGTCCTCGCCGGGATTGATGCCGACATCGTCGCGTTGCAGGAAGTAATCGGCGCCAGCCCGTTGAAGCCGGGCCAGGCCGCGGAGCTCGGCGCCGCGCTCGGCATGGGCTGGGTGATGGCCCCCACCCGCCATATGCGCACGGCCCTGTTCGGTAACGTCGTGCTGAGCCGCTTCCCGATCCGCCATCACTCGCAGCACGACCTGACGTGGAAGACCTGCGAGCACCGGGGCGTCCAGCGCGTCGACCTCGCAATGGAAGACGACACGCTGCATTTTTATAATGTGCACCTCGGCACGTCGCTGCTCGAGCGACGCGCCCAGGCCGTGCGGCTGGCCACGCTCGTCCACGACAAGCGCGTCGTCGGACCGAAAATCGTGCTGGGCGACTTCAACGAGTGGGCGCGCCACCTGGGCGCCACCGACGTGCTCGCCCAACGCCTGCAGAGCATCGACCTCAGCAAGCATCTCAGCAGCCGGCGCACCTATCCGGGCATCTTCCCGCTGCTGCACCTCGATCACATCTACTACGAGGGCAAGGTCGAAGTGTTGAAGGTCAGCCTGCCGAGAGACCGGATGGCGCTGATGGCCTCGGATCACCTTCCGCTGGTCGCCGACCTGAAAATCGGCTTCGATTAGCGACACCGCAGATCAAGAGCTTTGGTATTCGACTAGACATCTTCTATGGGTTGAATCGTGAAGCTTGAAGCAAGTTTTTCAGGCGGCAAGGACGGCCTCCTCGTGGATTTTGCGGATTTCGGCGTCGAGAGTGTCGAGCGCGTCGCGAAGCGGACGAGGCAACGCGTCGTGGG
>JAUSDY010000146.1 GCA_030650395.1 Acidobacteriota bacterium | reverse complement strand
AACCCGAACATGCCCTGGTTCTCCAGGAAGAACTCGCGCTTCTCCGGAAAGAAGAGGCTGAAGCGCGTCAGGTTCACCTGCTGCTCGTCGGCTTCGACCTGCGCGAAGTCCGTGTTGTAGGTGAAGTCGGCGGTGAGGCTTTGCGTCACGCCGTACTTCACGTCCAGCCCGATGTCGGCATTCGGATCGTTCTCAATCTTCGGCGACGCCACACGATCGGTCGTCAGATCGGCGATCGCGTACGGCTTGATCTCGAGGTTCTTCGAGCCCGGCGGCGCGTCGATGCCGGTCAGCGTGGGAAACAGCGAGGCGGCAAAGCTGCCGCGGCCGATGCCAAACGCCGGCGGAATGCGGGCGAGAAACGAAATCTCGTTCTTCCACTTGTTGCGACGGCTCGCATTGAAGCCCCAGATCTGGGCGGCGCCCGGTTGGTAGCGCAGCGATTTGAACGGGATGGCGGCCTCGACCGTCCACCCGCCGTCAAATCGCCCCACCCCGAGGTCCCAGACCGGGTTCCAGTCGCTGTTGTACTGGCGCTCGTTGGCGCTCTGTCCGTCGGTGCGTGCCCCGAGGGGATTGACTTCGAACTGGTAGGCGTTGCGGCCGTCGTGAAACGTGTCCAGCGAAAAGCCGATGGACTCGCCCAGGCGGATGTTGTTGCTGTCGCGGCGCATCTCGTTGACGACCATGAGGTCGGGCCGGCTCTCCCACGCGCGCAACGACACGTAGACGTTGTGCTGGTCGAAGAAGACCCAGACCTCGGTCTTCTCCGACGCCGGCTGGCCCCCGTTCGGCTCCATCTGGATGAAATCGGCAATTGGCTGCACGTTGGCGTACGCGGGCTCATCGAGCTTGCCGTCGATCCGAAAGGGAGCCGGTGCGCTGGTGGCGCGGATCTCGAGGCGGGGTGGCGTCTGCGCCGCGCTCGGGGATGCCGTAACCAGGATGGCGCCCAAGCTCACGCCGCGGAAGATCCAGCGATACATTTGCTTGCAAGTCTATGCCGAGGGGTATAGTCTCCGACCGGCTGCTTTTCGCTCGTTGCTCAAATTGTCTTGGGAGGGTACGTGGCTGTTACGAACCTCGGACGAACGGCGTGTGTCGGCAGGATTATCGTGGCGCTCGCCGTTATGGCCCTGTCGGCGCCCGCCGCGTGGGCACAGCAAGCCTCAGGAATCGCTGGCGTCGTCAGAGACAGCGCAGGGCTGGCGATGCCCGGAGTATCGGTAGAGGCCGCGAGCCCGGCCCTGATCGAAAAGGTCCGCAGCGCCGTCACGGACGGCGAGGGCCGCTACAGCCTCGTTGACCTGCGGCCGGGTCCCTACACGGTTACCTTCTCGTTGACCGGTTTCTCAACGGTCATTCGCGAAGGCATCGAGCTTGGCGTCGGGTTTACCGCAACGGTGAACGTGGCAATGGCCGTGGGGACGCTGGCGGAAACCGTCACCGTTACCGGGGCGAGCCCTGTGGTCGACACTCAAAGCTCGCGGCAGCAGCACACGCTCACCGAGGCGGACCTCGATGTGCTGCCGAGCGGCGCCGTCGGCCTGCAGACACTGGCTTACGTCACGCCGGGATTTGCCGCGACCCAGGCCGATGTTGGCGGCACGCGCGACACCTGGTCGTCCCAGGGCGCCTACACGTTCTTCCACGGCAAGACCGGCACCCGCGCGTCGTTCGACGGCTTCCGCAACCAGTTTTTCATCGGCGCGGCCGATGGCTCTGGCCACATTACCGACAGCGGCACGATCGAAGAGTTGCAGCTCGAGACCACCGGTCTTGGGGCCGAGTCGGGCTCGGGCAGCACGTCGCTCAACGCGATTCCCAAGAGCGGCAGCAACATCTTCCGCGGCACGATCGACGGCTACTTCTCGAACGCGGCCATGCATGGCAGCAACCTGACCGACGAGATCAAGGCGTTCGGCATCACCGGCGCCGCGGAGGTCCAGAAGATTTATCGGATTGGCGCGCAACTGGGCGGCCCGATCATGAAGGATAAGGTGTGGTTCTTCGCCGCCATTGGCCGATGGGGCACGCGCGTGAACCAGCCTGGCGCTTTCTTCAACAAGCTCCAAGGGAAATCGGGGATCCCAGGTACGGCGACGATCGCCTATGAGCCGGACCTGACTCGTCCCGCGGCGGCGTTCGACTGGTTCCGGACCCACGCGCTGCGGACGACGTGGCAGGCGACCGAACGCAACAAGTTCGGCTTTTTCGGGGACATCCAGAAAAACTGCCGCTGCACGACGGGGCCGTTCACCGGCGCCAACGCCATCGAATCGGAGCGCGGCTGGGACTTCTGGCCGTCCGGCGTGGTGCAGGGCACGTGGACCGCGCCCGTGACCAGCCGGCTACTGCTTGAGGCCGGCGCCTCGTGGCAAAATGCGAACTGGGTCAATTTCGCCGAGACGGGCGTCACGCGCGACGACCGGTCGATCCTCGAGCGCAGGACCAACTTCCGCTACGGCGCGACCATCGCCCTGACGGCACCGACTGCCCGGACCGGCCGGAGCGCGCAACGATTCTCGCTGACTTACGTCACCGGCAGCCATAACCTGAAGGTGGGGGTGAGCGACGAGCAGGCCTTCAACGACGAATCGCGCAGCTTCAACCATCGTGACGGCCTGAACTACGATTTCCTGGATGGCAAGCCGGCGGCGATTATCTATCTCGCGGCACCATTCTTCCAACAGGAGCGCCAGAACCACGAGATCGGCGTGTTCGCGCAGGATTCGTGGCACCTCAAGCGCCTGAC
>JAUSDY010000144.1 GCA_030650395.1 Acidobacteriota bacterium | reverse complement strand
GCCATCGTCGTCACCGCGCTCAGCCTGCTGCACCTCGTCAACCTCGCGCGCGTGCTGCTCGAGGAAGGCCGGGCACGGGCGGAGCTGCTGGCCAATGCGGTGTATCACCAGGCCCGCGACGTGGTGACCGATCGTGCCACCGCGTACGACGCGCTGCGCTCCAGCCGCAGCGTGCAGTCGGCGCTCGAGGCCGCCATCTACTCGCAGGACGTCACCGACGCCGTGATCGTCGATCCGGCGGGCGTCGTGATCGCGTCGAGCGATCCCGTGCAGGTCGGCGCCACCTTGCCGCGGCGCACGCCTCTCAACACCATCCTGGCCGAGAGCGGCCTCGGCCAGGTCCGCTTCATCTATGTGACGGCGCAGGCGCTCGAATGGGCCCAGCCGATCGCGCTTGGCGATCAGCCATTCGGCGAAATCCGCATCGGCTTTTCGACGCTGCTGGTCCGCCACGACCTGAACCAGTCGCTGGCGCCTGCGGCCCTGGCCGCTGGAGTGTCGTTGCTCGTGGCGGTCATTGTCGCCATGCTGCTCGCGCAGATCGTGCTGCGCCCGATGCACGTGATTCGCAGCGGCCTGTCGCGCCTCGGCCGGGGCGAGCTCGGCGCCACGCTCGATCTGCGAAACGACGAGGAGTTCCGCGATCTGGGAGATGTGTTCGACATGGTCACGGCGCAGCTGCGCGCCGCATCGCCCGACGGCCTCAAGCCGGCGCAGCTGGCCGAGCTGTCGCGCCGCATCGTGATGGTCGGGCGGCAGTTCGCGGGGGTGCCTCACGAGATGAAGAACCCGCTCAACGCGATGCGGATTCACCTCGAGCTGCTCAGCAAGAAGCTGCCGCCGGGCGATCCCGCCGCGGCCCACGTCGAGATCATCGAGCACGAGATCCGCAAGCTCGACGATCGCGTGCAGGGCCTGCTGAAGTTCGTCCGCCCGGAAGAAGTGTCATTCGGCGCCGTTCGGATCGCGGCGCTCGTCGGCAACGTCCTGGCCGCCGTCGGGCCGCAGGCCGAGAAGGCCGGCGTCTCGATCCACCGCGGCTGCTCCGACACCTCGCTCGTGGTGGAAGGTGACGCCGCGCAGCTGCGTGATGTCTTTCTCAACCTCGCGCAGAACGCGATCCAGGCGATGCCCAAGGGCGGGCGCCTGACGATCGATTGCGCGGCGATTGCCGACCGCCGCATCCGCGTACGCGTCGAAGATACAGGGGTCGGCATTCCGCCGGAGCACCTGTCGAGAATTTTCGAGCTGTATTTCACGACGAAGGATCGCGGCACGGGCATGGGCCTGGCGCTGGTCTACCGGGCGGTGCAGATTCATGACGGCACGATCGACGTCGAATCCACCGTCGGGGTCGGCACCGCGTTCATAGTCGTGTTGCCGGCCGGAACTGAGCCCGCCTCCGCTGCCAAAGGCAGCTACGGCGAGGTCTCGCCGTAGCCCGCGTGATCGAGCGGGCGTAGGCGGATAGAATCAACATGATGGGAGCTGGCCGCTTCGTCCTGCTCGTCGGGCTGACCGCATCGCTAGGCGCATGTGCCGCCAAGGCACAAGTGCGCACTGAAGTCGAGCTGCCGCTGCTCGAGCCGCCGCCGGCGCCGCCGCGTATCGTGGCGAGTTATCCGCTCGAAGCGGAGGTCGTGCCCGTCGCCCCCACGGTTGACGCCGCGCCCGCACGGCCGCCCGTGCGCACCCAGAGGCCCGAGAGGCCCGAACCCGCGCAAGCCGCGCCGGAGGCCGTTCAAGAAGCCGCGCGTGCGGCATCGCCTCCGTCGCTCACGCTCACGCCGTCACCAGGCACCGAAACGCAGACCGCAGCCGCCATTCGCGATCTGATGGCGCGCGCCGCCCGCGACCTCGCGCGCGTCAATCAAGCCGCGCTCAACGCCGATGGCCGCACGCAGTTTGATACGGCACGCCGGTTCCTGCAGCAGGCCGAAGAGGCGCTGAAGGCCCGCAACATCGTGTTCGCCGGCAAGCTCGCCGACAAGGCCGCCACCATGGCCGCCGTACTTGTTCGATAGTGCACACCCTTGCACCTCGACCGTTTGATACCTTGCCGAAAAACTTTCGTTAAGCGAAAATAAGACGAATGAATATTTTCTGGCCGAAATCCGCGAGATATTGCGGACGACCTAAAAAACAACGCAACATGTTGTGCCGCTAAGTGCTTGACAACAAATATTTACAAGCGCATATTGGGCGTCGCGCGCGAAGATGACTTTCGACCGCCAGGTACCTCCCGGCGCCGGACGATCGAGACGAGATCGCAGCGAAGAACAACAAGTAAGAGCTTCGATTTCGAGACGTCAGACAGCGCGTACCAAACCATTTTAGTCGAACCGTTAGCTTAGATAGGGCGATTGCCCCATGGGGAGGGGTGTCGCTATTCGGAGGAAGTACATGCAGGACGGGCCTTCCCAGAAGTTGTCGGCCGCACCGGCCGGCCAGACTGTTAGTTCGTCGTCGCCGAACGTTGAGCCAGCAGAGTCGGCACGAACAAGCCGAAAGTCTCAGGCCTCCCCCGGCCTGGAGTTTCCGCGATTTTTTACGACCGCCGGCATGGATCCCTTCGACCAGATCGAATGGGAAACGCGCGATGCGATCATCGGCAACGAAAAAGGCACCGTCGTGTTCGAGCAACGCGGCGTGGAAATGCCGAAAGGCTGGTCGCAGCAGGCGACCAACATCGTTGTCTCAAAATATTTCCGGGGCCACGTCGGGTCACCCGAGCGCGAGCGCTCGGTCAAGCAGCTCATCGGGCGCGTCGTCGATACGATCACCGAGTGGGCGCGCAAGCAGAAATACTTCGCGTCGGAGAACGCGCTGTCGGCGTTCAGCGACGACTTGAAGTTCCTGCTCGTCAACCAGAAGGCCGCCTTCAACAGCCCGGTGTGGTTCAACTGCGGCTTCGAGAAGGCGCCGCAGTGCTCGGCGTGCTTCATCAACTCCGTCGACGACACGATGGATTCGATCCTCGGCCTCGCCAAGACCGAGGGCATGCTGTTCAAGTTCGGCTCCGGCACCGGCAGCAACCTCTCGGCGATCCGCTCGTCGAAAGAGCTGCTTGCCGGCGGCGGCACGGCCTCGGGCCCGGTCTCGTTCATGAAGGGCTTCGACGCGTTTGCGGGCGTCATCAAGTCGGGCGGCAAGACGCGCCGCGCGGCGAAGATGGTGATCTTGAACGCCGAGCACCCCGACGTGGTGGACTTCATCAACTGCAAGGTCGATGAAGAGAAGAAGGCGTGGGCGCTGATCGACGCCGGCTACGACGGCTCGTTCACGGGGGTCGCTTACGGCTCGGTGTTCTTCCAGAATTCGAACAACTCGGTCCGCGTGACCGACGAGTTCATGCGCGCGGTGCTCGACGACGGGCTGTGGCAGACCAAGGCGGTGACGACCGGCGAGGTGATGGACACTTACCGGGCGCGCGACCTGATGCGGCTGATCGCCGAAGGCACGTGGGTGTGCGGCGACCCCGGCATGCAGTTCGACACGACCGTCAACGAGTGGCACACCAGCCCGAATACGGCGCGCATCAACGCCAGCAACCCGTGCTCGGAATACATGTTCCTGGACGACTCGGCCTGCAACCTGTCGTCGCTCAACCTGATGACATTCATTAAGAATGATGGGAAGGACGACGGCGAGTTCGACGTCGAGGCCTACCGCGCCGCGTGCCGCACCATGATCACCGCGCAGGAGATCCTGGTCGACAACTCGAGCTACCCGACCCCGGCGATTGCGAAGAACAGCCACGCCTTCCGTCCGCTCGGCCTCGGTTACGCCAACCTCGGCGCGCTGCTGATGTCGCGCGGCCTGCCGTACGACAGCGACGCCGGCCGCGACTTCTCCGGCGCCCTCACCGCGGTGATGACCGGCGAGGCCTACGCGCAGTCGGCCCGCATCGCCCGCGACCACGGCGGCCCGTTTGACGGCTACGACCTCAACCGCGACCCGTTCCTGCGCGTGATGCGCAAGCATCGCGATGCGATCAAGGACATCGACCCCAAGCACGTGCCCGCCGACCTCTACAACGGCGCGAAGCAGGCGTGGGACGAGGCCGTGGAGCTCGGCGAAGACTTCGGCTACCGGAACGCGCAGGCGACCGTGCTGGCGCCGACCGGCACTATCGGCTTCATGATGGACTGCGACACGACGGGCGTCGAGCCCGACATCGCGCTCGTGAAGTACAAGAAGCTCGTGGGCGGCGGGTTGATGAAGATCGTCAACCAGACCGTGCCGATGGCGCTCGAGAAGCTCGGCTACACGCAGCCCGAGGTCGAGGCGATCATCCACTTCATCGACGAGAACGAGACGATCGAGGGGGCGCCGTTCCTCAAGGAAGAGCACCTGCCCGTGTTCGATTGCGCGTTCAAGCCGGCGCAGGGCCAGCGGTCAATCGACTACATGGGGCACATCCGGATGATGGGCGCGACGCAGCCGTTCATCTCGGGCGCGATCAGCAAGACGGTGAACGTGCCGCGCGAGGCGACCGTCGAAGACATCGAGAAGGCCTACATCGAGTCTTGGCGGCTGGGCGCGAAGGCGATCTCCATCTACCGCGACGGCAGCAAGCGGACGCAGCCGCTCAACACGTCGAAGGCCGGCGTCTCTGACACGCGCAACAACATGGGCACATCGCCCGCCGAAGTCGTGCGCGAAGTGATCAAGGTCGTCGAGACGCCGAAGCGGCGCAAGCTCCCGGACGAGCGGAACGCGATCACGCACAAGTTCGACATCTCCGGGCACGAGGGCTACATCACGGTCGGTCTGTATGACGATGGGATGCCGGGAGAGATATTCCTGGTGATGGCGAAGGAAGGCTCCACCATCTCCGGGTTCGCCGACGCATTCGCGCAGGCGATTTCCTACGCGCTGCAGTACGGGGTGCCGTTGCAGGCGCTGGTGGCTAAGTTCAGCCACGCGCGTTTCGAGCCGTCGGGGATGACGAAGAACCCCGAGGTGCGCTTCGCGAAGTCGATCGTTGACTATATCTTCCGGTGGATGGCGACCAAGTTCCTCAACACCGAAGCGCAGTACAACGCCGGCGTGAACATGAAGGAACCCGCCGAGAGTTCTGCGGTTCCCAGTTCCGAGGTTCCTAGTTCGCCTGTTCCGAGTTCGGCTGCTCCGAAGGTGACGGTCCTGGCGCCCGAGAAGCCCAGGGGCAGTGCGTTTGCGGCGATGCAGAACCAGGAAGACGCGCCGCCGTGCACCACGTGCGGCTCGATCATGATCCGCAGCGGCAGCTGCTACAAGTGCAGCAACTGCGGCACGACCAGCGGCTGCGCGTAGACACTGACTAACTCACACGTGGGGCGAGCCTTGTCAGGCTCGCCTCTTTTTCTTGTACCCGCTTTTCGTTGTACGTCGCCGCTTGTGCCGTGCTCCGAACGGCGCATGGCTGTCCGGCACGCCGCAAGCGGCGTTCGCCTGTCTCATTCCCCTGGTCAAGAGGCTTTCGATGCCCCCGTGCTAGGATGCGGCCATTCTTGAAGCGCCACGGTTGAGCCGGATTCCTCTACCTCGCATCGCGCCTTCATCAGGTAGCCGAACATGACCAACGCTGTGTCGAACGAAGAGCTCGCGGGCCGGATCAGGCAGAAGCGGGCGGAGCTGGACGCATTCCTTTCAGCAGCGAGGCCCCGCAAGCGCAGGCTTCTCAACACGACGATTGTCGGTGGCACACTCGCGGCGGCGTTGACCGCGGGCCCCGCCGTCGGCG
>JAUSDY010000143.1 GCA_030650395.1 Acidobacteriota bacterium | reverse complement strand
GTTGCGGGGACCTGGATCGAAGTCGATGAACCTGTCGGTGTTTCGATCGATCAACCTCGGCACCGACCGGCGCGCGGAGATCCGCGTGGAGACGTTCAACCTGTTCAACTGGGTGAACTACGGGTTCCCGGCGGCGAGCATTTCGAACCTGGGCACCTTCGGAAGGATCACCAGCTCAATTGGAGACCAGCGCGAGATTCAGCTTGCGCTCAAGTTTTACTTTTAACGGGGGCTTGAGGGCTTGAGGGCTTGGGGGCTTGGTGGTGCGTATGCGGCGAGTCTTGATACTTAGTCTGGCGGTCTCTGTGCTTTTTGCCACGGAGTTCACGGCGCAAAGCGTGCCTCGACAAGATGGCGCGTCCGAGGTGTGGCAGAAGCTGCTCAAGCTGCGCACCACCGCGAGCGTGATGCATGTCACCGCTCACCCGGACGATGAGCATGGCGGGGTGCTGGCGAAGTTGAGCCGGGGCGACGGGGCGCGGCTGGCGTTGCTGACGCTGAATCGCGGCGAGTCGGGCGACAACGCGATCGGGCCGCAGCTGTTCGACGGGCTCGGCTTGATCCGCACTGAAGAACTACTCAACGCCGATCGCCACTACGGCGTCGACGAGCAGTACTTCACCACCGTGGTCGACTATGGCTTCTCGAAACGGCTCGAAGAAGCGCTCGACAAGTGGGGACGCGAAACGGTGTTGCGCGATGTGGTGCGGATCATCCGGATGAACCGGCCGACGATCATCCTGTCGCGGTTCCAGGGCAACGAGCGGGATGGCCACGGCAATCACCAGACCGCGGGGTTGATGGCGGTGGAAGGGTTCCGCGCGGCGGGTGATCCCAATCGCTATCCGGAGCAGATCGCGGAGGGGTTGCGGCCGTGGCGGGCGAAGAAGGTCTACATCGGCGGCGTGAGAGAGAACGAAGACTGGACGGTGCGGATCGACAGCGGCGAATACAGCCCGAGGCTCGGCGATTCGTACGACAACGTCGCGCGCTATGGACTGAGCTTCCAGCGATCGCAGAACAGCGGAAGATTCACGCCGGGCGTGGGACAGAACTTCGGGTATTACAAGCTCGTGGCGACGGCTCCAGGCGAGTCAGGCGGGTCTAAAGACCCGCCTCTACGGACGAAAGAGACGAGCGTGTTTGATGGGATTCCGACCACGCTCGAAGCGTCGGTCGGGGTCTTGGGAAAGCCCATAGACGAGGCTGTGGCGAAGGCGATGGCGGCGTTCACGATCAACGACCCGTCGGCGATTGTGCCGTCGCTGGCGCAGGGGCTGAAACTGACGCGCGACGCGCTAACGGTCACCGGCGTTTCGAGCTGGCCCGAGTCCGATGAGGCGACGTTCCTGCTCCGGATCAAGGAGCGGCAGTTCCAAGACGCGATCAACTCGGCTCTCGGACTCGAGCTGACCGCGCTGGCGCAACCAAATGGAATGGCTGAGCCTACGGGACCCGGGGCAGCCTTTGCACCGCCCGCATTAATGGCCGCACCTGTCCCTGGACAAAGCTTCGAGGTACGCGTGCGGCTTGCCAATCGCGGCGGAGTTCCAATCTCGCTGGCTGGGGTTCGGCTCGAGGCAGCACCTGGATGGAATGTCTCGCCGTCGGCCAATCCGCTGCCATCGCAACTGGCTCGCCACGAGAATTACACGCATCGATTCGGCGTCACGCTCGCGGGTGACGTCGCGATGAGCACCAAGCCGTATTTCTCGCGCAAGGGATTACAGGAGAGCCGCTACACGCTGAGCGATCCCGCGCAGTTCGGCCGGCCGGCGTCGGCGCCGCCGCTCGTGGCAGTAGTGCGGTACGCGGTCGGCGGTGTGCCGGTGGAGATTCGCGAGACCGTCAAGCGGAGAGAAGCGAAGCTGCCATACGGCGATGTGCTTCGAGAAGTGCGAAGCGTGCCAAGGCTCGCGGTGATGATCTTCCCCACCAATGCGATCGTCCCGATCGGGGCAGCAGGCGGGTCTTCCGCCTCCGCGCCACGCGCTTCGGCGGACAAGAAAGACCCGCCTCTACGTACGTTGGCTGTCGAGGTGTCGCTGCTGCACAACGCCGAGGATGTAACGGCCGGGCAGGTCGCGCTGAGGATGCCTGCGGGATGGACGTCTGAGCCGGCGTCGCAGCCGTTCTCGTTTGCGCGAGCAGGGGAGCGCGCGTCGTATCGGTTCTCGGTGCGGCCGGGCGCGATCGATGCCAAGAGCTACAGCATTGAAGCCGTTGCCACGACGGCACCCCATAAAGGGGTGCCCTACGACCGCGGTGGCGGGGTGTCCTACGAATACCGAGAGGGCTATGAGCTGATCGACCATCGCGATCTCGAGGTCCGTTACCTCTATCGCAATGCCACCGCGGATGTGCGGGGGCTCGAGGTCACGACGGTCGCGGGGTTGAAAGTCGGCTACGTGATGGGCGTCGGCGATCAGGTGCCGCTCGGCCTGCAGCAACTCGGCGCGCAGGTCACGCTGCTCGGCGATCGCGAGCTGGCCTCCGCCGACCTGTCGGCTTACGACACCATCATGACCGGCACGCGCGCCTACGCGGTGCGCGACGACCTCAAGACCTACAACCAGCGGCTGATCGATTACGCGAAAGCCGGCGGCAACGTGGTCGTGCTCTACAACACGCAGGAATTCGTGCCCAACCAGTGGGCGCCGTTCCCGGCGGATCTGCCGCGCGGCGCGGAGGAAGTGTCGGAGGAAGACTCACCGGTGACGATCCTTGCCCCCACGCAACAGTCGTTCACGTGGCCGAACAAGATCACGCTCGCGGATTTCGACGGCTGGATGGAGCAGCGCGGCTCGAAGTTCTTCACCAAGTGGGACCCGGCCTACACGCCGATGATCTCGACGTTCGACAAAGGCCAGGCTCCGCAGAGCGGCGGATGGGTGACAGCGAAAGTAGGGAAGGGCAACTGGACGTACTTCGCTTACGCGCTACATCGGCAACTGCCTTACGGAGTTCCAGGAGCTTTCCGGATAACAGCGAATCTACTGGCCCTCAGTAAGAGCCCTAAATAGATTGGCCACGAAGACACGAAGGCCACGATCATCGCGCCCGCGGCGCCTGGGCGTTGACCTCAGTGAACCAGTTGGTGACGAGATTCGCATGCGACGGCATCGTTTTCGGCAGACCTTCGATGAAGACAAAGCGCTTGCCGTCGGGCGTGACGTCGAACGCATCGCCACCGCCTACAGGGGAACTCCGAAGTTTGAACAGCACCTTCGGGCGATCGGTCTCGAACGCGGACCCGGGTCTGACCACCGCCGACATCAGCGTCTGCCCCTGCAAGAAGAACAACTCATGGCCGTCGGCCGACCACACCGGCGAGACTCCGCCGTCATCTGAGACCTGCCACTTGACGCCCGCGCCCTGCAGCGGCCGCACATACACCTCCTGCCGTCCGGTCTCGTCCGAAAGATAGGCCACCCAACGTCCGTCCGCCGAAATACGCGGCGATTGTTCATTGGATCGAGTGGCGAGCCACGCAGTCACCTGGCGTGTCTTGATGGAGAGCGTGAAAATATCCATGCCAGTGACCGGCCGCGTGGAATGGAACAGCAGCGCCTGCCCGTCTGGCGTGAGCCGAACGCCGTTTTTCTGATACTCGTCCCGGTAGAACGTTTCTTCCTGACCGCTTCCATCCGCGGCCATCCAGCCTAATTCGCCCGCAATGCTGTACGCGATTTTTTGCCCGTCGCCGCTCCATGACCCCCAGACCAGGTTGCCCTTGAACGTCAAACGGCTGAGGGAATCGCGGCGCATGTCGTAGACCCAGGCCGAGTCATTCGCGCCACCGATCTTGGTGAGGATTCTTTGGCCGTCGGGAGAGAACATGACGTTCAGAAACAATCGTGGTGGCAACTGCGTGAGCGGCGTGAAGGTGCCGCTGCGATCGGCCGAAATCAAGGTCCCGCGCACGGAGCTGTCGCCGCCTGACAGATAGACCAATGTCCCGGTATCGCTGATGGCGTATTCCGCGTGTGCAAAGTCCATCGCGTTCGAGACGTCCCCGACCAGCTCCACCGGCGGGCCTGTGACCGCCAGCTGCTGAAGGTCGAATGGCACGGCCATCAGCACATCGTCTCTCGCATACACGATGTGACCGGTCGGAAGGTACTTCGCGGTCGTGCCGCCCTGGATGACGGTCTTCGCGGGCCCGCCGGTCAATGACTGCACCACGATGCGTGCCTCGGCAAACGACGCAATGTCGTGAGTCCCGACTGTGAACATCACGGTCTTTCCATCAGGTAGCAGCTCCGGGAACCGGTGCGTCTTCTCTCGCTGTTGTGCGTCAGGCGTGGTCACCACCACCGGCGTGCCACCACCACTGGCTGACACCCGCCACAGGCCAGCATCGAGTCGCGGTGCAAAGACAATGGTGTCGTCAGCTCCCCAGGCCGCCCCCCGAACATCTTGCACGTCGCAAATCACGGCCGGCGTACCGCCGTTGCGGGGAACTTTCAGCAGGCGCCCATTAGCGAAAAACCCCAGCCACTGGCTGTCGGGAGAGAAGAATGGACCAGTGGCTCCGTCGGTGCCTTTGATGGGCGTCGCGTCGAACTGATCCGTCGTCCGCAGGAAGAGACGCTGCACGCCATCGGCGACGGCGCTGAAGACGACGAACCTGCCATCGGGGGAAATGCCGATGGTGGTGCGGGCATTGACTTGCGCGAATGCGGCGCCGGCCGGCAGCGGCAGAACTGCACGAACGACGGCGGACGCCGAGGCAAGTCGTCCCGGGCGCAGCACCAGCACGGCCGCTGCCGCCAGCACGGCGCCGATCGCCAGCCCACCGGCGGCGGCCACGAGCGGCGACACGCGTCGACTCGATCGTGCCGGTGCTGTGACGCCGCTGGTCTGCGTCGCTCCGCCATCGGATCCGGCGATCCATCGCAGCTCGCTCGCGAGATCGTGCGCCGATTGCCACCGCTCGTCAGGGTCTTTGGCAAGGCAGCGACGGACGATGTGATCGAGCGCCCCAGGCAGTGCCGGCTGCAATGTAGAAATCGCCGGCGGTTGCGCGTCAAGAATAGCGGCGATGATCGTGGCCTGGCTCCGCCCCTCGAACGCTCTGCGGCCCGTCGCCATCTCGTGAACGAGCGTGCCGAACGCAAAGATGTCGGTCCGCGCATCGGTGTCGCGCCCCTCGACTTGCTCAGGCGCCATGTACTGGACTGTGCCGACGATCATCCCTGCAGCGGTCAGTGGTTCGAGGGTCACCGCACTCGTTGCACCCGTGGCACCTGCGGCCGACGCCTTGGCGAGGCCGAAGTCGAGCAGCTTCGCGCCGGCTTTCGTGAGCATGACGTTGCCGGGCTTGAGGTCGCGATGCACGATGCCATGGCGATGGGCCCTGTCGAGCGCTTCGGCAATCTCAATGGCGTGACGAAGAACGAGATTCGCCGGCAACGGTCCGCGTGCCAGACGTGCCGCCAGCGTCTCGCCCTCCAGGTACTCCATGACGAGGAAGTCGATGGGACTCTCAGCGCCGCTGACAACTTCGTGCCGGACGTCGTACAGCGTGCAGATGTGCGGATGATTGAGGGCAGCGATGCTGCGCGCTTCGCGATCGAACCGTTCACGCGCGACGGCGTCTGACGAGAAGTTGGCGGGCAGCACTTTGATGGCGACGGTGCGATCGAGCCGCGTGTCGCGGGCGCGGTACACCTCGCCCATGCCGCCCGCGCCGATGGGGGCGACAATCTCATAGGGGCCGAGCCGCATGCCCGCCGACAAGGTCATTGCGAGCGGATTATAGTGCGCAACCCGCCCGAGCGACATGACTCCCTTTGTTCTTGGTGTTAGGTCTTTGTTCTTACAAACAGCCCATAGGCCGCGACCCCCGCCGCCAGGAAAGCGAACGAGAAGACGATCCCCTCCCACGGCCCGGTGAAGAAGATGAACAGCCACAGCGCGCCTGAGAGGATCGCCGGCCACGGGTAGAGCCACATCGTGAACGGCTGCGGGATGTCGGGCCGGTAACGGCGGAGCAGGATCACCGCGGCGCATTGCCAGATGAAGCGCAGCAGCACCTGCACCTGGATCAACCAGCTCACCAACTGGCCGAGCGAGAAGAAGCAGAACGGGATTGACACGATCGCGATCGTGACCAGCGACAGATCCGGAAAGTGCTTTTTAGGATGGACGTGCGCGAAGGCCTTGAAGAAATCGCCGTCGCGCGCGGCGGCGTAGGGGACGCGCGAGTAGCCGAGGATGGTGGCGTAGAGCGACGCCGCGGCCACGAACAGGATCAGACCGGTCATCACGATGCCGGCGATGCGGCCGGTCTCGGGATCCGCGAATGTCCGCTCGATGAACGCCGACGCGATCGTCCGCGATTCCCTGACCTCCTGCCACGGGATCATCCCGAGAATCACCACCGTCATCAGGATGTAGAGCACCGCGACCAGGAACGTCGACAGCACGATCGAGCGCGGGATGGTGCGGGTCGGGTCCTTGATTTCGTCGCCGATGTTGCAGACCTGGTTGTAGCCGCCGTAGCTGTACATCGCGAGCACCGACGCGGCACCCACGCTCATCAACAGGCTGCGATCGAAGGTGAACGCTTCGGGCGGGAAGGCGAACGCCTGCGCCGGCGAGAACTTGACGAGGCCGACGACGATCACCCAGCCGACCGTGATCAACACCACCACGAGCATGACGACGGCGAGGCGGCCGATGTCTTCGATGTTGCGCCACAGCAGCGCCGTGGAGACGATGCAGACGGCGGCGGCGATCAGGTTGTGCTCGAGCGGCGACATCGTGGTCCAGACGAATTGCAGGTAGTCGGCAAAGCCGACCGCGCCGCCGGCGACCGACAGCGGCGCGATCAGGATGGTTTGAAAGATGAAGAGGAACGCCATCAGGCGGCCGAGGCCGAACGGCTTGAACGCCTCGCGCAGGTAGAGATAGCCGCCGCCGCTGCCGGGGAGCGCGGCGCCGAGCTGCGCGTAGACGAGGCCGTCGGCGAGCGCGAGCACGAGGCCGGCGAGCCACGCGTAGATCACGTGCGGGCCGTTCATCGCCGCAACCATGAAGGGGATGGTGAGGAAGGGGCCGACGCCGACCATGGAGATGACGTTGGTCGCGGTGGCCTGTAAAAGACCCATGCGACGCTCAAGAGGGCTTGAGGGCTTAAGGGCGTGAGGGCTTGAAGTCGCAGGCGGGTCTAAAGACCCGCCTCTACGTTCGTCGCTCACAGCAGCGCCTCGACCAGCTTGGCGGATTGCTCTCGCGATGACACCAGCGGATTGAGCGCGAGCGCGTCGATCAATTCTTCGCGATTGCCCGTCAGCGCCGCCTTCACGGTAGCGCGCTCGTAGGTCTTGACGCGCTCGATCAGCTCGCGCGGGTGATCGGGAATCGGCGCAACCGGTTGTGGATGCGGGCCGCTGGCATCGACGCGGCACTGCACTTCGACGATGTCCTCGTCCTCGAGGAAGGGGAGGGTGCCGCGGTTGGCAACGTCGAGCGGGATGACGGCGCCCTGGTTGTGGACGATCGCGCGCATGGTCATGAGGGCGATGCGATCGTAGCCGGAAAGCTCCGCCCAGTCGGGTTTGATGCGCGGAGTGGTGACGCCGGTCTCGAGCTGCATGTAGCTCGAGTCGCGGGCGGCCAGATATTGCTGATATCGCTCCAACGGGTCCGACGACAAACCTAAAGGTTTGTCGCCACGCAAATCCTTGAACAACTCCTCAGTGAGTTTCGCAACAGCGGCGCCGCGGCTGGAGCCGGCGCGCTTGATGTGCTCGAGCGCGACCTCGGGGCGGTAGTAGTAATAGAGATACTCGGTCGGCAGCAGCCTCAGCTTGCGCAGCCGCTCGGGTTCGAACAGCGGCGAGCGATATGCCGCCTTCAACGCCGCATCATCGTTCCAGATGCGATGCAGCTGTCCTTCTCCTTCGAACAACACGTCGCGCAGCCAGCCGAGATGGTTGAGGCCGAAGTAGTCGTAGGAGCAGACCGACGCAGGCAGGCCGAGCGCATGGGCGGCGTCTTCGAACATCTCCATCGGCGTGTCGCAGATGCCGACCAAGCGCGCATCGGTTTCCTGGTGCACCGCCTGCGTGATCAGGCTCACCGGGTTGGAGAAGTTGACGAGCCACGCCCGCGGCGCCAGCCGCGCCACCATGCGGCCGTACTCGACCATCGCCGGGATGGTGCGGACCGCCATGGCAAAGCCGACCGGGCCGACGGTTTCCTGGCCGACGGCGCCAAGCGCGATCGCCGCCGCTTCATCTTTCGCGCGTTGCGCAGCGCCACCGACGCGAATGCTGGAAATAACGAAATCGGCACCGCCAACAGCGGGCTCCGGTGTGGACGTGCTCGTAATCTTCACGCCGTCGGCGATCTTCGTCGCAAGATCAGCGATGATGCCGAGTCGCTCTCGATCGATATCGTAGAGAGCGATGTCAGTGATTCCCAAGTCCGATCGCGACAAGCCGCCGACCAGAAGGGGCACTCGCACGCCCGCTCCTCCGATGATGGCAACCTTCACTGTCCGTGCCTAAGGTGCCTAGGGTGCCTAAAGTGCCTAGGGGTTGGTGCGAGTTTCATATGCCGCCGGCTCTCTGGGTTGATGCGGCTCCGGCCTTATTACCCGCGGTCAAACATTCCACTGGGGTGTTGCCGCGCAGCCACGCCACCAGGAAGCCGGCGTTGAACGAGTCGCCGGCGCCGGTGGTGTCAACGACTTTCACGCGGGGCGCGGGAAAATGGATGTCACGATCCGGCGCGAGCCACATCGCGCCGCTCTCGCCCTGCTTGACGATGGTGATGGCCTTGCGCGCGCGCCAGTGGGGCAGCGCGGCTTCGAGCGTGGGCTCGCCGGCATAGAGCCGGGCCTCGAGCTCGTTGACGAAGACGAAATCGAGCGCGTCGATCAGATCGGTCAGCCCGCGATCGCTCGTCAGCGGCTCGTTCCAGCCGAAATCCCACGACGTCGTGATGCCCTTGTTTCGCAGCCGGGTCACGATCCTCGTCCACAACCCGCAGTCGTGCGGATAGAAGCAGAGGTGAACGTGGGTAGCATCAGCCTTAGGTATCGCTTTCGCGAGTCGCTCTTCGAGTTTGGCGTTGACGCCGTTGAAGGTGACGAACGCGCGATCCTCGGTGGTGGAAATCGCCGCGGTGATGGCGTGCTGCTCGCCCGGGCGGATCAGGTTGGTGATGCGGACGCGCTCTTTGCGCAGCCGTTTCACCGCCGAAGGCCCGAGCGCGCTCAGCAGATCGACCTTCATGCCGAGCCGCGCCGCCGCGACCGCGGTGATCACCGCGCCGCCGCCGACGGTGGCCTCGAACCTGTCGGTCTTGACCTCTTCGCCCGGGCCTGGGATGCGATCGAGGCCGACGAAGATCAGATCTTCGAACGCTTCACCGGCGCAGAGCAATGTCATGCGGGTCAAATAGACCACGAAGGTCACGAAGACCACGAAGAATATTCTTCTTCGTGTCTTTCGTGTGCTTCGTGGTTGCGTTTATGCGCGTGCGGCCATGGCGGCCTGCCGGGCGCGGGTCAGGTGCGGCACGATGCCGAGCAGGCGCTCGATCAGGAACAGCTGCGCGCGGTGGTGCATCTCGTGCTCCTTCACGCCGAGCAGCATCTCGAAACGCGTCTTGGTGCCCATCGGCAGGCCGACCATCTCGCCGAGCTGGTCGTCGCTCAGCCCTTCGAGCTGGCTGGCGAATTGCTCGCCGTTCTTCTTCAGCGCGTCGACGATCGCCGCCTTACTCGTCAGCGTGGAGGCGTGCTTGCCGACCTCACCCATCCACTTGCCGAAGTCTTCGCTCGTCACGGTCGATTTCTTGTCGACGAAGTGGCACTGCTGCGCCCAGTACGGCGTGACGGCGAGGTGAGAGAAAATTTCGGCAACGCTCATCGTCTCGGGAGCGGCGCGGTAGGAATACTTGTCTTCGGGAATGTCTTCGGCGACCTGGATCGTGTTCTTGCGGACCGTGCGCCAGCTTTCGGCCATATCTTTAGCACCGTAGTAATTCATGTCAAATACCTCGTCGGGAAAAGCCACAAAAGTGTCGGGAGACGACAAGTGCTCCGTCGGGAGGGCATTGAGGCCCCGTCGGGAGCGTGATACCTGTCGTGAAATTCAGCATCAACTATAGCGCGAGCAATGGCCGGCCTTGTAACACCAGCATCAGCGCGGCAGGCGCAAGTATGGGGGTCTGACCCCATCGCGCCTTTGCCACTACGACGGGGTCAGACCTCTTGCTCGGGGTCAGACCCCTACTGTTGCATCGTCGTCGTGGTCGCCGCCGAGCTCGCCGGCACCGAGGCGCCGTAATAGATGCTGTTGAACAGGAACTTGAACGTGCCGTGCGGCTGCGCGCGGAAGGTGATCTCGGGCCCGAACAGGAACACCTTGCCCTTGCCGAGCTGCGCCTCGATCGCGGCCGCGCCGCCCTCGAGATAGTGCTGCCCCCACGCCCAACCCGAGCGCAGCGCGTTCTTCGAATCAAACCACGCCACCGGCTTCACGCCCTGCAGCGATGCATTCGGCGCCAGCTCCATTACCGGGCTCGCATCGAAAAACACGTCGACCTTCTTCTCGAAGCCGAAGGCCACCGGGTTGGTGTTGTCGACGGCCACGCTGAGGATCGATCCGGGGATGTAGAACTTCGTGCCCGGCAGCGGCTTCTCGCTGCCATCCTGCGCGACCTCGACGAGGTGGTCGCTGACCGGCAGGCCGAGATGATGGCCGAGCACCGCCGAGCCGCCGAACGCGACCAGCACGCCGCCGGCTTCCGCGAACGCCTTCAGTTGCGGAATCGTCTTCGCGATCGAAACGCGACCGAGATGCGCGCGATACTCTTCGGGAATATCCTGCGGATTCGGCTGGCGCCCCCCGCCGAAGCCGCCGGTGGCGTTATCTGTTTCCGGAATGCCGCCGTCGGGGAACAGGATCACATCGAACTTCGACTTGAGGTTGCCGGCGTCGAGCGCGGCCGGGAAGACGCGCTCGAAGTCGAACTCGAACTGCTCGAGCAGCCAGCGCAGGTGGCCCGACGGCATCGAGCCGCCATACTGATCCCACAACCCAATGCGCGGCTTGGTGAGCTTGTAAACCGGACCAGCCGGACGCTGCGTCACCGCGGTGAAATTCAAACCGAGATCCGCTGCCGCCTTCGCCAACACCGCACCCGTCGTCGGCTTCGCTGTGATGAAGATCACGCCGGTGCCGTCGTTGCTCTGGTAGCTGCGATCGCCGACGAAGAACGCTTCTTCGTTGGCCTTCATCAACCGGTTGACGGCAATGAACGCGTCGTTGTTCTTGTGATTGACGACATAGCCGATGGCGCCGGCGGTGTCGGTGACCTTGCCGGGCGCGGGCTTGATCACATCCGGAATCTTCTCGAAGGGACCATCAAACGCCTCGAGGATGCGATCGAACTTCAGCCCCATCTGAAACGCGAGCGTCCAGCCGGCGCTGTCGTACGGCGGAATCGGCGGGCCACCGGGATACTGGAAGTCGTTGGGATGATCCTGCGGCTCGAACATGTCGATCAGGTGCGGACGGAAGGCCTGCGCGCCTTTGAACACGTACGAGCCGGCGGGGTACTGCTTGCTGCCGACCGTGAACGGCGCCGTGGCGCGGTGCGCGGTGAGGCCGCTCTTGATCATGATGTTGACGAACTTGGTGGCGGTGAGGAAGTCGCCCTCGTTGGCCGAGAGAATATAGCCGCGCGGGTCGCGATACTCGGGCTTGCGGACGATCGAGTAGTACTTCTCCGGCACCGTGGCGATGCGTCCGCCCGACACCATGCGAGAGTCGGTGCCGCCCTCGACCTTGATGTCTTTCGCGATCGCATCCTTCACTTCGGCGATGCGGCGCGGATAAACGGTCCAGTTGTCGGTGGTGCCGCGCTTGATGCTGTTCCGGCCCGCCAGGTAGATGTTGTAGAGCAGGCTTTCGCGATAGCGCTGCGCGAAGTCGAGCACCGCGTAGTTGGCGGTGATCGAGTAATCGATCGACTGGCGGAAATGCCAGACCTGCGGCATGATCGGGAACGGCAGGTCGCCGCGCGCGATGACGCGGTCGGGCACGAAGCCAATCGTTTCGGGCGTGGGATTGCCGATGCTCTCGGTGAGCAGGCCGACCTGGTTGTGGAAGTAGGCCATCGTGCGCAGGCCGCCGTTCCACCACGTCGAATAATTCGATCCTGACCTGGTCGTCACACCGGGCTTGCCTTCGGCATCGAAGCGCGTGTGCATGGCGGCACCGACCTGGTCGAGGGTGTTGATGACGAGCGGGTCGTAGACGTAGTTGAAGGGATCGCGGAAGGGCGGCGAGAACATCACCGTGCCGGTCGGGCCGCTCTGGTGATGGTTGTACATGATTTGCGGGAACCACTCGCGATACAGAATCCGGTTCATGTTGGTGGATTCCGGCTGGTTCATCATGTAGAAGTCGCGGTTGTTGTCGTGGCCGACGTACTTCTGATAGAGCCGCGGCAACTGCCCGGTGCTGCGCTGCTTCTCGTTCGGGTTGCGCATGTACCAGTCGGAGACGAGCTCCATGCCGTCGGGATTGGCATGGGTCGCGAGGATGATGACGTCCTTCAGGATGCGCAGCGTCTCTTCGTCGTTCTTGCTGACGAACTGGTAGATGGTTTCGATCAGCTGCTGCGCGCCGAGGACCTCGGTGGCGTGGAGGCCGCCGTCGATCCAGATCACGGCCTTGCCTTCCCTGGCCAGCGCGCGCGCGGTGTCGTCGGTGAGGCCTTCAGCCTGCGACAGGCGGCGCGAGATGTCCTTGTAGCGATCGAGCTTCTTGAAATTGTCGGGCGCGGTGATGATGCCCATCAGCTGATCGCGGCCTTCGGCGGTCTTGCCGATCGACTGCACGATCATGCGATCCGATTCCGCATCGAGCTTGCGCACGTACTCGGTGAACTTGGTGTAATTGGGGAGCACGTAGTCGGCGCCGATCGGGTGGCCGAAGAACTGCTGAGGGGTCGTGACCTTGGGAGCGGCGGCCGGCGCCTGGGCCGACGGCGAAGCAAGGCAGAGCGTCAGTACGAGGATGACGAACAAAGAGCGGGTGGTCATCCGGACAGTATAAGCGCCTGGCCTCCGTCGGTGCCTAAAGTGCCTAAGGTGCCGAACGTGCCTAAGGGAAAGTGCTGCGCGCGATTCGCAGGAGCTTCTCGTCCTGGCCCCGCCGTCCGATCAATTGCAGACCTACCGGTAAGTTCGTATTTGGCAACGGGATGGAGATGGCGGGAGTACCGGCGGCGTTGAAGGGCCAGGTGTTGCGCAGGATCCTGGCGCCGTCGATCGGTCCGGCGATGAGCGGCGCGGTGATCGGCACGGTGGGCGTGAGGACGACATCGACGCGATCGAACAGGCGATCGACCTCGGCCTGATACGACTTGAGGGCGGCCTGCGCGGACTCGTACTCCGGGACGGTAGGACGCTCGCTGTTGAAGAACTCCGCGAAAGACTTGGAGAAGAGCGACGGCGTCGCACGCCAGTCGGCGCCGAAGCGGGACCAGATCTCAAAAACCACAATGGGGTCAAACACTCGCGCCATCGTTTTGGAATCTACCGGGAAGGCGATGTCCGCGACGACAGCGCCTCGGGAACGAAACCTCGCGATTGCGGCGTCGACACTGCTTGCGACGCTGCTTTCCAGCTCGTCGAAGAAGAACGCTCGGGCGACGCCCACTCGCACGTCAGACGGGAGGGCACTTCTTGTCGGGAGGGAACTGCTCGTCGGGAGGGAACTGCTTGTCGGGAGGGAACTGCTTGTCGTCTGGGTGCCAAGTGCGGCGCGAAACAGAATCTCGGCGTCTTCGACCGTGCGGGTCAGGAAGCCGATGTGATCAAACGTGGGGCACGAGCCGAGCAGGCCCGCGGTGCTGATGCGGCCGTAGGTTGGCTTGAAGCCGACGCATCCGCAGAACGCAGCAGGAATTCTGACGCTGCCGCCGGTGTCGCTGCCGGTGGCCGCGGCGCACATGCGCGCCACCACGGCGACCGCGGATCCGCCGCTCGAGCCTCCCGGGATGCGCGACAGATCGACCGGGTTGCGCGTGGTGCCATAGAACGGATTGATCGTCGTCACGCCGCCGCCGAGCTCGTGGGTGTTGGTCTTGCCGAGCAGCACCGCGCCGGCGCGCTCGAGCTGTTGAACGACCGCCGCGTTGGTGCGCGGGATGTATTCGTCGAACAGGTGAGAGCCGGCGGTGGTGCGGATGCCGGCGGTCTCGAGCAGATCTTTGTGCGCAATCGGGATACCCGAAAGGTTCAGAAGGGTTCTGAGAGGTTCTGATCGGTTCTGAAGGGTTCTGCGGGCCTGCGCGCGCGCGTGATCGGCCGTCACCGTGATGAACGCGTTCAGCGACGGATTCATCGTCGCGATGCGCTCGAGGTAGGCGTCGGTGAGCTGCAGCGGCGTGATGGTCCGCGCGGCGAGTTGCGCGATCGCCTGCGCCACGGTCAGCGACGTGATATCGGTGTTCTGGCTTGCCGCCCCGACCGCCCGCATCCCGACAAACGGACCTGCCAATAGGGCGGTAATCAACTCGCGACGCGTCATCGAAGGGGATTCTACTGTTCCTCACGCGGGTTCCGCACGAGGGTTCCCCACGGCGGTTCCCCACGAAGGTTCTCCACGAGGGTTCTCGACGATGGTTCACTCGGGGTAGTGTTGAACCATCGTGAGGAACGTTCGTGAGGAACCATCGTGAGGAACCTTCGTGAAGAACCTTCGTGAGGAACGTCCGTACGGTTCGTGGGCCTCGCCGCTCACTGCGGCCCGCGTGACGGCGGGGGCGCTGCGGCTCGATCAGATCCATCTCGATGGGAACGACGTGTATTGGGTGGAAGGGAGGGCGAGCGAGGGCGGACGCTATGTGATCGTGAGGATGACGCCCGACGGCGTGATGAGCGACGTGACGCCCGCTGGGTTCAACGTCCGCTCGCGCGTGCACGAGTACGGCGGCGCCGCTTACACCGTCGATCGCGGCACGATCTACTTCTCCAATTTCGAGGATCAGCGCCTCTATCGGCAGACGCCGGGCCAGGCGCCCGAAGCGCTGACGCCGAAGGGCTACTTCTACGCGGACTACCGCGTCGAGGCGGTGCACAAGCGATTGATCGCCGTGCGCGAGGATCACACCCGCGGCGATGCCGCACCGCCCAACACCATCGTGGCGATTCAGGCGGGTGGGGCGGGTGGGGCTGGTCCGGTGCTTGTGTCTGGCGCGGATTTCTATTCCGATCCGATCGTCAGCCCCAACGGCCAGTCGCTCGCCTGGATTCAGTGGAACCACCCGAACATGCCGTGGGACGGCACCGAGTTGTGGATCGCGGCGGTGAAGGCCGACGGCAGTCTCGGGGCCCGCGAGAAGATCGCGGGTGGCCCGGACGAATCGATCTTTCAACCGGAATGGTCGCCGGACGGCACGCTGTACTTCGTCTCGGATCGCAGCGGCTGGTGGAACCTGTATCGCAGCCCTTCGACTTCATTCAGGGCAGGGCGCGGGCCGGCCGAGCCGGTCCACGCCATGGCCGCGGAGTTCGGCAAGCCGCAGTGGACGTTCGGCATGGTCACCTACGCGTTCATCTCGCGCGACCGCCTGGTGGCCACGTACGTGGAAGACGGGCGCTGGCGAATGGCGCTGGTTGATACCGGCACCGGGAAGTTCGAGCCAATCGACCTCCACCCCAGCGCGGCTGCCGCGCTGGGGGCCCCGGTGCCGCTTCAGCCGACCGAGTCGATCCGCGCCAATCCGCGCGCGATCTATTTCGTCGGCGGTTCGGCGACCGAAGCCACGGCGATTGTGCGGGTGCCGCTCGACTCGATGAACGCCGTGATCCTCCGATCGTCATCGGGCGAACGGATTCAGCCGGAGTGGATCTCCGTGCCCGAGGCCGTCACCTTCCGCGTGGTGCCGAAGGCCGCAGGTGATCCGAGGGACGTGCATGCGTTCTATTACCCGCCGACCAATCCCGGCGTCACGGCGCCCGATGGCGAAAGGCCGCCGTTGCTGGTGCTGACGCACGGCGGGCCGACGGGCGCGACCTCCGATGTGCTCGATCCCGAGGTGCAGTTCTGGACCAGCCGCGGCTTCGCCGTGCTCGACGTCAACTACAGCGGCAGCACCGGTTACGGCCGGCCCTATCGCGATCGCCTGAAAGGCCAATGGGGCATCGTCGATGTCGAAGACGCGGTGGGCGGCGCCGAGGCGATGGTGGCGCAAGGGAAGGCGGATGCGGCGCGGCTGATGATCCGCGGCGGCAGCGCCGGCGGTTACACCACGCTGGCGGCGCTGACGTTCCACTCGACCTTCAAGGCGGGCGCGAGCTATTACGGCATCAGCGACATCGAGGTGCTGGCGCACGACACTCACAAGTTCGAGTCGCGGTATCTCGATTCGCTGATCGGTCCGTACCCCGCCGCGCGCGACCTCTACGTCAATCGCTCGCCGATCCACTTCACCGATCGGCTGTCATGCCCGTTGATCCTCTTCCAGGGGCTCGAGGACAAGGTGGTGCCGCCCAACCAGTCCGCGATGATGGCGGAGGCGCTCAAGAAGAAGGGGGTGAAGGTGGCCTACGTCACCTTCGAGGGCGAGCAGCACGGCTTCCGCAAGGCCGAGAACATCATCAGGGCACTCGAGGAGGAGTTGGCGTTCTATCGGGATGTTTTTGGGGTGCCAGGGTCTGACCCCAACTGTTGACATACTATATTGCTATATGGTTATATAGCGATATGAATGCGCTCCACGTTTCGAACCTGCTCCGACAGGACCCGACCGTCCGGGTCCTCGATGTCCGCACACCCGGCGAGTTCGGCAACGCGCACATCCAGGGCGCCTACAACGTCCCCCTCGATCTGCTCGCCTGCGGGATGGGCCTGCTGCTGGCCAAGCTTCCGTACAACCGGTTCGCCGCGACGTGCGACACGGAAGCGATCGTCCGCCAGTTCCTGTCGAGCGACGCCGGGAGCCGGTGATGACCGCGCTGGCCATCGCGCTGGCGGCGGCCATCGGCTTCACGATGGGCCTGCTGGGCGGCGGCGGCTCCATCATTGTCGTGCCCGCCCTCACCTACCTGATGGGTTTCGAGACCAAATCCGCCGTCGTCACCAGCCTCGCCGTCGTCGGCCTCGCCGCGGCTGCGGGCGCGCTCTCGAGCTTCTCGCGCGGCACCTTGCCCGTGTTGCCCGCCGTGATCGTCGGATTGACGACGATGATCGGCTCGTACGGAGGCGCCCGCATCGGTGCGCTCCTTGCGGATGCGACACAAATGGCGATCCTGGCCGCGGTGATGATCGCCGCCGGGGCAGGCATGGCGTATCAGTCGCTGCGCGCGAGCGAATCCCAGGCCCCGTCCGTGGCCGCCAGGCCAGTGCTGCTCGGCGCCGCGGGAATTGGACTCGGTGTCGTGACCGGGATGGTCGGGGTCGGCGGCGGTTTCCTGATCGTGCCCGCCCTGGTGATCGCCGGCGGATTGCAGATGCGGGATGCCGCGAGCGCCTCGCTGCTGGCCATCGCGCTCGGGACCGCCGCGGGCCTCGCCGGATACGCGGGGCGCGTGCCGGTTGCGTGGGGATTCGTGCTGCCGTTCGCCGCGGTGGCGGCGCTGGGGGCCATCACGGGCGGGCTGGTGGCGCATCGCGTTCCGCACCGCCTTCTGCAACGGATATTCGCGTCCGCGGTCATCACGATCGCGGTTTACATCCTCACTCGCGGGTGAGGCTGGGGAGACCTCATGTTCGTCAAGCGCTTCTTCGAACCCGCAATCGCCCAGGCCAGTTACCTGATCGGCTGTCACGCCACCGGCGAGTCGATCGTGATCGACGCCAACCGCGACGTCGATCAATACCTCGCGGCGGCGGCGCAGGAAGGCCTGCGGATCACGCACGTGACCGAGACCCACATCCACGCGGACTACGTCTCCGGCTCGCGCGAGCTGGCGGCGTGCACGGGCGGCGCGTTGTACCTGTCGGATGAAGGCGATCGCGACTGGAAGTACCAGTTCGCCTCAGAAGGCCGGCTGCTGCACGACGGCGATCGCATGACCGTCGGCAACATCCGGGTCGACGTCCTGCACACGCCGGGCCACACGCCCGAGCACCTGACGTTTCTGATCACCGATGGCGCCGCCGCCGATCAGCCGATTGCCGCCGTGACCGGCGATTTCATCTTCGTCGGCGACGTCGGCCGGCCCGACCTGCTCGAGCGCGCGGCCGGCATCGCCGGCACCATGGAAGCGGGCGCGCGCACGCTGTGGCAGAGCCTGCAGAAGTTCGCGGCCCACGAAGACTGGTTGCAGATCTGGCCGGGCCATGGCGCCGGTTCGGCCTGCGGCAAGGGCATCAGCGCGATCCCCTCGTCCACGCTCGGCTACGAACGGCGCTTCAATTGGGCGTTCGGTATCAAGTCAGAGGCGGCATTCGTCGAAAGCGTGCTGGCGGGCCAGCCGGAGCCGCCGAAGTACTTCGCGCACATGAAGCGGATCAACAAGGCAGGCCCCGCGCTGCTCGGCGGCTTCCACGTGCCACCACGTCAGCCCGATGGCGGCCTGGTGTCGCGCCTTGCGACCAAGGCCCTGGTCATCGACACGCGGCCCGCCGTCGACTATGCGTCGGGACACCTCCCGGGCACCCTCAACATCCCCTTCAATTCGTCGTTTGTCACCTGGGCAGGCTGGCTCGTGCCCGCGGCCGCGGAGGTCTATCTGATCGTCGATGATGCGACGGTGGTACGGCTCGAGGAAACGGTGCGGGCCCTGGCGCTCATCGGGATCGACTCGGTCACGGGTTACTTCCCGGCCTCGGCGCTGAACGAGGCGAAGGCGGCGGGCTCGGCGTTTACGACGGTGCCGGAGATCACCGCCGCCGCGCTCTCACGGCGCCTCGAATCGTGCGAAGTTTCGGTGATCGACGTTCGCAGCGCCAACGAATGGGCCGCCGGGCACCTGCCCGGCGCGATCCACGTTCCGCTTGGGTACCTGGCCGATCGGCTGCAGAGCCTCCCAGCCGGCAAGCCGATCGTCGTGCAGTGTCAGTTGGGAGGCCGCTCCGCGATTGCGGCCTCCCTGCTCGAGCGGCTCGGCGTGAAGGACGTCATCAATCTCACCGGAGGCTATGCCGCGTGGAGTGCGGCCGGGTTACCGGTCGAAGGTGCCCCATCAAAAGGCGCTCGCCATGAAGGGGGCGCACGTGAGCCGCAAACCGCTCGGAGCTGACACGATCGACGCCGTTGCGGCCCGCTTCAAGGTGCTGGCGGAGCCTGCACGGCTCAGCGTGCTCAACCAGTTGCGCTCAGGCCCTCTGAACGTCAGCGACCTGATCGGGGCCACCGGCCTCAGCCAGGCCAACCTGTCGAAGCACCTGCAGCTCTTGCACGTGCATGGCTTCGTCGGCCGCCGCCGCGATGGCCTGTTCGTGATCTACGAGCTGGCCGACACCAGCGTCTTTACGCTCTGTGACATCATGTGTGGCCAACTGAAGCGCCGGGTCGCCGCCGAGGCGACGCGACTTCGGGCGTAGGCGCCACGCATCGGATGAAGAAGATTCTCGGCGGATGTCTCATCGTTCTCGCCCTCGCCATGGTCGGCTTCGGCGTGGCCGGCTATTACGCCTACCGCGCAGCGAAGCCGATGATCGACAGCGCCGGCGACTACGTGGCGCGCGCGCGGGAAATGGTGTCGATCGGCGACCGCATCAACAACAAGTCGTCGTTCGTGCCACCGGTCACCGGCGAGCTGACCCCGTCGCAGGTCGACCGGTTCATCGCCGTGCAGGGCCGCGTGCGCTCGGACATGGGCGATCGCTGGGGGCAGATCGAAGCCAAGGCGGCCGAGATCCAGCGCCGCACCGAGAACAACAGGACCGACCTGTCGCTGAACGAGCTGACGAGCGTGTTCTCGGACCTCGCCAACATCTACATCGAGGCGCGCAGGGTGCAGGTCAACGCGCTCAACGTGCACAAGTTTTCGGACGACGAATACTCGTGGGTCCGGCGGCGCGTCTACGAAGCCGCCGGCGTCCAGCTGGCGCACGGCATCGACATGTCCCGAATTGAAGACATCGCCCGCAGCGGCGCGAAAAGAAGCGGGATGAACATGCCCGACATGCCGATGCCGGAAGTCCCGCAAGCGAACATCCGCCTGGTCACGCCGCACGTCGCCAAGCTGAAAGAGTGGATTCCGATGGCGGTGTTGGGCTTATAGTCACATTGTCGTTACATCACCTTTACCATCTCTATGCCTCTGGTTGTTAACGTCTCATCGAGGAAAAGAACAGATGAAACGAGTACTGCTCGTCGTTGCACTGCTTGCGCTGGCCGCGCCCGCCTGGGCCCAGTTTGAAACCGCCACCGTCGTCGGCACCGTCAGAGACGCCACCGGCGCGGTTGTTCCAGACGCCAAAGTCACCCTCACCAACACCGCGACCGGCGTGACCGCCGAAAAAAATAGCGATGCGAACGGGAACTTCGAGTTCTTTACCGTGCGCATCGGCACCTACGTGGTCACGGCCGAGAAGACCGGCTTTTCGATCGCGCTCGTCGACAACGTGCAGGTCACGGTTGGCGCGCGCCAACGCGTCGACCTCAGCATGGCGGTCGGCCAGCTGACGGAAACGGTGACGGTCAGCTCGCGGGTGATCCCGACTCGAGCGATCGCAGCCAGGTGATCACCGGCGAACAGACGAGGGCGCTGCCGCTCAACGGCCGCGAGTACTCGGCGCTGGCGCTACTGGCGCCCGGCGTTCGCCAGTCGGCGATCGGCACCGGGGGCTTCACCCCCCGCGAAGGGTCGTTCAACGTCAACGGCCTGGGTCGACCTTCAACAACTTCCTGATCGACGGCGTCGACAACAACGCCTACGGCACCAGCAACCAGGGCTTCTCGAACCAGGTGATGCAGCCGGCGCCGGATGCGATCGGCGAGTTCAAGGTCGTGACCAACAACATGAGCGCCGAGTATGGCCGCTCGGCCGGCGCGACGATCAACGTCGCCTATGCCAGCGGCACCAACACCTTCCGCGGATCGGTATGGGAGTTTGCGCGCCGCACCGATTTCAACGCTACCGGCGCGTTCCGGCCGGCGTCAGGCGTCAAGCCCGGCTTCGATCGCGATCAGTACGGCGGCGTGCTCGGCGGCCCGATCAAGAAGAACAAGGCGTTCTTTTTTGCCGACGTCGAAGTGTTCGATCAGACCCGCAGCCTCACCGCGAGCACCTCGATCGCCACGGTGGAACAGCGCGCCGGCATTCTCGCGGTGGATGTGCGTAATCCACTCACCGGCGAAGTATTCCCGGCCGGGAGCCCGATTCCGATGACGGCGTTTGCACGAAAGGTGCTCACCGAGCTACCGGCGCCGACCAATTCGGCCACGGCGAACAACCTGCAGGTCCTGCAGGAGTTCACCAACCGGACGCCGAAAGCCGGCGGCAAGGTCGACATCCAGTTCAGTCCGCGGCTCTCGGCGTTTGGCCGCGTCGGCTGGCGCGATGCCGACATCTTCGACAACCCGCCGATCTCGGGGCCCTCGGGCGGGTCCGGTAACGCGCGCCAGTATGTGAACAACAAGCAGTTTTCCGGCGGGGTCACCTACACGCCCGGTGGCACGTCGCTGCTCGAGGCGCGTTTCGGCTGGTCGAGGACCCGGGGCGGCAAGGATCCGGCGGCGCTGGTGTTCGGCGAGAAGAGCGCGGAACAGGTGTATGGCATCACGGGTCTGCCGTCGGACCCACGCATCGCCGGCGGGCTCCCCACGCAGCTGATCACGGGCCTCTCGGACCTCGGGCGCCAGGCGACCAACCCGCAGTGGCAGTACCCGACGGTGTTCAATCCCAAGCTCAACTACACCTGGCTGCAGGGCCGTCACTCGCTCAAGACCGGCTATGAGTTCCAGCGCGTGCTGACCGAAGTGCAGGATGTCAATCCGCTTTACGGGCGCGACTCGTACGCCGGGCAGTTCTCCCGCCCGGTGACGGCAACCGTCGCAAACCCTCTCTATAACCTCGCCGACTTCATGTTCGGCGCGCGCTCGACCTATGCGCTCAGTAGCATCCTGATCGCCGAACTGCAGCAGAACATGCACTTCATCTACCTGCAGGACGACTGGCGAATGAACGATCGCCTCACGCTCAACGCCGGGCTGCGCTATGAGTACGCGACGCCGTGGACCGAGGCCAACAACGTGCTGTCGAACTTCGATCCCGCCACCAGGACGATGGTGCTCGCGAAGGACGGCTCGTTGCAGGATCGCTCGACGCTCAAGCCGGACAAGAACAATTTCGGGCCGCGCATCGGCATGGCGTTCACGCCGGCCGCCCGCACGGTGATCCGCGGCGGCTACGGCATCAGCTACGTGCACTTTCACCGCGCCGGCGGCGCCAACGTGCTGCCGATCAACGGTCCACAGGTGATCAACGCCGTCGTGGTGCAGACGCTGACGACGCCCGATTTCCGGACCACGCAGCAGGGCTATCCGGCTGGACTGACGGATCCGGCGCGCTTCAATCCGCTGACGTCGAACATCACCTACATGCCGAGCGACTACCGCTCGACCGACGTCCACAGCTGGTTCGCGTCGGTGCAGCGCGAAGTGTGGGACGGCGCACTGATCGACCTGGCGTACGTTGGCAACCGCGCCAACGGCATGCTGCTGTTTGCCAATTACAACCAGGCAGTGCCCAACAACGCGGCCGGGTCGCTGTCGCTGCAGTCGCGCCGGCCGATTCCGGAATACGCCGACATCACCTATTCGTTCAACGGCGGCAAGTCGCGCTATCACTCGTTCCAGACCAAGTTCGACTGGCGCATCGGCGCCAACATGACTCTGATGAGCTCGTTGACGCTGTCGCAGACCAAGGACAACGGGGCCGGGTCGCTGGAAAATTCCTTCGGCAACTCCCCGGCGCCGCAGGACTTCCGCAACCTCGACGCCGACTACGGCCTGTCGGCGTATCACCAGCCGTATAACAGCACGACCAGCTTCATCATGGACCTACCGTTCGGCCGCGGACGCAAGTACATGAGCGACGCCAACGGCGTGGTTGAGGCGATCCTCGGCGGCTGGCAGCTCGCGGGCATCAACACGGTGACGCCCGGCGAACTGGTGACGTTGATCTACACGCCCCTCACCGCGCAGGTGGTGTCGGGCATTCAGCAGGACTTCCGCGGCGCCAACAACTATCGCCCGAACGTCAGCGGTGACCCGCTCGTGCCGGAAGGCGAGCGCACCATCAACAACTGGTTGAGCCGCACGACCGTGACAGCGCCGACCGACCTGAGCCAGCCGTTCGGCAACGCGCCGCGCAACAGCGTGCGCGGTCCGCTGCTGTGGACGGTCGACCTGGTCACGTCGAAACGATTCCAGATGCCGTGGCGAAACGGCGGCCTCGAGTTCCGAGGTGAGTTCTTCAACCTGCTCAACCGGACGAACTTCCGGGCGCCGAACGGCAACCGAAGCTCCCCGGCGTACGGGACGATCACGACGACCTACGATCCGCGGATCGTTCAGTTCGGCGTGAAGTTCAGCTTCTAGTTTTCGGAAGGGTCTGACCCCGAGCGAGGTTCCGCGTCGGGGTCGGACCCCTCGGCAACTCTTGCTCGGGACAGACCCCGGACCTCCCGCCCGACAAAACAGTGGCGAACGCGATCGAAAGCGCCACGGTTGTTGCCATGTCCGGTCCGCATGCATTCGGCGTGTCGGGATAAGTGACTGCATACCGGCAGGTTAGCGACCACGCGAACAGGCGCGCGCGGCATTGGCACGCGACGTGGAGTGGGTCTCGCACAGGAGGCTCACTTGATCGGCTCACATTTCCCATCCGTTGATCGCATTGCTCGCCGCACGCTGCTTCTTCTCGCCATGCTGGCTGCCGCCGGCGTGGCGCACGCGCAGTCCGCACCCACCGCTGGTGCGGAGCAGAACACGCCATCAGGCAGCGCCGCTCTGCCGGAGCCGGTTGACCCGAATCCGGGTGCGCTTTCGCTGTCTGGCGGGTTCGACTTCCTCAATCGCTACATGTTCCGCGGCATCAGGCAGCATTCCACGGGTCTCGCCGCATGGCCGTGGGCCGACGTCGGCATCGCCGCGTACTCCGGCGAGTCGGGCTTGAAGAGCGTGGGCGTGAACGTCGGCAGCTGGAACAGCCAGCACACTGGCGACACCGGGATGCATGGTCCGAGCACCAAGCTCTGGTACGAGTCGGACTTCTACGCCACCGTCGGCTTTGGCTTTGGCGGCGGCGTGTCGCTCGGCACGACGTACACGGCCTACACGAGTCCCAACAACACGTTCAGCACTGTCAAAGAGATCATGGTCAAGCTGGCGGTCGACGACAGCGCGCGTCTGGGCAAAGCCGCGATCAAACCGTACGCGATCGTCGCGCGCGAGCTGGACACGGCGGCCGGCTCAGGGCAGGCCGACGGCGGCGAGAAGGCGGGCACATACTTCGAGGTCGGGATCGCGCCAGGCTATACCGGCTCACGCGCCAGCGTGGCGGTACCAATCAAGGCCGGGTTCAGCCTGAGTAACTACTACGAGCTGGCCGGCGCCGATCACCGGTTCGGTTTCCTGAGCGTCGCCGGCGTCGTGACCGTGCCGCTCGGTTCAACGACGAAGTTCGGCGGATGGAACGTGCATGGTGGCGTCGAGCTCCAGAAGCTCGGAGACGCCACGGCGTCTTTCAACGGCGGCGCCCGGTCAAAACTGATCGGGTCGATCGGGATCGGATTCTCCTACTAGCGGACATTGAGGGGCGCCCGGCGAACGCGCCCCTTCCTGGCCCTTGTCAACGATTGTCATGACAAGATTGTCGGAATTCTGATGGATACGACAAGATCGTCGTATTGGACTTGCGAGGTGTCAGTTCTGTTGAATAGGGTGCATGCGACGCATCCGCCATCCGGCGGCGACCGGCGAGCTCGTGGCACTGGCCGAACTGGGCCGGGTGCTGGCTGCCGCCACGAACCTGCGTAGTGCGCTCGCGCGTGTCGTCGAACACCTGGAAGATCTCGTCGGCGCCAGCAGCGCCGGTGTCTGGCTGCGGGACGAAACCGACGATGAGCTTCGCGTCGTCGCCGCGACCGGTGTGGCCTGGCAGGGGCAGCAACGCGCGCGCTACCGGCTCGGCGAGGGCATCACGGCACGCGTGGTTCAGAGCGGCCGCCCCGTTATCGTCCCTCACGTCAGTCGGGAGCCGCTGTTCGCCCTGCCCGGCGCGCGTCCGCGCGCCGCCGGCGACTCGTCGTTCATCTCGGTGCCGGTGCCCGTTGGTGGGCGCACCCAGGGTGCACTGGGAGTGCTGCTGCCGTTCCGGGCGGACGTTTCGCTCGCGCACGCGTGCGAGCTACTGATCGTCAGCGGGACCATGGTCGGGCAAGCCGTACGAGTGGAGCGGCTCGTGCAGTCCGAGAAGCAACGCCTGCAGCAGGAAAATACGCAGCTGCGGCAGGAGCTCAAGGAGCGCTACGACTTTCGCAACATCGTCGGAACCAGCCGCTCGATGCAGACTTTGTACGAGCAGATGTCACAGGTCGCGGCGGTCACGACCACCGTACTAATCCGAGGTGAGTCCGGCACAGGCAAAGAGCTGATCGCGCACGCGCTGCACTATCACTCGCCGCGCGCCAACAAACCGTACGTGAAGGTGAACTGCGGCGCCCTCCCAGAGGAGCTGGTGGAGTCGGAGCTATTCGGCTACGAACCCGGGGCGTTTACGGACGCCAAGACCACCAAGAAGGGCAAGTTCGAGCTGGCCAATGGCGGCACGCTGTTCCTCGACGAAGTGGGGGAATTGACGCCCGGCACGCAGATCAAGTTGCTGCGCGTGCTGCAGGAACGAGAAATCGAACGGCTGGGCGGCACCCAGCCGATCAAGGTGAACGTGCGCCTCATCACCGCGACCAACCGCGACCTCGAAACCGCCATCCGGGACCGGACGTTCCGAGAAGATCTCTATTACCGGCTGAACGTCTTCAGCGTCTACGCACCGCCGTTGCGCGAGCGCCAATCCGACATCCTGCTGCTCGCCGATCACTTCGTTGAGAAATACGCGCGCCTGCATGCCAAGGAAGTCCGCCGGATCGCGACGACGGCCATCGACCTGATGACGAGTTATCACTGGCCCGGGAACGTGCGCGAGCTCGAGAACGTCATCGAGCGCGCGGTGCTGGTGTCGTCGGGCGGGGTGATGCACGCGCACGACTTGCCGCCGACGCTGCAAACCGCCGAGGTCTCGGGCACGCTGCCGCGCGTCTCCCTGGAGCATGCCGTCGCGAGCCTCGAGCGCGACTTGATCCTGGATGCGCTCAAGTCGGCCCGCGGCAACGTCGCGCGCGCGGCGCGCCTGCTCGATTCGACCGAGCGCGTCGTGGCCTATAAGGTCCGGCACCTCGGCGTCGACCCCGCGCGTTTCCGCCCCGCCGCAAAACACCACAGTTTTGTCGAATCCAAATAGGCGCACGACATTATTGTCGTGAGAGATCGGGCGGAGTTTCTGTTCGAGTTCCCGCGCCAACCGCTTCAGCCTGCGTTGCTTACCTGATCCGCGCGGTCCGCGTGACGCCGTGCCCCGAATCTTGCAGTGCGTGTGGCATCGCCTACGGGACAGGCGTGTCTTATCTGGAGGAATGGGCTGATGAACAACGGAGATATCGCGTGGATGCTGGTGTCCACGGCGCTGGTGCTGTTAATGACGCCGGCGTTGGGCTTTTTCTATGGCGGCATGGTGCGATCGAAAAACGCGCTCAACACGATGATGATGAGCTTTGTCGCACTGGGCCCGGTCGCGGTGGCGTGGGCGCTGTTGGGTTATTCGCTGGCTTTTGCACCGGGCACGCCCGTTTTGGGGTCGCTGACTTATGCCGGCCTGCGCGGCGTCGGCCTGTCTGCCCAGGGCACGATTCCCCATTTGTTGTTCATGGCATTCCAGGGCACGTTTGCGATCGTCACCGCGGCGCTCATTTCCGGTGCGGTCGTTGAGCGTATGCGGTTCGGCGCCTACATGGCCTTCATCGTGTTGTGGATGCTCGGCGTGTACGCGCCGGTGGCGCATTGGGTTTGGGGTGGTGGATTCCTCGCGACGGCCGGCGCGCTCGACTTCGCCGGCGGCGCCGTCGTCCATGTGAACGCCGCGGCGGGGGCGCTCGTGGCGGCGCTGGTAATCGGTCCGCGCAAGGACTACGGGCGTCAGGCGATGCTGCCGCACAACGTGCCCTTTACGCTGCTGGGTGCGGGGCTGCTGTGGTTTGGCTGGTTCGGGTTCAATTCCGGCAGCGCCCTGGCCGCGAGCCCGGTGGCTGCACTGGCATTCGTCAACACCATGCTGGCCCCCGCGGCAACGCTGGCGATGTGGGCGGCGATCGACCTGATTCGCGGCGGTCGTGTCACGGCCATCGGCGCCGCCACGGCGATCGTCGTCGGCCTGGTCGTGGTCACACCTGCGGCTGGTTACATCGGGCCGGCATCGGCGCTCGCACTGGGCGCGATCGGTGCAGTCCCGAGCTACTTCGCGTTGATTCTGAGGGCCCGGACGAGGCTCGATGACTCGCTCGACGTCGTTGCGGCGCACGGTGTGGGCGGCGCCACCGGCGCCATTCTGACCGGCGTGTTCGCGGAGGCGGCCTGGAGCGGCGGGCCGAACGGCCTGCTCGGGGGCAACCCGGGACAGGTCTTGATCCAGATCTACAGCGTGCTCGCGGTCCTGGCCTACAGCGCGGCCGGGACGTTTGCCATCCTGAAGCTCGTCGCACTCCTACTGCCGATGCGAATCAGCGGACGCGTCGAGGGCATGGGCCTGGATGTGACCGACCATGGTGAAGAGGCCTACACTGCCGGCGACGGCGCCATCCTGGTTTCGCCGAACGATCCCGAGCCTGGCCGGAGCCGCGTCGCGGTCCCCGCGTTCCAGGAAGGGAGCCGATCATGAAATTGATTGTGGCGATCGTGCGGCCAGAGCAACTGAGCAATGTGCTCGAAGCGCTCTTTCATGCGGAAGTAAGCGGGCTGACGATCAGCCGCGTCCAGGGACACGGCGGCGAGATGGAGCACGTCGAGAACTATCGCGGCACTACTGTCAAAATGGCCCTCGCCGAAAAAGTCCGCATCGAGATCGGCGTGTCGAACCACTTCGTGCAGCGCACCGTGGATGCGATTCTCGCATCGGCGCGAACGGGAGACGTCGGCGACGGCAAGGTGATGGTCCTGCCGATCGAGAAGATCTACCGCATCCGCACGGCCGAGCAGGATCAGGATGCGGTGACCCCGATGCCGGTGCTGGAAGCCGCGGTCTGAGCCCCCGGCGCCCGGCCTGCCCTGAGCGAGGTGTTGGCCGTGCAGCGGCCAACGCCGAGTCGAAGGGAGCCCGGCTACAATCTGATCGATGAGTCAACTCACGCAGATTTGGATCAAGCGCATGCACCGCGGGCCGATGGATCCGGCCCCCAGCGCGAAGGTTGTCGCCGGCCGGGGCATCGTCGGCAATGCCAATCAAGGCGGCAAGCGCCAGGTCACCATCGTCTCGAGCAAGAACTGGGAACACGTCACCGCGCCACTGGGCGCCACGCCTGACCCGCGGCTGCGGCGCGCCAACCTGCTCGTGTCGGACATCGATTTCACCGATGCGCACGGCAAGGTGCTGACCATCGGTCGCGTCCGCATTCGCATCTACGGCGAAACGCGGCCGTGTGAGCAGATGGAAGCGGCGGTGCCAGGACTGCAAGAGGCGATGAGCGTTCCGTGGGGCGGGGGGGCGTTCGGAGAAGTGCTCACCGACGGTGAGATCGCTGTAGGAGACCCGGTTGAGTTCGAAATGATAACGACAGGGACGAACGCCTAAGCAAAAGTGCGTACGCACCCTTGTTTTATCGCCTTTCGATCTTCAGTCCACCGTTGTTCGTGCGGACACGCACCGTGGGCCGCCGGATCCTAACGTCGTCGTGATGCCGCGGCGTCCCGACAGCTCGCCCTGGATCGTGATCGGGAAATCCACACGCAATCCGCCGTTGATGGTGCGCGCTTCGAGCTCGGCGTTGTAGTTGTCGGGAAGCGACAGCGTGACGCCGCCATTGCTGGTCTCGACGTCGATGCCCTCGCCGTCCCACCGGTCGCCGCTGAGATTCACGGTGAGCCCGCCGTTGGTCGTGCGGCCGTTAACGCGGCCGCCGAGATCGGCCAGCCGCACGCCGCCGTTGGTGGTGTCGAAGCGAAGGTTGCCTAACCACGGGAATAACCAATAACCAAGTACCAATAACGAAAGTGTCCAAAAACAGGCTCGTTTTGGTTATTCGTAATTGGTTATTCGTTATTTTCAGTTTCTACAGGCCTTGAAGGGTCGGAGGACCATTCGCTCCAGGATCCCGGAAAAATCTTCGCGCCGTGGATGCCGGCGTGCTCCAGCGCCAGCAGGTTGTGGCACGCGGTGACCCCGGACCCGCAATACACCACCACGTCTTTCGCATCGTGGCCTTTCAGCACGGGCTCCCACTGGGCCCTGAGCGCCTCGGGAGACTTGAAGGTCTTGTCGTCGGCCAGGTTCTGCTGAAAGAAATAGTTGACCGCACCCGGAATGTGGCCGGCCACCTTGTCGAGGGTCTCGTTCATCCCACGATAGCGCTCGTTGCTCCGCGCATCGACCAGCAGGCGCGCGCGGTTATCAAGACCCGCCGCGACATCATCCGCCGTCAATCGCCAACCGGGACGAGGCGCGCCGCGAAATGTCGCCGGCGTCGACGTTTCGAGGCCGCCGCGCACGGGGTGGCCGTCGCGCTGCCACCGCGCCAGTCCGCCGTCGAGCACGGCGACCCCGTCGTGGCCCATCCAGCGAAGCATCCACCACAGCCGCCCGGCGTACATGCCGCTGTCGGCGTCGTAGGCGATCACCTGCATATGCGGGCCGATGCCGAACTCGCTGAAGGTCCTGATGATCTCGTCGCTTGGCGGGATCGGATGCCGGCCGTTGGTCCCGGTCTTGGCGCCCGACAGATGGCGATCGAGATGGGCGTAACGGGCACCTGGTATGTGCGCCTGGCGATAAAGCTCTTCGCCTTTGCCGGGATCGGCGAGATCGAAGCGGCAATCGATCACGACCCACGAGGGATCGTTCAGATGCTGCGCGACGACAGAGGGGGAGACGAGAGTCTTATGCATGTCCTCATATACTCTACACACCATTTCTTAAGGAGCCTCCGATGAACATCCGCACTGCCTTTTGGTCGTCTGTCATCGCCTTCGCCCTTCGACTCTCGTCGTCGCTCGCCGGGGCTCCCGACGACGCTCGCTCAGGGCAGGCCCAGGCCGCAGAGGCGCCCGCCTCGAGTCGTCCCAGCCTGACGCGACCCGCCGTGGCAGGACGCCACGGGCTGGTGACGACGGGACACCCCATTGCGTCTGCGGCCGGACTGCAGATCCTGATCAAGGGCGGTAACGCCTTCGATGCCGCGGCGGCGGTGGGCGCGATGGCGGGGCTGGGCGAGCCCGAGATGAACGGCATCGGCGGCAACGGCTTCATGACCGTGTTTCACAAGGCGACGGGCAAGGTCTGGTCGCTGTCGATGGCGGGCGCTGCGCCGCGGAGGATTGTGCCGGGTGAGATGACGCCCGAGACGTTGAACGCGGGGATGAAGGCGGCCGTCGTGCCCGGCAACCTTGGCGGCTACCTGTATGCGCTCGATCGGTTCGGCACGATGAGCGTCGCCGACGTGTTCGCGCCGGCCATTGAGTACGCCGAGCAGGGCTACCCGATCGATCCGATGCTGGCGCAGTCGATCGCGCGCGGGCGAAACAACCTCGCCAAGTACCCGACCACCGCGAAGATCTTCCTGCCGAATGGCGAGCCGCTCAAGGCCGGCGAGCTGTTGCGCAACCCCGACTACGCGGCGACGCTGCGCAAGCTGGTCGAGGCCGAGCAGCAGGCCAGGGCCAAGGGTGCGTCGCGCAGCGCTGCTATCCAGGCGGCGTTCGATCGCTTTTACAAGGGCGACATCGCGCAGGAGCTCGATCGCTTCTTCAAGGCCAACGGCGGCGTGCTGACCGCGGCCGACCTGGCCGCCTACACGCCGACATGGACCGAGCCGCTTCACACGAAGTACCGCGGCCACGACGTCTACAGCAATCCGGCGACCTCTCGTGGCGGATTCGAAGTGCTGATGGGCGCCAACCTGATCGAGGCGGTCGACCTCAAGGCGGCCGGCCCGGGATCGCCGGCCGCGCTGCACGCGGTGATCGAGTCGATCAAGATCTCGAAGGCCGATATTTACCGCTACGTCGCCGACCCGCGCTTCGTCCGCGTGCCGGCGGCCGGACTGCTGTCGGGCGAGTTCACCACCGCGCGCCGCGCCCTCTTCGACCGGTCACGGGCCATCGCCTATCCGCCGGCGGGCACACCGGACGGCGCGCCGTCGACCGCGCCGCGCGCGCAGGGCCCCGCGTTTGCCGACGCCTACGACGCGGAGCAGCACACCACCTCGTTCTCGATCGTCGATCGATTCGGCAACGCGGTCGGCTGCACGCCCACGCTAGGCGGGTTGTTCGGCACTAACGTCGTGGTCGGCAACACCGGGCTGCTGCTGAACAACGGCATGAGGCTCGGCTCGACCTCGCCGTACCCGACCGACGCCAATTACGTCGGCGCGGGCAAGACGCCCATCCTCAACAATTCGCCGGTGGTCGTACTGAAGGACGGCGGCCTCGCATTCGTGTTCGGCACGCCGGGCGGCGAGACGATTGGACAGACGCAGTTCCAGGTGCTGCTCAACCTCATCGATTTCGCGATGCCGGTCCAGCAGGCGATCGAGGCGCCACGCCTCGCGCTCGAGGCCGCCCCGAACTTCTACAAGCCGGGCGCCACCATCACCGTGAACGTCGAAAGCCGTGTCGCGGCCGCCACCATCGACGCGCTCAGGAAGATGGGACACACGGTGGAGGTCGCGCCGGGTTGGGGCAGCCTGGGCCACATGCAGGTGATTCGCGTCGATGCGAAGACCGGCACCATGACGGCCGGAGCGGATCCCCGCCGCACGGGCTACGCGATGGGGTACTAGGCTCGCAGCTTCTCGGCGAGCTGGTGGAGGAACAATCCGACGTCGGTGACGATACCGACGGTCTGCGTCGATCCGCGATCCGATAACTTCGTGACGACCGCCGGGTTGATGTCGACGCAGATCACCTTCACCCACGACGGCAGCATGTTGCCGACGCCGATGCTGTGAAGCATCGTCGACAACATCACGACGACCTCGACGTCTTTCAACGCCTTGCCGTAGGCATCCTGCGCCGCCACCAGGTCCATCATCGTCTCAGGCAGCGGGCCATCGTCTCTGATCGATCCGGCGAGGATGTACTTCACGCCGTGCGTGTGGCACGCGTGCATGATGCCGGTGATGAGCACGCCGCTCTCGACGGCGCGCGCGATGCCGCCGGCGCGGCACACCGTGTTGATCGCGCGCATGTGGTTGCGATGGCCGTGCTCAACGGGGTGGCCGCTGCTCAGGTCGATGCCGAGCGAGGTGCCGGAGAGCGCGACCTCGATGTCGTGCACGGCCAGCGCGTTGCCCGATAACAACACATCGACATAGCCAAGGCGGATCAGGTCGCAGAAATACTGGCCGCCGCCGGTGTGCACCACCACCGGGCCGGCGACAAACGCGATCTTGCCGCCGCCCTGCTTGACGCGCGCCATCATGTCGGCGACGCGCGCCACGGCGGTTTCAACGCGGCGCTCCGACGAGACTTCGTTGCTCATGAAGCCGAAGCTCGGCTTGTCGCGCGACTGCACGTCGGGTGAGACGCGCACGCCCTGCATGCCGCACACCACGAGATCACCGCGCCTGATGTCGCGCAGCTTGCGGCAGCTGACGCGGCCCTCGTCCACGATCAACGCCGCATCCATGCGCTGCTCGTCGGCCGCGACCCATTTGCCGTTGAGAAACACCGAGGTGCGGTGATTGGTCGACGAGTAGAAGTCGTCTGGCGCCGCGCCATCCATGTCGGCGGGGCGCAGCAGCGCTTCGGGCGTGCCCTTGACGTAGCAGCCGAAGACCGACAACCGGGAGAGCAGATCCTGCAGCCGCTCGGGCGTATCAGTCGTCAGTTTCAGCGCAAGGTACGAGCCTTCTTCATTCTTGCGCCCGACATCGAAGCGAAGGATCTCGTACTCGGAGCCGTGTTCAACGACGGTGGTGAGGATCGACTGGAAATTGCCGGAGTCGATCAGGTGGCCCTGGGCCTCGACCGTCTCAGAGACCATTCAACGCCGCAATCCGAACCTCGAGAGGAGGATGCGTCGAGATCAGCGACATGAAGCCCTTGCCGCCGTTGATCTTCATGGTGGCCAGCTGCGGCTGCGAGGTGTCGACCAGCGCTTTGTTCTGCATCAGGCGCTGGAGGGCGCCGATCATGTTGGACTTGCCGGCCAGCGCCGCGCCGCCCGCGTCGGCGCGGAATTCGCGCGCGCGAGAGAACCACGCCACCACCATCATGCCGAGAATGCCCAGCAGGATGTCGAGCACGAGCGTGACGCCGAAGAACACCAGGTGCGAGATCTTCTCGTCGACCATCTGCCGGACGATGTTGGCGATGATGCGGGCGAAGAACATCACAAAGGCGTTGACCACGCCCTGGATCAGGGTCATGGTGACCATGTCGCCGTTCTGGATGTGCGAGATCTCGTGGGCGAGCACGCCCTCGATTTCCTGGTGCTGCATCGAGCGCATCAGGCCGCTCGAGACCGCAACCAGGCTGCGCTTCTTGCTCGGCCCCGTTGCGAACGCGTTCACTTCCGGCGAATCGTAGACGCCGACTTCAGGCATCTGCAGCCCGGCCTTCTGCGCGAGCTGGTCAACGGTGCGGTAGAGCCAGTCGAGCTCGGCCTGGCCGCTCTTGCCGTTGATGAGCTGCACGCCCATCGCCATCTTGGCCATGAAGCGCGACATCTGCAGCGAGATGAAGGCGCCGCCCATGCCCCAGACGAGGCAGAACACCATCAACGCCGAGTAGTCCAGCCCATCCGGGGTGAGGTAGCCGCCGACGCCCAGCAGGCTGAGCACGATCGACAGCGTGATCATGACGGCGAGGTTGGTGGCGACGAACAGGAGAATGCGTTTCATGGATCCAGAATACCAAATCCAGGGATTGGGGATCAGGGATCAGGGATCAGCGCACAGGGATCAGCGCACAGGGGTGTAGCCGTCAGCCAGCTTCTTCCGGGCCGCCTCGACCTCGCGGTGGAACACGAAGAGGGCGTCGGCGTTGTCGTTCTTGTCGGTGAAGTTCCAGGTCTTGCCGCCCTTCTGCTTCACGCGCAGGTTTTTCTGCAGGTAGTCGACCGCGAACTGCTCGGCTTGGCCGTAGGGGAGCGTGAACGCATCGTTCTTGTTGGAGGTGTCGTACTTCAAGCCGTCGATCGTGGCGACGAGCGTGCCCTCGCACGAACCCATGGCGTGCTTGTGCACCACCGGGACCTTCGCGCTGAGGCTGACTTCCTTGATGCGGACGGTGATGGCGTTGGGACCCGCCGCGAGCTCGATGCTCTTCTGCACGCTGTCGAAGCCGGTGGCGGTCAACTGCAGGCGCCTGGTGCCGGGCTCGAGCTTGTCGAGCGTCAGCGGCGTGTTGCCGACGAACTGGCGATCGATGAACACGGCTGCGCCGGGAACGTCTGATTCAAGTGTGAGCGTCGCAAGCGTCGGAGCCGCGGGCGCCGCCATGACCGGGGCCGGGGCTTTCTTGGGTACTGTTTTGCGGGGCGCTGAGGCGACTGGGGCCGCAGATGGTGGCGGTGCTCCTTTTGTTACGCGGCCGGGTGTTGGGGCCGGTGCCGCAGAACGAGGCTCGGGCGCTGACGCAGGAGCCGGCACGTCGCGCATCAGGAAAACTGCCCCTATCCCGCTCAGAACGATGACGGTCACACCGATGACAACCGCGCGATTCACAGCGGACGATGGTAGCAGATTCAATAGAGGGTTCAGACAGGTTCAGACAGGTTCAGACAGGTTCAGAGGGGTTCAGAAGGGTTCTGAGGGGTTCAGACAGCACCCTTCAGAACCTTTCAGAACCTTTGCTAATCTGTGGCTAGTCTTTTAAGACAGATGACACCGAGACAGTGGATCACCGTCGTTGTTGGGATCATGACGCTGAGCGTATCGGCGGCGACGCAAACGCCTGCGCCCGTGCCGGAGCCCGCTGAGTGGTTCCAGTGGCGCGGGCCGAACCGTGACGGCATCTCCACCGAAACCGGGCTGCTCAAGGACTGGCCGAAGGGCGGGCCGCCGCAGGTGTGGCGCGCGGGCGGCGTGGGGAACGGATATTCCTCCTTCTCGACATCCGGCGGCCGGCTCTACACGCTCGGCGCGCGCGCGGGCAATGAGTATGTGACCGCGCTCGATCGCGCCACCGGCAAGAAGGTGTGGGACTACCTCAACGGCCGCCGCTTCGAGAACGATCGCGGCGACGGCCCGCGCAGCACGCCGACCGTCGAAGGCGATCGACTCTACGTGCTCGGCGGCAGCGGCGATCTCACCTGCCTCGAAAACGCGACCGGCAAGAAAATCTGGTCGGTGAACATCATCCAGAAATTCGGCGGCAGAAATCCCTACTGGGGTTACAGCGAATCGCCCCTGATCGTCGGTGACCGCCTCCTCGTCAACGCCGGCGGATCCCGCGCGTCGATCGTTGCGATCGCCAAGGCCGACGGCGCCACGTTGTGGCAACAACACAGCGACGAAGCCGGTTACTCATCGCCGATGCTGCTGCGCACGGGCAGCCTGCAGCAGGTGGTGTTCTTCACCGGCGAGCGCACGCTTGCCGTCGACGCGCGCGACGGCCGGCTACTGTGGTCGTACAACAAGGCGGCCAACGGCACCGCGAACATCGCGACGCCGATCATCCGCGGCACCCGCGTGTTCGTATCGTCCGACTACGGCACCGGCGCGGCATTGCTCGAGGTCCGCGCCGCCGGCAACATCGCGTCGGCGACCGAGGTGTATTTCACGCGCGAGATGCGCAACCACCACGCCAGCTCCGTGCTGGTCGGCGATCACATCTACGGCTTCTCGAGCAGCATTCTCACGGCTTTGAAATTCGACACCGGGCAGATGGCGTGGCGCGATCGCAGCGTCGGCAAGGGATCACTGATCTTCGCGGACGAGCGTCTCATCCTCTACAGCGAGGATGGCGTCGTCGGGCTAGCCGAAGCCAGCCCGACGGGCTATCGCGAGCATGGCCGGTTCACCATCCCGCAGCAGAGTGGCGCGCCGACGTGGAGCCACCCCATCGTGGCGGGCGGCCTGCTGATCATCCGGGATCAGGATGATGTCTATGCGCACGATCTAAGGGCCCGCTAGGATTCTTCTAAAATACGCCGTTCGGGGGATGCCTCGCCCGACCCCCGGGCCACAATCGCCGTATTGCTGGGTAGGCGTTGCGGAACCGCGATGAGCAAAGAAAATATCCAGAGGGTAGGTTTCCCCGGGCGAGAAGCCCATGGCGCCTGCAATTGTGTCCATGTTTACCGTGAAGCTGCGTTCCGCGTGGACGCCGCCCAGGTTCATGTTCTGCACCAGTCTTCGATTGATGAAGACGAACAGGTCGTCCGACGACTTGAAGGTGAAGCGCTGACCGGCGTTGTAGGTAATCGAGGTGCGCAGCTCGCAGGTGAAGAAGCGGTTGCCCGGTCCGGCAGGTTGCCGTCCGCCTGCAGTCCATTGCCGGCCGCGACGATACCCGAGGCGGTGGTCCAGCGCCGCCCCGGATATTACGATCCCGTTACTTGGTGGGCTCGGACGACGGGGGCACGATGCCCTTCAGCCGCATGTAGGTAACCAGATTGCCGTAGTGCTCGTAGTCGTGCGAGTTGTTGAAGGCGAGCACCATCAGCCGCGGCGTCGGGCCGGTGATGAACTTGATGCTCTCGGCGCCCTTCTTGTCGTCCATCCCCGCGAGCACCTTCTCGCAAAACGCGAACGACTCGGCCAGCGCCTTTTGCAGCGCGGCTTTGCCGGTGGTGGTCTTCTCAATGCCGCCGGTGGCCGGCGGTTTCTCGCCGCCGCCCGCGCCGCAGATATTGAAGTTGGCGTCGGCGATGTGACCGATTAACTGCCCGAGGCTGCGGACCTCCGGGGTCGGCTTGAACGCATAAAGATCCTCCGGCACTTTCTCGGCGGTGCGGATAATCGGCGTCTTCACCTGCGCGAGTTGCGCCATCACGGCGTCGGTGTACGGGTTGGCGCCGGCCTGCGCGGCGGCGGCAGTGGGAACGAGCGCAAGCGCTGCAAGCGCAACGGCCGTGAACAAGCGTGTCATCATGGACCTCACAATGTGGTCCGCCTTCCGGCGGACCGTAACTGGACGGTGATTCTCAACAACGTGATTCTGCCACGGACCGGGTCCGCGATTTGTCTGCTCGTGACGCTCGGGCTGGGCGCCTGCGCGCCGGCACGCCCGCCGTCGGTGGTGCCGTCCGCGCCCGGCCCGACCCTGCCGCTCGCGCTGACGTGGCTCGGTGAGTTCACCCGTCCCTCCGCCAGCGTCTATCCATTACTGAGCGATAGCGCCCGGTTCGGCAGCGTGTCGGGATTGGCGCTCGATACGACCAGCGGACAGTGGATCGGCGCGATCGACGATCGCGACAGCACACGGGTCGCGTGGCTGACGATCGAGTTTGGCGGCGGCCGCCTGCAGGTCACGCCGACTCGGCTGATGGCGCTGACGCCGGGCCCGGGCGTCGCCGATCGCGTGGCGCGCGAATCGGACCTCGAAGCCATCGTGGCGCTGCCCGACGGCACATTCCTGATGGGTGAAGAGGGGCACGTGCTCGACGGCGAGGTCTGGCAACCCGCCATCCTTCATGTCACTCGCGACGGCGTGGTCCTCGGCGTGACGGCATATCCCGGCAACTTTTCGATCACCGACGATCCGGGGCGCGGCTTGCGCGACAACCAGGGTTTCGAGAGCCTGACGCGGATGCCGAGCGGGCGGGTGATCGCGGGCCTCGAACAGCCGCTCAAGCAAGACGGCGAGCCGACGTCGTTCACGCGACCGGCGGCCGGCAGGCTGATCGCCTTCGAGCGGCGAGGATCGGAATGGCAACCCGGGATCGAGTGGCGCTACATGATTTCGCCGACGCCGCGCCTCGACGGGTTTCCACAAATTTGCAGCGACGGTGAGAACGGGTTGGTCGATCTGCTGGCGCTCACGGAGACGACGCTCGTCGCGATGGAGCGCGCCTGCCTGTTGGACGCGGCAGGGGAGCACAGCGCCAACGCGGTTCAGCTCTTCACGGTGGAACTGATCGGCAACGAAGCGCGCAAGCGTCCGCTGCTCGATCTTGCGAAGCTGGCACCGAAGTTGTCGCCCGCGATTGCCCGCCTCGAGAATTTCGAGGCGCTAGCGTTCGGACCCACGCTGCCGAATGGCACGCGCACGCTGCTGGTGGTGTCGGACGATAACTTCCGCGCCACGCAGAAGACCTCGTTCCTGTTGTTCGGGATCAGGTAATCAGGGATCGGGGATCAGGGTTCAGCGCATCAAGAGCATTTTTCGCGCTGATCCCTGAGCCCTGATCCCTGGGCCCGTCTACTCAACGAACTTGTAGCCCACGCCCCGCACCGTGACGAGATGCTTCGGCTTGGTCGGATCCTTCTCGAGATACCGGCGCAGCCGCACCACGAAGTTGTCGATCGCGCGCGTGTCGGTGTCTTCATGAAGATCCCACACCTCTTCGAGAATCGCCTTGCGCGACACCGGCCGGCCGGCGTTCTTCACCAGATACTGAAGCAGGTCGCACTCCATTTGCGTGAGCTGGTACGCCTTCTCGCCGACGTGCAGCTCGAGCGCCTCGAGATCGAGTGTCTTGCCGGCAAACGTCAGCTGCTCGTGCTCGTGCTGATCCTGCTGCATCCACTGCCGGCGGCGCAGCAGCCCGCGCAAGCGCGCCAGCAGGATCTGCAGCTCGAACGGTTTCGGCAGGTAGTCGTCTGCGCCCGCCTCGAATCCCTGCAGCACATCGGCGGGCCGGCTGCGCGCGGTCAGCATCAACACCGGTACATAGTGGCCGGCGGCGCGAAGCTCCTTCGCCACGGTGAAGCCGTCCTTACCGGGCAGCATCACGTCGAGCACGACCGCGTCGTAGCCATCGCGATTGGCGAGCAGGCGTTCCAGCGCCTTCTGGCCGTCGCCATCGACGTCGACCGCGTGGCCCTCGGCCTCGAGGTTGAAGCGCAGGCCTTCGGCGAGGTGCGCTTCGTCTTCGACGATGAGGATTCTGCTCATGACGCTTGCCGGGCTCCGGCGCTGTTTTTCGCGCGCGGCAATTCGAGCGTGAAGGTCGCGCCCTTTCCTTCGCCGGCGCTTTCCGCAAACACGCGGCCGCCGTGGCGTTTGGCGATCGCGCGGACGATGTAGAGGCCGAGGCCGGTGCCCTTGGTCTTGAACGAGCCGCCCTGGAACCGATAGAAGCGGTTGAAGATGCGATTGAGCTGCGCGCGCGGAATACCGACGCCGGCATCTTTGACGCGCACCCACGCCGTGTCGGGTGTCGGGCCCGCGGCCTGCACCGAGACCCGCGGCGGACCGGCGGAGTACTTCACCGCGTTATCGAGCAGGTTGGCGATTGCGGTGCGCAGATCGTCGACGTCGCCGTCGACGACGAGCGGCGTATTCGGATCGACGTCCACCATCGACACGGCGTCGGGCGGCAGGTTGTGGCGCAGGCGCGCGGTGTCGACGCATTCGGCGACGAGCCATGCCAGATCGACCGGCGCAATGTGGTGCAGCTTGGATTTCTGCCGCGCCGCGCCGGCCCGCAGCACCTGCTCCACCGTGCTCTGCAGCCGCGCCGCATCCTCCAGCATGATCCGGTAGAACTCTTTGCGCTGCGCGTCGCCGACATCGCGCGACTGCAGCGTCTCGAGGTACAGGCGAATCGATGCAATCGGCGTCTTGAGCTCGTGCGTGACCGAGTTCAGGAAGCTATCTTGCTGTTCGGTGATGCCCATTTCGCGGACGAGGAACACCGTGTAAATGATGATGCCCGCGATGATCAGGCTGAAGGAGATGATGCCGAAGACGAGCGGCGCAACGCTGCGCCCGTTGGCGAGAATCCAGCCGATGTTGAGGGTGACGGCGGTGGCGACGAGGACGACACAGAGGACGACGAAGACTATGGAGGCCGTCTGGCGTCTCGTCATAGGAAGGGATCAGTGATCAGGAATCAGGGATCAGCATATCTGATCCCGATGCGCTGAGCCCTGATCCCTGGTCCCTGTGGCTTCTTAGGCTGCGGCTTCTTCTTCCATGTCCTGGCGGACCTTGGCGACCTTGACGTCCCACGCCAGGCCCAGCATCTTCAGCGTGCTGATGCCGATCCAGTTCAGGTCGATCTCGTACCACGCCAGGCCGTGCCGCGCCGACACCGGGTGGGCGTGATGGTTGTTGTGCCAGCCTTCGCCGAAGGTCAGCATCGCCACCCACCAGCTGTTGCGCGAGTCGTCTTTGGTCTGGAAGCGGCGCGAGCCCCAGAGGTGCGTCGCCGAGTTCACCAGCCAGGTCGCGTGCAGGCCGTAGGTGGTGCGGAAGAACGTGCCCCACAGCACGTACGGGATGCCGCCGAAGGCGAGCAGCACGAGGCCGACGATCACCTGCGGAATCCAGTGCCAAGTGGTCAGCCACACGTGGAAACGATCCTTGCTGAGGTCGGGCGTATAGCGGGCGAGGATCGACGTGTCGTGATGCATCGCCTTGCCGGTCATGATCCATCCCATGTGCGCCCAATAGCCGCCTTCACGCGGGGTGTGCGGATCGCCTTCGTGATCCGAATGCTGATGGTGAATGCGATGAGTGGCGACCCAGAAGATCGGCCCGCCTTCGAGCGCGAGCGTGCCGCACAGCGTCAGGAAATACTCAACCCACTTCGGCGTCTTGTAGCCGCGATGGGTCAGCAGGCGGTGGTAGCCCATGCCGATGCCCAGTGAGCCGGCCACCCACCACAGCACGAGCATCGTCACGATGGCGCCAAAGTCGATGAAGAACAGCGCCGCGACTGCGAGGACGTGGAAGGAAATGATTGCAGTAGCGGTGATCCAGTTGATCTCGCCGCTCGAGGCCTTGCGGCCGTAGATTTCGGTGACAGGAACCATAAGGAAGACGACAGTAACAGGTGTCGGCAGACGGCACTGTAATAGTTGTGTCACCGGCTGTAAGTGCCATGTTCGTAGAGGGTTCTACTGGTTTACGGGTTAGTTGAAAGTTGAAAGTTGAAAGTTGGTAGTTTCAGTTTCAAGTTTCAAGTTCGGAGGGCTTCGGCTGGTTCGTTACAGGTTCGCCGCAGCCGTGATATTGTTCATAGCAAAATATGGCGACGAACAGGCTTGAGCAGGAATTGAAACGGGGCAGCGCTGAATTGCTCGTCCTGGCGCTGCTCGAAGAGCAGGAACGGCACGGCTACGAGATCGGGCGCTTGATCAACGAGCGATCGGACGGCACCATCACCTTCCACGTCACGTCACTCTACCCGACGCTCTATCGACTGGAAGACAAAGGTCTCATCGAAGGCCGGTGGGTCGAAAAGGCCGGCCAGCGCCGCCGCCGCTTGTACCGGCTCACGCCGGGAGGCCGCGGCGTCCTTTCCAAACAGCGATCGGTGTGGGGCACGTTTTTCGCGGCGCTCGATCGCGTCGCCGGAATCCGCCATGCATGACTGGAAACACCGCGTTCGCCAGGCCTTCATCACCTCCGTCATCGACGACGACATCGTCGAGGAGCTCGCGCAGCATGCCGAAGCGGCATACGAGGCGTTGCGCGCGGACGACGTGCCGGGTCCAGAAGCGCTGCGGCAGATCGATGCGCTGATTGCAGGATGGCACGAGGATCCGCAAGTCCTCCGCCGCCGGCCGAAGAGGGCGCCCACCGTGGCTCCGCCTTCCTCGTCCAGCCGTTCCGCATTTGGCGCGATGGAAGATATTTCTTATGGGCTCCGCCTGCTGCGATCCCAGCCGGGCTACGCGCTGCTGACGGTGCTCACGATCGCGCTCGGCATCGGCACCACCACCACCTTGTTCAGTGTCGCCAACAGCGTGCTGCTCCGGCCGTTGCCGTGGGCCGATTCGGACGCGCTCGTTCGGGTCACCGAAACGCGCGGAGGACGGCAAGGCCGAATTCCCAGCACCATTCTGAACGGCACCTTCCTCGCGTGGAGCGAGGCGCCGCAGACCATCGAATCGATCGGCGCGTGGCGCGACGATTCGAGCATGACCTTGTCGGGCGACGGCGAGGCCACGCGGGTGTCGGTCACGCTGGTGACTCCCGGCATGTTCCCCACTCTGAAAGCCGCGCCGGTGCTGGGGCGGAACTTCGCGCCGGACGAAGGCAAACCCGGACAGCCCGCCCTGGTGATCCTGTCGTTCGGGTTCTGGCAACAGCGCTTCGGCGGCCGCGACGATATCCTCGGGCGGACGATCGTGCTCGATGGCTCCCCAGCCACCGTTGTCGGCGTGATGCCGAGGGACTTCCAGTTCCCATCGAGGGAGGTCAGGGCCTGGATGCCGTGGGTGATCCCGTCGGTCGATGGTGCAAACGGCACCAAGCGCGGTGTGATCATGCGCGCGCTGGCGCGGATGCGTCCGGGCGTGACCGCGGCGCAGGTATCGGCCGAAGGCACGGCACGCGCCTTGGCGGCGCCCGATGCCGGCCCGATGGCCATGGCGCTGTTCGGCGCGCGCGATCCCATCCAGGTTGCCGCGGTCGACGCGAAGGCCGCGGCGACGGCGGAGGTCCGTCCGGCGATCCTGATTTTGTTGGCCGCGGCGGGCCTGCTGTTTGTCACCGCGATCGCGAACGTCGCGAATCTGCAGCTGGCACGAACGGCGGCGCGGCATCGCGAGTTCACCATTCGGGCGGCACTGGGCGCCGGGACGTCCCGCCTTGCGCGGCAGTTGCTGCTGGAGAACGTCATCGTCGGAGCTATCGGCGGCGGCGCAGGCCTGCTGCTCGCGGCGACGCTGCATGCCATGCTGCCGTCGATCCTGCCTCAAGGGTTCCCGCGGGCGGATGCGATCGCCATCGATCGGATCGTGCTGCTGTTCAGTGTCGTGCTCGCAGGCATGACCAGCGTGTTGTGCGGCGTGTTGCCGCTGATGCAGGTCCGGCGCCTCGATCTCGCGAGGTCGCTGTCGGAGGGAGGCATCTCGTCGGTCGGCGCAGGCCGAGGCCGGGTGGCGGCGACGCGCGCGGTGATCGTGTTGAGCCAGGTCGCGGTGACGTGTGTGCTGCTGGTCGGGGCGACGCTGCTCGTGCGCAGTTTCATCGCCTACATGCAAGCCGATCGCGGCTACGACCCCGCGAACGTGCTAACGGGCACCATCCCGTTTCCACCGGCGTATCCTCTCGAACGGCGCGCGCAGGCGCTGGCGGCCATTCTCGAACGGATCAAGAGCCGGCCTGGCGTGACGCATGCCGCCACCAGCACCGCGTTGCCGCTCGCCTCGGCCGGCGGATTCGTGACGTTCAAGTTCCCGTCGCCGTTCCGGCCCGGCGCGGAAATCGAGGTCGAAGCGATTCGGCGGGTCGTTACGCCCGACTACTTCGGCGCCCTCGGCATTCGGGTGGTGGCAGGCCGGCCGCTCACCGCCGCGGACGGGGCGTCGTCTTCGCCGAGCGTCGTGGTGAACCGATCGTTCGTCAGGAAGTATCTGGATGATGTTCCCGTCGAGCGGGCCGTCTCGCAGTCGCTTGGGGTCAACGCGGTGCGCTCGAGCAGGGCGCCAACGGCGACGCAGATCGTCGGCGTGGTGGAGGATGTGAAGCAAAGCGGGCCCGACGAACCGGCGCAGCCGGAAATGTTCGTGTCGTACGCGCAGCTGCCGGGCGCGAACTTCGGATTTCAGTCGTTCATCGTGGTCCGCACCGCTGACGATCCGTCGGCATACGTCGAGACGTTGCGGACGATCTTGCGCCAAGAGGATCCGCTCCTGGCGCTCGATGCGGTGATGACAATGGATCAGCGGGTTGCGGCGAGCCTGTCGCGGCCGCGCATCTACGCGGTGTTGCTGGGCGGCTTTGCGCTGTTCGCGCTGTTGATCGCCGGCACCGGCCTTTTTGGCGTGCTGTCGCAGAGCGTGACGCAGCGATCCCGGGAGATTGCCGTGCGCACCGCGCTCGGCGCCACGCGCGGCGATGTGGTGCGGACGGTGCTGGCGCAAGCGGCCCTCGCGATGATTGCCGGGATGGCGTTCGGGCTGGCATCGGCGTTTGCGCTCTCGACGACCATCGCGCAGTTTGTCTACGGAGTCTCGACCCACGATTGGGTGAGCTTCGTCGCGGGGCCGATTCTGCTGCTGGTCGCCGGTAGTCTCGCATGCATTGTGCCGGCTCGGCGAGTGGCGAACACTGATCCGCTGCAGGTGTTGCGGGAGGCTCGTTAGTTCAGTTTCGCTGCGCTTCGCTGTTCGCTAAATTTGCAGCCATCAGCGCGTTGCGGGCGATCAGAAACTGCGACCGTCCGTCACCCTATCCGGTGATTTCCTAGGGATCCTAGCTGGTGCGCGGTATGCACTGGTCAGTGGCATGAAGCCACCATCTGAAGCTCGCAAGCGTACTCTGGCGCTCCAGGAGCGCACCCTGCGCTTTTCTACCGGCATAAACCTGGCCTGTCCCGAGCGGTTCACCAACGTCCCGAGTGCCACCGTCTGGGGACAACTGGTGCGGGCCGCGGATTCGACGTCGAACAATCTCGTCGAAGCCGACGACGCTTCGAGTGACGCGGATTTCCTCTACAAGATCGAACTGACTCTTCGAGAAGCGAAGGAATCAAGACAGTGTCTCGCAAAACTTCGGCTCGGCCAGCTGAATGGCTTCCAGAAAGTCGCAGACCTGGAACGCGAAGCCGGTGAGCTATGCGCCATCTTCGCCACAATCGCGATCAAGGTCGCCCATCGCCTCGAGCGCGAATCAAAGAAACCCCACCGCACAAGAGCCAGAGGACAACGAACTTGAAACTTGAAACTTGAACTGACAACTGAAACTTTCAACTGCCAACTTTCAACTTTCAACTAACAAGTCTTTCATCTCATGACAAACCGTCGCCACGTCTCGACAATGGCACGATCCGGCCCGCCGAGTTGCTGGTGGCGCGCGACGTAGTTGGCGAACCTCGCCTTGTTGTTGGCGTCGAGGCCGCCCTTCTCGGCGTGGATCTTGTACATCACTTGAATCGCGATGAAGAGCAGCGGCTGATCGTCGTTCTTCGTGTCGAGCAGCTCGACGAGCTTGGGCAGCGCGCCGTTGTAATCGCCCAGCATCGCGAGCGCGGTTGCCTGACGGCGGATGCGTTGGTTGTCGTCTGGCCACGCATCAGGCGCCTCTTCAATCAGGTCGAGCGCCTGGCGGCCGTCGCCGATTCGCAGTAACGCATCGACCAGCGCGGGATACACCGCCGCAGGGTTCTCGCTGAGCAGCGCCATCTGCCACGCACCGGCGGCTTCCTTGTCGCGGCCCTGCGCGGCGTGCGCGGCGCCGAGGTAGAACGCGGCACCGAGAAAATCCGACGCGCCCTTCAGCGTTTGTTGGAACCACGCGGCCGCCTGCGGCAGCTCGCCCTTTTGCATCGCGCTCAATCCGCGCACGAACGCCAGCGACGTTTCATCCTCGGGCGTCGCGCCCGGCTCGCTGGGTGCGGCGTAGTTGCCGTTGCGTGCCTGCTCGAGGATCGCCGCGACGGCCGGCGACGGCGGATGCGTGTCTTCGAGTCCGTCGAGGAACGGACGGAGCACGCCTGGGACGAGCACCGTGTCTTTGACGAAGCGCGGCACCGGCGCGAAGATCTTCACCGCGGCCAGCGGCGCCGGCGGCGCGTCGGGATCGAGCGGCACGCCGAGGTCCACGGCTTCGGTCGGAGGGGCCGCGATCGGCGCAAGCTCGAACGCGCGCATGACGCGAGTCTCGGGCTGGCCGGGCGCGGTGATGATGGCACGCGCGATGTACTCGCCCGGCGGCAGCACGCCGAGGTTCAACCGCGCCGCAAAGGCGCGCTGGCCTTCACCGCGCGACGCCTGGCGCGCCTCGACGTTCACGAGCGGGCTGCCGTTTTCGCCATCGACGATCTGCACGGTGACCCTGGCACGCGCGAGCAGCGCCTGGTCGGTACTCACCATCTCGATCAGCGCCGAGAGACCCTCGGTGTCGATCACCCCCGACGGCCGCGGCCGCGGCGCGCCGCCGGCCGCGAGCGGCTGCGAGATCAACACCAGGTCCGACACGTTCAGCTTGCCGCCTGCCGGCGAGAACCGCGCGTTGATGGTGTGATGCACGCTGCCCATGCGGCCGGCATCGTCAACAGCGGCGAGACGCAACGTGTACTCGCCCGGGTCGAGCAGCAGCGACGTCAGGATCAACCGCGGTGACGGGCCACGCGGGCTGGCGGGCCCGAGTTTCGACGGGCCGGCGCGGCTCACGACCGCGCGATCGTTCTTGTCGAGCACCATCACGCCGACCGGCCACTCCGCTTCCTCAGTGGCATCGTCGCCGACCTCGGCGGCGATGACGATGCGGATCTTCGATGACCCGGTGTCGGTGGCGGTGTAGCTGGCGACGCGCATCGGCAGTCCGCGCGTCGGCAGCGGAGCCCTCAGCAGCTCTTTCACCTGATCGAGTGCGGTGGCGGCACCGCTGGCGTTGGCGATGTCGGCAGTCGACGCATCGCGAATCACGAATGTCGGACGCGCGCGCACGGTCAGCCCGCGCGTTTTCACCTGCACGCGAATCCGGCGCTCGCCTCCGGTGCGGTCGGCCGCGGTCGGCTCGAACCCGAGCAGGTAGTACCCCGACAACTCGCGGCCCAGGCGGTCGAACGCAATCTGCGCCGATCCGCTCACCGTGGCAATGGTGCCGCGGGTTTGCCCGGCCAGTTGTTCGAGCCCCTCGGCGAGCAGCCCGTCTTCATAGAACCGCGACACGCCGGGCGATGCGGTGTCGTCGATATCGAAGTACGACTGTCCTGGCCGGATCACGTGGATGGTGGCGCGCGCTTCGGCCGCGCGCCGCGCGATCTCGCTCATGTTTTGCCGATCGCGCGCGACGAACAGGCCTTCGGAGATCATCACAATGTTGATCGGCTGCTTGAGGGCGCCCAGGCCCTTGAGCAGCCCCTCGAGCGCCGACATCGTGACGCGGGTCCGGGCGCTCGTTTCGATGATCATGGCGCGCGCGTCGCCTTCAAGAGCATTGATGCACGCTTCGCGGTCGGCGCCGGCTTGTCCCTGGCACTCACGCTCGATCGCGTTTTCCCACAGCGACAGATCGTTGGACTCGTGGGCCCAGGCCTCGCTGAGGTTGACCTTGGTCATGCCGGTGCGCCCGCCCACGTTGCCGGTGATGCGCCCCATCGCGGCGACCACACGCGCGCGATTGGTGGTGAACTCGACGTTGCCGGAGCCGTTAGGCAAGCGCGCCAGGCCGATCATGTCGCCGGGGGCCAGTCGATCGAATAATGTCTGCGCTGTGCGCAGGATCGTGCGCGACGATCCGGTGCGCAGATTGTTCTCGTCGACCACGAACAACAGCAGGCGCCCCGTGGTCGCCATTTCGTTCGAGCTGAACGCGGCTTCCCGCGCCGTGGTCGGCGTCGCGTTGGTGGGCGCCGTCGAGACAAACTGCAGCGAGTCGATCTTGCGTGGCTGGCCGTTGACCTGCAGCTCGAAATCATCCGTCGTCAGGGTCGCCACCGGCCGCGCGTCGCGGTCGATCACGTTGACGTCGATCAGCACGAGCTCGGCCTTGGCGTCGAAGGTCGGGCGTGGCAGCGCCGGCTGTTGTTGCGCGCCGGCCACGACCGAGACGGTCCACATAGCGGCCACCGCCACGAGGCACCCCATAACCGCCTCCGCCAAGGCTACGGTGGTCTCGCCGAAGCGCTTCGCGCGAAGGCGGAAGGGGTGCCCTACTTTGCCGTGAGCCGTCGACATCACGATCCCGGGGCGCGGTAACCCTGCCGCGCGCGAACCGAGTATTTGGTGCCGGGCACTTCGACCTTGACGTCGCGCCACGATCCGTTGCGCTTCGGGTTGGATGATTCGTAGCCGACGATGTACTGGTGCGACAGCTCGTCGAGAATCCCGGCGAAGGGTTCGTCGAGCTGCTCGCTACGCTCGACAAAGAGGGCGCGCCCGCCGCTTAACTCCACCAGGCGCTCGATGCCGGTCTTGAGCTGCGCTTCCTTCACACCGCGGCCGAGCGCCACCATGAACAGCGTTGCGTCGTTGGCGCGGACCGCCGCTTCGACGGCCTGAATGGTGGCGTGGCTGGTGCGATCGTCGCCGTCGCTGAAGACGACGAGCACGCGCCGCCCGGGCTGCTTCGCCAGCTGCTGCACTCCGCGGATGATCACGTCGTAGAGCGCCGTGCCGCCCCAGGCCGAGAGCCGGTCGATCGCGCGGATCCGAAGCGGCACGCTGGTTTCGCGCTTGGCCAGCGTGAACATGTTGTCGTTGAATGCGGTCACGGTGACCTGGTCCTTCGGACCCAGCGCCGACAGGAATTTCTTCGCCGCGTTCTTGAGCTGCGGCATCGCCTGCGTCATGCTTTCGCTGACGTCGATGGCGACGACGATCTCGAGCGGCGAGCCTTCCGACGAGAAGTGCTCGATGGTTTGCGCCACGCCGTCTTCGGTGAGCTTAAACGCGCCGCGCGCCAGGCCGGGCACGAAGCGCCCCTTGTCGGTGACCACCGCGGTGATCTGCACGACCTCGACGACCACTTTTTCAACTTGCTCGAGGCCCTTGGTGCGGGCGCTTGCGACCAGCCGCCCGCCGTTCTTCAGGTTGGCGACGACGCGGATGACGTGCGGCCGCAGTTGGTCGCCGGCGTCCCATGTGCACTCCGCCGCGATCGGATCCAGCACGTTGCAGACCTGCTTGCCGTCTGCGTAAAAGAGCAGCTGGTTGACCTCGAGCGCCTTCACGGCCGGCACCACCGCGGCTTTGAGCAGTGTGACACCGCTGACGTACGCGTCCGGCTCGGGCGAGACGACGCGAATCGCCAGTTCGGGTTGCGGCGCTTGCACCGAGCCGACAAACGCCAACGCCGTGAAGAGAAATATCAGTCGGTACATAGTTCAAAGTTGAAAGTTCAAAGTTGAAAGTTTCAGTTCCAAGTTTCAGGGTTCACTCGCAACTCGAACTCTCAACTGCAACTTTGAACTGTCAACTTTCAACTTTCAACTAGCAAGCCGCGTCTCACCTGGGCCGCAAGGGTCCTCCGCCAGCAAGCGCGGCTACGTAATCTTCTACTCTCGACGGCGAAAGCGCCAGTGCCTGGCGGGTCATGGCCGGCCAGTCGTCGGCAAAGCGCGCCTGCACATCGTGCCAGTAATCCTGGGTCGCAAAGGCGAGAAGCGCCGGCACCAGCCGGGCCGGCAGCTTCAGCCGTGCGGTTTCCTCGGCAATGCGCAGGGTGAGGTCCGGCGTCTGGGCGCCGATTACGCCGCCATCCGACCGGCCGCCGAAATCCTCCCACGGCGCCGGCCGCGGCATCACCGTTTTCAGGCGGCCGTGCAGCACCTCGGCATAGAGCCCCCAGCGATCGAGCTCGGCCTGTTCCAGCTCGGGCTTGCCGAGCCACAACAAGTCACGAAGGGCAAATATCGAGGGCGCGGCGTGGGGCGCGCGGCTCACTAGCCAGGGCAGTGTCTGGCGCATGGTGTGAGAGAGCGCCGCCTCCGCCGCCAGCGCCTGTACCGCGGGGAGGGTCGTGGCCGCGGCCACGCGTTCGCGGCCGCGGGCGATCGCTTGCACGAGGCGATCGCGATCGCGATCGCGCAGCTCGCGCGGGTTCAATGCAACGACGGTGCGCGCGAGCGTGATCTGGTCGTTGAGGTTGATGGTCGGCGCCGCCGGCATCTCGTTGTCGGCAATGCGCCGCAACGCGAGCCGTGCGAGGCCGAGGTCGAGGCCGATGATGGAGCCCTGGATGTGCCACGGCCCTCCGTCGCCGACCTGGTCGCGCGGCAGCGACCACGCCAGGGCGTCACGCCGCGCGATGGCCGGCGCGTCGAGGCCGAACTCGTGCCGGGTCGCGATGTCGGTACTCAGGAGTGCCGCGCCTTCGGGATCGCCGAGCGCGGGCGTGTATACCAGCGCGAGCAACGCGTCGGCGATCTGTTGCGGCTGCCCCGACGTAAGCGCCGCGTCGAGCCCGGGCGACGCGACCTGCTCGCGGATCCGCCCCAGGCGCTGCCGCTCGCCGGCGGCGAGATCGACGCGGTACGACAACCCCTCCCATTCCACCCTTGTTTGATCGGCTTCGACGGGCGGACCCGCCATTGCCTGCAGGATCTTTGATTCGTATGCGGTGGACGGTCCGGTCCATTGATCGGGCTGCACCAGCGCCGGCAACGCCGGGATTAACGTAGTCGGGATCCACTGCGCGACCGCCGCCGGTACGGATTCGTCCCGGCCCTTCGACGAGCTCAGGGCCGCCCCGAGCGTAGTCGAGGGGCGGTCCACCGCGTCGGCGAGCGTCAGCACCAGGCGCTCGGCCGTGGCGGCGTCGATCGCGCGGCTGAGGCGCGCGTGCTCGATGATCGCGAGGGCGCCCTGCAACGCGGTCAGCGAATTGCGCTGCTCGCGGCCCGGCCGCTCGTCGACGCGGCGCGCGGCATCCATGGCGCGCGCGAACGTCCTGGGCGAGGTGATGTCCATGCGATCGAGCGTCAGCAGCAGCGCCTGGTAACGCCGGTAGCCGCCAAGCGCGATCAGCACATCGGCGGCGTCGCCTTCACCGGCGCCGCCAAGGACCGTTTGCGCGAAACGCACCATCCCGAATCGATCGCGGCGTTCTTGCGGCGACGCATCGGCGATCTTCTGGCAGAGCCATGCCAGCGTCACCGGCGAAGTGGGCACCGGCCGAATCGATCCGGCTTGCCGCCTCGAGATGTCTGAGCGATCGAACAGCTGTTCCCACAGCCACTGCCACGACGGCCCGGCGACCTGGCCCTGCGTGACCTCCACCTGCGTGGCGACCATCCACGGATCGGCGACGCCGCGCAGAAAGGGATGCTCCTCGAGTTTCCAGTTCTGATCCGCGCCGCGGAAGGCCGAGTAAAACGCCCTGGCTTGCTCGAGCTGCGCATCGAGCGGCGCCGGACCGAACGCCGCCGCCAGTCGATCGGCATTCATCGTTGCAATGGTGTCGAAGAACCACGCCAGCCGCCCCCCGTCGCGCGAGACGAGCGCGCGAATGAAGTCGGCGGGTCTGGCGACGCGCTCTGCGACGAGCGTTTCCCAGATCGGCTCGAACGCGGTGCCGCCCGGCACGGCGATGCGATCGCCGGTGATGTGGAGGCTGCGCGCGGCCACCCAGAACGCCGCGGGCGCGGTGCGCACCAGGTATCGCAGCAAGCCGCGATCGCGCTCCAGCAACACGCGGATCGTAGGGTCGGCCGACAACGCCCCTGCGGCCACGAGCAGCGCGGGCCGGTTGGTCGCGAGTGCTGGAAACAGCTCGGCGCGATCGGGCAGCTCGAGCAAATCGCGCCAGTGATCTGCCGTCAGCGGCGCGGCAATCGTGATGGGTGCGGACGTTGGCGCGACCGGCGCGGCGCCGGGCACCGTGGCGAGCCTCCGCAACGCAATCAAACGCTCGGAGGTTCCGGCTCCCTGGCTATGAAGCTGCCGCGCCAGCAGCGCGAGCGCGACGCCTCGTTCTTCCGGCACGAGCCCGAGCGCCTCGTAGGCTTCGACCCCGCCGGTGACCGGCAGATCAAAAAAACCGGGGACGGGCGTTGGGACGGGTGCCTGAGAGGCAATCGCTCGCGCAGCGAGCAGCACGGCCAGCGCTACAGTGGGAAGGCGACGCAAGCCCACAACTTATACTTCAAACCCTTCACCGTTCTGTCCCGTCAAAGCCCCCATGACCTTCGACAACATTCGGCAGGATCTGCGGCACGCCGTCAGGAGCCTGTTGCGCACCCCGGCGTTCACCGTCATCACGATCCTGACGCTGGCCCTCGGCATTGGCGCCAATACCGCGATCTTTTCGATCGTCAACGGCGTGATATCTTCGTGTTCTTCGTGGTTGCCTTTTCGTGACCGCAGTATCATGTCCGCGATGGATCGACGATCTCTCCTCAAATTCGGTGGAATGGCGGCGGTTGGTTTCGCCGCCGAGGCGTGCGCCCCGAGAGCGGGCGCGAAGCCGGTAATCACCGCCCCACGACGGCCGCCAGTGCGGCTGCTGGTGGTCAACGCGTGGTGGGACCGCATTATTCGCACCACGATCGGCCTGCGCCCGCATCGGCCGTCCGGCTTTATCCTTAGAGCCGACAAGCTCGACGGCAAGACCCTCATCCATAACTACGGCCACGGCGGTTCCGGCATGTCGCTGTCGTGGGGCACCGCGTCGATGGCCACCGACCTCGCGCTGGCTCACACCGAGCGGCGCGCCGCGGTGCTCGGCTCGGGCGTCGTCGGCCTGACCTCCGCGCGGGAACTGCAGCGCCACGGCTTTGCGGTCACCATCTACGCCGCCACGGTGCCTCCGGACACGACCTCGAACATGTCGCTGGCCGGCTTTACGCCGACCTCCGGCCTCGTGGATACCGACAAACGCACGCCGGAGTGGGACGCGCAGTTCCGCCACGCGGTGCAGATCGCATATCGCCGGCTGCAGCTGCTGACCGGCCCGACATACGGCGTCTCGTGGATCCAGCAATACCAGCCGACGAATAACCCCCCAACCGGTAACCCCCAGGCTGCCGGCGGCGGTAATCCGTTGATGCCGGCGAGCATCCCGAATGCGCGCGTGCTGTTGCAGGCCGGCGAACATCCCTTTGCCACCAAGTACGCGATCGAGCGCACCGAGATGCGGATCGAGCCGTCGATCTATCTCGACGCGCTGACGAACGATTTTCTGCTGTGGGGCGGCAAGGTCGTGATCCGCAAGTTCGACACGCCGCGCGACATCGCCACGCTCGCCGAGAACGTGATCGTCAACTGCACGGGTCTTGGCGCGAAGGCGATCTTCAACGATCCAGAGCTGATGCCGCTCAAGGGCATGCTGGTCGTGCTGATTCCGCAGCCCGAGATCACCTACGCCACCAGCGGCACCGGCCGGCCGACGACGCCCGAGTCCGGGTTCCTCCACATGATGCCGCGTTCGGACGGCATCATCCTCGGCGGCACGTCGCAGCGCGACGTGTGGTCGACGGAGGTGGACGAGAAGGAAAAGGCGCGCGTCGTCGAGGCCCACATCGGGTTGTTCGACGCAATGCGTGGCTTCGCGCTAACGTAGGACAAACCTAAAGGTTTGTCCCCACCTGCAAATGGGCCGCTGCGAACGCCCACTGATCCGCCTTCTCGGCGATCAACTTGTCTGTCGGACGATAGCCGTGCGACCCCTGCGTCTCCACGCGGATCAGCACCGGCCGGTCGCACCCCTGCGCGGCTTGCAGCGCCGCCGCAAACTTGAACGAGTGGCTCGGCACGACGCGATCGTCGTGATCGGCGGTGGTCACGAGCGTCGCCGGGTAGCACGTGCCCGGCTTCAGATTGTGCAGGGGCGAATACTTCAACAGGTACGCGAACTGATCGGGATCCGACGCGGAGCCGTACTCGGTCGCCCAGAGCTGCCCGCCGGTGAACTTGTGGTAGCGCAGCATGTCCATCACGCCGACCGCCGGCATGGCGACGGCAAACAGATCGGGACGCTGTTCCATCACCGCGCCGACCAGCAGGCCGCCGTTCGACCCGCCCATGATCCCGAGCCGCGCTGGAGAGCTGACGCCTTCTTTCACCAGGAGCTCCGCGGCGGCGATCATGTCGTCGAACACGTTCTGCTTGCGCTCGAGCGAGCCCGCCTTGTGCCACGCCTCGCCGTACTCGGCGCCGCCGCGCAGGGCCACCGTCACGAACACGCCGCCCAGCTCGAGCCACGCCGGCACATCCGGCCGGTAGGCCGGTAGCACGCTGATCGAAAAGCCGCCGTAGCCGTAGATCATCGCCGGGTTGTCGGCGTTTCTCGGCAGATCTTTCTTCGCCGACAGGAACAACGGCACGCGGGTGCCGTCTTTCGACGAGGCAAACAGCGCGAGCGTTTCGAAGGCGCTGGTATCGATGGGCGGCGTGGCCGGCTCGAATGCTTCGCTGGCGTTAGCCTCGGGATCGTAGCGATAGACCGTGCCCGGCGCGAGGGGCGAGCTGAACAGATACCACACGCGCGGCTCGTCGCATCGGCCCGCGATCCCCGACACCGTCCCGACGGACGGCAGCGCGATCTCCGGCTGTTCGACGCCGTCGAGTCCGAACACGCGCAGCCGGCTTTGCACGTCGACCAGGTACTGCGAGACGATGCGGCCGCCGACGAGCGCGGCGCTTTCGATCACCTCCGCGCGCTCGGCGACGACCACCTTCCAGGCGGAGGGCTGCGGATTGTTCAGATCGATGGCGATGACGCGGCGGCGGGGTGCGTCTTTGTCTGAGCGAAGGTAGAGGCGCGTGCCGTCGTTACCGATGGGCGCGTATTCGGCATCCTGTGATTCGACCAGCGGCCTGATCCGCGCGCGGACGTCGGGCCGCAGCGGATCGCCGAGGTCCGCAACGAACAACTGGTTGTTGTTGTCGGCGCCCTTGTGCGTCGTGATCAGCAGGTAGCGCCCGTCTTCGGTGACCGAACCGCCGACGATCCACGATGGTTGGTCCGGCCGCTCGTAGATCAACTCATCGTCCGATTGCAGCGTGCCGATGCGGTGGTAGTAGATCGCCTGGCCGGCGAGCGCGGCCTCGAGCACCTTGTTCTTCGGCGGCTCGGGGTATCTCGAATAGAAGAAGCCGTCCGCGTCTTTGGTCCACGACACGTCCGAAAAGCGCATCCACCTGATTTCGTCAGGCAGGTCAGCGCCTGTCGTCACGTCGCGGACGTAAATCGTTTCCCAGTCGGCGCCGCCGTCGGCGACCGCGTAGGCGAGCAGCGTCGCGTCCGGCGACGGCGCGTACTGCGAGACGGCGCGCGCGCCGTCGGGGAACAGCGCGTTGGGATCGAGGACGAGGGCCGGCTCGGCCGATGGTCCGGCTCTCATGAAGATCGGTGACTGGCGCTGCAGGCCGGTGTTCTTCGAGTAGAACAGCCGTCCGCCTTCGATCACCGGCAGGCTGGTGCGCGGGTAATTCCACAGCTCGGTAAGGCGCCGCTCGAGCGGGGCGCGCAGGGGCAGGCTCTGGAGGTGGGCCTGCGTGATCGTGTTTTGCTGCGCGACCCACTCCGCGACTTCGGCGGAGTCGAGGTCCTCCATCCACCGAAACGGATCGGCGACCTTAGTGCCGAAATGATCGTCGACGATGTCTGACCGACGCGAGTCAGGATAGAACCCTCGTCCGGAACCCTCGTGTGGCACCTTCGTGCGGAACCCCTGTCTGGAACCTTCGGCTATTTCATCGTGTTCGAGCGAGATCGAGTACCGCGTCCCAGTTGAAGCGGATGAAGCGGAACAGCTCGCCTTCGAGAATGCGCTCCTGGTCGCTGTGCGCGCCGAAGCCCTTCGGGCCGTCTTCGGTGTCGGCCGCGGGGCCGATGCCGTAGCACTGCACGCCCTTCTGGCGCAGGAAGGCCATGTCGGTGGCGCCGGTGCTCATGGTCGGCAGCGTGATCGCCTTGTAGTGCTTGGTGATGTTGGCCTCGATCGCCCTGAAGGCATCGGAGTCGAGCCTGGCGGTCGGCGTCGGCGGGCGCGTGTCGCGCGCGCCGTAACTGACCTCGACCTGCGGATCGTTCACGACTTGCTTGACCAGCTCGAGGAACTTCATCGGATCCTCATCCGGTGCGAGCCGCGTGTCGATGTTGGCGGTGCCTTCGGACGGGATGACGTTGGTCCGATAGCCGCCCCCGATCATCGTCGGCGACAACGACGTGCGCAGCATCGACCAGTGGCTCGGTTCGTTCTTGCGCAAGTACGCGTCGGCGGGACCCGAGATCTTCGGGTCGGGACTGAGCACGTCGCGATAGCGCGCGGCTTCTTCAGGCGTCGACACTGACGCCAGGCGCTTGAAATAGGCCGCGGTCGTTTCGTTGATGCGTTGCGGCGGCGTCCAGGCGGCGATCGCGCCGACCGCTTCGCCGAGGTGGGCGAGCGCGTTGGTCTCGAGCGGCACCGAGCCGTGTCCGGCAATGCCGCGCGCGGTCACGGTGATGGCCCGCGGAATTTTTTCGACAGTCTGGACTCGCGCGTACTTCACCGCGCCGCCGGTGCGTGCCACGCTGCCGCCTTCGGCGTAGCAGAACTCCGCGTCGATCGCGTCGAAGTGCTGGTTGGCCATGAACTGGATGCCGATGCGCGAGGTGCCTTCTTCGCCGGCTTCGGCCAGGAAGATGACGTCGCGGTCGAGCGGCACGTTCAGCCGCTTGAGCATCAGCATGGTCATCAGGCTGGCGATCACGTTGTCTTTGTCGTCGACCGTGCCGCGGCCGTAGACCCAGCCGCCGTCGCGCACGGCGCCAAACGGCGGATGCGTCCATTTCTTCGGGTCGACGTTGACGGTGTCGGTGTGGCCCATCAACAGCAGCGGGCGCTTCTTGCCGTTGCCCTTGAAGCGCGCCACCAGGTTGGGCCGGTGCGCCTCGAGCGCGAAGATCTGCACCGGAATGCCCTCGGCCTCGAGCACCTGCTTGAGGTAATCGACCACCGGCTTCTCGCCACCGGGAGGATCGGTGCTGTCCATCTTGATGATGGCCTGGAAGTGCCTCATCGATTCCTCTTCCAACTTCGCCCAGTCAGGCTGCGCGGGGCCCTGCGCCAGTAGAGAAGTCGATACCAATGCCACCGCTAGAAATGTGAAACGCATAGGGCGTAGGGTAACACGCGACCGTTGCTCACGAGGGTTCCGAACGAGGGTTCCCGACGATGGTTCCGAACGGAGGTTCCGGACGGAGGTTCCGGACGGAGGTTCCAAATGGCATGAGCCATGCTGACAGTGGCTGGCATGGTCTACAGCTATCGGGAACTCGATGCGTGGAAGCTCTGCGCCGAGCTCAGAGATAAAGTCCTGCCGCTGCTCAAGTCGGGACCCGTTGTTCGAGATTTCAAATTCTGCGATCAGTTGTCAGATTCAGTGCGCTCGCCGCCGCGGAATATCGCAGAAGGATTTGGCCGTTACAACCCGGGCGAGTTCGCTCATTTCCTGGGGATCGCCCGCGCCTCGCTCGACGAAACTGAGAATTCCCTGCGTGATGGGGTAGTGAGTAACTACTTCCCGGCCGAGAACGTAGGTCCGCTGATTCGCCTCCTCGCCCGATGCCGGATTTGCGTGAACAGGCTGCAAGCCTACCAGCGGAAAGCTCAATCAGATCCGCGGTTCAAGCCGAAGAAACCGGCGAAGAACCCCCGTCGAGAACCCTCGTAAGGAACCCTCGTAAGGAACCCCTGTGAGGAACTATCGGACGACACCACGTCGTGCGCGCACTTTGAAGGCGTCGTTTTTCACCCTCACCCGGATGCTGTGATATTTGCCGTCGCCGCTGGTGGTTGGCGTGTAACCGATCATGTATTGGTGGTTGAGCTCCTCGGCAATCCGCGCAGTGGCGGCGGGGAGCTCCGCGGTGCTCTTGATGATCTCGGTATACCCGCCGCCCTGGGCGGTGAGGTCGTTCAGCGTGAACGGGTTGATGCGCGTGGACGCGCGCGCGTCGGTGGAGTCGATGCCGATCGCATACAGAAACACGTCGCTCCGCACCAGTGTTTGCTTGACGATCGTCGGCGTCAGGTCGCTCGCGGTGTCCGCGCCATCCGACACCAGCAGCAACGCCGCGCGGGGGTGCATGCGATTCTCGAAGAGCGGCAGCGACTTCGCGATCGCGTCGAACAGCGCGGTGCCGCCAGAGGGGCGGATGGCCTCCAGCTTGGTCCGCAGGCCGAGACGCAACATCGTCCACTCGCCGAGCAATTGCGTCTCGTGATTGAAGCCAAGCAGCGATGCCTCGTCCTCGGGGGCGAGCAGCTGATCGAGGAAATTCGCGAGGGCGGCCTGCGCATCGACCATGCGCTGACCGCGCATGCTGTCGCTGACGTCGAGCGCGAGCGCCAGGCTCACCGGCACGCGTTCTTTCGTGAACTGCGTGATCGGTTGCGGGACACCGTCTTCTTCCACGATGAAGTCCGATTGCTGAAGCGTGGTGACCAGGCGCCCCTCGGCGTCGCGCACCGTGACCGCGGTGGTCACCAGTTCGGTGGAGGAGCGGAACCCCTTCTCGCGCAGGTCGATCGGCCGCTGCGCGAGCAACGGGAGGATGAGGCATAAGGCGACGGTCACTCCGTGGACTATACCTAAATTGACCAGCCCACAGGCAATGTGATACGTATTTGTATTACGGAGTAACGATGGCGTTGAACGTCCGACTGAGCCCAACGACCGAGCGTGCGCTCAACGCGCTCGCCAAGCGCCGCGGTCAAATCCGATCTGACGTGGTCCGCGAGGCGCTGGACCACTATACGGCCATCCGCTCGGACGCTGCCGGTGACCAGAGCCCGTACGGCGAGTGGGCCGACGTCATCGGCATCGTCCGCACCGGCGGACGCGATCCGCGGAAGACGACAGGCGAGCTGTTCAGCGAAATCGTGGGGCGGAAAGCGCGTGCGCGGCGTTCTCGTTGACGCCGGGCCGCTCGTCGCCCTGATCGACGCAGACGATGCGCATCACGACGTCTGCGTCGCGGCCCTGAAGACCCTTCGCGATCCGTTGGTCACGGTGTGGCCCGCATTCACCGAGGCCATGCACCTGCTGGGGGGCTCGTGGCGCGGGCAGAAGGCGCTGTGGAGCCGCTTGGAGACTGATGCGCTCACGCTCGCCGAGCTCGACGCACGTGATGCGCCTCGGATGCGCGAATTGATGGAGAAGTATCGCGACCTGCCGATGGATCTCGCCGACGCCGCGCTGGTGCGCGTCGCCGAGCGCGCAAGTCTCAGCCGCATCTTCACCGTCGACAAACGGCACTTCTCGGTCTACCGGCCCGGACGCCGGCGGCGATTCGCCATCGTGCCGTAAGGCGTCTCGCGACGCCAGCCACCCTTGAGACCCTACACGCTGCGCCTCAGTTGCCGACCCGCGCTCACCTTTCGGATGACGATGGTATCGTCGTCGAATCTTCGATGGAGGTGCCGGTGGAGAAGCCATGGGATATTCAACGAGAGGGCCGGCGGTGGTCGGTGGACGATGCGCTCGGACGATTCGAGATGACGCCCGGGAAGTTCGAGATGTCTGACGGGCGATTGTTCTGGTCGGAGGACGAACGCCTGACGCTGCTCGCGCTCCTGCTCGAAAACGTCGGCGCGGATGCAGCGGTGCGGCTCGGTGATCCCGACGTCTGGCGTGCAGCCGTGGCTGCATTGCCGCGTGTTCGATGACCGCGGAGACATGGCCGATTGCCAAAGTGGTTGCCGCCGCTTCGTTACCGTACGATCCCAAACGAATAGAGCGCGCTTCGCGTGCGCACGAACAGCTCGCCGTCGGCCGGCACCGGCGTCGCAAACACTTCGTCGTCCAGCGTGTTGACCTGCACCATTTCCCAGTCGCCCTTGGCGGTGACGATGGAGATGGTGCCGTCCTGGCTGGCGAGCCAGACCTTGCCGTCGGCGCCGATCGGCGAGGCGAAATACTTGTCGATGGCGCCCTTGAGCCGTCCCTGCTTGAGCACGTTGCCGGTCACCGGATCGAACGACAGCAGGATGCCGCTGTCATTCACCATGTAGAGCACGCCCTGGTAGAGCACCGTCGACGGCACCTGCGGGACCGGCCGCAGGTATTTCCATTTCACCGCCGTGGCGGTCATGTCGCCGGATCCGCCGAGCGTAATCGCCATCAGCCCGTTTTCGGCGGCCAGCATGGCGCGGAAGACGTCCCAGTCTTTCGCGTCCATCCTGCCGTCGCGATTGCCATCGAACGCATCGAAACCCACCTCGGGGCGCAGCATGCGGTCCATCCGATCGGTACTCGGTTTGGTGACCTCATCGCGGCCGATCGAGCCGTCGCTGTTCGCATCGAACCGCTTGAGGGCCGTGGCGAAGTCGACGGTCGGAATCTGCGTGCCGGCCTGGTTCTGGCCGAAGCCCCAGCCGTTCACGTACAACGTGGTGCTGTCGATGCTGGCTACCGACTTCATCTCGCACGCCAGGCCGCGGACCCACCACAGTTTCGCGCCGTCCGCTACCGAGTACGCGGTGAGCTGGAACGACTCGGGAATGAGAATCTGCGCGCCGCCGCTCGCCGGGCGCCAGATCGTCGGTGTCGAGTAGCCGGAGATCACATGCGGGCGCGACACCTTCCAGCGCTGCTTGCCGGTCTTGGCATCCACCGCGAGCAAGTACGGATCGATGTCCTGATCAACCGGCAGGATCAGCAATCCGTCTTCGAGGATCGGCGAGGCGCCGAATCCGTAGAACATGTTGAACGGCCCGAGCGGCATCCGCCATCGCTCTTTGCCGCCGGCGGTGTAGCTGATCAACCCGAAGTCCTGGAAGAACGCGTAGACGTTCGTGCCGTCGGTGACCGGGCTCGGCGAGGCCGGGCCGTTGAGGTTCTCGCGGCGGCCGGTCTGACGGCGGGGGACTTCGTGCTGCCAGAGCTGTCCGCCGGTCTTGCGGTCGAGCGCGATCACGAACAGCTTGTAGGCGTCCTTCTCGGCCGAGTGCGCCGTCAGGAAGATGTGCGAGTCGGTGAGCACCGGCGACGAGTGGCCGTTGGGCAGCGCCGTCTTCCACTTCACGTTCTTGCCCGGGCCGAATTCCACTGGAAGGTTGGTGGCGGTCGAGACGCCGGTGCCGTTGGGGCCGCGGAAGCGGGTCCAGTTTTCCGCCTCCGCCAAGGCTACGGCGGACAAGTCGGCGGCGCTAACCGCGGCGCCGGCGGCGATCAGCATGGCGAACGCAAGGGCGGAGCGAGACGGAATCGCCATGCGAGCGATTCTAGCCAAGATCCCCCCGTTTCCAGCCGGGAAAGCTTCTTGAAGGGCTTATCGTCCAGGACGAGACCCTTCATCGTCAGGCCTCGGGTGACTTAGCGCGTCCAGTCCATGTCGATGGTGATGCCGGCGAGGAACGTGCGGGGCGCGTTCCAGACGGGCAGCCCGCCGGACGAGATCGCTTCGATTGCGGCAGGTTGCAGTTTCGTGTTCAAATCCAGCCGGCTCCTCGATTCGCAGAAAGCAAACGGAAGGCAACAGGATATGGCGGCCTTGCAGGTGTTCCTGTCTGCAGGGAGGAACGCCGTGTGTGATCGAATGCCGGGGCCTCCTCGGCCCGGCGCATGAAGGAGTGGTCATGGGAATCAGAGTGGCAGGTCGTCGCGCGATGCGTCAGATCCTCATGGCGGCAGCGGTGAGCCTGACGGGGGCGGTGGTGTTCGGCCAGGCCGGGGCCAGACCCGACGACGGTCCGATCCCGATGGGGACAACCAAGGGCGACACGTACAAGCGCCTGATCATCCGGAACGTGACGGTCATCAGCGGTCGGGGAGAGCCGGGCACGAATCGTGCGATGCCGCCCGAGGGCTCAATGGATCTCGTGATCGAAAACGGCCTCATCACGAACCTCATCCTGAACGATGCCGTGAACACCCGCACGCGTGGTGACAAGGGGCAGACGGCCGGCGACAAGGTGATCGACGCGACCGGCATGTTCGTGATTCCTGGCCTGGTGGAGATGCACGCGCACCTGCCAGGGCCGAAGGGCGGTGGTCCGCTGGGTGACCGCGCGCTGGAATACGCGTACCGCCTGTACCTGGGGCACGGCATCACCACGGTCCGCGATGCGGGCACCGGGGGCGGCATCAGCGAAATGGGGGAGCAGCGCCGCCTGAGCAACGAGCACCAGATCGTCGCCCCGCGGCTCGTGCTCTGTCAGCGGTGGCCGCTGCCGCTCACCACGTGGAACGAGGGAGACACGCCGGACAAGGCGCGCGCCATGGTCCGGAAGTTCAAGGAGCTCGGGGCCGACTGCATCAAGATCAGCAAGAGCCCGGGCCACTATCCAGACGTCCTCAAGGCGGCCGTCGAAGAGGGCCGGTCCCTGAACATGTTCACGATGGTCGACCTGAAGGTGTCCGAGACGAGCGCGCTGGTGGCGTCCAACGCGGGCGTGGCGAGCATCGAGCACTTCTACGGGTTACCCGAGGCTGGCCTCGAGGGCAGCCAGTCGTTCCCCACCGATTACGACTACTGGGATGAGAACAAACGGTTCCGGTGGGCGGGGCGTCTATGGACCGAAGCCGAACGCCTGCACCCGGAGCGCATCAGCGCCCTGCTCGACACCATGATCAAGAACGGCACCAACTGGAACCCGACGATGGCGGCCTACGAGGACAACCGCGACTTCGCCAGGGGGATGACGCTGCCATTCCGCGAGACGCTGTACACCGCCGGAATGCTGGCCAAGTGGGGACCGGATCCGAGCACGCATGGCGAGTACCACAGCATCTGGGGCACGGCAGACGAGCTGGCGTGGCGGGACTTCTACCGGATCTGGATGAAGTACATCCGGGAGTTCTACCTGAAGGGTGGGCTCCTGACCGTCGGCAGCGACCAGGGCGACATCGGCGGGCTCGGCGTCATCCGCGAGCTGGAGTTGATGCAGGAAGCGGGCGTCAAGCCGCTGGATGTGTTCAAGCTCGCCACGACCAACGCCGCCAGAGTGCTCGGCTTCGAGAAGCACTGCGGTGTTCGCGTCGGCTGCGCCGCCGACTTGGCGATCGTGAATGGCAACCCGTGGGAAAACGTCAAGGTGATGTACGGCCGCGGCTACGGCTACTACGGCACGGTTGCGCGCGACAAGCAGGCCGGGATGGGCGGGGTCAAGTGGACCATCAAGGACGGCGTCGTGTACGACGCGCAGGCGTTGCTGCGGGAAGTCGAGTGGTACGTGCAGCGGACCAAAGCCGCGCCGAAGAAGACGACGAGCTAGAATGGCGCCCCTCGTCACGGTCAACCCCTTGGCGGCGGCGCCATCTCAGTCAAGAACGCCGGTAGAATCCTTGCAACCTGACGGCCCAGAAACCGCTCTCGATCGCAGAAGCCGCCGCCGCCACCATCACGTGCGGGCTGGCAGCGGTCCCGCTGTGGGCGTATCTGGCGGACGCCGCCGGCTTCACGATCTCTCCCACGTTCGTGCTCGTGGCCTCGCTCGTCACGGCCGCGGCGATGGCTCGCGCGCTGGCGCCGCTCGTCCGCCACGCTATCGACAAACCTAAAGGTTTGTCGCCACCTGTCGGCGGGCTTGGCGACCTCGCGGTGCTGATGGGCGTCGTGCTGGTGCTGCTTGGCTGGACCCTGCAACTAGCGTGGCCCGCGTTGCTGCCGACGGGGCGCGGTTCGGATCTGACGCATCACCTGCTGCTGACCGATTACATCGAACGCCATTGGCGGCTGGTGCACGACCCGGCGCTAGCCGCGGTGATGGGCGAGATGGCGCACTACACGCCCGGCTCGCATCTGCTCGCGGCGCTGGCCGGCGCCTGGTCCGGAACCAATGCGCTGCGCGCTTTCTATCCGCTGCTGGCTGTGTGTGCCACCCTCACGGGAGGATTCGTATTCCTGATCGCGCGACGACTGTTGCCCACACAGTTCGCGCTCATTAGCGTGATGTTGCTGCTGTTGCCGTTGCACTATTTCGTCGGTGCGTTCACACACGACGGCTTCCTCGCCCAGGCCGTGTCGTCGCTGTTCGCCGTCTTCATGTGGTGGGCCATCGTCGTGTGGGACGAGCAGCCGTCGCGTGCCATGGCGGCGGTGATCGGCCTGGCGGCGCTCGGCGTGTTTCTGGCGTGGCCGGTGTGGATCGGTCCGCCGCTGCTGGTGTTTGCCGCGTCATTGCTCCGCGGCGGGCTGCCGGGACGGGAACGCGTGCAGCATGCGGCTGTGGCGCTTGCACCCGTAATGATTGTGGCTGCCGTCTACGCAGCAGGACGCCTCGAGTGGGTTCAAATCGTTCGCGCCAGCGGCGGCGCGCTGGCGCCTTCGATCGAAACTGTCGGCTGGGCCTTTCCAGTGCTCGCGGTGGCCGGTCTCGCGGTTGCCACTACTGACCGCCGCACCCGCATCACGCTCGGCTTGTTGATCGCCCTTGGGGTGCAGGCCGCGACGTTGTGGCTGGCGGCCAAGGCCAACGGCGCTTCGACGCCGTACCTGGCTTACAAGATGACCTACCTGGCGATCTATCCGCTCGCGGTGCTCGGCGCGCTTGCGATCGGCAGGCTGCTGGCCGGCGCGGACGCTCGAGCAGTGACGAGTGCGCGCGCTCAGACTGCCGGGTGGGTGATGGCGACCATCCTGATGGTGACGATCGTGCGTCCCGCGTTTCATGAACCCCGCGTCGTGCCGATCGTCTCCATCGATCTGTATCAGGCCGGTCAGTGGGCGCGCGATAACGTCGGCGCGGACTGCGTCGACTACCTCGTGGATGACGCCAACACAGCCTACTGGCTGCATCTGGCGGTGTTAGGCAACGCCCGCGCGTCGTCGCGGGCGGCCGAGATCGAGCGTTACGAACCGCGCGCGGCGATGGGGCATTGGATCGCGTCGGATCAAACGATGGGCTATGCGATTATCGACGAGCGGTTGATGCCTGACGAACTGTCTAGCCGTGTCGAGGTGATTGCGCGCTTTGGCAGCGCGGCCTTGATCATGCGCCCCGGCGCGAAGCCCTGCCTATCACGCTGAGCAGGCCCGTGACACGCTTGCGTGTCACCCTGAGCGACGTAGCGATGCCGGTGCTATAATCAAGGGTTGTGATTGCTGTAAACACCGTCTCCATGCGCTTCGGCTCGAAGGTGCTCTTCGACGAGGTCACCACCAGTTTCCTGGCGGGCCGCCGCTATGGCCTCACCGGTCCCAACGGCTCGGGCAAGTCCACCTTCATGAAGCTGCTCACCGGCGAGCAGCCGCCGCAGAAGGGCGAGGTGGTACGGCCGAAGAAGCTCGGCGTGCTCAAGCAGGATCAGTTCGCCTTCGATAAGCTCCGCGTCATCGACACCGTGATCATGGGCAACCAGCGGCTGTGGAGCGCGTTCGAAGAACGCGACGTGCTCTACGCCAAGCCGGAGATGACCGACAAAGACGGCATGCGCCTCGGCGAGCTCGAGGGCATCGTCGGCGAAGAGGACGGTTACACCGCCGAGAGCGACGCCGCGATCCTGCTGCAGGGCCTCGACATCCCGGACGAGTTTCACCACCGCACCATGGGCGAGATGCAGGGCGGACAGAAGGTCCGCGTGCTGCTGGCGCAGGCGCTGTTCGGTCATCCACAGGCGCTGTTGCTGGACGAACCGACCAACCACCTGGACCTCGACTCGATCCACTGGCTGGAAGACTTCCTGGTCCGCTACGACGGCACGCTGATCGTAATCTCGCACGATCGCCATTTCCTGAACGCGGTGTGCACGCACACCGCCGACATCGATTACCAGACCATCATCACCTACACCGGCGGCTACGACGAGATGGTGATGGCCAAGACGCAGATCCGCTCTCGGCTCGAATCGCAGAACGAGCAGCGCGACAAGAAGATCGCGCAGCTGAACGACTTTATCCAGCGCTTCTCCGCGGGCACCAGATCAAGCCAGGTGCAGTCGCGGCGCAAGGAAGTGGAGCGCCTGCAGACCACCGAGCTGGCGCGCTCGAACATTCAACGGCCCTACATCAAGTTCGCGATGAACCGGCCGTCGGGCCGCACCGCGATCGAGATCGAAGACGTCTCGAAGGCGCACGGCCCGCAGCAGATCATCGATGGCTTCGACGCCATCATCAGCCGCGGCGAGAAGATCGTGCTGGTCGGCCGCAACGGCACCGGCAAGACGACGATGCTGAAGGCGTTGCTGTCGGATGCGCCGGGTTTCTCGTCGAAGGGCGATCTGGATTCGGGCAAGGTCAAGTGGGGCCACGAGGTTTCGATCGGCTATTTCCCGCAGGACCACACTGGCCTGATCGAGAAGGGGATGACCGCGGCGGAGTGGCTGCACCGCTTCGATCCGGACGCGTCGCGCCAGGATATTCACGGCCTGCTCGGGCAGATGCTGTTCAGCGGCGAGGAAGGGCTCAAGCCGACCGAGGCGTTGTCGGGCGGTGAGACGGCGCGTTTGATGTTCTGCCGGATCATGTTGCAGAAGCCGAACGTGCTGGTGCTGGACGAGCCGACCAACCATCTCGACCTCGAAGCCATCAACGCGCTCAACGTCGCGCTGCAGAAGTTCGAGGGCACCGTGCTGCTCGTGACGCACGACCAGGACCTGATGGAAGAAGTCGGCACGCGCGTGTGGCACGTCGACCACGGCCGCATCGTCGACTTCAAGGGGAGCTACGAAGAGCACACCGGCTCGCTGGCGGTTGGTGGCGCCTGAAAGGGAGTGTACGATGCTACCTGAGCCGACCGGCCGCACCTCTCCGGACCCCCTCCTCACCTGGACGCATGTCATTTATCTGCTGCATGCCTTCAGCCTGCTCACCGGGATCCTCGGCGCCGCCACCGTGATCGGAGCCTTTCTGGTGGGCTGGCCGTCGATCATCGCGGTGATTCTGAATTACCTGAAGCGGAGCGAGGCGCGCGGGACGTGGCTCGAGTCGCACTTCC
>JAUSDY010000130.1 GCA_030650395.1 Acidobacteriota bacterium | reverse complement strand
CTGGTGGTAAGCAAGGTGCCGGAGCCATCCACCTCGATCGAGCCGCCTTCGAGGACCATGTCCACGGTCTGCATCGGGGCGTGGCCGAAAGCATCCATGCCGTAAAGTTTGCGGCTGATCTGGTTGTCGAGCTCGTAGCCGAATTTCCCGCCCCAGCCGTTGAATCCGAAATCGAGCAACATGGTTTCGCCGTGGCACACGACCGTGAGCGGCCCGTGATCGCGCGCCCAGGTGTCGTTCGACGGCACCGTGCGCAGCATGACCCGCCCCATATCCACGCCGGCTTCGGCAAGCAGTTCGCCGACACGTTCGCGGTGCGCCCGGTCGTAGCAGGAGATCAGCACTTTTTCGCGCAAGTTGACCTGGCGCGCGATTTCGGTAAATACCGGTTCCACCTGTTTCAAGCGCTTGGCCCAGTCGCCGTGCGCGTGCGGCCAGGTAAGCATGACGCCGCTTTGCGGCGCCCATTCGGGAGGGAGATAGTTGCGGCAGCTGTCGGTCATGGGATTTTTTTCGTTTCAGAATCAAAAAACCGGCGTATGCTAGCGCGGTTCCAGCTTTTTCATGGTTTAAGCGGCAGGATTCTATCGGAAATCACGGCTGCGCGTAGCCCCCGCCATTTTTAAAACCGTGTTGGAACGGCGCTGGCGTAGCGGCTGCGTTGCGCCAAGGTGATGATTCGTCGTCTGATCAATACCCTCTCCCATCAGGAGAGGGTAGGGTGAGGGGAAGTTTACTCACCCTCACCCTAACCTTCTCCCTCAAGGGAGAAGGAATATCGGGAAGCCGTTTGATTTCCCGCGCCAAGTAGTTTTGAATGGCGCCCGAGTAAACAAGGTCGCGCGTAGCGCGCTCGGCTCGCCCCCCCTCCCGCGTTGCGGGAGATGAGACGGGGTAGTCGCGAATGTCCAGTGGACATTCGCGCCGTCGAACGGGCGCACAGGATGTTCGTGCGCCCCGGCGGGAAAGGGAGGTGGCCTTTTGCATAAATATACCGAGGAGAACGGTAAATAGTGCGCACCGCGGCATTCATTGGGTTCCTTCTCCCTCCGGGAGAAGGACAGGATGAGGGGGAGTTTTACGGCTATTTTCCCCCTCACCCTTTGTTCCCACCGGGGCGCAGTAGAATCGTCTGCGCCCGTTCGGCGGGGGAAAGGTCCACTGGACCTTTCCCTGTATCCTCCTCACCTCCCGGAGGGAGAGGGGAAAATAATGTGCACTATTTGCCGGTCGGGTCAGTAACATTGAGCAACGATATGAATCTGATTCGCCCCTTTACCGGCCTGCGCCCGGCGCCCGGCCGCGCGGCCGATGTGATCGCGCCGCCCTATGACGTCCTGAACACGGACGAGGCGCGGGTACGCGCCGCCGGCAAGCCGTGGAGTTTCCTGCACATCTCCAAGCCCGAGATCGACCTGCCCGCGGGCACCGATCCGTACAGCGTCGCTGTCTATGCCAAGGGTCGGGAAAATTTCCGGAAGATGCTCGACGCCGGCGTACTCCGGCGCGATCCCGCGCCTTACTATTATATTTACCGGCTGGTGATGGGCGCGCACCAGCAGACCGGCATCGTGGCCGCGGCTTCCGTTCCTGACTACGACACCAACCGCATCCGCAAGCACGAGCTTACCCGCCCGGATAAGGAAGACGATCGCGTGCGCCAGATCGAGGCGCTCAATGCCCAGACCGGCCCGGTGTTTCTGACTTACCGGCGGTCATCGGTCGTGGATGCGATTATCGACGAGGTCGCGCGCGCTGCACCGGAATCGGACGTCACCGCCGCCGACGGCGTGCGCCACACGCTCTGGGTGATGCGCGAGCGTCAACAGATCGACGCGATCACTGCCGCCTTCGATGCCATGCCTTGCCTCTACATCGCCGATGGGCATCACCGCTCGGCCGCGGCCGCGCGCGTGGCGGCGGTCCGGCGTGCCGCCAATCCGAAGCACACCGGCGAGGAACCCTGCAATTATTTTCTCTCCGTCATTTTTCCCGATAACCAGATGCAGATTCTGGATTACAACCGCGTGGTGAAGGATTTAAATGGATTGGCGCGCGAGCAGTTCCTGCAAAAAATTTCGAACGCTTTCAACGTCAAGCCGGAACCGGCGGCGGTGAAACCGGGACGTACCGGCGAGTTCGGCCTCTACCTGAAAGGCCAGTGGTATCGCCTGAACATCAAATCCGAACGCATTCCCGCGAACGATCCGGTGAAACGGCTGGACGTGAGCCTGCTTCAGGACAGCCTGATGACGCCGGTACTAGGGATCGGCGATCCGCGCCGTGACAAGCGCATCGATTTCGTCGGCGGTATTCGCGGCCTGAAGGAACTCGAGCGGCGCGTGGATTCCGGCGAAATGGCCTGCGCGTTTTCGCTTTATCCCACGTCCATGAACGACCTGATGAGTGTTGCCGACGCCGGCGAGGTCATGCCGCCTAAATCCACCTGGTTCGAACCCAAGCTCGCCGACGGGCTGGTGTCGCAGGTGCTCGATTAATCAGCGGGAAGGCGCTTCATTGATAATATCCCGTCGCGCATCGTAGCCCGCAGACCTATCGTCAGCCGTCCTGCCGGGCGGCGGCCTCCGTTCCATCCAGCGCGCTGAGCGCGGCCGCCACGATGCGCGGGTCGAACTGGGTGCCGGCGCCGGCGCGCAGCTCCTCATGCACCTCGCGTGCGCTCCTGGCTTTGCGCCCCGGCCAGTCGGCGATCATGGCGCTGTAGGCGTCGGCGACGGCGAGCACGCGCGCGAGAAAGGGTATGGCCTCACCCTTGAGCCCGCCGGGGTAGCCGCTGCCGTCGTAACGCTCGTGATGGTGACGCACGATGGGCGCGAGGTGCTTGAGCGCCGGCACCTGCTCGAGCCACCCGGCCGCGATCGCCGGGTGTTCGCGCGCCGCGGTGCACTCCCCGGGATCGAGCGCCGAAGTCCTGTTCAACACCGCGTCCGGTATCGCCACCATGCCGAGGTCGTGCAGCCGGGCGGCGAACCGCAGCGCCGCGGCGTCCGCCTCGGGAAGCTTGAGCGCCGCGGCGAGCCGGGCGGCGGCCTGCTCGACCGCGTCCGTATGCCCGCGGAAGAAGGCGGCCTTGGATGACAGCGCCGTGAGCAATGGGTCGATGTTGTCGAGGCTTTCGTTGAGCAGCGGCACGATCCGCGCCGGATCTTTCTCGATCTGCGCTTTCAGCGTCTCCTGGTACAGCACCACGCGGTTTCGTCCCGTCTCCTTGGCGATGTACAACGCCTGGTCAGCGTGCTCCACGACCCTCTGAGAACCATTGGCGTCGTCGGGGCAGCACAACACCCCGATGCTGACCGTCACTCCGATCTCGCGCCCGTCGGGAAGCCGAAAGGGAGCGCCCGCCACCGCGCGGCGCATACGCTCGGCCACGACGCGGGCGCCGGCGGCAGGCGTCTCGGGCAGAATCGCTACGAACTCCTCGCCACCGTAGCGCGCCGCGCGGTCGGTAGGGCGGATCTCGGCCCGGATCCGCGCCGCGATCGCGCGCAGCACCTCGTCGCCGGCCGGGTGACCGTAAGTGTCGTTGACCCGCTTGAAGTGATCGAGGTCGAGCATCAGCAGCGACAGTGGACGGTCATGGCGCAGGGCGCGCTCGATCTCCTCGTCGAGCCGGCGCTGAAACTCGCGTCGGTTGTCCAGGCTCGTGAGCGCGTCCGTTCTCGCATGCTCCTGTGACTGGGCATACAGGCGCGCGTTGTCGATCGCCTGCGCCGCGAGCACGGCAAAGGTCGTGAGCAGCTCGATCTCGGCCGGCGTGAACGTGTCGCGGTCGGTGCGGTAGAAATAGGTCACCCCCAGGCGGTGGTTGCGGCTCGTGAGCGGCAGGCAGACGAAACATCGCAGCCCCTCCTCGTGCGTCAGCTTGCTCAGCTTGTGTTTGGTCTCCGGCCGGTCGTTGCTCAGGATATAGCTCGCGGTGGTGAAGGTCTCGTCAGCCAGGCCGCCGGGCCGGAAGGACATGTTCTTGACAAAGTGCTCCGATAGGCCGTGCGTGATCCAGTCCGTGAAGCGCTGCGTGGCCTCGTCGTAGAAAGCGATGCAGGCGGCCTTGGCGTCGATCAGGAGAAAGCCGCGGCGCATGATCTGATCCAGGATCTCATTCAGACTCAAGGAAGAGGTGACAGCGACGGCGATCTGATTGAGGGCGGCGAGCTGCGAGGTGTGCTCCTTTATCATCGCCTGGTCACTTTCCAACGTGTCGGCCATGGCATTGAACGCCTGCGCCAGTTGTCCCAACTCATCGTGCCCTTCAAGCTGCACGCGGTAGGGAAAATCCCCCTCACCGAACGCCCGTGCGCCTTCCGACAACGCCCGCACCCGGGTGAGGATCGACCGCGCCAATGCCGTACCCACTAATACGACCAAGGTAAGGCCAAGACTGAAGGTCCCGAACACGACCCACAGCACGGCCCGCCCGGCCGCGTTCGCCTTGGCAACATCTGTCTCGATTTCCGCGGCCGCATCGCCTACCGGCCGCGGCAACGCCAGCAATGTTTCGTCGATCGAGTGCGCCTGCCGCCACGCTTCCTGCGCCGAGCCAACGGATGCACGCTCCTCCGCGAGGGCGAATGGGACAGCTTCGAGCCGCTTGAAGGCGCGCTCCACATCCTCGCTCAGGCGAGCGAACTTGTCGCGTTCTGAACTCTCGCCATGAACGAGGTAATCGTTTGGCGGCTCCGCGGCCCGGAGAAGCATAATCTGCAGGCGCACGACCGGCTTCATCTCCTCGTTGATTTCTACCACAGCCTCGTTAAAGCCTTCGTTAATGTTGTTGATACCGAGGAGAGCACCTGCAGTCAGCCCGAACAGCGGCAATAGCATCATGCCGATGCCCATGAAAAGGCGCGCGCGCAATGAATCGCGGAGGAATCGCGGCGTTTTCACAATGACGCGCGGCGTCAGCGGGGTTTCCATGAATTGCCCCCGACCCAGCCCGGTATCGTTTCTCCGGGCATCGGCCGGCCGATGTGGTAGCCCTGCGCCTCGTCGCAGCCGTATTGCGCGAGACGATCCCAGGTCGCCTGGTTTTCCACGCCTTCCGCAGTCACCTTCAGGTTAAGATTGTGGGCGAGATCGATGGTGGAACGCACGATGGTGGCCGAGTCGTCGTTGCGCGTCATGTCATTCACGAACGAACGATCGATTTTCACGGCGTCCACGGGCAGTTTCTTGAGGTAGCCGAGGGAGGAGTAGCCGGTGCCAAAATCGTCGATGTAAAGGTGGATACCCAGGTCGCTCAGGCCGGTGAGGACCTCCAGGGCGCGCATCGGGTCTCCCATGATGGCGGTTTCGGTGATTTCCAGTTCGAGCATATCCGCCTTCATGTCTCGCCCGGCAAGCAATGCTTCCACCTTGTCGACGAGCGTCTCATCCAGCAGGTCCTTGACCGACAGGTTGACAGCCACCGGGATCTTGAGGCCCTGCATGTGCCACTCGTGGCAAGCTTGCAGCGACTTTTCGAGCATGTACAGTGTGAGCGGACCGATCATCCCGGTTTTCTCGGCGAGCGGGATGAACTCATCGGGCGGAACCGCCCCACGTTCCGGGTGTTGCCAGCGCACCAGCGCCTCCACGCCGATAAGGTGTCCGCTGCGCATGCAAACCTTGGGTTGGAAATGCGGGGCGATCTGGCTGCTACCGATGGCCGTCCGCAGATCGCTCATGAGCTGCAAGCGGCGGGGGTCCGAGGGATCGTGCCGCGCGTCGTAGACGCAGCAGGCGTTCGCGCCCTGTTTCGCCAGAGACAGCGCCACACCCGCGTGTTGCAGGAGCTGCTTCGCGCTGGCGCCGTGCTCGGGAAACAGGGCAATGCCGATTTTGGCGCCCACCTCCAGGGAGAACCCCGCTACCTCGAAGGGCGCGGTGAGCGTTTCCAGCGCCCGCCGTGCGATGCCGTCCGCGTATTGCGCATCGCCAGGGTACAGGAGCAGGGCGAAGTCGTCGCCACCGAGCCGCGCCGCCATGTCAGACCGGCGCAACAGCGGGAGCAGGTGTTCCGCGGCCTGCCGGAGCAGGGCGTCGCCGTTGTCGTGGCCGAGCGTTTCGTTGATCTCCCGGAAGTGATTGAGGTCAAGTAACAGCAGCGCGGCGGTCTGACCCGTTTTGCGCGTATCCGCGATGATTTGTTCCAGTTGCTCCAGGAATCGTAACCGGTTCGGCAGGTGCGTCAGGAGGTCGTAATAGGCGAGAAATTGAACCCGCTCCCCCTCCTGCCGGCGTTCGAGCCGCACTTGCGCTTCCTTCAATTCCCGGGTGATGGCCGGAACGAGCCGTTTCAGGTTGTCCTTGAGAATGTAATCGTGCGCACCGGCCTTCATGGCCGCGACCGCGCGGTCCTCGCCGATGGTGCCGGAGACGATGATGAACGGTATGTCAAGCTTGCGTTGCTGCACGAGCCGCAGCGCCTCGAGCCCGTTGAACCGCGGCATCGAGTAATCGGAAATAACGATGTCCCAGTCCTGGCGATCGAGCGCGGCGCCCATGGCGTCGGCCGTTTCCACTCGTTCACAGACAGGATCGTAGCCGGCGCGCATCAGTTCGTGCCGCAGCAGTTCGGTGTCGGCCTCCGAGTCCTCGACGATCAGCGCATGCAGTAGTTTTGGCATTGGAAAGATTCCTCGATGTTTTCAGGAAAAGAACGTTTATCTCGACGGCGCTTCACTGCCGTGAGCGGTGCGGGGAAGAACAGCCGCAGGCGCGCGGCCTGGTGCCCGGTGACAATGCTAGTCACGTCCGGTGCGCCGCGCCCTGGGGGCGTTTCCACGGGCGGAGTTCCGGTTACGCGCGTCACCGGGTTCCCTGTCCGGAAAAAGTGAAACCTGCTTTCAGAATCGGTGCGAGATCCTCGGCCGGCAGCGGCCGGCTGAAGTAGTAGCCCTGCACCATATCGCAGCCCTGCGCGCGCAGGAACTCGAGCTGTTCCTTTGTTTCCACGCCCTCGGCGATGACTCGGAGGTCCAGATTGTGCGCCATGGAGAGGATGGCCCTGACGATGGCCGCGTCGTTGGCGTCGGCGGGGATGTCGCGCACGAACGAGCGGTCGATCTTGAGACTGCCGATGGGCAGGTCCTTCAAATAGGCGAGGCTCGAATAGCCGGTGCCGAAATCGTCGACCGAGAACTGCACGCCGAGTTCGCCCAGCCGGCGCATGGCCGCGAGCGTCGCCTCGACGTTCTGCATCAGCAGGCTTTCGGTGATCTCGAGATCCAGGAAGGCGGGATCGAAGCCGGTGTGCTTGACGATCGCGGCAACCATGTCCGGGAAATCGGGCAACTGGAACTGGCGCGCCGAGACGTTCACCGCCACGTGGAACGGCGGCACCCCCGCCGCCGCGGCTTTGAACTGCTCGCAGGCCGCGCGCAGCACCCACTCGCCGAGAGGCACGATGAGGCCGGTCTCCTCCGCGATCGGGATGAACTCCCCGGGCGCTACGAGCCCGCGCTCGGGGTGGCGCCAGCGCACCAGCGCCTCGACGCCGACCACCCGTCCCGTGCCGAGATCGACTACCGGCTGGTAGTGCAGCAGGAACTCCTTTTTTTCGAGGCCGCGGCGTAGTGCGTTCTCCAGCTCCAGCCGGTCATGGGCCTTGCGGGCCATGCCGGCGGAGTAGAAATGGTAGGCGTTACCGCCTGCCTGCTTGGCGCGGTGCATCGCGATATCGGCGTTGCGCACCATGTCCTCGACGCTGCTGTCGTCGAGCGGATAGACCGTCATGCCGAGGCTTGCGCCGCCGAAAAGCTCATGGCCGGCGACCGAGAAGGGCTGGGCGAAGCTGTCCAGGATCTTGCGCGCCACAACGGCCGCGTCGTCCAGGTGACGCATGTCGGCCAGGATCACGGCGAACTCGTCGGCCGCAAGGCGTGCCACGGTATCGCCCTCGCGTACGGTATGTGCGAGCCGCTCGGCCACGCTCTTGAGGAACAGATCCCCGACGCTGCGCCCCAGGCTGTCGTTGATGGTCTTGAAGCGGTCCAGGTCCAGGACCGCCACGCCGACCAGGCGGTCGTGGCGCCGGGCCTCGACCACGGCCCGTTCCAGGCGATCCTGGAACAGCGCGCGATTTGGCAGGCCGGTGATCATGTCGTAATAGGCGAGGTAGTTGAGCCGTTCTTTCTTCGCGATATGGTCCATGGCGAAGGCGACGTCATTCGCCATCTCGATGAGGAGCTTCATCTCCTCCTCGTCGAAGACGCCCGGTTCCGGCGCGTAGAGCGCGAACACGCCGGCCGCGCGCCCCTCGAGCACCAGCGGCAGCACCACCACGGAACGGTAACCGCGCTTCAGCGCCTCGCCGCGCAGGTTCTTCAGGCGTTCGTCGGCGGCGATGTCGTTGCAGATCGCGGGGCGCGCCTCTTTCAGCGCCAACGCGGTGAGCGCGCAGTTGCCCGGCGCGTCCGGGTCGGCCGTCAGCTTGAGGAGCGCGAGATATCCCTCGTCGTGACCCGCCCTAGCCACCGGCGCGATCTTTTGTGTGCCGGCCTCGACCAGCCCGATCCAGGCCAGCGCGAACTTGCCCTGCTCCACCGCGATGCGGCATACCTGTTCGAAGAGCTCTTGGCGGTCCCGCACGCGCACGATCGAGGTATTGACGCCGCTCAGGACGCTGTAGATATGGTTGAGGCGCGCGATCCGCGTCTCGTGCTCCTTGCGCAGGCTGATGTCGCGGACGGATCCCCGCGCACCCGCGAACTCCCCCGCCGCGTTCCTCACCGGCTGATATGCCATCTCGACCCAACGAACCAGACCATCCCGCGTGACGATGCGGAAGTCAAATCCCGCCTGAACTTCCTGCAACAGCGCCCGTTTCATCTCAACCTGGACGTTCTCTCTGTCTTCACCATGCACTATCCCCAACAGAGACGCGGCCTCGACAAACTCTCCCGGGGCGTATCCCGATATTCGTTGACACGATGGACTCACGTATGCAAAGCGGCCTTCGGGGGCCATCCAGAATTCCCAGTCGTAGGTGAAGTCCGCAACGATACGATAGTTGCGTTCCGATTCGCGCAGCGCCGCTTCCGCTTGCTTGCGCTCGGTGATGTCACGGGCGATGGTGGACAGGTACTCCACCGATCCGTCGGCTCCCTTGTGCGCAATGATCACCTGAGAAATGGGAGTCTCCCGACCGTCGCTCCGGAGGAATGCTGTTTCCCCGCTCCAGATTCCGTGCTCGATGGCGTGCGGGACGCCTGTCTCCCGTAGCAGCTTGAGCACCCAATCCGGATGTCCTGCGCCCCCGCGCAGTACCGAAAGGTCCTGCCCCGGCTCATAGCCGATCATGCGCAAGCCGGCCGGATTCATGTATAGGATTGGGCCATCGAAGTGCCCTGTCGCGACGAAATCGGGGGTGGCTTCGATGATTGCCACCAGCCGCGCCTGCTCCTGCTCGATTCGCTTGCGTTCCTCGATTTCGGCGGTGAGCTTGGCGGTCCGCTCCTCGACCAGCTTCTCGAGATGCTCGTGCAGCGTGGCGCGTTCCAGCGCCACTGCCACCTGGTTGCCGATGCTGTACAGCACCTTCAGCTCCTCGTCATCGAACAGCTTGTCTCCCGGGCCGGCCAGGTTCATCGTGCCCAGCGCGCGGTGGGCGCCGCCGAGCCACAACGGCACGCTGGCGTGCAGGCGCAACCCTTGCGTGTCGCCCTTCGCTTTGGCGAGGCGCTCGCACTCGAGAATATTGGTGGCGTTGTCGAGCTCGCCGCTCAGCAGTTTGCGCCGGCAGGTGCACAGACCGGCGAACGCTTCCGGCGCGCACAACGCCGGCGGTAGGCCGCGCGCGGCGGCGAGCTGGAAACCGGACTCGCCCTCGCGCAGCGAGATCCAGCCGGCCTGGATGCCGGGTAGCTCCAGCGCGCGCTCAAGCGCCGTTTCCGCCACCTCGCGTTCGCTGACCGCGCGATTGAGACCTTCGGCGATGCGGTACAGTCCGTGCAGCACGCTATTCGAGTGCGCCAACTCTTGCTCCCGCTGCTTGAGCTCGCCGCTGATGTAGACGGCCTGTTCGTAGGTCGAGATCAGGAGATCCAGGATCTGCTGCCGCTCGGCGGTGACGAAGTGCTTGCGGCCGCCCAGCTCGATCTCCACGCCCAGCCGTACCTTCTGGTTCTGACGCAGATCGCGGTTCATCAGCAGGTAGTTGAGGCGGGAGAGCAGCTGTTGCTCGTCGTAGGGTTTGTGGATGAAGTTGTCGGCGCCGCATTCGAGCCCGCGCACGACGTCCTGCGGATCGGAGAGCGCGGTCACGAGCATGACCGGGACGTCTTTCAGGCTCTCGTCGGACTTGATCGCCTTGCACAGCGCGTAGCCGTCCATCTCCGGCATCACGACGTCGCTGAGGATGAGCGCCGGTTTGCGCCGCCGCGCCGCCGCCAGCGCCTGTTTGCCGTCAGTCGCAACGACGACCGCGTAGCCGTGCCCTCGCAGCAGCGCTTCCAGTTCCGTCGCCTGGGTCGGGCTGTCTTCGGCGATCAGGATATTGATGTTCTTGTTCTTTCCAGCGGGTTCGCTTGTCATTTTCATTGCGTTCTCATTCCGGGTTCGATGAAACAGGGCTAGAGCGTGAAATAGAATGTTGCACCTTTGCCCACCTCCGACTCGGCCCAGATCTTGCCGCCGTGGCGATGGAGGATGCGCTGCACCGTCGCCAGCCCGATGCCGGTCCCGGAAAATTCCTCCTCCGCATGCAAACGTTGAAAGGGCGCGAACAGCTTGGCCGCGTACGCCATGTCGAAACCGGCGCCGTTGTCGCGCACCGCGTAGGCGTCCTGGCCTTCGTGCCGCGCGGATCCGAATTCGATGCGGGCGTCCGGGCGGCGCTGCGTGAACTTCCAGGCATTGCCGAGCAGGTTCTCCAGCACCACGCGCAGCAATCGTCCGTCCCCCGGCGCGACCAGTCCCTCGGCGATGACGAAATCCACCCGGCGGTCCGGCTGCGACTGCCTGAGCGTGTCGGCCGTTTCGCGCGCCAGCGCACTCAGGTCGACGTCTTCGTTACGCATCTCGGTGCGCGCGACGCGGGACAATCCCAGCAGGGCCTCGATGAGCTCGGCCATCTGCTGGGCGGCGGCGCGCACGCGCTCGAGGTAATCCCGGCCCCTGTCGTCCAGCGCCCCGCCGTATTCCTCGATCAATGCCTGGCTGAAGCCGTCGATGCGGCGCAGCGGCGCGCGCAAGTCGTGCGAGACGGAGTAGCTGAAGGCCTCGAGCTCCTTGTTGACGGCCTTGAGCTGCTCGTTGATGTGGATGGCTTCCTCGTAGGTCGAGATCAGCAGATCCAGTATTTGCTGGCGCTCGGCCGTGATGAGATGCGTGCGGCCGCCCAGGAGGATCTCCACCCCCATCTGCATCTTCTGGCCTTGGCGCAGCGCGCGACCCAACAGGATGGCTTCAAGCCGCGTGAGCAGGTAGCGCTCATCGTACGGCTTGCGGATGAAGTTATCCGCCCCGCAGTCCAATCCCTTGACGACGTCTTCCGTGCTCGCCAGCGAGGTGAGCAGCACGAGTGGAACGTCGCTCAACCCGTCGTCGGACTTGATCGCCTTGCACAGCGCGTAGCCGTCCATCTCCGGCATCACGACGTCGCTGAGGATGAGCGCCGGCTTGCGTCGCCGCGCCGCCGCCAGTGCTTCCTTGCCGTTGTGCGCGGTCACGACCGCATAGCCGTGTTCCTCGAGCAGCGCTTGCAGTTTTTCCGCCTGGGTCGGGCTGTCCTCGGCGATGAGGATTTCAATGCCGTTGTTATCGTCGGGTTTCATGGGTCAGGCTCCATTCTTGTTCCGGTGGTTCGCCAGATTCGCCAGCACCGCGGCGATTTTCTCCGGCGGTAGCACCAGCATCGCCGCGTCGAGTTTGATCGCCTCGCCCGGCATGCCGTGGACGACGGAGCTGTCCTTGTCCTGCGCGAACGTGACCGCACCTTTATCCTTCAGCAGTTTCAGTTCTTCGGCGCCGTCGCGGCCCATGCCGGTGAGCAGCCCGGCGACGGCGTCGCAACCGTAGACCTCGGCGACCGAGCGCAACAGGCAGGACACCGAGGGGCGCAGGCCGTTCTCGGGCTCGTCCCGGGTGAGGGCAATTTTTCCGCCGCGCGTCACCTTCATCTGGAACTCGTCGGGCGCGACGTAGACGTGGCCGGGCAGCATCAGCTCGCCGTGCGTTGCGAGCTGCACCGGCAGGGCGGAGGACTGCGCCAGCCACTCGATGAATCCGCGCACGAAACCGGCTGCCATGTGCTGCACGACCAGCACCGGCGCCGGAAAATCCTTCGGTAGCGCCGCGAGGATGGTCTGCAGTACCGGCGGCCCGCCGGTCGAGGCGCCGATGGCGACGATCCGGACCTTGGCTGGTTCCAGTGCGAGGCCCATCTCCGCCGACCGCGCGGCCGGCGCCGCGCGCCGCATTCGCGGCCAGCGCCGTACCACCTTCACTTCCGACATCAGCTTCACCGTCCGCACCAGTTCTTGGGCCATGACGTCGTGGTCTGGATGACCGATGCCCGTCGGCCGGCACAGGACGGCCAGGGCGCCGGCCTCCATCGCATCGAACGTCGCCGCCGTTTCGCGCGGATCCTGGCTGCCGCTCACGATCACGATCGGGACCGGGTCGGTTTCCATGATGCGGCGCGTGGCCTCCAGCCCGTCCATCTTCGGCATATGCATGTCCATGGTGATCACGTCGGGCCGGTGGCGGCGCACGGCGTCAAGCGCCTCCTCGCCGTCGTGCGCGGTGCCGACGATGCGGATGTCGGGGTCGGAACCGAGGATGTGCACGAGTAACTCGCGCACCACCGGCGAATCTTCCACCACCAGGACGTTAATCATGCGTCTGACCGTGAAGCAAGAGGCAAGATGCAGGAAGCAAGACTTGCTTTCCGCGCTCCCGCATCGTGCCTCTTGCGTCTTGCCTCCTGCTTCTTGTTTCTTCTGGTTAAATCAGCCGCTGGACGATCTCCAGCAAGTTGCTCTGATCGAAACTGCTCTTCACAATATAGGCGTTGGCGCCGACGTCGATGCCGCGCTCGCGGTGCTCGCGCGATTCTAGCGCGGTCACCAGCACCACCGGCAGCTCGGCGAGCTGCTTGTCGGCGCGTATCTTGGTCGTGAGACCGAAACCGTCCATGCGCGGCATTTCCACGTCCGACACGACCAGGTCGAATGCCGCGGTCTTGAGCGCCGTATAGGCATCAATCCCGTCCACGGCGGTGGTGACGGCGTAACCCGCCGCTTCCAGGATGTTCTTGAGCAGCGAACGCGAGGTGATCGAGTCCTCCACTACCAGGATCGAGCGCTTCGCGGTCGTCGCGGGTTCCTCGGCGGCGGGCGCGCTCGGCGCCGCCGCGCGCCTCACGGCCGACTTGAGCAGGTCGGGAACGTTCAGCACCGGCACCACCTGGCCGGTGCCGAGCCCGCACGCGCCGGCGACGTTGCGCACGCGCGCGAGTTGCCGTCCGAGCGGCTTGACCAGTACTTCCTGTTCGCCGAGCACCTCGTCGACGCGGAACGCAACGCGCGCCGTCTCCGCGCCCAGCACCACCACCGGCGCGCTGGCGGGAGCTTGCTCCGCTGCGCGCGGGCGCGGCAATTCCAACGCATCGCTCAGCCACGCCAGCGACACCGCCCGGCCATCGAGCGCAATGGTCTCGCGGTTTTCCACGGTGCGAAGGTCCTGGACGGCCACCCGCGCCACCCGCTCGACGCTGATCGCGGGAATGACGAAAAGATGCTCGCCGACGCGGACGAGCACGCCCCGGAAAGTCGCCAGCGTGAGCGGCAGGACGATCCGGAAGTTCGTGCCGCGGTCCGGCCGCGAATCGATCGCGATGGTTCCGCCCAGCCGCTCGATCTTCTCGCGCACGATCGCGAGCCCCAGCCCACGCCCCGAAACATCCGTGACGATCGGGCTGGTGGAAACGCCGGAGCGGAAAACGAACGCCAACATTCCCTGTTCGCCGAGCCGTTCCGCTTCTTCGCCGGACACCAGGCCAAGGCGGATGGTCGCCGCTTTCACCTTGGCAAGATCGATGCCGGCACCGTCGTCGGCGACGAGGACCTCGGCCTTGCCGCTGTCCGTCTGCGAGATCGCGAGCGTGACCGTTCCACGCGGCGGCTTGTTCTTCCGCTCGCGCGCCGCCGGCTTCTCGATGCCGTGGTCAATGCAGTTGCGCAGCAGATGGAGAAGCGGGTCCTTCATCTCTTCCAGGATCCGCCGGTCGATCTCGATTTCACCGCCCCGAATCACGAGCTCCGTTTCCTTGCCCTGGTCGCGGGCCAGCTCGCGGGCGACGCGCGGGAAGATCTCAAGCAGCGATGCGAACGGGAGCAACTGCATCTCCTTCACATCGTTGAGCAGGCCGTCGGTCATGCCGGCCAGCATGCGCCGATCGCGCTCGGCGAATCTTGTCAGCCGCGCCAGCCGGTCTTCGATCATCTTCATGTGAAGTTTTTCGGTTTCCAGGTACTCGAGCAGATTCGGCAATCCCTGCGTCCCGCCGGCCGCGACGCCGCGCTCCAGCGAGCGATCGAGGAGGCGCAATGCCGGCTGGGTGCGCGCCCGCTGCTTTTTCCACTCCGCGAGCATGGCGCCGGTTTCGCGCAGCTCCCGGGCGCGCTGGTCTGCCGCCAGCCGCGGCGTCAGCAGTTCCTCGGCCTGGCACATCACCGCGTCGAGTTTCGCCGTGGAAACCCGGACCGTCGCGGACGCCGGGTGCGGCGGATTTGCCGCGACGCCCGCGGCGGGTTCAGCGCGTGTTTCGGAGGCGGGTGGGGAAACCGGCGGGGCGGGTGGAGCCGGTGCCGCGGGCGCGGTTCCTTTCAGAGCCTCGTCGAGCCGCCGTATCAACGCCGTCACCGCCGGCGTATGCGCCGGGAAGGCGTCCGCGTCCGCGACAAGAAGCTCGCCGAGCGCAGCGACCGCCTGGTGCAGGAGATCCAACAGTGGCGGCGAAACCGCGAGCCGTTCGCCCTTGAGCGCGGCGAACACGTCTTCCAGCGACTGACAGAACGACTCGATGTGCGTGAGGTTCACCGCCCGCGCCGCGCCCTTGAAGCTGTGCACCTCGCGAAACACCTGTTCGATGGTCGCGGCGCGCTCTCCGCCGGCCGGCAGCTTCTCGCACGCGAGCAATCCCGCGGACATCGCTTTCAGGTGCTCATCGGCCTCGACACGGAAGGTCGCGAGAAGTTTTTTCAGCAGTTCGTCGTTCTTCTTGGCCATGGTCTTGTCCGGTCCCCGGCCGGCTCAGGCGGCCCGGTTCCCGTTCAGGATGACCGCGTAACCGCCGATGAGCTTCTTGCCGATAGTCATGTCAGGATCTCCGTTTATTCACAGTTATCGGGTTCGGGTTTACACCTTATATTGTTCCACCAGCCGTTTCAGCCTCTGCCCCAGCTCATGCAGCCCCTGCGCCGCCGCCTCCGCCTGGCGGGTGCCGGCGACGTTCTGGCTGCTGGCCTGCTTGATGTTCTCCATGGCCAGCGCCACCTGGTCCATGCCGACCATCTGTTGCTGGCTCGAGGCCGCGATCTGGGTGGCGGCCTGGGCGGCCTCGGTGATGCTGTCGGCGAGCTGGCGGATGGACTCGTTCGCCTCCACCGACTGCTTGACGCCGGCCTCGACCGCCTTGTGGCCCTGTTCGGTGGCGAGCACCGCCGCCGAGGTCGCTTTCTGGATGTCGCCGAGGATGGTGCGCACCTGGGCGGTCGCCTGCTTGGACTGCTCGGCGAGGCTTTTCACCTCCTGGGCCACCACCGCGAAGCCCTTGCCCTGTTCGCCGGCGCGGCTCGCCTCGATGGCGGCGTTGACCGCGAGCAGGTTCGACTGCTCGGCGAGATCGTTGACGGTGGCGATGATCTCGCCGATGGCCTGGCTTTGTTCGGAAAGGCGCACGATGCTTTCGGCGATCGATTCCATCTGCTCCTGGATGCGGTGCATGCCGCTGATCGCGTCCTCGACCGCCTTGCGTCCGGTCTGCGAGACCTGCGCGACCTTCTGGGCGCTGTCGGAAACGTACTTTGCTTTCTGGCTCGACACCTGCGCGGTCTGCTTCACCTCCTCGACGGTGGCGGTGGTTTCGCTCACCGCGGTGGCGGTCTCGGCGGCGCCGGAGGCGACCTGGGTGGTGGTGGCGAGGATTTCGGAGGAGGAGGAGGCGAGCACGTTGGCGCCTTCGCGGATCTCGCCGGTCGTTTGTCGCAGTTTCGCGACCATCTCGCGGAACGCGCGCATCAGGTCGCCGACCTCGTCGGCGCGGTTGTCCGTCGGGACGCTGACGCCGAGGTCGCCGGCGGCAATCTGTCCGGCGATGCCAGAAATCGTCTTGAGCGGCGCGGCGATGATCCGGTTGAGCAGCAGCACCATCGCCAGCCCCAGCAGCATCGCCACGATGCCGATAATGACGAACACGCGTACCACCTGTTCGGTGCGCTGTTCGGAGATCGCCACGTCAGCACGCGCCTGCTCCACCGCCGAATCGCCCAACTCCTGGGCGATGGCGCGTATTTTGCGGTAGCGTTCCTCCTGCGTGCCCAGCGAAAGTGTCCTGGCCTGTTCCGTTTTCCCAGCGTAGATCAGCGGGATGACCTGGGCATCGCGCGTCTGCACGTACGCCTCGCGGATCGTGTTGAGCTCCTCGATCCGGCTGGACAGACGCGGATCGTTGCGGTTGCGCTCCAGCAGCCGCCGTGTGCCCTCGGCGATCTCCTTGCTGCGCTGCTTGATCTCCTGCTGCCAGACTTCCTGCTCGGAGCGCTTCGTCACCGCCATCATGCTGAACAGCGCGGCCCGCATCCCGTTTTCATCTGAACGGAGATTCAACAGGTCCACGACGTTGGAAAAATCCTCCTCATAGAGGTTTTTCTGCGACGCCTGGATCGCCGCGATGCCCTGGTAGGCGGTCACGATCACGGTCGCGAGAAAGGCAATCATCAGCCCGAAGCCGGCGAAGAGTTTGCCGCGTGTCGTAAGATCGAGAAACCATTTCATGTTTGTTCTCCTTGTGTGCACTGTAAACGTTCTAGCCGGGTACCTGTTCCTGCACGACGATGTTCCGGTCCCCGAGCAGCGCCTCGGCGTCGAGAATCACCGAGCGCTCGGGGGTCACGCCTTTCAGGTATTCCGCGCGGATGCCGGTGAGCGTCGGCAGCGACGGCTGGATGTCGGTCACGGGAATGCGGCGCACGCCGACAATGGCGTCCGCCAGAATGCCGAAGGCCATGTTTTCGGACTGGAGCACGATGACCTTGTTGAGATCGGTCAGTCCCTTCTCCGGCAGCTCGAAGAACTTCTTTATGTCGATCACCGACAGGATCTCGCCGCGCAGGTTGACGATGCCGAGCACGAACGCCGGCGTGCACGGCAACGGCGTCAGGCTTTCCAGCGGGTAGACCTCGCGGACGTACTGCGACTCGATCGCGTAGCGTTCCTGGGCCAGAAGGAATTCCACCACCTCGATGTGCTCGCCGGCGGCTTCCGCCGGCGCGGGCGCCTGGGCCAGCGCCCGCGCCCGCGCCTCCAGTATCCGTTTCGCCTCCTCCGGAGACGGCGCCCAGGCACGCTCCATCGCGACGCGCGCCGCTTCCATGCGCCGTCTGACCTCGCGCCAGTCGACCGGCACCGGTTTTTTCTTCTTGCGCGACACCGTCTGGTCGGTTTTCATGCGGACTTCTCCTTATATATAGAGTGCCTGTCAAAATGAATAGGTACCCGATCCTTCACGTTGCACCCCCCTCCCATTTCCTCCCCCTGGAAGGGGGGTTAGGGTGGGCAGGGTGGGAGAGGGAGGCGAGCCGTTGCGGCCTTCGAACGCAGGTTCATGGGTAGGGTATCTGCAACGGCATTCGATGCGCACCATTCGTTGTCCTCTCAGTAAACAGCCGTGTTCTGCGGCAGGCTCGAACGGACCGAGACGATGATTTCGCCGAGCCGGCCGGCGGTCAGGCCCTCCGCCTCGGGAAGAATTTCATCCCGCGGGCGCGCCCGCAGCAGCGTGAGCGTGTTGTCGAAATGCCGCTGCGCCTCGCGGTGCCGCCCCTGCGACAGACGCAGGTTGCCCAGGGCGAAATGGGCGAGCACGAAATCCGGATCGAGATAGAGCGCGCGCATAAGCGACTGGACGGCGACTTCGCTCTGGCCCAGCTCCTGTTGGATCGTGGCAAGCAGATATCGGTGCGCCGGATTGAGCTTGTCGGCGGTGATCGCCTTGCGGCACCACTCAATGGCTTCGTCGAGCCGGCCCTGGTTGGCGCAGTCGAGCGCCGTCCGGCGCAGGTGTTCGATTTCGCCCGGCGCGGGCGGGCTGCCTCCGGCCGGGGCGGCATCGGCCGGCCGGTCCGGTTCGGGCGGGGACGCCGCGGGTTGCTGTTGCATCCATCCCGGCGGTGCGGCCTGCATCGGCGGCGCAGGCGCCGGAATTGAATCCGCGGGGATGACGATTCGTCGCCGTTCCGCGCCCGCGGTCTTGCGGTAGAGAATCGCCCCGGCGGATTCGACGGTCGTGAATGCGGAGAACAGACTGCCCGAACTCTCCGTGAGACTGGCGACGAACCAGCCGCCGTCCACGAGCGCGCGGTGAAGATTCTCGACGACCTTTCCGGCCCGCGCCGCGGTGAAATACATCAACACGTTCCGGCAGAATATGACGTCCATCGCATTGGTGTTGCTCGTGAGCGAGGGATAAGCGTCATCCGCAAGATTGAGGTAGGAAAATGTCACGCGCTTGCGGATGTGCGGCAGAACCTCAAAACGCCCGTCCTTGCGTTTCTTGAAATACCGCTCCCGTACCCAGGCCGGGGTGTCGCGGAACGACCACTCGCCGTAGACGCCCTCGGCCGCCTTGCGCAGGAATTGCGGATTGATGTCCGTGGCCAGGATGCTGATATTCCAGTCCCTCTGGTCCGGGAGCAGCCGGTCGAGGAGCATGGCGATCGAATAGGGCTCCTCGCCGGTGCAGCAGCCGGCGCTCCAGAAGCGCAGCCGCCGTTCCGCGCACTCGCGCGCACGCAGCAGCTCCGGGAAGACGTGTTGTTCGAGCGCCTCGAGATTCGGCTTCTCGCGGAAGAAATAGGTTTCGCCCACGGTGAGACGGCTGGCGAGAATCTCGATCTGGCCGCGCGTCAGCGGGGCGGACAGCAGCCGGTGCACACATGACTCCACGTCGGCCGCGCCGAATTCGCGCGCCGTGGCGGCGATTCCCCGCTCGAGATCGCCCCACCGTTCCCTCGGAAAGTTCAGGCCGATCTGCGCGGCGAGAAAATCGGCCAGGCTGGAGAGGAGCGGTTCGGGAAGGGTCGGTCGCATGTCACCGGCCTCCGGTCGTCGATAACGCCCGGTCGAGAGAGTCTTCTTCTTCCAGCGAGAGGAATCGGTCCAGGTTGTGGATGAGAATCAGGCCATCGCCGAGCTTCATCACGCCGTCCACGTACTCGATGCCGGGAAGGATGTCGCCGGAACCGACGATGTCCTGTTCCTGGCACTGGATGGTCCCGCTCACCGCATCCGCCACGAGCGCCACCGGTCGCCGGGCCGTGTGCGCGATAACGAACCGGTCGGCCGCCGCGATTTCCCGTGGCGGCAGGCGAAACCGCTTGCGTGCGTCAATGACCGGGATGACGCAGCCGCGCACATTGACGACGCCGAGCACGATGTCCGGTGTATCGAGCAAGCGGGTTATCTGGACGGCGCCAACGACGCGTTCGACCGTGGCGAGCATGAGCGCTATCCGCAGTTCGTCGAGATGGAAAACGACAAGTTCAGTCATCGGGACGATCTCCACCGGAAGGCGGATCGCCGGCCGGCGTGTTGGGGCTGGCATGACCGGTCGGTGCAGCGCCGTTGGTTATCGAGCATGTGTATTGAACGCATTTCCTTTTCTCACCGTCATGGCAGTTTCCCTGCTTTCAGAACCGGCATGATCTCCTCGGCCGGCAGCGGCCGGCTGAAGTAGTCGCCCTGCGCCATGTCGCAGCCCTTCGCGCGCAGGAATTCGAGTTGTTCCTTCGTCTCCACGCCCTCGGCGATGACTTGGATGCCCAGGCTGCGCGCCATGGCAAGGATGGCCGTGACGATGGCGGCGTCGTTGGCGTCGGCGGGGATGTCGCGCACGAACGAGCGGTCGATCTTGACGTGGCCGATGGGCAGGTGCTTCAAGTAGGCGAGGCTCGAATAGCCGGTGCCGAAGTCGTCGATCGAGAACTGCACGCCGAGTGCCCCGAGCTCGCGCATGACTTCGAGCACGCTCTCGGCGTTCTGCATCAGGAGGCTTTCGGTGATCTCGAGATCGAGCCGGTGCGGGTCGAACTTGGTATCGTTGAGCGCGCGCACCACCGTCTTGAGGAAATTTCCCTGGTGAAACTGACGTGGCGAGACGTTCACCGCTAGGCGCAACGGCGCTGACCCAGCCTTGTTGCCGCATGACTGGCATTGACGGCAGGCCTCGCGCAGCACCCACTCGCCGAGGTGCACGATGAGGCCGGTCTCCTCCGCGAGCGGGATGAACTCGTCCGGGGGAACGATCCCATGTCCCGGGCGCCGCCAGCGAATGAGGGCTTCCATCCCCGTGATCTGCCCCGAGTGAAAATCCACCATCGGCTGGTAGTGCAGCAGGAATTCCTTTTCCTCGATCGCCCGGCGCAGGGCATTTTCGAGCGCCAGACGCTCGTGCGCCATGGAGGTCATGTCGGCGGCGTAGAACTGGCAGGCGTTGCCGCCCGATTCCTTGGCGCGGTACATGGCGATGTCGGCGTTGCGCAGCAGGCCCTCGGCGCTGTCGCCATCGAGGGGATACAGCGTTATGCCCAGGCTCGCGCTGGCGAAGAGTTCGTGTCCGGCGACGTGGAACGGCTGCGCGAAGCCGTCCAGAATCTTTTGCGCCACGCGCGCGGCGTCGCTCACTTGCCGCAAGTCCGCCAGGATCACGGCGAACTCATCGCCGGAGAGGCGCGCCACGGTGTCGCCCTCGCGCACGCAGCGGGCAATCCGCTCGGCCACGTCCTTCAGGAACAGGTCCCCGATGCCGTGCCCGAGGCTGTCGTTGATGGCCTTGAAACGGTCCAGATCCAGGAACGCGACACCCGTCTGGCGCTGATGACGGTTGGCCTCGACCATGGCCTGCCTCAGGCGGTCGTGGAACAGCATGCGGTTGGGCAGGCCCGTCAGCGCGTCGTAGTGCGCCAGAAAATTCAGGCGTTCCTCGGTGCGCTTGCGTTGGATCACGCTCCCGAGTTGCGCGGCCACGCTCGACACGAGTTGCATGAGATGCTCGTCCTCCTCGCGCGGCGCGTGCACGAAGAACTCGAGCACCGCCACCACTTCCTCGCCCGCCAGGACCGGGATCCCCATGCCCGCCTTCAAGCCCGCCTGTTTCGCAAACGGCGCGCGCGGAAAGTTGGCGTCCTGCGCCACGTCCCGTACCCACACCGGTTGCTTCGCAGCCCAGACGCGCCCCGGCAGCTCCTCGCCGGGAGCGAAGGCGAAGCTTAGGCTCGCTATGCGGAACTGCTCCAGCCCGCCCGCACGGCAATGCCACGCCGGACTGCACTCGATAGTCGCGCCGTCCGGCCGCGGTATCCACGCCTGCGCCAGAACCCATCCGGTGGTTTCGCACACCTTGCCCAGAGTTACGGCCAGCGCTGCGTGTATGTCGCCGGCGGCGCCCGCTGCCTGGGTAATGCCCTGTAGCAGGCGCAGCTCCTCGTCGGCGTGCTTGCGCTCGGTGACGTCGCGCAGGATGATGGTAAAAGTGGTCTTGCCGTTCTCGGAGAGCTTGGAGATGCTGGCCTCGGCCGGGAACTCGGTGCCGTCCTTGCGCCGGCCGTGTACCTCGCTGCGCTTGTTCATGCGCCGGGAGGAATCGGGTTCCTGCGCGAAGTCTTGGATGTGCTTACGGTGGCTGTCGATATAACGACCCGGCAGGAGCATGTCCAAGGGCTGTCCCATGACCTCCTCGGCGCGGTAACCGAAAATCCACTCCGCCCCCTGGTTGAAGATCTGGATGCGATAATCCTCGTCCGTCACGATCACGGCGTCGGCGGCGGTGTCGAGGACGTTGCGGAAGCGCGCATCGGCGGCGCGGCGCTCGGCCACGGCGTGGCCCCGTTCCCTGCGTGTCTCCGCCTCGCGCAGCTCGCGCTGCACCGCCGGCGCCAGGCGCTTCAAGCCGCCCTTCATGACGTAGTCCTGGGCGCCGGACTTCATGGCCAGGACCGCTGTGTCCTCGCCGATGGTGCCCGACACGAAGATGAAGGGCACGTAGAGCCTGCGTTCACGCACCATGGCAAGCGCCTGCGCGCCGCTGAACTGCGGCATGGTGTAGTCGCTGATAACGATATCCCATTCCTGCTTGTCGAGCGCGACCCGGAGCGCCTCACGTGTGTCCACGCGTGCATACGCCGGCGCGTAGCCGCCGCGCTTGAGCTCGTGCACCACCAGCCGCGCGTCGTCGTCCGAGTCTTCGACGATCAGCACGCGCAGCGGTATACCCTTGTCCGTTGTCATGTTCAAAGCCTCCCGTTTTTTACCGCGGCGACTCGCCGACGGGCTCGCATCGAAGGCATTGCATTAGTGGACCGGCACGGGTTTCCACGACGAGGTCGTGAACCAGTCTCTCAGTTGTTCGCACGGCTGGGGTTGGCTGATGAAATATCCCTGTGCCTGGTCGCAGCCGAACGTTCCCAGCAGATCGAGCACTTCCTTCGTCTCCACGCCTTCCGCGACCACCGTGAGTCCGAGGTTGTGTCCGAGCTCGATCACCGATTTCACGATGGTGGTATTGTGTTTGTCTGTCATCATTCCCATCACGAAGGATTTGTCGATCTTGATCTCGTCCACGGGCAGTTTGGTGATGTTGGAAAGCGAGGTATAGCCGGTGCCGAAATCGTCGATGGAGAGCGACACGCCCATGCGATGCAGCGTTGCCAGCGTTTCCTGGGCGCGCGCGGGGTCGAGGACGATGGCGCTTTCCGTGATCTCCAGGATCAGACGGTGGGGTTCGATGTCGATCGTCTTGAGCAGGTTCTCCACATGGGCGGGCAGGTGGGGATGGTGCAGCGTGCGCGCGGAGAGATTCACGCTGATGCGCATATCAAGCCCCTGACAGCGGGTTTCCTGACAGTGGCGCAGCGCGGTGGCGAGCACCCACTGGGTCAACGGCGTGATCAGTCCCGTGTACTCGGCGGGCCCGATGAATTGGTCGGGCGCCAGCAGCCCGCGGGAGGGGTGTTGCCAGCGCACCAGCGCCTCGGCGCCGACGGTACGGCCGCTGCGGATGTCCACCTTGGGCTGGTAGTGGAGCAGGAGCTGGTTGTTCTCGATGGCGTTGCGCAGTTCCGCCATGAGCGCCAGCCGCTCCGGGCTGTGCCGGTCGAAGGCCGGCGCATAGACGACGTAACCACTCGCCATATGTTTGGCCCGGTACATGGCGATGTCCGCGCGCTGCAGCAGGGTGTCGGCGTCGTTCGCGTGTTCCGGCGCGACCGCCACCCCGATGCTGGCCTCGACGACGATGGGGATTCCGTCGATCATGAACGGCGCCATCAGGATGTCCTGCAGTTTCTTGACGACCAGCGCAATGTCCTCGAGCGCCGCCAGATGCGGCAGCAGCATCCCGAACTCATCGCCGCCGAGGCGTGCCACGACGTCCGGAGCAAACAGCGCGCTGCGCAGCCGCGCGCCGACCTGCTGCAACAGGTGGTCGCCCCGGTTGTGCCCGAGCGTGTCGTTGACGTGCCGGAAGCGTTCGAGGTCCATGAGCATCAGGGCCACAGGGTGGCGATCGCGCAGCCCTGCTTCCACGGCTTGTTGCGCCTGTTCCCGGAACCGGGTGCGGTTGGGCAGGTCGGTAACCGGGTCGGTGTAGGCGAGGCGGTAAATCGTGATTTCGGCTTCACGGTGTTCCTGCCGCAGGCGCGCCTCGCGCAGTTCGCGTTCGATGGCGGGGAGCAGCCGTTTCAGGTTGTTCTTCAGGATGTAGTCGTGCGCGCCGGCCTTCATGGCCGTTATCGCGCGATCTTCGCCGATGGTGCCGGAGACGATGATGAAGGGTATGTCCAGTCCGATTTTGCGCAACAACGCCAGCGCGTCGAAGGCGTTGAAGCGCGGCATGGTGAAATCGGAGAACACAATGTCCCAGGCGTGCGCGGACATCTCGGCGCTCATTGCCTCGGGCGTATCGACCCGGGCGTGTATCGGCTCGTACCCGCCGCGCCGCAGCTCGCGCAGCAGCAGCTCGGTGTCGTTCTCCGAGTCCTCGACGATCAGGGCGTTCAGCGGTTTGGTCACGGGAAAGATTCCTCGATGTCTCCAGGGAAAAGGGCGCTTATTTCGGCGGTGCTTCGTTCAGCAGCAGCCAGTACAGCCCGAGTTGGCGCGCAGCCTCGATAAACTCGTCGAAATTGACCGGTTTGCGTACGTAACTGTTGGCGCCGAGTCGATAGCCCTTAACCACGTCCTGCTCCTCCTTGGAGGAGGTCAGGATCACGACCGGCAAGAGCTTCGTGCGCTCATCGGCGCGGATGCGCCGCAGCACCTCGAGGCCGTCCACCTTGGGGAGCTTCAGGTCCAGCAACGCCACCGTCGGCAGGTTGGCGACGTTGCGCCCGGCGTGCCGGCCCGTGCCGAAGAGGTAATCAAGTGCCTCGGCGCCGTCGCGCGCCACGATCACCTCATTTTTGATGTTGTTCTTTCTCAGAGCGCGCAGGGTGAGTGCCTCGTCGTCGGGGTTGTCTTCCACCAGCAGAATAGTCTTGTTGTGCATGTCGTCTCCTTACGTCGTCATAGGGTGAAATAAAACGTCGCGCCTTTTCCCGCTTCCCCCTCGGCCCACGCCTGCCCCCCGTGCTTATGGATCACGCGTTGCGCGGTGGCCAGCCCGATGCCTGTGCCGGGGAACTCGCGTGCGTCGTGCAGGCGCTGGAAAGCGCCGAAAAGCTTGCCGGCGTAGGCCATGTCGAAGCCAGCGCCGTTGTCGCGGACGAAATAGGCCGGCTTGCCGTCCTGCTCGGCCGCGCCGAACTCGATATGCGCCTCGGCCCGGTGGCCGGTGAACTTCCAGGCGTTGTCCAGCAGGTTCTCGAGGGCGACGCGCAACAGGCGGGAATCGGCGCGTGCCGTGAGCCCCGGGGCAATATCGAAGCGCACGCTCCGCTCCGGATCCTGCCTTCGCAACCCCTCGGCGACCTCCTGCGCGAGCGCGCCGAGGTCCACTTCTTCCAGGCTCAACTCGGCGCGCGTGACGCGCGAGAGCTTGAGCAGGTCGTCGATGAGCGCTCCCATGTGTTGGCTGGCGCCGCGCAGGCGCTGGAGATAGTTCTTGCCCTGGCCATCCAGCTTGTCGGCGTAGTCCTCCAGCAGTATCTGGCTGAAGCCGTCCAGGCCTCTCAAGGGCGCGCGCAGGTCGTGCGACACCGAGTAGCTGAAGGCCTCGAGCTCCTTGTTGGCGGCATCGAGCAGGGCGGTGCGCTCAATGACTCGCTGCTCAAGTTGTTCGTTGAGCCGGCGGATCTCCTCCTCCGCGCGTATGCGCTCGGTGACGTCGAGCAGCGTTCCGACGACTGCGGGCTTCCCGTCGTATTCCACCCGGGCGCCGTGCACCTCCACGTCAATGAGCGCCCCGTCTTTTCGCCGCCCCTTGAAGGAATAGCGGATGTCGTGAATTCCGCCCGCGACGCGCTTGCGGATATTTTCCGCGACGAGCGCACGGTCGCCGGGTGCCGTTAAATCCAGCGGTCCGAGCTTATCGGTAAGCTCTCCCACCGTGTAGCCGAAAATCGGGACGAAGGCCGGATTGACGTATCGAAAGAGATTGTCCTGTATCAGGTAAACGCCGGTCAGCGCCGATTCCGTCAACAAGCGGAATCGTTCCTCGCTTTCGCGCAGCGCCGCTTCGGCCCGCTTGTGCTCGGTGACGTCCTGCTTGATGGCGACGAAGTGGGCGATCTCGCCGCCTGCGTCGCGAACCGGCGTGACGGTCATATCCTCGGTGTAGAGGCTGCCGTCCTTGCGGCGGTTGACGATCTCGCCGCGCCACACTCGCCCGGCCAGGATCGTCTCCCACAGGTTTTGGTAAAACGTCTGGTCCTGTTTCCCGGACCTGAGAATCCGGGGGTTCTGCCCGCGGGCTTCTTCCAACTCATAGCCGGTGTTGCGCGTGAAGGCCGGATTCACCCAGACGATACAGCCTTCCCGGTCGGCAATCACAATGGCGTTGGCGGCCGCCTCGAGCGCGGCACCCTGAAGATGCAACCGCTCCTCCGCGCGCTTGAGTTCGGTGATGTCTCTCCTGATTCCAAGGACGCCCGTGATCTCCCCTTGCGAATTGCAGTAGGGGGCTTTGGTTGAAAGCAATGCACGGGTAATGCCTGCCTGCGCTTCTGTTTCTTCATGAGTGCTACTCTCACCTGCGGCCATTACTTCGCGGTCTTCTTCCATCACCTTTCTCGCCGCCTCGGGCGGCAAGAAGTCGGTGTCGCGCTTGCCGAGCACCTGTTCCACCGGTTGGCCGAGCAACCGGGCACCGGCGGCGTTGATCATGAGATACCGCCCTGTGGAGTCCTTGACGAAGACCGCATCGGGTATCGACTCGGTGACGGCGTGCAAGAGCCCGTAAGCTTCCCGAAGCGAAGCCTCCTTCCGTTTCCGCTCCGAGATCAGCCCGCCAACCCGTGCCAGCAGTTCCTCAACCGAGAAGGGCTTGTGGATGTAATCCTGGACTCCTTCCTTCAAGAGCTTCACCCGCAGCTCGTCATCGGCCTTGGCCGTGAGCAGTACGATCGGCACGTCGTCCATTTCCCGCCGGCGACGCAATGCGCCAACCATCTGATCGCCGCTCATACGGGGCATCATCACGTCGCTCACGATGAGATCGGGGCGGGTCTCGAAAGCCTTCTGCAGGCCTTCCTGCCCGTCGAAGGCGGTGACGACCCGGTAGTGCCGCCTGAGGGCTTCGGCCACAAACGCGTTCATGTCGGGGTTGTCCTCCACCACCAGGACGAGCGGGACGTTCGCCGCGAGCGCGGAAGGCGGCAGGATGGCCGCATTGTTCTGTCTGCGTAGTTCGTCCAGGGCCTGGCGGTCGATCTCTTCGTCCAAGGTGCTCGGCATCGGCTGGATTTCGGTGCCGGCGGGTGCAACCAAGGGTAGCGTGACGGTGAACAGCGCCCCACCGCCGGGTGCTTCCGCTACCTCGACCGCGCCGCCGTGCAGATCGACAAATTCCTTGACGATGGCCAGGCCCAAGCCGGTGCCGCCGAAGCGCCGCTCGGCACCGCCTTCCACCTGCCGGAAGCGCTCGAAAATGACCGCGCGCATGGCCGCCGGCACGCCCGGACCGTTGTCCTGCACCCGGATGATGGCGTGCCCGCCCGCCGTATCCAATGTCAAGGTGACCGCTCCGCCATCAGGGGTGAATTTAAAAGCGTTGGAGAGAATATTGAGCAGGATGCGCTGGAATTTTTCCGCGTCCACCTGGGCGGGCGTGGCGTCGCGTGTGTCCACCGTGTAACGGATGTGTCGTTCCCGGGCCAGGACCTCGAAATGAGAAGCCACGAAACGCGCCAAATGGGCGAGGTCGACCTGGGCGTATTGCATGTGCATCCGCCCGGCCTCGAGCTTGGCCACGTCGAGCAGGTCGCTGACGTGGCGGTAGAGCAGCCGGGCGTTGCGGTCCACCACTTCGAGGTCGCGCCGCTCCTCATCACCGAGATTGTCGGCGGCGAGCCGCTTGGCCACCGGGCCGAGAATCAGTGCCAGGGGTGTGCGCAGCTCGTGGCTGACATTGGCGAAAAGCTGGTTCTTGAGCTGGTCGAGCTCGAGCGTCTTTTCATAGAGCTGCGTAATCTTGTCGTTGGCGCCTTGCAACTGCTCGTTGGCGACGCGTGCGGCCGCCAGGGCCTCGGCGGTTTTCCGGTTCGCTTTCTTGATGCGTTCCTGGGTGTAGCCGAAGAGGAAACCCATGCCCATGAACAAGCCGATCGAGGCGAGGTAAAAGGGATTCTCCAACGCGAATGAGTATTTCGGTGGAATGAAGGCCCACCAGGCGAGCGCCGTGGAGATGAGGGTGGCGATCACGCCGCCGGAAAGGCCGCCGATCCAGGAACTGAAAAAAACCGCGGGAAAGAAAAGAAACCATGCGAACGGCTTGATGGCATCCCAGAAGATCGATTGCAGGACGAATGCCACCAGAGGCAGCAGTATGACGAGGATCAGGCGATTGAGCCCGATCAGGTTCTGAGCTTTCATCAGCCTTCCCCTTCGAGGCGGGATGATTTGCGCTCAGTCAGCGGATGGTTGCGCCCGCCGCGGAGGATTTGCCCGGCGAGCTGTCGAGCTTGCTGAGAGTCGAGGATCCCGAGGATGCCCACGACGCGTCCGAATTTTTCCGCCAGTGCAACTGCTGGAAGTCGTGCGACGGCCTCTTGGCGCAACAGCGTCACGGCGGTGAGCTCGTCGTGGATTTCTCGATAGCTGTACGCCGCCGTGCCGACCAGGAACAGACGTATTCCTTGGCGGTTTCTATGATCCGGCTGAGCTTGAACTCGATGCTCGCGAAGGCCGCCGTGGACTCGCTCAGGATGCGTTCCTTGAGCAAGGTCTGGCTGCGCAGATACGTGGCCATGCCGAGCCCGGCCACGCAACCGTGCGTGACGAGCACGAATGCCAGCACTATTTTTTTTCTCATGCCGGTGCTGCTCCTTGACGAAATTGTCCAGGTGCGGCCGGCTCGGGTTACGCGTCACAGATCCAGCTATTACTACGGCCCGGTCCCTGTTCGGGACCGTCTACCAATCCACTGTGTCGTCTTCTCGAGCGGTCCTTGCTCAGCCATCCATGGTACGGGTAGGCGCTTGTGCGGCG